>JBGSJL010000071.1:0-1935 GCA_041741955.1 Pirellulaceae bacterium | reverse complement strand
GACGTACGCGCGCTCCGTCGACTGAGGATGGTGAAGTAAACGCATCCGTGCACGCAGCTCCTGCACTGGCTTAGGTTCGCTTTCATCAAATTTGCCTGCATTGCCCTCTCCTGGCACCAGGCTAGCCCGTTGCTCGACAGTCCCAGCGCCTAGCTTCTCTGTCTCGGCCAATTCTCGCAGCTTGCGCTCGATAGCCCCGAAGAATTCACTTTCTCCTCGAGCGATGACACCCTGGTACAAGCTAAGCGCCCTGGCTGCCTGCAGTCGTTGCCAAGCCGCCACTTTGTGATCTCTCAGCGACTGTAGGTAACCAATCACCGATTCTCGAGTCAAAGACAAGGATTGATTTTTCTCTGTGGTGCTTTGCCCATGAAAAACCGCATAACCCTTGACCCACTTGGGGAACCAGGTTCGGTCCTGTTCCTTCATTTCCTTCAGTTTGACCAGCCGATTGAACGCTTCGAGCGACATATCTGCCTCCAAAAAAATCGGTCCGTCCGACGACCACCTGCTGATTGAAGCAGCCCACCAACTTTTTAGCTGTTTTCCTGTTGCTCGTCACGACCCCATCCAGTACATTTGGGGGTAGATTTTATCATAAGTGGTTCCACTGATATCCTGTCAGATCGCCTGTTATCATGGTAGCTCCAGTAATAATTCATCGTTCGCCGCGCAAGAAAGGCCAATGTGAACCGTATCCGCCTGTCGCTAGCGAGCATGTTTTTGATAACCACGATTGTTGCCTTGGCGATCGCGTTGATCTATTCGCGAGTGGAAATTTCACAACTCACAAGAGAGCTCAGGAACGTTGTTCCATTGCGCGAAATGGAAATTGCAGCTCAGATTGAGCGGCAAACTGCAGCGGCAAAGCTCCCAGTATCCATAACCAGCACCATGTATTCGGGAAACACCTATTTGATCGGATTCGAGTACTTTGATCCGTTGACAGGTACACGGACTCCATCTTCGTTCAAATTGCGCTACGAGCAAAATGGGCGCCACGTTGGAGCGATTAGGGATGATCCGTTCTTGTCGCCGCAACCAGACGAAGGCGGAGAGCGCGGTTTGCGCATCACCGTTATCGACCCGCTCTTCGCAGAACTCGCAAACGAGTATGATGCGAAAACTCAAGCACTTTCAAAATAACATAGAACGCTTAAACCAAAGCGATGGTGGCGAACCACGGATTGAACCAAAGTCGCCGAGCCAGCGCAGCTTGCTAACAAGTCAAACCCGGCGACTTGGTTAATCCAAACGTTATCTGGTACTTCAGTTCCATACAAAAGGATCAAACATGTCGCCTCTCCGAAGTGCGTTTCTGATTGTGATTGCCGCCTTGATCCTGTTCGGTCTGTCGGAGCCAACAACTGCTTTTCAGGAAGAACAGACGTCGAATACGGTGTTGATCGAGTTTCCACTTGGTGATATCGATATAAGCCACGTTGAATCCAGTCGCGGTATGATCCTGAATGTTAGAAGTACAGCAATCTCTGTTGCCGCTCGGCGTTTGTATTTTGGCGATGGGAAGCACGCGGTGAAATATGAAGGGTCCGAATCCGGGATGAAGACGCCCGCTGGGTTGGTCAATGCCGCGGCTATCCGGATCACGAACGGAGAGACGATCAAGACGACAGAAGACACGTTGGAGGAATGGGGGCGTCGGGCGGGCGAGGTCTACATTTTGGTGCCCAACCTCAAGTTCCAATCTAAGTGACAAGCCAGATAACAATGCCGTGCACACGGAGCCGCCGATCGCGCGGTTTGCCAATGGGAAATGTTTCTCCGGCGGCCCGGTGACGGCTGCCGACTATGAAGTCCGAGGTTTGCAAGTGGCGGGTGCCACGATTTTGAATTTTTCTTTGGTTACATGTTTAAGCCGTCCCGGTAGGTGCCTTCGTCGGAGCCGCTTGTCGGTCGCTCACCCCGGCGCAGCGA
>JBGSJL010000070.1:0-1640 GCA_041741955.1 Pirellulaceae bacterium | reverse complement strand
CGCGGCATCGCGACTTGTATCCGATCGTCCTGTTGTGCGAAGCGCTCGACGTTTCGAAAGCGGGGTACTACGACTCGCGTCGCCGCGAGCCGAGCCCTCGGGCCAAGCGGCGTGAGCGCATCCATGCGGCGGTGCGCGCCGTTCACGCCCAGTCGCAAGCCATTTACGGTGACGTGCCCCCTTCAAAAGAGCCCAGGCTTGTAGCGAGAGTTTAGCCCCGTGATAAGGGTCTGCTTGCCTGTGCCATTTAGATTGGCGCGCGAGATCGTCCCCTTGCTATTTTCGCTCCAGTAGAGGCTGCCATGAGCGCTGTCGACGGCAAGCCCGTAGTTACCAATAAGTCCGGTAACTATGTTTTCAACTTCGCTGCCATCGAGATTGGCGCGCTGAATGGACCCAGTCGTGCGGCTTGTCCAATACAACTTGGCGGCGCTGCTTGCGTGAACGTTGCAGAACACAACGCATGCTATGCAAAGTACAAGTCGCGCGGCTTTTGTGCTCGCGAAGTTCGATAGCTCATTCAATATTGGTTCCTACGCTACTGATGTGTTTTCCAGTTGGATACGGATTCCGATTCACCGACAAGCTAAAACATCAATCAATCCAGCGAAAAACGGACCGCGAGAGTTCTCTTTGATGGTTTCCACAAGAGTTCGTCCGTCGGCAGACCAGCGGTGCGAATGCCAGTGCGACCAGAAGTATCATGCTGGGTTCGGGAACTCCTAGCTTCGCAATATAAGCGTCCGGCCCGCCAGCGTTTCTTCCGCCGAGGTTACCGTATGTGAAACCAGCAACGAAGACGTTTCCGAGTTTATCAGCCGCAACGCCATACCCTTCGTCCGTACCGCTAGTTCCGAACTGCCTGGTCCATTGCAATAACCCCGCCGCATCGTATTTGCTGACAAATGTGTCAGTGCTACCGGCGTTCGGCCCGTGCAGACCCTTGAGCGACGATCCTGAAACGTAGACATTTCCCAGACCATCTGCCGATACGCCAAACAAGCTGGATTCGGATTGTCGAGCCCAAAGCAGGTTGCCGTCCGAATCATATTTCTTTAATGCGTCGCTTCCAACGAAATAGACATTGCCGAGGCCATCTGTCGCGATGTTTCTTTCATCGTATGCGCTGGTTCCAAAATACTGCGTCCATTGGAGCGCACCGGCCGCACTGTATTTGGTTAGAAATGCACCCTTCGGGATCGCATTCGGACCAGCAACTGCGCCGCTCGTATAACCTGAAATAAACACATTACCGAAGGAGTCCGCCGCTACGTGATTTCCGTAATCGTCCTCTGACGCTCCGGACTGTCGAGTCCACTGGAGTTCGCCCACTGCGTTATATTTGCTTACAAAGGCATCGGTGCTCATAGTCGCGGGATTGATCCCGCTAAGGTTACCCCCGGTGTTACCGGTTACATAAACATTCCCCAAGCCGTCCGCCGAGACGCCACTTCCAGATTCTCCACGAGTGGTTCCCAATTGTCGCTTCCACTGCAAGGCGTGACGTGCCCCCTTCAAAAGAGCCCAGGCTTGTAGCGAGAATCCAGGCTGTGGGCGCAAGTCGAAGGAGAGCATTCAGATGGCACGAGGAACGAAGTTCAAGCCGGAAGAGATCATAGCGAAGCTGCGTGAAGCCGAGG
>JBGSJL010000069.1:0-3720 GCA_041741955.1 Pirellulaceae bacterium | reverse complement strand
GAATCTTTTGGCATAGCGCTCTGTCACAATGACAAGAAAAAATCTTGTCATGGCCGAGCGCAAATGCCGTGCCAAACTTGGCGAATTTTTGTTATTCTTGGACGCAATTCTCGTGCCGAACGGGATTGGCTTCCAGCCTGTCATTAAAGTGGGATAGGCTTCCAGCCTGTCTGCGATAGTATTGACAGGCTGGAAGCCTATCCCACTGCGGCTGGAAGCCTATCCCACTGCGGCTGGAAGCCTATCCCACGGGAACTTCACAAGTTACGACTTGTACTCGGCTGAGAAAAAAGTCTTGCTGTCCTGGACGGTGGGCTTAATGGTCCGCGCGCCTTCCTTCCAGTTTGCGGGACAGACCTCGCCGTTCTTCTCAAAGTACTGGAGCGCTTGCACCATCCGCAGAGCTTCGTCGACGCTACGTCCTAGCGGCAAATCGTTGACGACCTGGTGTCGCACAATTCCCTTCTGGTCGATTAGGAACAGGCCCCGCAAAGCCACGGTGTCGCCGATCAGTACGTCGTAATCGCGAGCTATCTGCTTGCTCAAATCAGCGACCAACGGATATTCGATGTTGCCCAAGCCACCTTGATCGCGCGGAAGATTGCGCCAGGCCAAGTGCGAAAAATGGCTGTCTACGCTGACACCAATAATTTGCACACCAACTTCGGTGAACTCTTGGGCTCGATCTGAAAAAGCGATGATTTCGGTTGGGCACACAAAAGTAAAATCGAGCGGGTAGAAGAACAGCAACACGTACTTGCCCTGATAATCGCTCAAGCTCAGATCTTTGAACTGGCCATCCGCCATGACGGCTTGGGCAGTAAACTGGGGTGCAGGTTGGGTCACTAGTACACTCATGCTATGCTCTCCTGGCAATTTAAGATGTTTTGAATTACTGAACCTCAGGCGCTAGCCGTGGGCCCAATTACTGATGCTCGCTCAGATACGATTTGCACCGCTAATTTACCAACGCAGGCCGCGATTGGCGAGACTCCAACCGCTGCCACCAACTCCTAATTACAGAGCCGTCACCGTTCCATGGCCGAATCAACAACCGACGCGACCCGTACGTTCCAGCAGTTGAAAAACGTCGTCGAAGAATTCGTCAGCGAGCGGGATTGGCACAAATTCCACAATGCCAAGAACCTGAGCATGTCCTTAACCGTCGAAGCGGGCGAGCTGATGGAACATTTCCAATGGTTGACAACCGAGGAAGTCGTCGCCGGAAGGGGCTACAACCGACTGGAAGTGACCGATGAACTCGCCGATATTGCCAGTTACGTGCTGGCGATCGCCAACGCGCTCGATATCGACCTATCCAGCGCAATCGAGAACAAGATGGTGAAAAATCGCCTCAAGTACCCTGTAACTTAGGCGTTCAGCACCTTAGTTTTCCAGCCAGCCGTGTTAGCTGATCTCAAAAATGCCTTCGATCTCGACGGCAATACCGCCCGGCAACGCATTGGTGCCCAAAGCGCTCCGCGCACCGATGCCTTGATCGGGCCCAAACAAGTCGGCCAGCAATTGGCTACAGCCATTGATCACCTGCGGCTGCTGGTCGAAAGCGTCGGTGCAGCGCACCAACCCGAGCAACTTTACTACCCGCGTGACTCGATCCAATGTCCCCAGGGCAAAACGCAGCGTCGCCAACATCGCCAAAGCCGTTTGACGCGCCGCGGCCTGTCCCTCCTCGAGCGACAGGCCGTCGCCGAGCCGACCAAGAATCAGCGTACCATCGCTCTTGAGCGGCCCATGCCCCGACAGATAGGCTACATTGCCAACGACGACAATCGGTTTGTACAGCCCAATCGGTTTGGGGGCAGGCGGTAGTTCGATCCCGAGCTTCGTCAATCGTTCTTCGGCGGACATGCAGACTTCCTGATTCTAAGGGCTGACCAGAGGTTGAAGTAGTTAGGTTCTATTGGTATCAATCTTCCCTATTCGAGCTTTTCTGGCAAGTATCCTTGAACAATCGGTCCTTTGCGTAGATGCTTTACCACCGCGAAGGGATAGAGCTACTATTTTGCCAGCAGAACATACAGGATTCGAACCATATGGCTGAAGCGCTTTTTGATCTTTCCAAAGACGTCGCGGTGGTCATCGGCGGCACCGGCGGCTTGGGTGGAGCCATGGCGGACGCTCTAGCGGCCTGCGGAGCGAAAGTTGCCATCGTAGGGCGTAGCGCCGAGCGCGGAGCGACTCGCGTGGAGGCCATCGCTGCGGCGGGTGGAAAAGCTGTCTTCCAATCGGCGGATGCACTGAACAAAGACTCGCTCGTGCAGGGCCGCGATGCGATTGCAGCCTCCCTCGGTCCCATTACCATCCTGGTCAACGCGGCAGGCGGCAATCGACCCGAGGCCACACTGCCGCCAGGCTCCGATTTTTGCAAGTTACCCTTAGAGGCTTGGCGCGACGTTTTTGACCTGAACCTCGTCGGCGGAGTGCTATTGCCGTGCCAAGTTTTCGGAGAAACCATGGTGGCCGCTGGCAATGGCAGCATCATCAATATCGCTTCGATGTCGGGTATGATTCCGCTGTCGCGCGTCGTCGCCTACTCGGCTTCCAAGGCGGCGGTTATTAACTTGACTCAGTTCTTAGCTCGCGAATGGGCCACGACAGGTGTTCGCGTGAATGCCATCAGTCCAGGCTTCTTTCCCGCCGAACAAAATCGCGGCTTGCTGTACAATACCGACGGCTCGCTTTCGGCCCGTGGCAGCCAAATCATTGGCCACACACCCATGAACCGTTTTGGCGATGCCAAAGAGCTCGGCGGAGCAGTCTGCTGGTTGGCCTCGCGCGCGGCCGCATCGTTTGTGACCGGCCAGAACATTGTTGTCGACGGCGGCTTCTCGGCCGTCACCATCTAGCGCCACCAGCTCTCACTCCATCACTACGCTCCTAACCTCTCCAGCCATACAAATACAACTGAGGAACTCGACTATGTCCCAACTGAACATCAAAAAAGATGCTGCCCTCGATTTTCTCTCGTTGGGTGCCCTCGTCCATCGCCTGGATCCCGGTCCGATACCGTTCCGCAAAGCCCGCTCGTTCGAGATCCACGTCTCGGGTGGCGAATACAATTGCTCGGCAAACTTGTCCGATTGTTTTGGGCTCAACACCGGCGTGGCCACGGCGATGGTCAACTACCCTATCGGCGAGATCGTCCAGAGAGCTGTCCGCGAGACGGGCGTCAAGCCGTTCTTTAAGTGGTTCGAGCACGATGGAGTGCGCGGGCCGAACATTGCAACCGTCTACAGCGATCGTGGCCACGGCGTACGAGCTCCAGTCGTTTTTTACAATCGCGCCAATGAAGCCGGTGCGATGCTCAAGCCCGGTGATTTTGATTGGAAGAAAATTTTTGCCGATGGCGTCAAATGGTTCCACTCCGGCGGAATTTTTGCCGCGCTCTCTCCGACCACTTCCGAATTGATCGTGGAAGGCATGCAAGCGGCCCAAGCTGCTGGCACCATTACCTCCTTCGATTTGAATTATCGCGCCAAACTATGGAAGACGATTGGCAGCGAAGAAAAGGGTCAAGAGATGTGCCGCAAGATCGCTGCGCATTGCGACGTGCTGATCGGCAACGAAGAGGACTTGCAAAAGGGCTTGGGGATGAAAGGCCAAGACGTCGAGAGCAAATCGAAATTGGATCCCAATCAGTTCTTTGGCATGATCGAGCAGGTCGTCGACAAATTCCCCAACGTTAAATTGGTCGCCACC
>JBGSJL010000068.1:0-8384 GCA_041741955.1 Pirellulaceae bacterium | reverse complement strand
TGCTCAGCCGAGTAAAACAGGCCATCGCTGTAGCGATAAAGGCTTCTTGGCGATGTCTCGGATCGATTACTTGGAGCTGTTGGACTGGACGGCGCGGCAAGCAGTCTTGGGCAAGTCGGGTTCAACTCCCAAACAAATCCCACCTCTGCTTGCGCGCCTATCGCTTGATGCGGACGCGTGGGGCGAGCTGGTGCAAAAATTTGGTAAACTCTTTCACAACGTGGCGGGTCGGCCTCAGACCATTGACCACAGCCGATCTCTGGTCCGTTGCCGCCGCTTTCACATGCTCCGCGAAGCTCGAGAGTTGTTGAGCGTCAATTAGCGGAATTTCTAGCCGACCGCTGATAGCTCGATCGCTCGCAAGCCTGCATTTCTCTTACCAGCCACATTTTTTGAGCTGGCTCGTCGACGCTGCTGTCCGTCAATTGCGTTCAGGCACATCTTTCATTGGGTTGAACTCGGCCTATTCGGGAGCGTCGAACCGACCTCAAACACCATTGCCATGCTGGATTCGCATTCTGCCTGGGGCCGAGGCTACTTGCTCCACGTCGCGCCCAGACAAGCTGTGACCCCTCAGACAAGCTGTGACCCCAGACTTTATGCACGTCAGGCCCAGACAAGCTGTGACCCCAGACTTTAAGCTGTGACCCCAGACTTTCCTGACCCCAGACTTTCCCAGACTTTACCACCCCAGACTTTACTCACTTGCTATGAACTTAAGAGCGGCAGTTTGTAAATACACTTCTCCGCGATTCGCACCCCAACGTTCACTCTTTTCTTTTGGGACCGAGATCGTCTGCCCTTTCTTGAACTCAATAGCTGCGGCATTACGGTTTCCGTTTGGCGTAAACAGCCCATCGTTAGACGCTTCGAACAATACCGCTGTCCGTCCGTCGCCCAAATAAAGGCGTTGCGATTTCACCGAGACATCCTGGCATCGGGCAATCAATACCATTCCCTCATTCGACTCCACCAACGCGATCTCGATGTCGTCTAACGGCAACTCGACCTGAATGGAACTGGGACATCCAATATTTTTGGTTGGCACTTGGGCAAGCATTGGAATCGCAAGCATTCCCAATGTCACAATCATGGATGGAACGACAACTGATCTCATGACCAACTCCTATTAACTGTATAGACCAGAAAACGAACGCCGCGTTTATTCATCGTCGATCTGAGCCGCGGAGTGGAACGAGTACTGGACTACACACTTTCCTATGGTACTCCGTCACCTGCAGTATAGCGGTTCGGCACGCGGCTATACCAGTTGGTCTGGCTCAGATATGGGATCAGACTCAAATGCGGTCGTGAGTGTTGAACCAATCGTTCGCTGCGAGCATTGGCGTGGTTGCGTGCGGATATCCAGCGGAGAACTTTGATCGCGGTTGACGATCTAGCTGTTGTGTCTTTTGGTCTTCATCATCGGCCAACTCGTAAAAATTGCTGGAACCCTTTTCAAATTCTGGACGCAATCAAATGTGCTACCACCAGATTGGGCACCCGGCATAGCCATGCCGCCATGGGGTAGGCCAAGGCGAAATCGAGGCGAAATACACCAAGCAGCAGAGGCAACCACAATCGCAAGGTCACAGCCGAAAAGCAAGCGCTATAGCTATAGACCATCAGGCACTCGTGTCTCCGCAGATCCCTTTGCCGGACGCTCTGGTATGCCTGCAGGGTGTAGTATAGCCAAACCACACCCAGACTGCCAAAGCCCAGACCTGCAACCCAGCCTGTTGAGGCATAGAAAGAGATATAGACCGCCGCCACTCCGCTCAAGCAGACCATAAGCACATACAGCTTTCCCAAAATCCTGTGCATACGCGGATTTCGCTTCCGCCAAGACTTCATGAACTGCGTCCAACCAACTAGGAGAGCAATCCCTCCACTTAATACGTGTGCATAAAACCCCAAACGCCACCATCCATCGCTCAATAGAGTGTCGCTCTTGGTCTGAAGCAGCCCAATCTTGCCATCAGCCAACAGATATATGAGCGGGTAGGCTCCAATGCTCAAGCAAAGAGCAGCGAGAAGTATCCAGAACAGAGTTCTCATAAGGGTTGCGCTGTGAAGTTGGAAATACCGTATTGCGATCTAACCGGTTGTACTCGGCGGGTTAGATCGTGCGTTGAAGTAATCACAATAATCTACCAGTTACCTGCCGCCGCCAGCAATCCTCGCTGCGTAAGCCAGGCTTCTTCCAATCATCAAGCCTGTCTCGACCATTGATCCTGAAACAACGGCGTGCGCTGCAATTGAGACACCTTTTGGTCCCACTCTCTTCTATGGCACAATTATTCCCTACCATGCCGCCGGTGGACACTGGCCGTATCGATTTGGGGGCGAGACCATCACAGGCAAAAAGCAATGGCAACTACATTACAACGCGATTGACTTCCCTAGGAAGGAAATCACACGCCTCAAAGCGGCTACGCCTAACGGTGAGAGTCATCCGCCGCCGATTCGTTTACACCGTGCGTTTAGTTGGCTGGCGGCGGTTGAAACACTTGCTGATTCGGAACAGCTGGATCAGAAGCTGATTTTTCGATGGATCGCACTCAATTCACTTTATGGTCGGTGGGACGGGAAAATTGACGAACCAACGCGTGACGCCGAGTCGTTGAGACGATTCTTGTCCACAATCATTTGCCTCGATAACGAAGGCCTGCTAAATTAGAGTCCTGTCCAGATGATTGCAGCTCAGCCCCTTGTAGCAGCATGGATACGAAATGAGTAATCTTCGAATACTTCCATGCTTAGACTCTGACGAGCTAGCCGATCGGAGGCGGATTGAGTTGGAGTTGCGACCGGAATTGGCTGAGTCGCTTGCTAGGTCGGCGGTGGAAGCGATCGAAGTGGGGTACTATATCACGGACGTTCGCAAAGTCGATTGGAGTAAAGCATTGCGTGCTGCTTGTGAGTCGAAGGTGAGCATCTCACCGGAGACTGAGTTACCGACGAGGGAAACTTCGCCAGTCCCAGAGGCGATTGTGCAAGTTACCAACGAGACTACGCTGGGTGCGTCACAACGGTTGCTGGGTGAGGGGAAACGGCCGTTGGCGTTGAACTTTGCAAATGGTACGGAGACAGGTGGTGGGTTCTTGCGAGGCGCGACGGCTCAGGAAGAGGCACTTTGTCGATCGAGCGCGCTGTTCGCAACGCTCGTCGATGATCCGATGTACGCATTCCATCGCAAGCACGAGCTTTGGGCGGAGGCCAGCGACTGGGCGATACTTTCGCCAAATGTGCCCGTGTTTCGGGACGATCGAGGGATGGAGCGCGATGTGCCATGGCTGTTGAGCTTTATTACCTGTGCGGCTCCCTACGCTCCTTCCGTTGGGCATCCAATGTCGGGCGATTTGCTCGAGAAACGAATCGCTCGCGTGCTATCAATTGCTCGAGCATACGGCTACTCGGAATTGGTTCTCGGTGCTTGGGGTTGCGGTGCATTCGGCAACGATGCTCAGCGCACCGCTAATGACTTTCGGAGCGCGCTCGAGGGCGAATTCGCAGGTGCGTTCAGTGACGTGGTCTTCGCGATTGCCGATTGGTCTCCCGAGCGACGATTTCTTGGTCCGTTTCGCAATGTGTTCTGAGCGAGAAGTTGAATCGACCTCGTCACGCAAATGAATGCCAGACGGTAGGCAAACCGCACTACTCTAAATTTAAATATTGACTGTGCATAATCTAACGCGAATTCAATGAACGCCATGATCCGCCTGCTCTCCCTACTGCTTCTCGTCAGCAACACTGGCCAAGCGGCCAGCTACAATCCTGCATGGGCATCCATCGAGCCGAAACGAACCATTGCGCACAATCCGTTGGCCGGGGCCACCTCCGTACAGAACGGCGCGGCGCTTGTGAAAGCCCTGGGCGCGTTGCAGCCCGGAGACCGGCTTGAGATCGGCGCGGGCACTTATAGTGTCGAGCGCATGTGGGATCTGTTGATTAGCGGCACGGCGGAGGCGCCCATTTGGATCGTGGCTGTGAAAGATGCACAAGTGGTTATCACTCGGCCAGACAACAAACAAAACGTACTCAACGTGGGCCAGGGCGGGCCAGTGAGTTTTCTCTGTCTGCGTGGGCTCGAGCTTACCGGTGGCAGCCACGGTCTGCGGCTCGGGCAGTGCCAGAATGTATGGGTGGACCAGTGCCACATTCACCACACCCGTGAGGTTTGCCTTAGCGCGAACAGCGCTGACACACAGCGACTCTACCTTACGCGCAATCACATCCATCACGGTGGGGGCCACGCGGAGGGCATGTATCTCGGCGGCAACAATGCCACGCACATTATGAGCCAAAGCGTCATCGCGCAGAACCACGTCCACGACTGCCGGGGCGATCAAGGTGATGGCATCGAGGTTAAGCAAGGTTCATGGGGTAATCTCATCGCCGAGAACCACGTCCACGACACCAACTATCCCTGCGTCACAGTCTACGGCTCAAACGGCCAGCCCGTGAACATCATCGAGCGCAATCTTTGCTATCGAAGCGGCGATAGCGTCATGCAGGTGCAGGGCGAGGCCATCGTGCGTAACAATGTGCTCATCGCTGGGAAAAACGGTGGCTTCCGTAGCACAGATCACCAGGGCAAGACGCTCAACCTCGAGGTCATCCACAACACCATTGTCAACACCGGCCACGCTTTCGCCGGCGGTTCATGGAATGGACGCGAGGGTATGATTCTGGCCAACAACGTTCTCTACTCACGCGATGCCAACGCTTTGCATTTTGCCAACGGCAGCGCCGGTGTCATCAGCACGGGCAACGTGGTTTTCGGCGATGGTCCCAAAGACGGATGCACCAAAGGCCGTGGTCTTGAAGACTTCCGAAATCTCACATGGGATGCCTCCGCACATGACGCCACGCCGACTGCAGACGCGCCACTGGAGAATGCTGACCTGCAATTTCTCCTCGAAACGGATTTTAACCACAACGCCCGTGAAGGCATGAAGACCAGCGGTGCGGTCGCACGCCAAGCGTTATGATTAGCCGCTACTTCAAGGAAGCGACAAATGACTAAAAGTATCGCCCCAGATTCATTGACTTCGAAGGCAGACTTGGCTTTTGAGGACGTATGCCGCAAGCTATCAAAAATGCCAGCGCATCAAACACAGAGATCGTCATTTCGCGTGATGGCAAGTTGGCCGAACTTACGCCTGACGAAGCGATTAAGGTATTGGCTACCAACCTAGGAAGCGCAGACTCAAATCTAATACCTTCGTTGCTCGGAGCAGCCTTCGAGTATCGCCTTGCATCCGTTGCGAATTCTGTCTAAATGGTCGCGCCCGGGAAAATCCGCGAAGAGCGGATCATGCTCGCCAGTTTGCAAGTACCGATCAGATAGAATCTTGTTCATGGTTCGATTTTCTACAGACCAAACATACCTTCCAGCGGGGACAAGACCATCGGCTGCCTTACAATCCGGCATCGCCAATCCCGATCCAAGTGCAAGAGTCGTTTGCTAGTTCACTGGAGCACCTGAGTGGCGATCGAATCGACTCGTATGTTCTGCAGGGCCCTAGTCGGTCCGTGGGGCTTGGCGCAGAAGACTGGGCGGCTTGGCAGGCAATGGAGAAGATCCATGAAAGCGATCGCGCGCGGCTGCTCGGGGTC
Source organism: Pirellulaceae bacterium (assembly GCA_041741955.1). Taxonomy (GTDB): domain Bacteria; phylum Planctomycetota; class Planctomycetia; order Pirellulales; family Pirellulaceae; genus Aureliella. The sequence continues at coordinate 2,762 of JBGSJL010000068.1, read as the reverse complement.
AGCAATGTTTCCCTCGATCAACTTGAGATTCTGTGCAAGGACGCCAAGGTCAAACCGCATTTTGTGCAAAATAGGTGCTTTGCCGTGAGCGGATGGGATCGCGCTGTCCGCACGTTCTGCAAAGCCAACGGCATTGGCTATCAAGGATTCTCAAGGTTAACGGCCAACCGCGACGCGATGACCAGCCAACAGTTGACGACACTCGCTCAGCGGCATGACTGCTCACCAGCACAGCTCATTTTCCGATTTGCCAACGACGTGGGGATGATCCCGCTGACGGGTACTACGGACGCACAGCATATGCAGCAAGACCTTAAGATATTCGACATTCAATTGCATCCGAAACAAATTGAGTCTATCGAGTGCCTCGCGGTTTAAGGATGTGCAACGGCTACGCATTTCCGACTCGTGTAGGACTCGAGATAATCGTCTCGCGGTTGGTCGAATTGCCCGAAGCCGAACTGGAAGCATCAGGTGCGACGCCGAGAGTTGGCGCGCATTCAGACCTATGAGATTGAATCCAAGCGGAAACGCAAACGCCCTTTTGCGTCGCGGGCGGGGCTAGATTCAACTAGAAGAGACTTGATCCAAAATTTTTAGCCCAGGCTGTTATGCCATGGCTGGTCGCGAGAACAGGTTTTGCGATCTTGGTTGGTTTCTGTTGGGGGAGTTTGGTTAGCGTATGTGAATTCTATCGCCGTGTGATTTTGCTCGGTAGAATGAGCGAGTCCCCAACCTACCAGCCCATTCCACAATTGAAGGAAAAATGATGCACCGTGCGATTGCGATTGCTTTGTTAGGGTTAATTACTTTTCCGTTGGTTGCGGCTGAGATGCAGGTGCAACGGGATGTTGCATATTGCGAGCCTAAGAATGAACGGCAATTGCTCGATGTTTACTCACCCGGTGAGGGCAAGAACCATCCGATGATCGTTTGGATTCACGGCGGTGGCTGGACCAAGGGGAATAAAACGGGCGTGCAGAAGAAGCCGCAGGCATTTACGGACAAGGGCTTCGTGTTCGTGTCTACCAACTACCGCTTTGTGCCCAATGTAAGCGTGAAGGAGATGACCGGCGATATTGCCAAGGCAATCCGCTGGGCGCACGATCACGCAAGCGACTTTGGCGGCGATCCGAACTCGCTTTATGTGATGGGACATTCGGCGGGTGCGCACTTGGCCGCGCTGGTTTGTACTGACGACCGGTATCTCACAGCTGAGGGTTTGTCACTGTCTATTATCAAAGGTTGCGTACCGGTCGACGTGTCGGTCTATGATATCCCTAAACGAATCAGCGAAGGCGGCGGTACTACGCCGCCTGAAACTTTCACCAAGGTCTTTGGCGCATCGGAGGAATCCTACAAAGACTTGTCGCCAGTCACGCATGTTGCGAAGGGCAAGAACATTCCTCCGTTTTTGATTTTGCACGTGGCTGATCGCCCAGAGACAAAGGCCCAATCGCATTGGCTAGCGGACAAACTCAAGGCTGCCAATGTGTGGGCGAAAGTTGTGGCTGCCGAAGGCAAGACCCACGGTACGATCAATACGGAATTGGGCCTGCCGCAAGATAAGCCTTCCCAGGAGCTGTTCGAGTTCTTGGAAGTGGACCACCGCCAGCAATGAAAGCTACAAGCACCGCCAAAATTTCAGCCGTAGGTGTTATTGCGGAAGATATTCGCGAGTAGCATGAGCTTAGCATTTAATAGTTGAAGCCTGGCGATTTTCTATTGATCGAAGCGCACAAGAAACACCGGGTTGAGTGGACTACAGCCGCAGAACCTACCGTTTGGCCTGACTGATGAAGTCAAGTTTACCGAAGCCTCCTGGCCCAATCGTAGCACGTCAGTCCGTCCGCTTAGCCCACCGCAGATTGCAGGCACGTTTACCGAGAAACCACGTTACGAAAAAACTGACGACCGGCGATTTCTCGCCAACCAGAAACGAAATAGCATGGGTGATTGAATAACTCAAACAAGACGACTCAGGTCACAACTTCGGCAATTCACAGAAACAACATCCCAACAAGCGTCTAACCATCCCGAGATGAATCTAACTGCAGCAATCGGCAGCCAAATTTGATAAGCTGAGTAAATTGAAAACCAGGCTGAATTGGCATCCCGTCAACTGATACTTCGCGTGTCTCACGGCATTCGAGCGCTACCGACTAGAAGTGCATTCCGAACTACGGTTGCCCCGAGAAAAGGTTGTTTGATACTCGGTCTGAGGAGGAATGAGTTGAGATGCGTTCAGGCGACATCGGCAATAGCGACGGCGGCCTCCGCTTTTCCGGAGTATCTAACTCGCGCATTCGAGTGACATGAGCGTAGCGATAAATGCCCCAGCATCAATTTTTCAGTGGCCGACCCTACGGAGTGGTACGATGAATCTGCGTTTATGCCTCATTTCGCTTTCCGTCAGCTGCCTAATTTGGTGTGAAAGTCCCGCCCAGGAATTAACATCTGACTTCGGCGTCAGCGCAACGTTTTCGATCGTCGCTGTTGACCCTGAAACTGGCGTCTGCGGCGCGGCCGTGGCGAGCAAGTATCCAGCGGTTGGAAAAGTCGTACCGTATGTGAGAGCTGGCGTCGGCGCTTTTTGCACGCAGCACTGGCACAATCCAGCTTGGGGCGAACAGGCGCTCGATATGCTCGAGGCCGGTCAAGGTTCGGAGGAAGTTCTCGGTCTGCTGCTGAAAAAGGATGAACGCCGCGATAAACGCCAACTTGCCATCATCGATATGCAAGGCCGAGCCGCCAACCGCAAT
>JBGSJL010000067.1:0-6312 GCA_041741955.1 Pirellulaceae bacterium | reverse complement strand
TTGAGGTAGCTCACTTGGCGAGCGAGTTCCTTGTTCGTGGAGCCAGCGATTACGAGCATGAGTGACGTATAGACGTTGCGGAAGCTAGCCATCGCGAAAATGAAGTGTTTCTTAGAGAAATCATGGGTGGAGCGCATTTTTTGCACACCGAAGACTATCTCTAGAGTAGTTGCGAAGGGGCCATCATCAACGCTCGTGACCGCCCAAAGATCTCTGTTCGAACCTTTTCAGTTAACTCCAAGGTTCGTATCTCACATTGAGTCTGCGAGTGAAACGAGTTCGAGAAAAGTCTACGAACTCGTTTCGGGTTGCAAGAACGACCGAACGGGTCTCGAACCGGCGTAAGTTCTTGTTCTGAAAAGCTGTAGACCGAATCGCAAAAGAGAGTATTGTTACGAAGAGGGTTGCGCCTGGGGAGGGCGCCCACACTGCCAGCGATTGTCGAGGGTTTTAAGTACGACCTCAGTGTAATCGCTGCCATCGTTGCGATGAAGTTCGCCTTTCACATGCCGACCTATCGCGAGCAAGATTACTTCGGCCAGAGTGGCTGGTATCCGAGTCGCTCGACCAGTAATGATTTGATCAACTACGCAGTCGCGGGGTCATGGCCTGGGCTCACAGCATGTCATGGGAGGTGGCTGTACCTTCCATCCGTCCATCCGGATGGACAGTTATATTCCGGCAAATGCTGTGACCCCCGTGCATGCCCGTTCCAGCCTTTCAGGCAAGCCTTACTTGCTGGAGCAAACGGCGGCTCGCAAGTCGCCTGGCAGGTCTCCCCGGATAAGAGCGTGATGCTTCGCTGCGCAAGCTCGCCATTTACCTGAACGGGCGTCTGAGAACGGCTTCGTGATGTGGTGCTCACTCGCCAACCCGATCCGGCCTTGTATGACGTTTCTGTACGTAACCTCGCAGCTTTGACGAAAATGTGACCGGCGGCGAAATCAGGCCGATACTTACGCACACATTCGCAGGCTTCCTCCCCACGGTCGGTCGCCCTTCCGCAGTTGCCCTCGTCTAGTACTTTGTCGATCGGAGCGATCATTTGGTATACTGATCTCCTTGAGACTCTCAAACTCGTACAGGGGACTTACACCCCACAACAATCACGCCCATGACGGGCGTACACCATGCCGTGCACCGGAGTACGGCGTCGCGCGTTTACAAATGGAAAATCAACTCGCCATACCCGGTGACGGCGGACGTTCGCCAAGCACTGAATCGTAATGGTACGCATCCGACTTAGATTCTCCCTTCGACTCTTTCTGCTCGCGGTATCTGCAGGATGCGTTACCCTTGGCGTATCGAAGATGTTGTATGACCTCGACCGGAATCGTGTAGAAGTTCTGAGTCCATCTTGCAAAATCTATCCTTCTGGTATTGGCGTAGCTTTCCTACGTGGAAACAGAAACAGTACGTTTTTTGGAGGTCGGAAATATGATGTTGTTGCGACTGCATGCTGGATAGGACCTGTTTGGCTAAGACAATGCATGCGATATCTTGGAATGCCATGGCTCGACAGGATAAACAGAGTGTATATTCGCGACGATGAACATGTTACCATTGAGAAGCTTCTCACTCTTTCAGATTCGTCTCACTTAAAAACAATCACAATCTATACGCAGGATGAATCCAAATACCGCCCCCTGGTCGACGCAATTTCGCAAGGCATAGAAATAGAATTGCGAAACGATTGAGACCCTTGATTCACAGGGTGGCCTGGGGTCACAGCATGTCCTGGGAACAGGCTGCACCTTCCATCTGTCCATCCGGATGGACAGTTATGCTCCGGTAAATGCTGTGACCCCCGTGTGAGTAAATGCTGTGACCCCCGTGTGACGCGACCCCCGTGTGACGCAATGACCCCCGTGTGACGCGAAAACCTGCGGTGGAAGAATGCTGGTGTGACGAGACGGTGCTTGCCGCCGGATGCTGGTGAGATACTCGCTATGCCGATTGAATGCTTGGACGACTCCTTTCTTCGCAGTATGCAGAGGAATCGCTGTAGAACTAATACGAGTTTGAATTCGCGTCTCGCGTACTTACAAATGATTTGAGAATCTGAAATCTTTGCTAAAAGTTGCGCCCAAATTCATTCCAATCGCTGCCTTATGATTGACTGAGTTCCTGGACTTTTTCGCCTGCATTCGCTGGAAATTCAAGGAGCCTGTGGTTATTTCGCGAAAGCAAGGGATGGTCTCACACAACTCCATGAACCATGCATTGACACCAAATCGCGGCGAACCCGCATCTCCACCCCACCAAAAAACGTTTTTTCATTTCTGGCGGTGCTTCTGGCTTACATTCCTGGTTGTCTCACTCGCCTACGCGTGGTACTGCTTCTACGTTCCCTCCAACAGCGTCGCCTGGGCTAACGACTTCACTGTCGCTCAACAGCAGGCTGTCCAGGCTGGCAAGCCCATGATTCTCTTTTTCACTGGGAAGTGGTGCGTTCCCTGTCGGGTAATGAAACGCAACGTATGGGCAGATAAGCAGGTGACGGCTACTGTCAATGCAGCGTTCATCCCCGTGACGATTGACGTGGATGACCCTAATGCGGCGGCAGCGATGAGTCGTTATAAAGTCGGTGCTACGCCCAGCACTATCATCACTGATCCACAGGGGAATGTACTCCAACAGAAACAAGGCGGAATTGGCAAAACTGAATTCCTCGAACTACTTGGGACGTTGAATCCATTCGCCGCAGAAAGCTTGTAACGGCGTACGGACAATCTATCCCACCGTTCCCCTTTCGCTCTCAGTGAAGATAGACTTTGCCAAACGATCACTTGCCGGTGCGCCTTGATGTCCACGTTCGTTCCTGTGAGAGATGTATGTCTACCTCAACGACGATTTTGCTCTACGAACTAAGCGGGCTTGCATTGATCGTCCCAGCCACCACGGGTATCGTGTATCGGAGTCAAACTGGCGGCCACTCATGCTATCAAACGGAAATTGAGGGATACCTCGTACCGCTTGGCGGCGAGAAACTAGAAATCGTTGACCGGCTGTACTCTCACTTCACGGGATCGAAATGGGGAGGCTGGTGTTCGCATGGAATTGACGGTGAAACTGCCGATGAGATTGATAAACTCTTGGGGGAATTTGCACGTCGAGAAGAGATTGAAGTCGACCGAGACAAACTTGGAGAGTCCTGGGAATCCTGGATCCATGTCCGGATAGAAAGTCAATTGTTGTCGCTAATTGAGAACTCAAATCCGATTTCAGCCGTGTTGACGTGGCCCAACAGCGATTGAAGAATAACGGCGTTACAATTGAAGAGTTCGTCCTCTCAAAAATCGTTGAATGACCCTAGGAAAGTTGAGTCGTGACTGTTCGAGAAGCCGTACGTATAAAAGAGGACGACGGTTGGATCATGGTTGCTCAAAAGGGAAGCCATCGCCAGTACAACACCCCACTAAGTCAGGGCGGGTGACGGTTGCTGGGCATCCGACGGATGACCTTGCGCCTGGCACACTTAACAGCATCCTGCGGCAAGCCGGACTCAAGGACTAGATCTTTGCAAACCAAAAGCTTAATCATAATCGAAAAAACACCGAATAACTTATCTGCGTTTTCGCCCGACCTGCCCGGTTGTGTTGCAACGGGGGGAACGCAAACGGAAGTCGAAGAACGCATGCGTGATGCGATTCGTATGCACTTAGACGGAATGCGTGAAGACGGGCTGTCCATTCCAGAACCAACGTCAATCGCAGAGTACATCGAGGCATAGAGGTCACTCAACTTCAACAAGATGCCCAGCGGTCACAGCATGTTCGTGGGAATAGGACCGGACCTTCCAGCTGTCCATCCGGATGGACAGTTCTGCTCCGGCAAAGGCTGTGATCCCAGTGTGACTCTCTAGCTCCTTTCTCCCCAAGTACTCTGGGGGAGAAGGGCTGGGGAAGACGGGGCCGAATTGAACTTGAATTTGAATGGACAGAAATTGTCAGTTCCATGAATCGCAAATCAGCTCGCACTCCCGAATCAACCCAGTTCGCACGATCCCAACGCAGAACCTCCAATGAGTGAGCAGCCAATGTGTGGCAATGGATTCGCAACCGTAAGTTTCGATTACATTAACTTCCAACTTCGGAGTTTCTGTCCATCTACTTGGCAGCAAAGGGCTGACCAATGCGGTTGACTACGAAAATGTTCCTGGCAGCGTGTTGTTCGTTGGTTGTAGTCACTCAGGCCATGGGGCAGAATAGTGATGGCCAAGCGGTGGACAAACTATCAAAGCGGGAAGAGACAAAGAAGATGCCTGAGCCTGAAAAATTTCTCGGTCAATGTGTTGGCAAGTGGCAGGGGACAGTGAAGACATGGTTCGAACCAGGGAAACTAGCCGATGAATCGAAAGTCTCTGGTGAGATCGTAGCGTTGTTGAACCGAAATTTCTTTCGGCACACTTACGAAGGATCCATGAAGGGAAAACCGCGGCATGGTGAAGAGACGCTGGCGATGAATGGCATCACGAAAAAGTTTCAGGTTTGCTGGTTCGACGACTTTCATATGAGCGGTGCGATCCTTATCAGCGAAGGGGACGCGATCGAGCGTGGTTTTTCGGTTTCTGGAAAATACGACTGGGCGGCGGGACAACCCCAGGGTGGTTGGCGAACGGATTATGAATTGAAGGACGCAGATCATTTGACGATCACGGCCTACAACATCATGCCCGATGGGCAGGAGTCCAAGGCAGTCGAAACGGTTTACGAACGGGTGAAGAAATAGTGCGGCTATACCTTGATGCACTGGAGTGCGGCTTGTGGGCGTTTCCTGATGGTTAACATTTTCTCTCTGTAGCCGTCGATGCCAGACGTTCTTCGCTCAAACATTTGGTTGACATTCCTACTTTCAAGACAAAGGTGTCCTATGACTAAAGCTGAAAAAAATCGCCTGTTGCTCTGGAACTCGATCATCTGGATCACGGCCATGGTATTGCCGTTCCTGTTGAACCTAACTTTAGGGTCAACTAAATTTCCCTGGCCGATATTGTTGCCGCTGTTGTTGATTGGATTTATGTTTTACTCCAACAACGTACTTTCAAAAGTAATCGGCGAACCGACAGATAGTACCGCAACGGGTACGATAGCGAAAACCTAGATGCTACTGCATTTCGCTTCAACGGCAACACGGAACGAACAATGAACGGACATGTGATATACGCTTGTTGGCACACAATCTGAGGTAGATCTCATGTCAATCGTGCGTATCGCACTGGCGAATGTCCGAGTCGGAAAGACGGCCGATGAGTCGTTGGCGATTGCTTTAGATGCGATCGCAGAGGCGGCAGAGCACAGTGCAGCCATCGTCTGTTTTCCCGAGAGCTGTGTTCCCGGCTATCGGATCGGAAGGAGCCTCGCTCCGTGGGACACCGATTTCCTGACGCACGCTTGGTCCGCAATCGATCGAGCGGCAGGTACGGCTGGAATAGCAGTGATCCTCGGAACGGAGCGTGTCGATGGTGACAAGCTACTGATCACGACGCGAGTTACGAACTCCGATGGTTCGTTGGCAGGCTTCCAGGATAAAGTCCAGCTCGACCCGTCTGAGGAAAGTGTCTATGCGCCTGGCAGCCAGCGACGTGTGTTTCGGTGCGGCCAATTGACATTTGGAATTGTCATCTGCCATGAAGGCTGGCGGTATCCCGAGACCGTTCGGTGGGCCGCGCGCAACGGGGCCCAAGTGGTCTTTCATCCGCACACGGAACTGGTGGAAAGTGAAAACTTCCAGCCGACCGGATTCGCAGACCCTCAAAACAGCTTTCATGAAAAGGCAGCTTTGTGCCGCGCTGCGGAAAATACCTGCTACTTTGCGACCGTAAACAATGCCATCCGCGGAGCGACAACCACATCAGCCATCATTTGTCCCGACGGTACGCTGCTGACCCATCAGCCCTATGGGAAGCATGGCGTGTTGATCGGCGAAATTAATCCCTCCGCGGCCAGCGGTCATCTTGCCCACCGACTGCGAGCTATCGCATTTGAATAAAATCTAGCGGATTCCAAAGCGGCGACAAATCGCATGCACTCCAAATTTGCGGTATCATGGCGGAGGGTAGTCGTTCAATAGGCTGAACTGTCATTTAACCAATGTAAAAGTGTTACAGAGAATCGTCCAAGCGCTTCGAGAGATCAAAACTGTATGACCCAACCACCCAAAGTGGCTTCGCCGTTCATGCAAGCTGAACCTATGCGGTTTGGCTTCGGTACGATGATGATTATGATGTTGACCGTCGTGGGGGCTGGTATTGGTTTATTGATTTATTACGCCATCCATGTGCCGGCTATTATGTCGGAATTTAATGCTTGG
>JBGSJL010000066.1:0-3630 GCA_041741955.1 Pirellulaceae bacterium | reverse complement strand
GGTAGCTAGCTCGCTACGCTTTTAAAATTTGAAATTTTGAAACGCAGACAGCAGGCCGAACTCACGTTCGGCCTGCCTTTTTTTACAACATTAGGTTCCATCCGTAGCCTTCGGCTGTATTGCAAGTCGCCCATTTTGAATACATCGCCAAATCACTCTGCGGATTATCGCCAGAAAACTCGCTCCAAGCCACGCAGCCAAACTGCTCCCAATCGCGCTCGTGAAAATGCCAGTTACAGTTTGGCCAAACGCGGTCTACGAATCGGACGAACTTCGGTGGGTAAAGGTGTCTTCGCAACGAAGTCAATCGCCGACGGAAGTTTCATTGGCCAAATTCAGGGGCTGGTCATTAACGACGACATGTATGTCAGTCGCTATTCGTTCGACCTCGAAGACGGACAACAGCTAGAGCCCGAATACCCGTTTCGTTTCATCAACCACTCCTGCGAACCCAATTGCGCGTTCCAAAGCTTTCCCGCGTCTGCCGATGAACTCATTCGCGCCGATGATGGTTCGGGTGACCGGGCAGCTCCTAAATCGCTGCGCCGGATTCTACTTTTCGCGATCTGCGATATCTGCGTCGGTCAGGAGCTGACAATCGATTATTGTTGGCCGGCCAGTTTCGCGATTCCTTGCCATTGCCGCGCCGAGGCCTGCCGTGGCTGGATCGTTACTCAACAGGACTTGCCGCTAATACTCGACACCGCGACCCACTGCTTACCCTAGCAGACAGCTACTTAAAACCAACGCCAGACTGGGTGACCGGCAACTGGCCGGCTGATACACTTATCGTTGCCTGGGTCATGCAATCCTGGCCCCACACAACTGTGTCACTGTATCAACTAATTTGGTCAAAATTCGATCCTATGAGCCTATCGCAGCCCTCTAAAGACACGGTTTCTCAGAAGCAGGACATACGCCAGTCAGCCCACGAGAATCGCCGCAATCAAGCGAATAAAGACCAGCTTAGCGATGCCATTGTCCAGCGCTTCATGGCCCTGCCCGAGTATGCAGCATCGCAGACGGTGATGTTTTACGTCGACGTTCGCGACGAAGTCCGCACTCGCCAAGCCCTACCCGCAGCAATCGCCAGCGAAAAGCGTATCGTGATCCCATTTTGTGTCGATGGCGAACTCGAGCTGTTCCATTTGCAGTCGATGGAAGAGCTCGATGTCGGTATGTACAAAATTCTTGAGCCCAAAGCCGAGTTGCGCGAAATAGCCGCCAAGCGACTTGAACCTCGCGACCTCGATTTGATCATGGTGCCCGGCGTTGCGTTCGACAAACAGGGCGGACGAACCGGACACGGTAAGGGCTACTATGATAAATTGCTCGAGCATGCGCGAGCCGACGCACCATTGGTCGCGTTGGCTTTCGAGTGTCAAATGTTCGCTGCGATCCCTTGTGAATCGCACGATATTTATATGGATAAAGTCGTAACAGAGTTTGCCACTTATTGCGGACGCGGTCGCTAGTAACTCGCGCCAGCCGCGTTTGGCCATGCAGCGCCAACTAACAGTGCTCGATTGTCAGCTTTGTTTTCTCCGAGATTTCTAGTTATGGCCCAAGATCGCAATTCGCTCGTCGAAGATACCTATGCTGAAGCGTTCCGTAGCATTTACGCTGAATTTCTGATCACCGCCAGAGATCGTACTTGGCTTGACCACTGTTGCCATGCCGTAACCGGTCACGCCAGCAGTACGATCATGTGCGATTCGGAAGCGGGCGTGTCGCGCATTCTCGACGGTTGTAGTCCTGGACAGGCCACTCCCGACGGCAGAATCGGTGCGGTGATTCAAGTTCATGTTCCGCGATTTCGTAAAGATCGTGAGACGCATTTGGAAAAAGTGCTGCTGGCGCGAATCGCGCAAAACGTATTGACTTGTCCAACCGCGCGCTGCTTCAATCGACTGGACACAGACACGTTTTTTAAACTAGGACGCAAGGTTTCTTTCTTCGGTGATGGCCATCAGTTTCGAGAGGAGCGATTTGGAACCAAGGGCTGGGTGGTTCCGACCATGGGTGGCGATTTTTATCTGACGCGACGATTCGGATTCAGCGACGGTGTCATGGGCGGCAACCTGTGGTTTATGTCGACCAGCGAAGCAGCTTCGATCGAGGCGGCTGAGCGGGCCGTAGTGGCCGTCAATGACATCGACGATTGTGTGCTCACATTTCCTGGCGGAGTTGCCGCCAGCGCCTCGAAGGCCGGCAGCCGCTATAGCTTTATGATCGCCAGTACCTACGCTGAGTTCTGTCCGACACTTAAGGAAAAGCTAGGTGAGAAATCTCGCGTCCCCGCCGGCGTCGAGTCGATCATGGAGATCGTCATTAACGGCAGCAGTTTAGAAGCGGTCGCGAAGGCTACGTATGCGGCCATCGATGCCGCGCTTGTAGCGCCCGGTTTGGTGCGCATTACTGCCGGTAATTATGGCGGACGACTTGGAAAGAGTTTCATCTATTTGCACCCCGAACGACAGGGAGCTTGATCCGACGTGGCCATTGAAACTATTTGCGGAAGCTGCGGTAAGAAGCTGTCGGTCGCCGACGAAAATGTGGGCAGGCAAGCCCGCTGTCCCGCCTGCGGGCACATCTATACCGTTCCCAACATCGCCTCTGCCCAGACCCAAGCGCCCCTTGGCGATAACGGGCCCTCTCTATCAGGCTCAGGTACTGAACCGCTCGAGGTTGACGGCACGGACAGCGACACATCGCAGTACTGGATGCTCGCCGTCGATGGCACGCAATACGGTCCCGTCGGTCGCCAAACGCTCGATCGTTGGTTTCTAGAAGGTCGCGTTGGGCCCGGTTATCAACTCAAACGCGGCGAGACCGGCAGTTGGCAGTCGCCGGATTATTTTCGGCCCACCGCTCGCATGGCAGCGGGCAACCCTTACAGCAACAATCCATTCCAACCCACCGACTCACAACAGGGGATGTTCCGTTATCCGAAATCCGACCAAGGCTCAATCGTGCTGGCCATGGGCATACTTGGCTTTTTTATGTGCCCCATTTTTGGCATCGTGGCCTGGGTGATGGGACACACTGCCTTGAAAGACATCCAAGCCGGCCGCGCTGATCCGCGAGGCAAGACACTGGTTCAAGTTGGCTACTATATGGGCATTGCCAGCGTCATCATTAACATTCTCTGCATCAGCGGTTATTTTGTCATCGTTGCCGTCGCCATCGTAGGCGGCGGCATGTAGCCTCAAATTAAAACGACTCAAGCTTTCGCGGTCATGCAGGTTTTCCAGTTAATTGGGACCTTCACTCAAGTAGCCGTTGCTTAAGCACGACGAGCAGCTAAAATCTGGATCAGACATGCACATACGCAACTTCCCCTACTGCGTATGGTTGTGCATGACTACATCGGGCTGTAGCGCAGCCTGGCTAGCGCGCTACCTTGGGGTGACCCCTTCGCCTTGCAGAAACCCTGTAAATTACAGGGTATTCTACACTTTCCATCGCGTCAAGATGTTGCTTGTCTCTCATTGATGGAGACAAGGAAATAGATGCTAGCAACTAGTCCTTAAGGAACGCAGTACCAGCACCAAACTTGCCTGAGTCGCCATCAAACTTGTAGTCGAACGTGGAAGTGTTTGAGCCATCGCCCACCTTTGCAGATGTGCT
>JBGSJL010000065.1:0-11535 GCA_041741955.1 Pirellulaceae bacterium | reverse complement strand
ACGACCTGATCGAGTTTGCCTTCCTTCTCGGCCTGCCTCATGAATCGCTCGGCGACCTCAAAGGGACGGCCTTTGCCATTGCGTACCGCAGGAAACGGAATCACGCCGGTTCCGGCTTGGTCCTGCGACCAAACAAGAAAGTCCCCGGCATCCTTGGCAATCTTGAGCAGTCGCTCGGCATTGGCTTCGTTCACGGCCCTCGCCGCCAAGCAGCCTTCGATGATCGTAGCCAACTCTCGTGGCAGGTGGTTTGTCTTGGCTGGATCAAGGCCGACGTTCCACCATTTCTGTTTCTCGATGAAGTCGATGTATGGGTCGAATGCCGTGCGAAACTCCTGCGGGGACAGAGGCTTGGCGTTCTTGGGAACTTCACGAAACTGGTCGGCAATTTCCGGCATCCCCGCCTGATCGCCAAGCACTTCGATGGCCTTCTTTGCGAGTCGTATAACCTCAGCCTCGTCCTCTGAATTCTGAGCGGCAGTGAGGTCCACGGCAATTCTTTGAAGTTTCTCCTGCTGGGTCTTGTCCAACTTAGGAGTCTCTTGGGCCAAAACGAACTGGCAACCGATGAGTACCACCAGAATTGAGGTCACGGATCGCATTAATAGAGCCTCCCGCCCAGAGGAACATCGGCGTCGGGACGTAGTAGCACGACGTTGCCGTCTTCGTCTGGCACGCCGAGTGTCAAGACTTCGGACTGGTGTTTGCCGATTTGCCGGGGCGGAAAGTTTATCACACAAAGCACCATCCGTCCGACGACCTGATTGCCCTCGTAGTTCGGGGTGAGTTTAGCCAAAGACTTTTTCGTTCCAAGTTCAGACCCGAAATCAATCACCAATACATGGGTTGAGTATCGCCCTTCGGGAAACGGCGTCACTTCAATGACTCTGCCGATTCGGATGTCGATCTTCTCGAAGTCTTTGAGATTTGCCATCCCGCTCGTTTCGCTCATGCGTTCAATTCCCCCGTTTGTCGTCAGTCATGGTGTGGCACTCTAATTTCGATTCCATACTTCGGCGCAATTGCCAGCAGCTTCTCGATCTCGTCTTTTGTCGGCGGCAATGCGGAGGTTGAACCTTCTGACATCCGATTTTAGCTTCCGCATGATCTTCTCGCCCGTGATGGCGCCACCGCAGAATGCGCACTGAAACAGGCCGCCCGAGTACTTTAGTTCGGGACTGGTGGTGCGTCGGTTCTTGCCGTGCAGCGCCTGCTGGCAAGCATGGAACGTGGGTCGATCGATCAGCAGTTGATACTTGCCATCGTGCACCACACCATGGCGATTGAGCTCGCCGATGTAGAAGCGGTTGTTGATAATGTAGCTCAACGATGACATGTTGAACTTCGGTTGGCTGTCGCGATAGGTATGTCCCTCTTGATTCAACCGCTCGGCCAGTGCCTTCATCGTCAAGTTGCCGACCGCGAAGAGTTCGAATATCCGCTGCAGTGTCTTGCCTTTCTCCGGGTGCGGCTTGACCGGTTCGTCGCGATCGCTGCAGTTCATGTAGCCGTATGGCGCCAATCCGGTTGGCCAGCCCTGGCGTACACGTTCGTCCATGCCCTTGAGTACTTCGGTGCGCAGATTGTCGCTGTAATACTGTGCCACGGCAGCCATGACGTTGAACGACAGCGTGCCGGCTGCGCCTTGGCCGAATTGGTTTTCGACGAACGCCAGTTGGATTTGGTACTCGTCCTCCAGCTCTTGCAGGCGAACCGCGTCGCGCATATTGCGACAGACGCGGTCCAGCTTGTGGCTGAGGATGACGTTGATCTGCTCTCGACGAGCGTTTTTCTTCATCCAACGCAGCATTTCGTTGAATGCCCGTCGCTCCGCACCACGCTTGGCGGACTCGGCTACCACGAACTCCTTTACAATCGTCCATCCGAGCTTGGCTGCTTTGTCGCGCGTGGCCCGCAACTGAGCGTCGATCGAATATGAGTGCAGAGGAGTTTTTAAGTCAAACACTGTTTGTTCCCGGCCGCCGCAACAAATCCAAGCGGCACAGCACCGGCTTCGGACTGGCCAACGCTGAGCGGTGTTTTGCCGCGCTCGGCGGCTCCCTGGAAATCGAGTCGAGTATCGAGGCGGGGACGCTGGTGTCCATTCAAATTCCTGGAATCGAAGACTGAAGCAGAGGAGCTAGCCCGCAGTGAGCGCCCAAGTATTGATTGTGGAAGACGACCCAATTGTAGCCGAGCACGTTGAGACAACGCTGCTGTCGCTCGGGCACCAGAGCTGCGCGGTGGCGAGCCAGGCTGAGGCACTCGCGGCCATCGAAACCCAGTCGTTTGAATTGGCACTGCTCGACTTGCAGATCCCTGCCTTGCCGGGACGCGGGGGCGCCGACATTGAATTCGGCGTGAATCTGCTACACGACATTCGCCAGCGGTACTCGGCCGAAGAGCTGCCAGTGCTGATCATGACCTCGCACGTAGCCGACTGTCTGAACTTGGTGGGTAAGCTTAAACAATTGGGGGCGAACGAGTTCATTGCCAAACCATTTCAAACCAAAGGCTGGACGCTCTCGCGGGCAGTGAGTAAGTTGCTCAAGGAGCAGGCCAAAGCACAGCGTGCTCGGCAAGCCGCTATGCCCCAGCGGTTTGCAGGGGGCGAGCTACATTTGGGAGCAGAGCGGGTGACGCTGTGCGGAGCGACCGTGCTGGTCAAGTCGCGTTCGCCGCTGATGTGCGCGGTACTCGAAGAGTTGTCCGATCGGAATGCGTTTGGCGATTACGTGTCGCTAAGCGGACCGGAGCTTGCGGAGCGGCTGAAGAACCAGCGCGGCTCGAACGCTATTTCGTCTGCCGTCAGTAAATTCCGCGCGCGGGTGATCGCGGAGTTGGCTGAACGTTACGAGCTCACGGTCGGCTCCGGCGATGTGATCCAAAGCAGAGGTTCCGGATACAGGCTCAACGAGTGGATTTGCGTTTCGTTTGCGGAGGGCGATGCGTGTGGAACATTGAGCGGTGATCAACAGTCTAGCCCGGCGACTACATCCCTAACCTTGTTCGATTCTCAAGGCACTTCCAATTCACCGATGGGAGCGGCTACAAATACATTGGTCAGAACAGAGGCTCCGGCATCGGATGCCAACCAGTGCAAACGCCGGCAATGGATCGTCGCGCAACTACGCTTGCAGCGTAAACTCCGCACGCCTGACATAGCTCGGGAACTAGGGTGTTCTGTACAAACCATCCGGCTTGATATCGAGTCTCTGCGTCAAGCAGGCCGGATCGAGTTCGTAGGTGCGGCGAAGAGTGGCTACTACCGCCCATCGAAAGAAATCCTAGACGGAACTTGGAGGTTTCCAGAAGCGCAGGTGGTTCGCTAAACATATTGATTAGAAATCTACTTTGCCGCGAAATCTTCTCGTTCAAGAGGTAACCGAAAGGCTTCCGGACGTCCAAATCAGAAGTGCAATCCTGCAAACCATGCTGGGCAAAGGATGGAACTCAATCACGCAGCTCTACAGGCCAAGAAAGCCGTGGTTCGACGTGAGCTGGAAGCTGGGAAATTTCGAGTTGCTGAAGCAATCGACCTTCTGAGTTTGAGCAACAATGCACGAGCGCCCGCAAGTCTGCCCGCGATGTCAGCTCTGCTTAGACTTACCGCTATTAAACCGGCGCCGAAATTCAGTTTCCCAACCGTGGATGGCAAATCCAATGGCAACAAGGAAAGCAGTTCCACGATCGTGGCGAACTTCGCGGCCACGCTACCCTACCGTATTGAACCTGTTCATGTTCGTGCATCGCTGAGCATCATCTTTAGATTTCCACACGGGCCACCTTGCGCAGCCAGCCGTTAAAAACGACAGTATCTCCCGACCAAAGGTCTCGGATCCGTGATTTGCTAATTGCCAGCCCGTTCGGCCTTGTATCAGCTTTCCAAAACATGAATTCCCAACGCTGACCTTCGCAGCGTTCGAGCGGACGAAGCCTGCGCCAACAACTGCAACATGAAGAAGAGCGAGTGAAGGAACATGTGTGTATTCGCTCGTTCACGCTTCGGGTTAAAAATCACCCGGGCGATGGAATCGGCCAATGGCGTGGAACTGGCAGTCGGAACTATTTCCTCAAGCGGTATGTCAAGAACATGTTACAAAAGGACTTTTCTTCCATGAAGTTCGTCGGCAAGACAGAGCTGAGAAAGTTCTGATATGCTATTTCCTAGCTGCCTTGAGTGGCCAAGTTTACTGTCACAGAGGATCCTCCCCAAGCAAGCTATATGAATAACATCGCGCGCCGCACAGCTATAAAGCATTCCCTGGCGGCAGTTGGCAGCGCCGGTCCTTGGCTAGCTGCAAGTTCCTTCCCCTTATCCCGCGCGGGGCATGCACAGGCCGCTGCGGCTCAGTCGCCATCTCCGATTGTCAACGAGAATCTGCTCGCTGGCGCGCGCGACTGGCAGTTGACGCGCGTGCGACTGGATGCCCGCGACGGCAAACGCAGCCCAGCCATCGAAGGGTACTGCTCCAAGCAGAGTGTTGCAGCGGGCGAGCAAATCGAGTTTATGGTATCAACCTCTCCGCCACAAAAATTTCGCATCGAGATTTTTAGGACCGGTTACTACGATGGCAAAGGTGCCCGGCTCATGCAGGAGCTGGGGCCATTTGACGGTATCGCTCAGGCCCTGCCTGAGGTCGGTCCGAAGCGCCTGCGTGAATGCCGTTGGCAGCCAACCACTTCGCTAACAATACCAGCGGATTGGCTGAGCGGAGTCTATCTGGCAAGGCTCACGACACTGTCCGATGAAAGCGGTCACGGGTATTGGCAGAGCTATGCGGTTTTCATTGTACGCGATGATCGTCCGGCAGATATTTTGTTGCAGTGTTCTGACAATACCTGGCAAGCCTACAATCAATGGCCCGACAACTACTCGGTCTATACGCATCCAGATGGTAATCAAGGTCCCTGGGCGGATGTGAGCTTTGATCGACCATATGGTAAATATCCGCAGATTTACGAGAACCCACAGTCGATCGGCTCAGGCGAGTGGTTGTGCTTTGAGTTCCCCATGGCTTTCTGGCTGGAACAGCATGGATATGACGTCTCCTATTGTTCAAATTCTGATATGGTAACGCCAGACCGTGGCTTGAAGTGCAAGGCATTTATCAGCAATGGTCACGACGAGTATTGGGATCTCCGACAGTATGAGAGCGTCGTGAAGATGCGTGACGCGGGGGTCAATTTACTATTTCTTTCAGGAAACTCCGTGTGTTGGGTCAGTCCCTTCCGCGAAAGCTGGGACGGTCGCCAGAAGCGCATTATCTTTCGCGGCGGACCTTACGGAGGAGACTACAAGCTGGCGGTGGCACGGGAGAGAGACAACGGTCCCTTTCCGCACCGGGGTCCCGACGAAGGGTACCTCATGGGCGCACGCAACGTCGATCCAGTCAACGGTGGTGGGGATTGGATTTGCGCGGTTCCCGAACACTGGATCTTTGATGGTACTGGCATGACTCGCGGGGAAGCCATCCGCGGCATGATAGGGTGGGAGTATCATGGTGACCCGCCGCGAGACATACCAGATCTAGAGATTGTTGCTGAGGGTACCGCATTACAAGGCGGCGTGAATCCCCAACATTGGACGGCAACCATTTACCCTGGCCCTAAAGAAAACTTCGTGTTCAATGCCTCGACAATCTGGTGGTGCCAGGGCCTAGCAAGCCCGCCCGGGCATATGCTGCCTTGGTCGCATTGGTCGCGACCGCATGGCCCCGATGAGCGAGTTCAACGTATCACGCATAACCTCCTCCGCCGTGCCGGAGCTAAACCGGTTACAACTCAATAGATCAATCCGTTAAGCGTGCCGGTTTACGGTCATATTTTGGGTCGAACTGTGACTGCGGAGTCTGGGTTCTAAATCAGGATTTTTACTGCGCGGTTTGGATCTGGCGCTCGACGCGGCGCGGTACAAAAACCTCGCCTCACGTTGCCGGCTAGAAAAGCAAGGTGAAAACAGTGTTGGAGCGGAATCGCGACGACACAAATCGCGATTATAAACGAACGAAGTTGACGGCCGCTGTAAAATTTTGGCTCTTCACCGCAGCGGCGATCGCAGAAATCCAAATCTGAAATGCTGCACGACCTAAGCTGCTCGCTGGTATGACTTGAGATGTCAACCTACTTGGTATCCTGGTCACGCTGTAGGATTGTGCAAGGCAAGTTTTCGTCCTGCAAGTACATATCGAAATTGCGAGCCTGCTGAGCGGTCCATTGGCCAGTTGGATTGGCGGTACATGGTAAGATCCAGATTCGTCGCGAGCGGACGAGTCAGTTCTTAGGCTTGGAAATTTTCAAGTTACGAAAATAGGCATCGGTTGATTGCTCTAGCCACAATGCAATCGGTCCGCCTTTCCTTGCACGTTTTAGATCATTGACGATAAGGCAAGGCTGCTTCGCTTCGTTGACGAAGAGTCTCGCTTTTTCATCTTCTACTTCTATCTTGACATGAGTCCACTCGCCTGGAACCAGATCGACATAGGACTCATACACTCCAGGCGATTCGCTGCGCAGTTTGTCCCAGGGAAAATCGGGGTGGGACATGTACTGACATGAATGGTTGCGCCGTAGTTGGTCTTGGGCGCGACCATTTGTGGGACGAAGATAGAAGCAGTCGTAGGCAGTAGGATCGGATTTTTCCACATGGAAAGCTATGCCGATAAAGCCTCGCGCATTGGCTCCGGCGGCCTTGCTGGGCAGGCCTGCAAGCTCGACTTCGATAGTACCATTGGTAAAATCGCTGTCTCTCACAATCGCTAGACTCTCGACTCGGGGCATGCCAGCGGTATTGGCAGGTGCAGGCGAACTTTGGGATCGAGAACCGGTTAGATTCAGGGCAATGTTACCTTGGTACTCGATGACTTTGGCCGATAAGTTCACCAGGTCAAGCATACCTGGTTGTTTTTCCAAGTCGATTGTTTGTCCAAAAGTCCACACAGGTATCAGAATGAAGGTGCAGATAAGTATTGCCAGAAAGGTTAATCGCAACATAGTCAATCTCCGCGACAGGTACACGAAATTGTGAAGATTTTAAGCCAAAGAGGGTGTTGAATCACTCCAGTGAAAACGCGATTTACCCAGTACCCTGGAGCATATCCACTGGTATAAAACGCTTGTTCTATGATGAGTATTTCCGAACGATCAAAGCATGCGCGAGTTCAGTTAAACAATGCTGTTAGTACTATGCAAGGGCACATGAAATTGCCTCGTCCAAAACCATACGATATGACGTTGCAAGCAGAGTCGAAAAGAGCGCTGCCCGTTAAGTCAACAGCCTCCTAATCTTCTGAGGAACCGAACCCATGTCATACAGCCGCCGTGAATTCACAAGAATGGCCTTCGTCACTGGTGCAATCATAACCTTTCCTAGTCAGTTGTGTGCCGCTGACAATAGTGACATGCCGATCATCGACACCCATCAACACTTATGGGATCTCGTGCAGTTTCAGCCTCCTTGGCTCAATGGTGCTGATGCGAAAATCCCAGCTAGACATACCCCGGCCGATTACACTGCGAAGACACAGGGACGCGGGAGTTCCTTGCGAACAATCTCTTAGGTCGAATGTCCTCTGCTGTCCTGGGAATCTATGGCAACACCAAGGAGGAAGCTCTTTACCCGGCGTACTATGTTGATTCAGATGGCAGCAAACTAGATGCATCTGAAAACCGATACACGATCCGTTTCGCTCGCGAGCAATTACCTCCTGTGAATTCGTTTTGGTCCATCTCCATGTACGACAAACCGGCAAGCCTTCTTGTCGCTAATCCACTCAATCGCTATCTATTTAATTCATCGATGCTGCCGGAGATGAAACAAGACAGCGAGGGTGGGGTTAGTAATCGCTTCCCAAATAGGAGTTCTACAAATGCAGTTGATTCGCACGATCCTCATAAGCCTTGTCGGTCTACCCGTTTATTTCGCCAGCGCCCAATCGATTCCTAATCCGGAGGTTGGCAGAACTGCCATGGCGAAACTTTCGTCACTCATCGGACGCTGGGAGGGCGAGGCAACTATCATGCAAGGTTCTGGTCGCACGCTAAAAGTCAAGCAGACTGAGGTCGTGCAAAAGAAACTCGATGGTGGTGCCCTACTGATTGAAGGAACAGGGCGCGAGAACTTAGGAACAGATGCCGAGAAAATCGTCTTTCAGGCCTTAGCCGTTTGCAACTTCGATCCAATCAGCCAGACGTATAAATTCCATGCATTTCGAGATAACGGGATGTCGATTGTGGCAGATGCCGAGTTGACCGATACCGGCTTTATATGGGGCTTTGAAGATGGTCGTGGAGGAAAAATTCGCTACACAGTTACTCTCAAGGGCGATACTTGGTCTGAAATCGGTGAATATCTCGTCGAGGGGAAACCCGCACGAAAAACTTTTGAAATGACAGTAAAGCGTATCTCGGAAACCCGCTAATAGCTGCGTAGTCACTTATCCGGTAAAGACAACGTCGACAAAAGTCTAGGTAGTAAGCACATTCTGTACACGCCAACTTTCTGTCATTCAACTGCGAAGCGCGGGGAGTTGGAATGGGGGCCGCACCGGTCACCCCAACCAGGTCAAGTTAGAGAACAATGAAACTGGCCGAAGTTGGACAATCGGATGCCATTCTGAGCAAGATACTGCGTTGTCGTTTTGGTCATTACTATCATCCGTGTCTGTCAGTTGGCGAACTAGATCTAGCTTGTCTGCTCAGCAACGTTCTTGGTCCTCACGATTTTTCGAGCGATCAGTTCCCGGAATGCCTTTCGCTCATCTGTCATACGGGTAGTTTCGGCAATGCGAAGCAGTTTGACAATTTCCCCACCCTCCCTTGTCGCAAAGTTTCGGACGCCTTCTTGAACAGCCAACGAGAACCCTTCTCGTTGGCTGTTCACGGCTGCTGACGCGTGCCAGGGCAACCGAGGCTACGGTGATCTTGTCGACCAACTTAATCGTGCCCCTCTATCCATCTCAGCCAATATCGCTGAAGGCAAAGGAAAGCGAATCACAGCGGCTTGCCATAAAGCCTGAAAAGCGAGTCACACCGCCAAGCTATGGCAATACACTCTTTGCTCGCTTTCGTCTCGCGAGTTTGGTCCGACGATCCTGGCGCGACTTTACACGTTGCTTGAGTGAATACCCAGCGCGGTGGATAGCGTTAGAGACAGAGGCTACGACTGATTCGCCAGTCTCTGTAACAACGATGGTTTCGACACCATTGACCGTGACTACCAGGCGGCATTGCTTACACACTCCTCCGCGAGGGCCATTGATGTCGGCAACCGCCACAGATACTCTTTGCACCCAACTCCCCAATCGTTGAAATGACTTACTCACACGATCTTCGATGTAGGTGCGAAGTGATTCACCAACGACAACACGATTGCTACTAATCTCGAATTTCATCTACTAATTCCTTTGAGACGGACAGCACGTCACAATAGAGATCGTTCCAGACACAAGCCCAGCAACAAGTACAAAAAGCCAATTTCAACTGAGAAGCCGCCACCAAACGACCGCTCCGAATACTAGGCACCCGACTACTAAAACCACCAAGAAGCTTAGGAACTCACGGAGTCCACGCTCAACTCGAACAATAGCGCGGTGGCCGCGGTCCTCATTGTCAGGAGTGCACGTCTCGGGCGATTGAAAAACTGAAGTTCCGCATGATGAACGGCCTACGTCCGAAAACGGAACACGCGGAGGTGGCTGTGGCTTGTTGCTAAGCAAAGTGCCGTTGATCTTCGTATTAATCATCTGCTGGACCCTCGATTCTGCTCAAACTCTGACTTCAGGAAAAATTGGTCGGAGACAAACGGCTTGCGGCCATGATACTATTCGACCGTAGTCGTCGGGATCCGACACTCGACAATGGTCTACCGAGTGTTTCGCGGTAGGTGCTGGCAAAGACTGTGCCAAAGTCGCAAACTAACGTTGAAACCACCTCGAAACGTGATTGGCAGGTGGTGAATGCGATGACCGTGCGTGTCCATTGGCTCCCCAGCTGCGTTCTTGAACTTACTCTGTACGAAAATCATACCTAGCGACTGAATTGCGAACTGCGGTTCGCCTCGTATTTGGACGCGGGAGAACTACGAATGATGAAACATGACGCGTAACGGCTTTACCTGCACATCCAATTCCAAATTCGCCATCACATAACAAGCCAGCGGACGGCTGGCAATTTAAGTTGAAAACCGGTCGACTCCTGCGACCATTAGATTACGACTCGTCAGATTCAACCTTGAGCTGTTTTTCAAATGTTAGACCCAAATCGATTATCTTTGTTCGCAGGGTGCTTCGGGCTATGCCTAAGAGCTCACTCGCCTTCGCTTGATTGCCATCGGTATAGCCAAGTACTTCCGGCAGTAGGATACGGTCGATTTCGCCGTGTAACTTTTGATAAAGTTCCGAAGGGTTCTGAGCGAGCGATTCTTTTACGTATTGCTGAATGTTCGCCGCATCCAGCGGCGATGGCATGACGGCTGTAGCCACGTTGCGACATGTGGTCGGGAGTGACGTGACGGTCAGCACTTCGCCCACGTTTCTAACCAGCGCATGCTTCAGCGCACTTTGCAATTCTCGTACATTTCCAGGCCACTGATATTGTCGAAGCCACGCCATCGCATCGGGCGCAATCGACTTTATGTCCTTCTGCATGGATTGGTTAAACAAATTGACAAAATGCTCGACAAGGAGTGGGATGTCTTCGGGGCGCTCTCGGAGTGGTGGCAACTCGATCGTGAATACGCTCAGTCGATAGTACAGGTCTTCGCGAAAGTCCCCATCCTTGACCATTTCAAGTAAGTGGCGATTGGTGGCTGCAATGACTCTCACGTCAACCTGGAGCGTTTCATTGCTGCCGACGCGTTCAAAGCTGCCGTCTTGCAGCAAGCGAAGCACTTTCGCCTGCGTTGCCGATGTCATGTCACCGATTTCGTCTAAGAAGATCGTGCCCTCGTTCACTTGCTCAAACTTGCCGACACGGCGTTTGTCGGCTCCCGTGAATGAACCTCGCTCGTGCCCGAACAGCTCACTCTCAAGTAAATTCTGCGGCAATGCAGCACAATTAATGGCAAGAAATGGTCGATCGGAACGGTGGCTATGTTGGTAGATCGCACGAGCAACCATCTCCTTGCCGGTCCCGCTTTCACCAAGGATCAGTGTGTTGACATCTTGGGGAGCGACTTTTCCGATCGACTTGTAAACTTCTTGCATCGCCAGTGAACGGCCTACAATTTGGTCGGCGCAAGCATCACCGCCACCGTCGATTCCGAACGTTGCCGGAACGCGACTCATCAAACTGACCTCGATAGCATTCGAGACCGTCGCTAAGAGTTTCTCAAACTCAACTGGTTTGAGTAGATATTCGAATGCGCCTCGCTTCATCGCCTCGATCGCTGTCTCGGTCGTCGAAAACGCCGTAATGATGATGACGGGGACACGCGCGTCAATCTCGTGAATAACGTTGAATGCGTCCAGACCTGACATGTCGGGAAGCCGAACATCCAGGATGACCGCATCCGGTTGATGCTCGCGGACGGCCGCG
>JBGSJL010000064.1:0-3974 GCA_041741955.1 Pirellulaceae bacterium | reverse complement strand
AGTTCAGGTCGTGTGATATCGGCACCGATTTCACAAATGGATTTCAATCCTACTTTCCTAGAAGCATTTGGAGCGACGCCCGCTGAAGTCTGTCATGGAAAATCATTGTGGCCGGTCCTTCGTGGTGAGACGGACGAGATCGCGGGTCGCCAAACGATCATGACCGAAACCAACAACAGCTTTATGTCGTCGCCTGTTGGTGGCGACAAAACCATGGCACGAGCAGTCTGCGATGGGCGCTACTACTACATCAGGAACCTCATTCAGGAGACGTCCGCAGGGCCGGCTGAAAAGGTCGTCTTCATCGGAAGCGGAAACGGCGAGTACGGAGATCCAGGACCTCAATATGCCAACGACTTGCACGATGAAACGATTCGACAAAAATATTCGCAGCCGCTGCCCTACGAGCTACTGCGTCAATTGTGCATGAGCGATGCGCCCGCGGAAGAACTCTATGACCTCGATGCCGATCCGTGGGGAGTCAACAATCTTATCGACTCGCCTGAACACGCGGACGCACTTGCACGTTTGGGTCTGGAATTCAAGCGATGGCGCGAGGCCACTGGCGATTTCGACGTTCATCCAAGCAAGATCGCTCGTCGCACCCAAAGGCGAAACCCATGAGAACATCCGTCGCATTTTTAGTCATTGGCCTAGCATTCGGTAATTCGGCTTTTGCAATTGATCACCCCAAGCCAAATGTACTGATGATCGCCGTCGATGATTTGAACGACTACGTTTCGCTTCTGCAAAATCATTCAGGAATCAAGACACCGAATTTCGATCGACTGGCGAAGCGTTCGGTCAACTTCACGCGTGCATACTGCGCCGCGCCGATTTGCAATCCGTCACGCGTGGCAGTCTTGACTGGAATGGCTCCCCACCAGACGGGCGTATATCAACTGGGCGATCTGATGTCCAGATCGGCGCCGGCCATGGCAGCGATTGCATTGGAGGAAAACTTCAAGCGTCACCATTACAACACCTATCTAACTGGCAAATATTACCACGCCAGTGAAGATCATTGGTTGCCAAAGGTTCGCCTTGATAAGGCCTGGACTCAAAGAAAATTGCCGTTCAGCGACCATTCAGCTAAGGACGGTCCGAACAAGATCATCGGTGGTGGCATTTTATCCGTCGGCCCCGCGTCGATTGGCATCGAAGCGATGCCAGATGCAGCCACTGTTAAGAACACTCGTAGCTGGCTTGCAGAAAAGCACGACAGACCGTTCTTCATCGTGCACGGGATCAACAAGCCGCATCTATCGTTCGTCGTACCGCAACAGTTCTTCGATATGTATCCGTTGGATTCGCTGGATTTGCCAGAGTCCGTTGGCGACGACTACGATGATATCCCTGACACGGTGAAGAAGACGTTCCTGAAGCAGAGTGACCTGAGGAAGTTTGCTCAAATCCACGATAGCCAAGACGGATGGAAGGAAGTCATGCAAGCTTATCTGGCGAGCATCAGTTTCTGCGATTGGGCGTTGGGCGAGATCCTGGATGATTTGGAGGCAAGCGAGCACGCCCAAAACACAATCGTTGTGCTATGGTCCGACCACGGTTATCACATCGGCGAGAAGGAATGGTTGCACAAGCGAGCCCTGTGGACGCAGACCACGCGAGTGCCGTTTCTGATTAGCATTCCAGGCATGACAACAGCGGGCCAGAACTGCGAGGCCCCCGTCAGCTTGCTCGATATCTATCCAACGCTCATCGAACTTTGTGAGCTTAACCAGTACGTGCCACAGAAGCTAGCCGGTCACAGCCTGGCTCCTCTGTTAAAAGATCCCGATGAGGATTGGCCCCACGTTGCGGTAACGTCGCACGACGTGGGCAACGTTGCCGTCACTAATGCACGCTACCACTACATCCGATACACCGACGGCAGCGAAGAACTTTACGACCACCAGACCGATCCGCGTGAATACAACAACCTAGCGAATCAGCCTGAACTTAATCCGATCATTGAGCAATTTGCAAAATCGATTCCAGCATCGTGGATTCCGGCACCCCGCAAAGGAAAATCCAATCGCGAAGAGATAGAATGAATTCGAGAATGTCACAAATGAACCACCGAGTCGCAACGTTACTCAGAACAAAACAAATGAAAACGATGATAGAGCAACTGCTGATCGCCAGCCTTGTGGCACTGCTTGCGGCACCGCTCGCATCGGCTGCGGACGTTGAAACTCTGTTTAGCGGCAACGATCTATCGGGCTGGAAAGGGCTGGATGGATTCTGGAGCGTTCAAGACGGAGCGATTGTTGGCGAAACGACGGCTGAAAAGAAGATTCAAAAAAACACGTTTCTCGTCTGGCAGGGAGGCGATGTCTCTGATTTCGAATTCACTGCGACGGTCAGGTTTAAGGGCAATAACTCGGGGGTGCAGTATCGCAGTCAATTCATCGATGAGCCGATGTTGGCATTGAAGGGCTATCAGTTGGATCTGCACCCATCGTTTAAGTTCTTTGGCATGTTGTATGGCGAAAAGTATGACGGGCGGGGCATGATTGCCACACGTGGTCAACGCGTGGAAATTGAGGCTGATGGAACTGTAAAGCAGATTGGCAAGGTCGGTACCGATAACGCATTCATGGACTGGCAGTGGAACAACATTCGTATCATAGCAGTCGGCAGTAGACTGATCCATCAAGTGAACGGGGT
The DNA here is from genome assembly GCA_041741955.1 of Pirellulaceae bacterium. Taxonomy (GTDB): domain Bacteria; phylum Planctomycetota; class Planctomycetia; order Pirellulales; family Pirellulaceae; genus Aureliella. The sequence goes on along the minus strand of JBGSJL010000064.1, from coordinate 1,307 downwards.
CACCACCATCGACGTCACCGATCACCACAAAGACGCGATGACTACTGGCGTGCTTGGATTGCAACTGCACAGAGGATCGGCGATGCGAGCCGAGTTCAAAGACTTGAGATTGCGCCGCTTGGACGCCGCAAAAGGTCAGCAGTTACTCAGCACCATCGCCACCAACGCCGCCGCTTCACCGTCTGCCAATTCGCAGGACGAAGCGATCGAACTACCAAGTCTAAAGAGACCTACGGGAAAAGCCAACGGCGGCGCAAGCAGGCGAACGACCAACGATCGTGGCTTGAGCATTGTGCGTGGCTTCAAGGTCGAGACAGTTTACTCGGTGCCCAAAGAGACGCAGGGCTCATGGGTTGCACTGACCATCGACGACCAAGGACGCATTATTACTTCCGATCAAGACAAGCAAGGCTTGTACCGAGTGACGGTCCACGGCGATGAACCACCTCATGTTGAGAAAATGCCTGTGGATTTGTCGGGAGCCCAAGGTCTGCTTTGGAAGTCGGGATGTCTATACGCATCGATCACCGGCAAAGGGATGTATCGAGTCACCGATACGAGCGGTGATGATTTGCTGGATCATGCCGATCTGTTGTCGGCGTATTTCGGGAAAGGCGAACATGGCAACCATGGATTAGTTGATGCGGAAGACGGCGAGCACATTTTCGCAGTGTCCGGAAATCACACGCCTCTTCCCGCCGCCGACCAGGTCGTTCGTCATCGCAATCCTCTGGCAGCCGAAGACCTGCTTTTGCCTCGGCTTCAGGACCCAAAAGGCCACGCCGCCGGAATTCTTGCGCCCGGTGGTTGGATCACTCGATTCAATCTGGTCAATCGCACGCACGATGTCTACTGCGCTGGCTTTCGCAATGAATACGACGTGACGTTGAACGCTCAGGGCGACCTGTTCACTTACGACGCCGACATGGAATGGGACCTCGGGCTGCCGTGGTATCGCCCGACGCGTATCTGCCACGTAGTCAGTGGTGGTGACTATGGCTGGCGTAATGGTTCTGGTAAGTGGAAGGAATACTACGAAGACAGCCTACCCCCGCTGGTCAATATCGGACCCGGTTCGCCTACGGGAATGATCAGTGGTCGTGGGACTCGTTTTCCGGCCAAGTACCAGCAAGCGATCTATGCACTCGATTGGACCTACGGTCGTGTTCTGGCAATTCATCTAACTCCCGACGGAGCCAGCTACCGAGCTGAAGCAGAAGAGTTCGTCTCCGGCCCGGCTCTACCTGTGACCGATGCGGTCGTCGGCGCCGACGGAGCGTTGTACTTCACCACCGGGGGACGTGGTA
>JBGSJL010000063.1:0-9237 GCA_041741955.1 Pirellulaceae bacterium | reverse complement strand
CCAGCGCAACCGCGCGGGCGAAGCCGACATTACTTCTTGTTGCAGATATGGATTGATATCGCTTTCACCGGTCAGCATGCAAAATCGTCCCGACTTGGATAGGATAGAGTACTGGTTCCGAGCGAAACTCATGTCCCGACGGGCTCCTGAGTCGCTCTGGATCGACATGCGCCCCACCCGTCCTGTAGTCGAACTTGCCACCCGCGTCCGATCCTTGGCCAACATGTTCGGTTGTAGCGACTACTAAAGTACCAAGAGTCTCCAGACTGTGACCCACGCCTAGACTTTGTCAAAGGATTACGCGTGGGTAACAGCATAAGCCGTTTAGGCGAAAGCCTCGGTTAATGGCGTAGGAACCGTGAACGGTTGTGATTTTTTGTAGATTTTTTGTAGGGTGGGTCAAATCGCGATAGCGATGAAGACCCACCGATACTGCAATCACATTAAATGGTGGGTCATCGTGGCCTATCGGCACGCTCCACCCACCCTACATCTACTACGATGAATAGCGCGATTTGAGCGAAAAAAGTAACCGTTCAAGTCCATAGGCCGTGAACGGTTACAAATCAACAGGCCGCTATCGCCAAAACGGCTCATCCCTGTTTTTGACTTTTACAAAGCACTAGTTGGCCTACACCGATGATTGAAAGCAGCCAAAACCCGCGAATCAAGCGTGTCGTGCTGCTGCGTAAGGCGTCGCAGCGGCGGAAATCGCAGCATTTCTTGATCGACGGCGTCCGCGAAATCGGCTTAGCCATGCAGAGTGGCATCGAAATTGAAACGGTATTTCTCGACGAGGCTTCGAAGCGGGACTTGAGCGAAGCACTCGATCGCAGCGGGCTGGGTGGTGGCAACGAGCGGATCCTCCAGTTGGTCTCACCGAAGGTGCTTGCCAAGATTAGCTATGGGCAACGCGAGCATTGTCCAATCGCTGTGGCCGTAACACCCAGTCTGAATCTTTCGCGGCTAAGTCTGCAACCGCGAAGTATCGTGCTAGTGTTGGATCAAACGGAAAAGCCTGGAAATCTGGGTGCCTGCCTGCGAACCGCGTCGGCCTGTGGCGTAGGAGCGGTCGTCCTTACAGAACCGGTTTGCGAACTGTTGAACCCGAACACGATTCGAGCCAGTCGTGGAACGGTGTTCACATTGCCGATTGCCGTAGCCAGCCGAGAAGAGCTGTTGGCATTCTGTAAAGTCGCCGACATACCGCTATTTGCTGCCCGCGTGCAGACGGCTGGAGAGTTGTGGAAACAAGATTTCCGATCCGGAGGAGCGCTCGTTTTTGGTAGCGAGGCGCATGGCCTGGGGCCGGAGTGGAACACGGACGGCATCCAGTCGTTTACAATTCCGATGCACGGCGCAGCGGACAGTTTAAACCTTTCAATCAGCGCAGCCGTTACATTGTACGAAGCTGTGCGACAAAGATTTGACCTGGCTCAAACGAACGGGTAGAGTTCATAGTTAATTCTTCTCGGCCTAGCGGTGCATCATGTCAGTAACGTATTTCAAACGCTATCGAATGGAAGTTCGACTGGACCAAGTGCCGCCAGGTGAACTGGTCGATCGATGCGAGGGCATACAGTTTTTGCCTTGGTCGCCTCAGTTATGTCGTCAACATGCCGAGGTCAAGTGGGAGAGTTTTCGCGACGAGATCGACGCGCATGTGTTCCCATGTTTAGGTGAGCGCGAAGGCTGCCGCCAGTTGATGCGCGAGATCATTGGGCGTAACGAGTTCGTTCCGAGCGCAACTTGGTTGGCCTGTCGAGCGACCGATTTTTCGCTGGCGTTGCAACCCTGTGGAACGGTGCAAGGCTTAATGACGTCGGCCCGCGAAGGTGCGATCCAGAATATCGGTGTCCATCCAGCCTTTCGCGACTTGGGAATCGGCCGAGGTCTCTTAAGTTTCGCCCTGCGTGGTTTTCAGGAGGCGGGTTGCCGCTTCGTACACTTGGAGGTTACGGTGCAGAACAAGGCAGCCATTCGCCTGTATGAACGATTTGGATTCCAGAGAGTCGAAACGCTTTTTAAGATCGCTGAAGTACAATTCGCATGACGAAACTAAGTGTTAAGAATCTCTGCAAGGAGTTTCACTCTGCGGCTGAAACGCTCCGAGTGCTCAACGACGTGAACTTGGAAATGACCGGCGGCGAGAATTTGTCGATCGTGGGTCCCAGCGGCTGCGGAAAATCTACGCTGCTCTACATTTTAGGAACGTTGGATCAGCCCAGCTCCGGCCAGGTCACGCTGGATGACGTGGACCCATTCCAATTGCTTGCGACCCAGTTGGCGCATTTCCGCAGCCGGTCGATTGGCTTCGTGTTTCAAGATCATCACCTGCTACCTCAGTTGAGTGTGACGGAGAATGTTTTGTTGCCGGCCCTGGCAACAGGTTCGCCGAGCCGCGAGGCTGTGCAGCGCGCCAGCGAATTGATCGAAAGCGTGGGACTCGGCGAGCGGCTCAATCATTTGCCAGGCCAACTCAGCGGTGGCGAGCGGCAGCGGGTTGCCGTAGCTCGCGCGCTGCTAAATCGTCCCAAGCTGCTGCTGGCCGATGAGCCGACGGGAAATCTGGACGCCGATAACGCCATGCGCATTGCCAAATTGCTGTTTGAACTGCCGCGGAGCGAGGGTGCCATGCTGATTGTGGTGACGCATAGCGAGCGTGTGGCCAGCTTGGCCGATCGCCAAATGCGTTTGGAGCACCATCAACTTGTTGGCTAGTGGCCCGTCGGTCTCCAACGGTTAGAATTGAAGTTCTTGGTTCCGTTTACTCGCAGACTCCGACTCTCTCCCACACCCGGCTTGGCATAATGACACCGCTCTCTGTATGGAAAGTCGCATTGCGATCAACGCGATTTTACTCGCTGTCGCACTCTGCCATTGCACTGGGCATTGCGGCAGCGACTGCGGTCATCGTCGGTGCCTTAGTCGTCGGAGATAGCGTCCGCAACAGTTTGCGCGACATCGCCTTAGAACGCCTTGCCAACGTCGATTGTTTACTCCCGTCTCGAAACTTCTTTGACCCCAGCCTAATCGAGAGTTTAGCTGGATCGAGCCAGGAAGCGACAGGCGATATTAGCGCAGTACCCATCGTGTTGCTAGCCAGCACGACTGTGGAGAAGCGATCCGAATCGGAAGTGACTCGCGCGCATCAGGTCCAAATTCTGGGTGTTGACGACAGTTTTTGGGATCGCGTCAAAAGTAGCCGAGGCCTGTCGGTTGACGCGCGGTTGGCAGCCAACGAAATTGCGATCAATCGGTCGCTGGCACAGGAACTAGACGCCAAGCAGGGAGACGAATTGACGCTACGCTTCGGCTCTGCGAGCGGTGTGCCAGCCGACAACCCGCTAGGAAACCGCGATGACACATCGGTGAACCTGCCAAGGCAAAAGATCGTTGCCATACTGGATGATGCAGGCGTGGGTGGAATTAGTTTCGCAACTTCGCAAGTGCTACCTCGCAACGTTTTCTGCTCGCAGGCCACCCTACAAGATAGTCTCGAAATCGGCAGCAAAGTCAATGCCGCCCTGGTACTGAACGCTCGGATCGCCAGCACAGCTTCAAGCCCGCCAACCAACTACGATGAGTGGAATCGAAAGCTACAGCCATCGATCGCAGACTATGGACTAAAATTCGAACGGATTACGCGAAAGTTTCCATCCGAGTCGATTGGGGAGAAGAGTTCCACAGATGCAGCGTCAGATTCTCATGCAATCTACGACTACTATCAATTGACCTCGGACGAACTGCTGATCGATCATGAGGCGGCTACCGCGATTAGCCAAAGTTTTGGCGATCGTGCGCACCACTTGATGACTTACCTGGCCAACACAATTGCCAAAGTGCAGCCGCTGGACCATGGAGCGGCGCGGTCATCATCGGGCGAATTGGAGGAGAATTTCTCTCCCGAACTGCGGAGCGATGAAGTAGCCCCAGCCATTGGACGGTATGTGCCCTATTCGACGGTTGTCGGCATCGAAGATTACCCTGGACTAGAATTAGAGTCCTATCAAACGATTATGCCGGACGAACTTCGCACGCCTTACTGCTGGGTCAATAGTTGGCTGGCAGAGCAATTGGATGCCGAGGCAGGCGATTGGATTCAACTCAAATTCTTCGAACCGGAAACGATTGATGGTCAAGAGCAAGAGCGCTGGATGCGATTTATGATCGCTGGCATCGTGCCAATCACAACGCCCCAGCAGGGCTTCCGGCGGGATCAAGCCGCGCGATACACGACAGCTCCAACCGCTTTCAACGATCCCAATCTTACGCCGGTTGTGCCAGGCCTGACCGATAAGGACTCGATCTCGAGCTGGGATGCTCCTTTCAAACTTGATTTGGATTTGATCAAACCGGCGGATGATGATTACTACAGCGACTTCCGGCTAACACCCAAAATGATCCTGCCTTACCACTTTGCTGCATCGCCTATGCTGTTTGGCAGCCGCTTTGGTCAAACCACAGCCTTTCGCTTCTTGCCGACCGATTTTCCCGATGAGAGCCAGCTCATCGCCAATATTCAGCACTCGCTGTCAGTAACTCGAGCCAGTCGTGGCTACCGCTTTGTGCCCATCCGACAATCCGTGCTGCAATCTGCATCGGGCACGACACCTTTTGATATGCTGTTCCTGTCGCTGAGTTTCTTTGTAATCGTGGCGGCTTTGATGTTGGTCGGACTGCTGTTCAAGTTGGGTATTGGACAGAGGGCGTACCAGTTGGGTCTACTGGCATCCCAGGGTTTTTCCAGGGGGCGTATTGTTAGCCTGCTGCTGCGCGAACTGGCCATTGTGGCTGGCGCTGGGTGCGGGCTCGGGATTGTTTTAGGGCTCGGCTTTGCGCGCGCCATGATCGCGGCACTCCAGTCGTGGTGGATCGGCGCCATATCCACGCCCTTCCTGCGATTTTCCTTTTCTTGGCAGAGTCTTTTGATCGGTGCGTTTGCCGGGTTCATCATGAGCCTGCTGACGATCTACCTGGCACTGCGTCGGCTCGGCCGCTTGCCACCACTGAGTTTGCTAACTGGTGCAACGGAGCCGAGCCTTCGAACAAGCCAGCAATGGAATCGCGGCCTGCTCGCCACAGCCGCGGTGCTCGCGATGGGCGCACTGGCGTTGATGATTTCAGGTATTTGGCAAACAGGCATGGCGCGTGCGGGCAGCTTTTTTGGCAGCGGCATGTTGCTATTGGTCGCGGCAGATTTGGGTGCCCATCAGATGCTATCCATGGGCGGCAAGCTCAGTCAGCGCAAGCCACAACAAACGAATTTGTTAACTTTGGCCCAGCGAGCGATCTATCGCAATCCGCTGCGCAGCACACTAGCCCTCAGTCTACTCTCAGTTGCCAGCTTCCTGATCGCGTCGATGAGTGTGTTCCGCGTTTCGCCGGATCCGCGAGGTTACGGCAGTTTCGATATGCTCGGCGAAAGCTCGCAACCGATCTACCGCAATATTGGTTCGTCGTCCGTTCGATCGGAGCTCTTGGGCGCCGATGCAGAGCAGCTCAAGAACGTATCGATCCTGCCGTTGCGCATGAGGCCGGGCCAAGACGCAAGCTGCAACAACTTGTTTCAAGTGGTTCAGCCAACAGTGCTCGGCGTACCGCCGCGGCTCTCGAGTTTGAACGACTTTCAATCCTCTTCGACGCGGTTTAGTTGGTCCGCCGCCAAGGATCTGAAAAATCCATGGAGCGCCTTGGAGACTTGGGCAACAGGTTCGGCATTGAGCCCCATTCCGGTAATTCTCGATCAGAACACTGCGGCCTGGAGTCTTAAACAGGGTGCCTCGCTGGGAGCCACGATTGCAGTACCGCACGGCGATGAAACGGTCTTTTTCCAAACAGTCGGCCTGCTGTCCAATAGTGTTTTACAGGGTAAGTTACTCATCGGTGAGAAAAATTTCCAACGGCTTTATCCCAATATCAGCGGCTATAATTATTTCCTAATACGCACCCAGTTCCCCGACCTAGCCGCAGAACAAAACTCTTCAAAAGAGATTGCCGCAGCGCTCGAGAAGGGCTGGAGCAACGAAGGACTCGATATCACTTCCAGCCGCGACACGCTCCAGCGCATGCTGGGCGTGCAGAATACCTACCTAAGCGCATTTCAGTCGTTGGGCGCTTTGGGATTGCTCCTGGGTGCCTTCGGATTGATTGCCGTTCAACTCCGCAGTGTCTTTGAGCGACGCCACGAATTAGCGTTGATGCAAGCAGTCGGATTCCCGAAGTCGCGGCTCACGTGGATGCTCACGATTGAAACGGCCATATTGCTTGGCGGCGGATTGCTGGTAGGCGTCCTGGCCGCTGCTGTTGCACTGGTGCCTTACATCATCGAAAACGGGACTCAGTTCAGCGTATTGGGACCGCTCTGGATGCTCGCGGCTGTGCTGCTGATCGGATTTCTGGCCGCTGTGATCGCAGTTCGCGCCGCTATGAAGAAATCGGTGCTCGAAGGCCTTCGCTGCGAGTAGCACTCAAAGAAAGCGTTTGCGTAGGCAATCCAAATGGGTCTGCGCTACGGTAGCGCGGGCGTACCAACCGGCGGCCTGCGCGCAGGGGATCATGCGTTCGAGAATACTCTGGTACTCGGACAGCCGCTGAAGGCCAATGTCCCAACCAGCGCGATAGAAGCATGAGTAGGCCTGCTCAAAATTTCCTTCCGAGTACAAACTTTGGCCCTCACCGTACCAAAAATCGCGAACGGCCGACATCGTCAACTTTTCGGGCGCTTGCCACACTGCATTTAGATACGGATCACTTCGTTGTTCAGGCGTTAAGTACTCTTGGAGCGTATCAAGCTGCGCGAGCGTAAACTTTCCGTAGCGTGTGTCGCTCCAATGAGTGCGCAGGCGCACGGACTGGTCGGAAAAAGCCGACGCAGATCGACCTGCAAAGTAACCCTGCGCGGCGGCCAACAAATCACCTGCCCGCTGGCGACTCCAGCCGGCAATATTGATAGCCCAGCCCAGATCATGCCGTCGCTGGACAACTTGTTCGGCCAGCTCACCGGCTCGATCCCATCGCTGCCGAGGCCAATCGTCCGGTGTGCATCCAATCAATGCCTCGATGCGCGTGCGTATTTCGGCGGGGACCGTGTTGACGTCAAACAGCCAGCGCACGTAGTCTGGCGTCCAATTCATTTCCAGCTTGCTGGCGATGCTTGGATCCAGCAGTCCTGCCACGGGGGCTTGAAGCACAAGTTGCAGTTCGTCGCAGGCAACAGCATCTACGGCCCAGCCCTGAACATTGAGTTCCGCTAGCGCACACGGGTAGCGATCGGACTGGAGCAGTTGAAAAATGCCATGTATCACATCTCTCACCGCAGCCACCGACATCGAGCTGCTGGCGATACTGTTTGCCAGCCAATCTAATTGCCACTCGTCGGTCAAGCCCCTGAGAGCCAGACTGCGCTGCTCTGGTCCAATCGATTCGACAGCCCCGCGCAGCATCTGTTGTGATATGGGGCGGAATTGATCGACTAAGTCATGGACAAAGACTTCGCCGATGCGGGCCCCCACTGGAATCCAGTCGCCGCCGCCATGGTACCAATGGATCAGTTCGCCTAGCCGATTGTCCGCGGTGACGCGGGCGCAAATCCAGTCGCCATATTCGTTGCCAACAAGTGGCAAAGTATCCGGCAGCATAAAGCCGGGCCAGATCTCGGCTGGGCAAGTCGCCTGGAGCTGCTCAATGGAAAGCGGTGAATGAAAGCTTCCTGCCTGCTGTTGCGCCGGCCTGGCAGCGAATCTGCCAACGGTTTCGTCGAACCACAATCGCCAATCTTCGGCTAGCTGTAATTGATAGCGAGCAGCGATTTGTTGCGAAGGCTGACTCATCAGACGACCCGACCGGGATTAGATTCGCACAAAGATGCGTTGCCGAAAGAGCCACAATAATATCAACCACATACAAATCAGAACAGCCGAACCCAACAGGATTGGCTCCCACGCCTCACCTGCCCACCGAAAGACGTCGTCACCCAGGTGCCGATGCAATAAATCTTTCAACGGTCGCTCCAGCACCCAGCTCATCGTATAAGCGATGATCGAATTGGCCCCAATCACCAAGAATGGCAGGGACCAGGATCGCCAGCCCCCTACATCGCATATCGCAAACAGGGCACCGAGCCATAAAAAGCAAAGACCCGCGCTCACCAGCACCCAGCTCGGAGTCCAAATACGTTTGACCACTGGGCACAAGCCAAAATAGCCGAGCGAAAACCCAGCCAGCGTCAATATGGCCCCAACCGCCAGCAACCGCGCGAGTTTACCCGCCGACGAGCGTTGATCGCGGAGCATTTGCCCAGCGATAACACCCAACAGCATCGTAGCCAACGTTGGAATGAAGCTAAGCGTGCTGTAGCCGCCACCCGCAAATACGAAAGGCGATTTCCTAGGAAACAAATTCATAAACCACTGGTCAAAGTAAGACGCCGGATTTGCATTCTTGTTCCAATGCGATTGGAAACCACTGAGCAGGTGCGGCCAATCCGCAGGGACTCCAACTTTAGCCCACTCGAAGTCGGTGGGCGGCAGCGGCCAGAATGCAAATAAGGCCCAGTAGCCAAATAAGATCGCAGTTATTGCCGCCACCTGAACCCAGCGAGTATAGTTGGCCAGCCAGAATAAAACGAAGTAACCAAGCCCAATTTGCGTGAGTGTGTCGTCAAAGGTGAAGTTGGTGCTCTCGCCCTTCAAGCTTCTTAGCACTATGCCTAGCGCAATCAGAATGATGCTTCGCCAAGCCGCATGGGCCGCCAGCGAAACAAAGGCCGTTCCGCGAGCCGTGCGGGCGGCGATCGAAAAGGGCAGCGACACGCCAACCAGAAATGAAAAACTGGGCTGGATCATATCGTGCAACGACACCCCAATCCATTCCACATGCGTCGTGTGGAATCGTAACCATTGTGCCACCGAACTGTTCGGATAGGCCTCTGCGAGACTCATCAATTCGAGTACTTCGGCCAGCATCAAGAACATCACAATGCCGCGATACGCATCGATCGAAGCTTGGCGAACGGGTTTACCATCGCGATCAACGACTGGGCCGCCGGGCGCTGCCGATGATAGGGAAGATGATTGCGAATAGGGAGAAGCATTTGTGGCGGGCGACTGGGTGATAAGTTCGGCCATGGGTTAAGCAACTTTCTGAGGTTGGATCGCGAAGTGTCGTGCGGCACTAGCAATAACTTGGCCGTCGCCGGAGTCGCCAGACTTCGGTTATTGCGGACTGAAGTCTGGC
>JBGSJL010000062.1:0-23833 GCA_041741955.1 Pirellulaceae bacterium | reverse complement strand
TGACCAGCCACCGCGGCTTTGCAAGAATCACACCTTGGGATATTCGCACCAGCACCTCACTGGGACTGATCGAATTCGAGAGCGATGACCCTTTCGAACAGGCGCAAGCGATGGCAGAGCTACAGGACCGCCTGCGTTTGAGTCAAGGTACTAGTTCATCGGGAGGCCTGCGGTCGTCCGGCGTGAACCTTCAGACCGCCGCTACGGGTTGGCTTCAGCAAATCCGCGCGCGAATGGGTGCTAAGCCGCCAACAGAAGAACCGGGTGTGGTCGACGTACTCTCAAAGGAAGAAACTCTGGCACGCGAAAAGTACCGTTGGTTATGGCAAACGCCCTTTGGTTTGATTTTTCAAATGGGTGTGCTTCTTTCGCTCCTGGTGGGAGCGGCCATTGTCTACATGGTGCTTTCGACCGACGTTGCCAATCGTCTCAGCGAATACGCGACGCTGCTAGCCATGGGTTACTCTCGAGCCTATCTGTCGAGCATCGTGATGACTCAAGCCATCGTGCTGTGCTCGCTGGGATTTTTCTCGGCTTGGGGAGTAGCTGAACTTCTCTATCGAGTAACGTATAGCTTTTCCAGCATCCCCATGATGATGAATCCCACGCGCGTAGTGCTAGTGGCCTGCCTGGGACTATTCATGTGCTGCGTGAGCGGTTTACTGGCGCTCCGCAAGCTTTGGAAGGCCGAGCCAGCCAGTTTGTTCTAGTCGCCATGCACTCGCTTCGTAGCCAACTTTAGCCAATCCTTTTTGAGCGTTGCCATGAAAACTCCCCTGGCATGGAAAAATCTGACGAGCAGCCTCAGTAAATGCGCTCTTGCCGCTACCGGCGTCGGCTTTGCAGTTGTGCTCATGTTCATGCAAATCGGTTTTCGCAACGCGCTGATCGACAACAACGTGCAGATTTTTTCGCTGTTCGATGAACGCGTGGTCAATCTAACCATGATCAGCCAAGCGCGTTATAACATATCCACCGAGCAGCGTTTTCCACGAAAGCTGCTCGAACAGGCCGCTTCCGTGCCGGGCGTCCGGTCCGTGTGCAGTGTCAGCGTGGAACGCGGAACTGCCAAGGTAAAAATCGAAGGCCATGTGGCTCGCCCGCTGCGTGTGATCGGTATTCAGCTCGGCAATCCAGCCTTTTTCCGCAACCCAGAGCTCTTCGACAAATTGTCCCAAGCCGACGCCCAAGGCGCGGCTCTAGTCGACACACGCAGCAAACCCGCTTACGGTTTTGCGGACACGCCCGAGGGCCTCAAACTACAGCAGATCGAGCTGAACGATGTCGCGTTGCCCGTCATGGCCCAATTTGAACTGGGCACGGACTTTGCCAACGACGGCACGCTACTGATGAGCGAGCGCATGCATGCCAGTTACTTTCCTTGGCGGAGCGACACCGGCGATCCGGCCGACGTGGTTGACATCGGTTTTCTTCAAGCAGACGCCAGCTCGATCGCGGAGCTCGATCGAATTGCGGCTGAAATTCAAGCCTTTGCCCCACAGTCCATTAATGTCAAGCGAACCGAGTATTTCAAGACGCGAGAAAAGGACTTTTGGGCCAATAGCACCCCGATTGGCAAGATCTTCTTGATCGGCACGATCATGGGCTTAGTTGTCGGTGCAATTATTTGTTATCAAATCCAATTCACCGATATCAGCGAACACATGCCCGAGTTTGCCACGCTGAAGGCCATGGGTTATGGCCCATTCTATTTCTGGAGTGTCATTCTCTGCCAATCGTTCTACTTGGCCTGCCTCGGCTTCGTTCCCGGCTTGATCGTCGCTCAAGGACTCTACTTCTTGTTGGCCGAATCCAGTGGACTGGTCATGAGTATGAACTTAGAACGCATCGGCTTTGTCTGGATGCTGACGTTGGTGATGTGTATTGTGAGCGGCATCCTAGCCATCCGCAAACTATTCAGCACCGACCCCGCCAGCCTGTTTTAGTCGCGCAACACGAGCGCGACTCTATCCACGATATCCGCATGAATCAGTGCATCCCATTCGGCCGCATTGTGCGCGTTGATATCAAACTTCGCGGCATAGTTGCGTCTGCCGTTCGCGCCGAAACGGTTTGATACATACCACTGCTGCCCTGCCCTCGAGCAGCACTGTTTGACAGTTGTGCGGAGGATGCATCCGAACCAAAACCGGCGATCACTACAATTAGGTCTGCTGATGGCGAGTCTTGCGGCTGCGGCGATCGAGCCAAGCAAGCCTTTGGCAGACACATCGCACAGCATGCAGCGAAACCTACAAAAAAAATAACGTGCATATGACTACTCGTTGAGTCCGCGATTTGTAAAACAAGCCTCTTAGTTCCCAGCATATTCTTGTTCCCGTCTTTCTCGGTATTCTGGGGGCAAAGAGTGGAAGGCGACCGGCCGTTGTGTCCGCTAACCGTCGGGATCGTTTAGTAATTCCTCCAATCTTAGTTGAAGTTGATTCTGGAAACGATTGAGCCACGAGTCGTCGATCATTCCCAGTGAAATCATATCCAGCAAATGAACCTGATCCCTGCGACGGAATGCATTTAGCTTCATGCGTACCAGCGTTTCCAGTTCTATCGTCTGAAAGTCGCCAGTCCGTACGAGTGGTTCAATATCAGGATTTGGTTCATCACCACTCCGTTCGACCTTACCAACTAGCACGACGTGGATCGCATCGCGGGCTGATGCGTCGCAGTGCTCGACGAACATATCAAGCCCTGATGTGTGGCGATGATGGAATCCAGCCGCAGTCATCGCGGCAATCATGGCTGGCAAATCGATTGGACGCACGAGGATGTCGACGTCGCGCGTTGTACGCAGTGCAGCTTCCTCGACTTGGGCAACCCAAGCCCGTACAGCATGGCCGCCAACTACGGCATACGGCACTTTGGCTTCTTCCAATATCCGCACTGTCGTTCGCAGGCGTTCATTGACCTTTTCCACCGCTCGCTCCATCCGTTTCCAGAGGTCTTCGCCCTTAAGTCCAAACTCAACCATCGCTTGTCCTCCACGTCGTATTTTAGCAAATCCGAGCAATACCGCCATTCGCATGGCGATTCCAAAGCGGCGACAAGTCGCGCGGACTGGCAAATTTGGAGTGCTGTGACTCGTCGTAGCTTTCCTATCGCCAAAGTGCCCGCCCCCGCACGGGTACACAGAGCGACTCTTGCTGCAGGCACCACACGCGCTGTTGTATGCCGCTGACGGCAAGTATGGGTCGCCTTCTACGATCGAACTTGTCGAACCAAATTTTCATTTCCTACCAACTTCTTGGCGATTCCAAAGCGGCGACAAGTCGCGCGGACTGGCAAATTTGGAGTGCTGTGACTCGTCGTAGCTTTCCTATCGCCAAAGTGCCCGCCCCGCACGGGTACACATAGCGACTCTTGCCGCAGGCACCACACGAGCTGTTGTATGCCGCTGACGACAAGTATGGGCCGCCTTCTACGATCGAACTTGTCGAACCAAATTTTCATTTCCTACCAGCTCCTTGGCGATTCCAAAGCGGCGACAAGTCGCACGCACTGGCAAATTTGGAGTGCTATGACTCGTCATAGCTTTCCTATCGCCAAAGTGCCCGCCCCGCACGGGTACACAGAGCGACTCTTGCCGCAGGCACCACACGAGCTGTTGTATGCCGCTGACGACAAGCGTGGGTCGCCTTCTACAATCAAACTTGTCAAACCGAATTTTCATTTCCTGCCAGCTCCTTGGCGATTCCAAAGCGGCGACAAGTCGCACGCACTCCAAATTTGCAAGCCCGACAATTAAGCCGAAGTGGAACTCGCAAGTTTTGGAGAAATATTGAAACTGCCCGCGAATGGTTAGCGGAACATCTGGCCGCGGCCGATGGCTTCAAATGCCGATTTGAAGTGGCGAATGGTCGGCTGGGCCTTAGCCTGAGATGGCCAGACAATCGAGATGACATCGAACCTGGCAGGTTGTTCGAGCAGGCGATGCTGTTTGAGATAGACCAGCGCGGCGCGAGTGAGTTTCTCCTGCTTGCGCGTCGTAACGGCCAGCGAGGGATCGCCGTCTGCATCCGAGTTGCGAGCCTTGACCTCAACAAATACGATGCATTCGCCGTCGAGAGCAATCAAGTCGATTTCGCCAAGCCGCTGACGATGGCTACGAGCCAAAATACGATAGCCAAGCCGCTGAAGATAGCTGGCGGCCGCGCGTTCACCAGCGGGCCCAAGCCACTTTTTCCCAAGCTCCCTCGACTCGCGATTCGGAGCGAAATAGTGAACCAAGCCACGAAGCTTTCGTCCAGCAAGTAGCATCAACTGCTGCAAGGATTGCATGTTTGGAAATAGCCAAAGCCATGAAGTCGTGCAGCCCAGGGCTGCCAACTAGATTCGGCGCTCTTTGAGGCGAACCGCCTTGCCGCTGCGTTCACGCAAGAAGTACAGCTTCGCACGTCGAACTACGCTGCGACGTTTGACTTCGATTTTTTCAATCTTGGGCGAGTGGATTGGGAACTTGCGCTCGACACCTTCTCCAGCCACAATGCGGCGGACGACGAACATTTCGCGAGTTCCGCTGCCGCTGCGGGCAATCACGACGCCAGAGAAAACTTGGACCCGCTCTTTGTTTCCTTCCAGAATTTTTGTGTGAACGTCAACCGTGTCACCAACCTCGAATTCTGGAATGTTTGACTTCATCGAAGCCAATTCAACAAGTTCCATTATCTTCTGACTCATGCTCTCAACTCCAAACCAAATCGTCTATTTTTATTATGTGTACCGAGCGAGCCCGTTCGTCCGGCCCGAACCAGACGGCTTAAACATGCGTCTGATTTTAGGTCCGGGGAGACATGCCCCTCGGAGAATCGCATATCGTTGCCGAATGCGAGCCTTTTGGCTAGGTCAAATGCAAGAAATGTGGCTGGGAGTTGGGAGTCGGTGGCTCACGCGGATTGATGGCGACCATCGCACAATGCCATTCGCCGCCCGCTTTGGGCTCCAAACAACTTAGCATATTGTTACAATTCTCAGCCGAGCCAACGAGCTGGCGGTGGCATACCACCCAAAAGTACTGAATCGCCAGCAAAGACATAGCCTAAGAAACCAGGGATGACGATGACCCAAACATTGATTGCACCCATTGGGGCTCGCAAAATCCTGGTGACAGCCGCCCTCCCCTATGCCAATGGGCCAATCCATATCGGGCACTTGGTGGAGTACATCCAGACCGATATATGGGTGAGGTTTCAGCAGCTCTCGGGCAATCGCTGCATTTTTATCTGTGCGGACGATACGCACGGAACGGCCATTATGTTGCGGGCGGCCAAAGAGGGCCGCAGCGAAGTTGACCTTATCGCCGAGATGCAAACTGGCCACGAGCGAGATTTTGCTGGCTTTCAGATCGCTTTTGATAACTATGGCAGCACCAATTCGGCGGAAAATTATGAATTGTGCCAGCAGATTTGGAGCTCGTTGCGGCAGCAGGGATTGATTGTCGAGCGCGAAGTCAGTCAGCTCTACGATCCCCAAGCGGGCACGTTTCTGGCAGACCGCTTCGTCAAGGGAACCTGCCCGAAATGCAAATCTCCGGACCAATACGGCGATAACTGTGACAAATGCGGTGCGACCTACTCACCGGCCGACTTGATCGACCCCAAGAGCGTCCATTCCGGAGCTACGCCAGAGATACGCAGCGCTCTGCACCTGTTTGTGGAGCTCGAGCAGTTGCATGGCTTTTTGGAGGAGTGGACGCAATGCGGCGAGCATTTGCAGACCGAAGTAGCCAACTATCTCAAGGGGCACTTCCTGTGCGACCCACTCCGCGACTGGGATATCTCCCGCCCTGCCCCATATTTTGGTTTTGAAATCCCGGACTCGCCAGGCAATTATTGGTACGTCTGGTTCGATGCGCCGATTGGCTACATTGCCAGTACATGGCAGTGGTGCAAAAACAACAATCAAAAACTAGAGGACTGGTGGAAGAACACTGAGGTCGAGATCCATCACTTCATTGGTAAAGACATTACCTATTTCCACACGCTGTTCTGGCCAGGGATGCTCAAGTCGTCCGGCTTCAGTTTGCCAACCAAGGTGCATATCCACGGTTTCTTGAACGTGGGTGGCGAAAAGATGAGCAAGTCCAAAGGCACGTTCATCAAAGCCGAGACCTATCTGAAGCACTTGGATCCGACATTTTTGCGATACTATTTCGCCAGCAAGCTTGGGCCGCGCTTGGACGATCTCGACCTAAATTTGGACGAGTTTGTCAATAAGATCAACGCCGACTTGGTTGGAAAAGTCGTAAATCTGGCCAGTCGCTCCGCCAAGTTTGCGGCCAGGACGGGGCTCGCCATCGAGTATCCCGACGATGGGGGTTTGTTCGCCCACGCGGCCGCTGCGGGCGCAGAAATCTCGGCTGCCTACGAGCAATGCGACTATGCCAAAGCGATGCGATTGGTGATGGAGCTAGCGGATCGCGCGAATCCGTTCGTCGAAAATGCGCAACCTTGGGTGTTGGCCAAAGACCCCGCCAAGCACACCGAACTGCAGGCCGTGTGTACGATTGCGCTGAATCTATTTCGTCAGTTGGTCGTCTACCTGTCGCCCGTGTTGCCGAGGTTGGCTCAGCAGACCAGCGAACTGTTGGGAGAGAAATTGGACAGTTGGCAGCAAAGCCAACAACCGCTTTTAGGAACTCAAGTGAACGCGTTCGAGCACATGCTGGCTCGCGTCAAGAAGGAAGATGTTGAAGCCATGATCGAAGATTCAAAGCAGGACGACGCGCCGGTTGCTAGCACTGCCGAAGGTGCAGCCACTGAAACATGGAGCGATTCGGATGCGCCGCTCAAAGACGAACCGCTTTCTGAAATGTGTACGATCGACGACTTCGTCAAAGTTGATTTGAGGGTCGCTCGCGTCATCGCAGCCGAACAAGTTCCCGAAGCTCGCAAGCTGCTGAAGTTGACGTTGAGCCTGGGTGGCGATGTGCGTAAGACCGTGTTCGCAGGTATCAAAGCTGCCTACGAACCAGAAACACTCGTGGGTCGGCTGGTAGTTTGCGTTGCCAATCTAACGCCCAGGCAAATGAAGTTCGGACTGAGCGAAGGCATGGTCACCGCCTGCGGGCCCGGCGGCAATGAGGTCTATCTGCTATCGCCCGACTCGGGTGCCAAGCCGGGTCAACGCGTCCACTAGTGTCCCGCTGCCTGCTACCGGGAAGGAAATGAGAACGAGCCCGGGAACTGGTCTACGGCATGTTGTCGAACCGGTTCCGACTGAGGATTAAAATACTCGCGCGGTCGGCCACCCACGACTTCAGGGCCAATATCATTTAGCGGGTACGGATCGTGAACGACCGCCCGCGCCTTTTGTCGGTCGACGGTACCTTGGCCCGAGGAGAAACCCCAACCAGGGCGACTCGCACAACCCACAATGCTAGCGAGCGCTGCGCAGGACAATAGAAGCTTGCCAGCCGACATTCGTAACATGAAAATCCCTTTCCGAGCATCCATGGCTCGCACGCATCTTGCTGAACACGCTCACATCCTATGAGAGCGGGCGGCACGGTGACTAGACCGGATTCCGCCAATGCTATCATCGGCCCAGCCAGGACCCTGCACGCAAGCATTTAATGTCGGCAGGAAATTTAAGTACATCCGGCAAATTCGCTAGCCAGAATCCCAGATCAGAACCCCAGATCAGAACCCCAGATCAGAACCTTTGTAGCTGGAGTCGCCAGACTTCAGTCCGCAGGCGTGGGATAGGCTTCCAGCCTGTCGATTCCGCTATGACAGGCTGGAAGCCAATCCCACTATTTTTCCGCTCGATATTAGGGCAAGTACATATCTAGCATTACGGTGCCAGCAGCCAATGTGACCGTCGCATCGGGCATCGCAGCGGGTATCAGCAGCGACTGGCCGGTTTGCAATTCTTCAACATCAGAACCCCACGCCAACTCTACTTTTCCGACTGGGACGGTGAGCAAGTGCATTCGCTCGGCGGTCGGCAAGCGAACGGGACTGCAGGGGGCAGTCGACGTCAGAAACCGATCCAGCACAAACTTATCGCAGGCCACTAAACGTTGATGATTGGGTGCATCGGCGGCTGACATATCTAACCCAGCCACACTGATTGGCACGGGAACTTGAACCGCGCGGGGGCCGCTGGCAAAGTCGATTACTTGCAGAGACTGCTGAACATGCAAGGCTCTCGGCTTACCGTCGGCGTCCAATCGATTCCAATCGAACAGGCGAAAGGTCGTATTCGAAGCTTGCTGAATTTCAGCCACCAACAGTCCCGCTCCGAGTGCGTGGACCGTGCCGGCTGGAATGAAAATGCAGTCGCCAGCTTGGGGATAGATGGCGTGCAGGCACTTTTCAACGCTTCCATTCGCCAGCGCGTTCTTCAAGCTGTTGGCGGTAACGCCATCTTTCAATCCCGCATAAAGTATGGCTTCGGGTTCGGCGTCAATGATGTACCACGCTTCCGTCTTGCCCAAGTCGGGTGGCGTCATTCGCAGACCGTATGCGTCATTGGGGTGGACCTGGACACTCAGCACCCGCTGGCAATCCAGGTATTTCAGCAACAGAGGCATCGCTGGCGAGGTAGCGGCAGGGCCCAGGTACGCGCGAGGATCGTCGCGGGTGACTTGCCCGAGTGTTTTCCCAGCCAAAGGACCGTTTGCAATCACGCTTGAATGCTCTGAATGATCGATAATCTCCCAACTCTCGGCCCAAATACCTGTTGGCGGCAGCGACTTTCCCAGGGCTGTCTCCAGCTTGCGCCCGCCCCAAAGGTAGTCGCGATATAGGGGTTGAAAACGCAGAGGGTAGACATTGCTCACTTGACAGTTACCTTCGAATTAAGTGCGATACCGCGCTGGTCTTCGCTCCAAGCACCAACGGCATTATGCTGATTAGACTATATCTAGTAGGAATTGCGAACCACTTGCCCAGCAGAGGAACGGCTAGGAATGCTGAAGAAGCAACACGCTGACGATCTATTCGAAAAAAGCTCCATGTCTTTCGGAGAGCACCTTGATGAACTCCGCAAGGCGCTCACCAAGGCCTTTATCTGGTTGGGGATTGGCACAGCTATTGGACTTTTCTTCGCGGAACGAATTGTAATCACCATCGAGACGCCTCTCCGCAAGGCCATAAGTGATTTCTATGTCGCCAAGGCTCAAGCGGACTATAAGGCGGCTAATGGAGTAACTCCGTCGCCCGAGTTGGCAAAGTGGATCACGGAAAACGAGATCATGCCGGAACGTGTTTTTATCGATCCGCGTGCACTCGCCAAATCCACCGAAGATCGAGCCATGCTAGCGAGCCCATCTGCCCCCGCGAACGACAGCCCAGCTAGCGACAGTCCAGAGTCGACTGAGCTTTCGACGGGCGTCGAGATTGCTATGGATGGGGACTACGTGCAAGCAGACGCTGAAGAGATTCAAATTGTCGATCGAAAGGCAAATCCCTGGGCGGGCATCGATATGGACAAACTGTTACGGTTGCAGCCGATGTTGCTCTTCCGACCGATCCCTAACAAATTGGTGAGTTTGTCGATCACGGAAGGTTTCATGATTTGGTTGAAGGCCGGTTTGGTAGCAGGAGTTGTGATTGGCAGCCCCGGCATTTTCTATCACATATGGCAATTTCTAGCCGCCGGTCTATATCCGCATGAGCGTCGCTATGTTTTTTGGTACCTACCGCTGAGTCTCACGCTATTCCTAGCGGGGATCTGTTTAGCCTTTTTTGTAGTGTTCGAATTGGTGCTCGGCTTTCTGATGACCTACTCCGAAGGCCTTAACGTGGAATTCACGCCCAGGCTGAGCGACTATATGTCGACCGCGTTGATGCTGCCACTGGGTTTTGGAATCGCATTCCAATTGCCGATTTTGATGCTTGGTCTGCACCGATTTGGCGTGGTTTCCGTCGACGTGTTCTTGTCGCAGTGGCGGATCGCCGTGCTTATCATCGCCTTCTTATCGATGTTGCTAACGCCGGCGGATATGTACAGCATGCTGGGGCTGTTTATTCCCATGGTCGGCCTGTACTTTCTGGGCATACTGCTCTGCAAGTACATGCCTCAAGGGGCTGGGCTTGGCAGTCCTGCATTCGATCCGAAGGGTTGAGCTTCGTCGGCGGTGGGGACTGACCAGTAGCCAATAATTCCACCTGCGATGGCTCCAAACAAGTGGCCGTCCCAGGACACCCGCGAGTCGACCGAGGGCAGGATTCCACTCAAGAGTGTCGTCCCGTATACGAAACCGACAATTATGGCAAGCAACATGGGAACCAGTCGCTTTTCGCGAAAGCCCGAGATGATCAGGAAGGCGATCAATCCGTAGATCAGTCCGCTGGCGCCAACGTGAATGGCCGGTCTACCAAATAACCACAACAGTCCACCGCCCAGCAGTATGATTTCTACCACCGATTCCCAACTGCGCGTGCGACTGCCGGCCAGCAGTGTCAATAATATTGTCAGTGGTAACGTATTGCCAACTAGATGCCCCAGTCCAGCATGAAGGAAAGGCGATAGAGGTATGCCGACCAGTCCCCACCAGGTACGCGGTACGATTCCCCATTGCGAAAACTGGATGGGCACTACCCAGTCCAGTAAATAGACGCACCAAATCGCACCCACAAACAGGACCACACCTTTGAGTTCGTCTTGAATGGTATGTTTCATCGGACTTTTGAGTTCGAGCTGCGATAGATTAGGGTCTATTTAAAACGGTACGTCATCGTCCTCTTCATAGGCAGCTTCGTTCAATTGACTGTTTGGATCGCCTTCGAAACCGCCGTCGGTGGAGGCCGCTCCGCTGAGCACTTGGAAATTGGTGGCTTCGCAGCTCAAAAAATATTTGACTTCGCTGGCCGCGTCGCGCTGCCACTTACGACCACCCAAGCGGTAGGTGATCTCGACTTCGTCGCCGACCTTTAGCGAGTCGACTTGATCGCAGGCGTCCTGCAGAAAGTCGATTGGGATAAAATTCTGGAAGCGACCGTTGTCTTGCTCGAGCACCACGGTTCGCTTGCGGAACCCCTTTTGCCCAAAGGACTTGGTTTCTTCGACCAGGTGGACGTGCCCCTTAACTTTCGCTTCGCTCATTTGCTTCACTCACTGTCTCGGATTCCTATAGCTGCCAGGGCACGGCTGTCTTTTCTGCTGCACCCCAAGCGCTCATTCAACGGCCTCCTAGCATAACGCCGAGCATGGGACCAGGAAAGCCGCAGCATGGCACTTGTTGTGATATACTCGTCGCTGAATTCCCGACTTCTATTCTCCGACAACATTAAAGAAATTTTGAGATGAAAAACAGACTTCCAATGCGACTGCTGTGCGTATTGTATGTTTTGAGCGTGAGCATCGCCAACCAATCTGCGGTTGCGCAAAAGGCCGAAAATCCTGCTTATGCCGCGATCGATGACAAACCAGGTTTACCCAGAGTGTTGCTGCTGGGAGATTCCATCTCGATCGGCTACACCGTCGATGTTCGCCAGATGTTGGAAGGGGTAGCCAACGTGCATCGTCCGGCCACCAATTGTTCGTCGACGCGCACCGGCGCCGAAAACACCGCAAAGTGGCTCGGAGACAAGCCGTGGGATGTCATCCATTTCAATTTTGGTTTACATGATCAGAAGTTTGTTGTTGGCAATGACGCCACACTGGTCGATGTCAACACGCCCGATAGCCACCACCAAGTGGCTTTGGTGGAGTACGTCGAAAACTTGGAGAAGATTGTGGTCGAGCTAAAAAAATCTGGCGCGAAACTGATTTGGTGCGCGACAACACCAGTACCCGAAGGTGCCAAGGGCCGAATTCCTTCAGATACTGCAAAATACAACGCCGCCGCGCTAGCTCTGATGAACAAACACGAAATCGCCGTGAATGATCTGTACGCCTTCGCCCTGCCACAACTCGCGAAAATCCAACGACCCAAAGATGTACACTACACGCCCGCAGGCTCGAAGGTTTTGGCAGGCCGCGTGGTAGAAGCCATCACAGGACAACTCCCAAAGTAAAAGGTTCTATACCCGTCGTAGCTGGAGTCGCCAGACTTCACTTCCCAAGAACCGAAGTCTGGCGACTCCGGCAACCTAGACTGACCCTCTTTTAGGCTGATGCATGTCTGCCCAGACGCGTATCGCAGAGCTTTGCGATCTGATTCGCCACCACGATCGTTGCTACTACACTCTGGCTGCTCCCGAGATTACGGACCTCCAGTACGATCGTCTAATGACCGAACTGAAGGGACTGGAAGCGGCCCATCCGGAGCTAGCCACCCTCGATAGTCCCACCCGCCGCGTTGGGGATGAATTGGTCGGCGATCTGCAACAGGTCAACCATCGCATTCCGATGCTGTCGATCGAAAACACCTACAGCTTGGAAGAATTGCAGAGCTTTTTAGTACGCGTGCAAAAGCAGCTCGCCGCCGAAATCGGTGACGATCCGGTGGAGTGGGTCTTAGAGCTCAAGATAGATGGCGTGGCGGCAGCCCTTGTCTACGAACAGGGAATATTGACACGGGCCGTGACTCGAGGCAATGGACAAACCGGCGACGATATCACTCACAACATCCGGACTATCCCAGACGTACCCTTGCGACTGGTGGGCAATCCGCCAAAGCTGCTAGAAGTTCGCGGTGAAGTCTATATGACCAACCATGATTTAGCATTGCTCAACTTGAGTAGGTCCGCTGCGGGCGCCGAACCGTTTGCCAATACGCGCAACGTCACTGCTGGAACGGTTCGTCTGTTGGATCCGAAGCTAGCCGCCCAACGTCGACTGCGATTCTTTTGTCACGGCGTCGGCTATTGCGAAGGCATGCACGCTTCCAACTACATAGATTTCCTAGCAGAGTTACAGTCCTATGGGCTGCCCGTCACGCCTCATGTTCATCGCTTTCACAGTGCGACGGAAGTCATCGAGCGTATCGACGCGCTGCATGCACAATTGCATGAACTGGATTTTGAGGTCGATGGACTGGTCCTTAAAGTCAATCAATTCCATCTGCGAGACAAACTGGGATCGACCAGCAAATCGCCACGCTGGGTTGTGGCTTACAAGATCGAAAAGTACGAAGCCGTCACGCGCTTGAACGATATCCGCGTCCAAGTGGGCAAGACGGGCACGATAACTCCCGTGGCCGAACTCGAGCCTGTTCAGCTTGCCGGTACAACCGTCGCGCGGGCCAGCCTGCACAATGCGGAGGAAATTGAGCGTAAGGATGTCCGCATCGGCGATTGGGTCGTCGTCGAAAAAGCAGGCAAAATAATCCCTCACGTAGTCCGGGTCGAATTGCATCGCCGCGAAACAGAATTGCCTGCTTACATTTTCCCTACCCAATGCCCCGAATGCCAGGATGATTTAAAAAAGGATGAAGGTGGTGTCTACATTCGCTGCACGAACGCGGCCTGCCCAGCCAAACTAAGGCAGCAGTTGCGCTACTTTGCGGGGCGCTCGGCCATGGATATCGATGGACTCGGAGAAAAGATCGTCGACCAGCTTGTTAACGCTGGCCTCGTTCAAAAATTTTCGGATCTCTATCATCTGAAAACTGAACAACTACTTGCACTGGAGAGCTTTGGTGAGCGCAAAGCTGAAAAACTGCTCGACGGTATTGCTGCCAGCAAGCAACGCGGCTTAGCACGCGTCTTGACAGCCGTCTCGATTCGGCACGTTGGTGCGCGAGTCGCCCAATTGCTCGCCCAGAATTTTCCGACGATCGAAGCATTGCAAGCCGCCTCGATCGAAGGCTTGGCGGCAGTCGACGAAATTGGCGACGTTATTGCAGAAAGTGTTCAGGGCTTCCTACACAGCGAGCACGGACAACAAATCATCGATGGCCTGCGCTCAGTGGGTGTACTGCTCGAGTCGCTCCCCAGCGAACGCGACTCAACCTCGGAACACGCCCCTGTAGGCGTCCTGGCCGGCAAGTCGATTGTGGTGACCGGCACGCTCGTTCGCTACAAACGCGATGAAATCCAGTCGTTGATTCTAAAACACGGCGGTCGCGCATCGAGCAGTATTTCCAAGAGCACCGACTATCTGGTGGCCGGTGAAAGGGCGGGTAGCAAGCTGGAAAAGGCTCAGCAAATGGGAATCGCAGTGCTGTCCGAAGATCAATTCGAACAACTCATCAGCCAATCATCCTAGTGCTTCGTCCACTTTTGATTTTGGGGCAGCTGAAGTCGCCAGACTTCAGTGCGTCGCAGGGATACTGAACTCTGGCGAGTCCCGCTTCGAGTGCCAACCCAAAGTTCTAGTATGGTTGAAGCACTCGTGATACTCACTGGGTCTTACTCACGGGCTGGCACTCACGCAATACAAATACTGATCCGAGCGCAGAAACAACTGTCCGGAATCAACGGCTGGCGTTGCATTGAAGACGCTGCCATCGGATTCAAAGCGATTTTGCGAAAGTACATTAAGTGCATCGCCTGGCTCGATGACGAAACACCCGCTGTTGCGTGTTTGCATGTAGAGTTTGCCATTGATGGAAATTGGTGAAGCGTAAACAGGTCTACCTCCACCCTGGAGGCCCGTCATGCGAGCGCGATGCACGAGCTCTCCGGTGGTCGCGTCAGTGCAATAGTACATGCCACGATCGTCGATCCAGTGCAATCGGTTGTTCAGTAGTACCGGTGTGGCCACGTAAGAGGAACTGCTGCTGGTCCACAGAATATTGGAGTCCGTGACATTACCCGTTCCGCCGACCTTAACAGCCAAGCTGCCCGACGAGCGATAGCCTCCGAAAGCGTAGACGGTTGTCCCGTCAACAATTATGCTAGGAGACAGATTTTCGGTCAGTGCGGTCTGCACGAACCAAGTCAGCTTGCCCGTCCGCGGATTCATCCCCCAAATTTCTCCGGGTACTGCAATGACCAGGTCGTCGCGAGATTCGTCGACCTGAACGATGGCGGGCGTGCTGTAGCAGAGTTCCAAAGTGGCCGTAGCTGAATTCCAGACTTCGCGACCCGTAGATTTTTCAAGTGCGCGAAGCGACTGACTCTCTTCGGAAGCATTCACAATCACCAGATCATCGTAGAGAATCAAGCTGGCCGCCGTTCCCCATCCGCGATTTCCAGATGCTGTCCCAACCGAAACCTGCCATAACTGTTCGCCCGTCATATCAAAAGCCAACACGCCCGATTTCCCGAGAAAAACGAAGACAGTCGCGCCGTCCGTAACCGCAGTGTTGGTTGCGTATCCGTGCTCTGGTAGTCCCATACCCTGGTAGGCGTCTTCGTCGTGCTGGCTGGGAAGTGTTCGTGTCCAAAGAATGTCGCCGTTTACCCGATCGGCGCATATTAGATGACGCTTTAGCTGCTGTGGGTCGCCCGGAGTTTGCAGTTTCTCGCCATATCCAGAATAGGCCGTTACGAACACGTGCTTCTGGGACAGTACTGGACTGGACCCGCCCATGCCCGGCAGCTTGGTTTTCCAGGCCAAGTTCTTGGAATCGCTCCACTGTGTCGGGATGTTCGTATCAGCGCTAGTACCAGTTCCATTGGGACCGCGAAAACGATTCCAATCCGAACCACTCGTATTCGATCGGACGACATCGGTTGCCTTAGCGCTGGGATCGCTGGCCAGTCTCGCTGTTTCGATTTGCGGACGGGCGGACGCATCGTTCAAATTCGGGCGGCGTCCACGCGGCTGCATCCACCAATAAGTACCAATCAAAGCGACGAGCAAAATGAAGCCAAGCAGTACCAACTTTTTCATTTTACGATTCCCAGAAATTCACACGCAAAGGATTATGGGGTCCAACGGGCAACTACATACAACTGCATTAGCCACGGATGGACCCATGGATTTTCCCAAGCGTAGGTGGCAGAAAAGATACTGACCAGCAGGCATAGTTCTACCCAACGCTGCGACCACCAGGATCGCAGGGTTGGCAGCGCTTGCATGGCCAAAAAGATCCATAGTGGCGTTAGCCAAAATGCCCAGCGGAAACCGCTGGCAACGCCACCGTAGTTGCGATCTTCCAACGGTCTGGCCAAGTAAAAACCCATCGACACCAAACTGGTCGCTACAATCGCAGCTACGATTAACAAACGATAGTCCACAAATAACCGAGAAACGCAACTTCGACTCCAGACGGTCCAAACACCTAGAACGGAAAAAAACCAAAACGGCGTCAAGCTAAAAATTCCGTGGTGACCGAGCAGACAGTGGAAAATGTATTTGCCTCGATTGGGTTCACCTCGGTCGACCCCCTGCTTGCGTTGGCTGGTCCAGTAGCTGCCGGGGTAGTCGTACCAGTCACCCCACTCATACACGCCAATGGTCTGAATCATTGTGTCAGAAGCGGTGGCAGTTGTGGACTGGACCGGCGAATTTTCGAGCTTTAACGCGATTCGCAATTCCGTGGTCGCATCCCAGAACTCAAAAACACCTTCGCGACGCGCTGCTTCGATTTTCGCTTGATTGGATACATTGATTCCTTCACTTCGCAGTTTTCTCGCTACTTCTTCGACAGGCAATTGCTCGATCGCCGTATGTGCATCCGACTCAAACTCAAACAACTTCTGGCCAATACTGCGATGGGCGTAAGCTGGATTCCATTCGCCGTGAGCGGCATAGTTTGTAATGAAAAAGGCGATAGCCACCGGCAGAAGTGCGGGTACATACCCCAGCAAAGCACGGCGTGCGTTGACGAAGATCAAGATGCCGCCAGCCGCAGCGATCCAGCTCAGCGCAGGCAACTCGTTGGCGCCTGCAAAACTCGTGGCCAGTCCACAAAGTGCAAACCAACGCCAGCGCAAGTCTGCTTTCAGCGCAATACGATCGATGCACCACAGCGAAAGCCCCGCGGCCATGGCGGCGGGTAGGTGATTATTCAGGGTGCTTACAAATGTCGTCAGATAGGTGCCCCATGCGACGAAGACGCATAAGACAATCGTCGCCCAGGCACCCAATTCCTCGCGCTCGAACCAACGCAGTAGCAACCAATTAAAAGCCAACAGCGGAATCAGATTGACGATGACCAATATGATGGGTACCACGACAAACGGATTGCCCATCAAGGTTGCGCCCGTGATATTGCGAACGGCCACATAGACGAAAGAGTAGAGTGTCGGCAGCAGCGGCGGCTTACTGCTGTAGTAATGCTGCTTGCCATCCGCGCCGCGATGTCGCACCAAGTCGATGGTGTACCAAGTTCTTCGCCGCGTTTTTGGATCGCGAATCTCCAGGAGCTCATCAATTTCATAGGAGCCGTTGACCGACAGTGCAGCGATAGTACACCAGCGGCTCCGGTCATTGGCGCTAAAAAACGGTACCTCTCCCGTGGGTGCCTGCACCTGGATAATACGACTGAGTTGGATCACTGCAGCCATGATCAACATGAACCGGCAGAGCCATCCAATAGAGGGCCATCCAATCGAGGGCTGCCCAGGCGAGAGCCATCCAGTCGAGGGCTGCCCAGGCTCGTTTTCATTTAGTGGCGTTGGCGTTTGCATGGCCCGCTAGTTCCTCATGGCGTGAGAATCGCTCGCTTGCGTAGGCTGGGCCGTGTCTCGAGCGATACTATAGGGCTGGTGCGTCGGTCGGTTTAAGGCCGTAATCAGTTCTGCCAGGAATCCCATCGTGATCAATTGAACTCCCAAGAGCAGGGCCACGATGCAGTAGTAAAAAATGGCTTTGCTGTGCAAGTGGACATCCTCCATGTCCGTCATCCGGCTAACGACCCACATGGCAGATAGCAAAAGCAGTCCCAAAAATCCGCCGCCAAAGGAGCACAATCCGACAGTGCCCAAGAGATGTTGCGGGCGATTGCCATAACCCGTCAAAAAATAGACGGTCATGAGATCGAGAAACCCTTTGACAAAGCGTTCAAATCCATACTTGGAAACACCATGTTTGCGCGGATGATGCTGGATCACGATTTCGGCCACGCGGAATCCCTTGGCGGCGGCGAGCACTGGGACAAAGCGATGCATCTCGCCATACAAATGCACTTCATCGAGTACTTCGTGGCGGTAGGCCTTCAAACCACAATTGTGATCATGCAACCGCACTTGGGTCAGCCAACTAATCAATCCGTTGAATAGGCGGCTAGGCAGCACCTTGTGCCACGGATCGTGCCGCACCTGCTTCCAACCCGTAACGACATCATATCCTTCGTGTAGTTTGGCCAGCAAATTGGGTATCTCGTTGGGATCGTCCTGCAGGTCTGCATCCATGGTGATCACAAAATCACCGCCAGCATGTTCGAAGCCCGCCGCCAGCGCGGCCGCTTTGCCAAAATTTCGCCGCAACTTCAAACCGCGAACGGCCGCGTGTGACTGTGCTAGACCTTCGATCGCATTCCACGAGCCATCCGACGAACCATCGTCGACAAAAATAAGGGCCACATCGTACTGCTCGCGCTGCGCCACGGACAGGATGCCTGTCGTCAACTCTTCGAGACTTTCGGCCTCGTTAAACACAGGTACGACTATGGACAACAACATGAAATCTGACTCTTATAGGACTAATCGTGGGTGGGCTAGCGCGCGAACTGGATCAAGTTACATTCGTCAGGTCGGCAGCCGGATAGTTCGTCAGGTCGGCAGCCGGATAGGTTGGGGAGAACCGCCTTAAGAGGAACAAAAATCCCACGACTATTAACTCAGTAGCCAACCACACAATTCGCAACCAAATAGCCCCACACAGCGCCGCGGCTGGGCCGACGATAGGTGTCAGCACGGTCGACAGCACAGCCTCGCGAACACCCGCGCCGCCAGGAATCATGGATGCGAACCCCAGTACGACGGCTAAGGCGCACGCTCCCAAGCCGCTAAGCAGCGTGGCCGCGAGGCCCACGTTTTCGAAATTAGCAATCGGCAAACTATACAACACAACAATTAGGCTTAGACCAAAGGCCAACCAGGTGAGCGAGTGGAGCAACCAACCGCGCACAAATAATTTACCATGAATACGGGCCGTCCAGGCGCTCAAGGCCTGCGGCTCGACTCCGCGTTGCAGCCGCGGGATCAGGTAGCGCAAAATTGGCGGGTAAGTCGGAATAAAAGTAGCCAACAGTAGACCCATGGAAAGCAGAGTTAGCCGCCAGTCGAGATTGAGTAGTATCAGGCATACGGCAGCGACGGCGCCCCCCACGGACATCATCGTTAGCGTCTCCATAAAAATCGTGATAGACGTGGCTGTTTTCTTGATTCCCAATCGATTCAAAGCTGCCACCCGTAAAATGATGACCATGGCTTTGCCCGGAAAGTACTTGCCTAAGTTTCCGTAAAAATAGGCCCACATGGTAGTCAGCAGGTGGGTCGGTTGATCGAGAGCTGCTAGGCATTGCCTCCAAAACAAACTGCCCGGGAGCATGCCCAGCGCGTAGATCACGCCCGCAGCCAGCAAGCCCAAAGGATTGGCTCGCCAGAAATTCTTAGCAGTCAGCTCCAGCGCGCTAGCCTGCTCAAGACTGTGATTCCTCTCCGAAGTGTCTGCGATCTGCTGGGCACTTTCGCGCAGAGCCGCTGCGCGACTCTCCAATTCCTCGCGCTGGCTAGCCAATTGCACAGCCGACTTGCGAACATTGACCACAATGCCCCAGCTAACCAGCAGCAACACCAGCACTTGAAGCGTGGCCTTCATCCAGCCATTTTTTTTCAGCACTCCTGGATCCTTATCGAGTTTCTCTTTCGAATTTCCCCGTAGCCGGAGTCGCCAGACTTCGGTTCTTGCGGATTCAAGTCTGGCGACTCCAGCTACGAAGGATTGTGCAACCGAACTAGAGGCTGAATCCTGATTTTCGCACAATTACATAGTTCCCACTAGGTATCCGCCACGCCCGAAACTGACCTCAAACGGTAAACTATCGCCATCGTTTCCATGAATCGAACTGAGAGTAAGCATGACACGACTGATTTCCTTCGTGGTACTGATCGCGATCATCATCATCATCGGGCTATTGTTCTATAAAGTACTGATTGGGTTCTTCATTCCCGTGTTCTTAGCCTCCGTGCTGGTAGTTGTCTTTAGACCGCTGCATCGATGGGTTCTGGAAAAGGTCGGCCACCGCGAGCGACTCGCTGCCGTGCTCACAACGCTCCTAATCATGCTCACTTTGATTGTGCCGATCGGTGCACTCGGAACCGCATCGGCCGTGCAGGGCCTGCGCTTGATCGATCAGAATGATGCCAAAACAATTGCCTTGCGTATCAATCAGATGCGCGCGTCGCTCAATCTGCAAATGCCGAATTACTACCAAGAGTTGCTGTTGATCAACGACGAGCTCGATGAAATCGTCGATGAAACCTCGAAATCGGTCGTCGGCGAAGAGAACCAGCAGCTAGTCCGCATCGGAAAACGCACCGCTGCTAGACTCGACGCACTCCAAAGCTCCGTGCAGACTGAAGTCGGAAGCAAATTCGATGGTCAGCTCGAAGAAGTTATCGAATTAACCCGTCTGGTTGGCCTACCCAGCGAGGAAGAGTTTGGCGCGACGCGTTTGGCAGTCGATCTGAAGGCCAAGTACAGCAAGCTACGCACGGATCTGCTGGGAGGCTCGCTCATGGCGTTGGCTCGTGAAACGGCCAATCCCACGAAAGATCAGATCAACGCCATGGTCAGCAATGTGCTGGCCTACGTACGGCCCCGCCTGCTGTCTCTCACCGGCGCCACCGGTTCCTTCATCGCCAGGCTGGTGTTCGGCAGCGTTATCTTGGTCGTGTCGACGTTCTTTTTTCTGTACGACGGACCATCCATGATCAAGAACATTATGTATTTGAGTCCTTTGGATGATGCTTATGAGCAGGAACTATTGCTCGAGTTCGATCGTATCAGCCGCGCTGTGGTACTCGCCACTCTTCTGTCCGCCATCGCACAGGGTTTGACGGCCGGGATCGGATTTTATTTTGCGGGTATGGAATACTTGGTGCTACTGATCATGTTGACCACGGCTTTTGCCATGGTGCCATTTGTCGGCCCAGCGATCGTTTGGATTCCCGTCTGTGTTTATTTGGCTATGAGCGACCATGTGGTGACTGCTTGTGTCCTAGCCGCCTGGGGAGTGCTGGTGGTTGGCACCGTCGACAATGTCGTCAAAGCCTTCGTGCTTCACGGCCAGTCGCAATTGCATCCCTTGTTGGCGCTGCTCAGTGTTCTAGGAGGTGTGCAGGCATTGGGCCCCATCGGCATTGTGGTTGGTCCCATGGTGGTCGCCATTTTGCAAACACTGCTGAGCATTCTGCAACGAGAGCTAGTTCATTTTGAAAGCACAGATATTTTAGGTGCCACGGTAACGACGAAAGATAGCGCGACAGATGCTACCGATAAACTTCCAGAAACAGCGATCGTAGCCGGCGACGGGTTGCAGAGCGGTTCGTCGACGCCACCTCAGAAATCGCAGCCAAAACAGCCGCCTAAACCGAAGCGTTCTAGCAAAAATCGACAGCGCTGATTCGAAAGTCCTATTGATTGCAAGCTCACGATGCCCGAACTACCTGAAGTCGAAACCATGTGTCGCGGAATCGCCGCAATCGTGGGTCGCAAGATTGAATCCGTCACAACTCCCAAGTGTCTTTTTCGTCCGATCTCCATCAAGCCCACCATTGGGGCCATTCAAAAGGCAATCCAAGGCGAGAAAGTCCAATCGGTAACTCGCCTTGGCAAACGCGTTTTGATACATACGCGGAAGTTGGTTCTGATTTTGCAACCCAAGATGAGCGGTTTGGTGGCGATTGAAGTACCACCCGATTTCGAGCACGTGAGGTTGCAAATCGATTTCGCCGGTTCCCCTCGCCTACGATTGCAGTTCTGGGACCGACGTGGTCTAGGCACTGTCGAGCTCCTGCAGCACGAGCAGATTGCGTCGCGAATTATCGAAGGCCGGTTGGGGCCGGACGCCCTGGAGATCACACTGGATGAATTCAAACAGAGACTCTCTGGCACGCACCGCCCGATCAAAGTTGCTCTTTTAGATCAAAAGCTACTGGCAGGCGTTGGCAATTTATACGCCTCGGAAATGCTACACGTAGCACGCATCGATCCGCAAACTGCTAGCGCCCAAGTCAGCTCCGCAAAACTGGCCAAACTTCACACGGCCATGCGCACGATATTGCTCGAAGCCATCTTGCTCGAAGGCTCCACCTTAGCCGATGGCACATATCGCAACGCGCTGAACGACCCGGGCAGCTACCAAAATCATCATCGAGTCTACGGCCGAGCTACCCTGCCCTGCCCTTCCTGCAAGTCCGGAAAAATTGTGCGCATCGTTCAAGCTCAACGGTCGACTTTTTACTGCCCCAAGTGCCAAATCGCAAAATCCAAATAGTCTCTCTTAACGTTTCGCTGGATGGACATTGACGATAAGGTGTGAGACCTACGCGCTAGCCGCGAGTCATGATCCAAGAGGCAGCTTGTACCACCCATGTCGTTTTACAAAACCTGTCTCCGCCCACTGCTGTTCGCTTTGAATCCGGAAACGGCCCACGGGCTTTCCATAGAGGCCTGCGGCCTGGCGGCCCACCTACCTGGATTTCGTCGGCTTTCGCGACACTGTTTCGAATACCACGCGGATTCATTGGAAACGGTCGTCGCCGGTTTGCGATTCTCAAATCCGCTGGGCTTGGCCGCGGGCTGGGACAAAAACGGCCGCGCGCTGTCAATGCTCGATGCTCTGGGGTTTGGTTTCGCTGAAATCGGTTCGATTTCCGCGCGACCGTCGCTTGGAAATCCTAAGCCCAGATTGTTTCGCTTGGTTCGCGAAGCGGCCATCATTGTGAACTATGGCCTGCCCAACGATGGTGCCGAACGGGTTGCACAGCGGCTATCCAGTCGTCGAATGCGGATCCCCTTGGGCGTCAACATCGTCAAGACCAATGATGGCTCCGCTGCCAAAGCGTGTGGTGCCGACTCAATCTTCGATGACTACTTGCAGAGTATTTCCAGGCTGCACGCACGGGCCGACTACTTAGCGCTAAATCTGAGTTGCCCCAATGCGGCTGGGGGCAAAGAATTTTTCAGTCAACGCGGAAATATCGCCGAGTTGCTTGGTCGAATCGCCGAGTTGCAGGTTAAGTGTCCGGTATTTCTAAAGGTCGCACCGCATTTCGACTCAGAGAGCATAGATCGCTGGCTGGCCGAGGCAGATTCGTTTGCCTTCGTACATGGCTTTATGTTCAATCTGCCGTCGGGAAAGCCCAGTTCGCTACAGTTTGTCTCAAGTGCAGCAGAGCGAGCCGACATGCCGGGAGCCGTGTCGGGGCCGCCCGTAAGACGACTCGTCGATCAGTGCATTGGCGCCCTGTACCAACGTATGCCTCGCGGTCGGTATGCCATTATCGGCGCTGGCGGTATCACTTGCCCCGCAGACGCATACACCAAAATTCGGCTCGGAGCCTCGTTGGTCCAACTCTATACCGCACTGGTCTATGAAGGGCCGAGCGTTACCGGTCGCATCAATCGGGGTCTCGCTGAGCTTCTTCGCCGCGACGGTTTTCGGAATATCCAGGAAGCTGTGGGAACAGGACTCTAGTCCATGGCTACTACTATTTCTTGGGTCTGGCAGCCCGCGAGATAAATTCGACCGACGCGGGTTCGAAGGTTTCCAGTTTGGGAAGCTGCGTTTGCACACCCTGATCGGGCACATCGAGCTGTGCCGTCCAGACGATACCGTTGAGTATGAACCGGCGCAGGTCTTCGTTCGCCCAGTTCTTGTAAAAGTGGGGCATTACGATCGCAAAACCGCGGCCTTGATCGGCCCGCTGAACGCACCATGCCACTGTCTCCTGCCGCGGCGCCTCGGGCGGCAGCAGCGAGGTGGCGAGCGCTGTCACGTTGGGTGCCAACTTATTTCCATCGGGACCGAAATAATTCATGATGTAGGGCTCGTCGCGCAATGTAAATTCTTTCCACCCACGGGAGA
>JBGSJL010000061.1:0-47113 GCA_041741955.1 Pirellulaceae bacterium | reverse complement strand
TGCTTCTCCGCGAGATACGATTCTCTTGGGAGCATTTACGACCTGCATAGCTGTGCCAGAATCCGTTGCAACCAGCTCCCAGCAGCGTCAACTCTAATTGTTAAAGCGGACGGTACGATAGATACTAGGGAGCAAGAATTCCATGATTGAGGCTTGACGAAAAAAAATATCCCAGACGATACACACAAAAGCGAAACGCCCAGACGAATCTGGGCGTTTGCGTGAGTTTGAACTGTCAGAAGTGCATGCGGCTAGTTCTCTTGATCCTTGATGGATAGCACCTTGTAGCCGCCGATGGAGGCAAAATAAGCCAATAGGCCGATGTAAATCACTGCCATGGTGGCTGGGATGACCGAGTCGGTGACGAGTGTCTTGCGGTCGCCGGCAATCGAAGCTGCTGACAGAGTTGATTTGATTTCTCCCTCCGGCGCCTTTTCAATTTTCTGACTGTCAATTCCGTAGGCCTGCGGAAACATCAAGAATGCACTGGGCTTCTCAGACTTGTAGTCTTGGTAGACCGACGCGTTAGCAGCTTGCAGAGCTTCCCCTGCATACTTGTCTTTGAAGTAACCCAGTCCGGGTGAACCGAGTAGTCCTGCGGACATCATGCCGATGCCACCCATGATGCTGATCGCCACGGCGCCCGTTTTGGGGAAGCGGTCGCTAGCGACGGCCAACATGGTGGGCCAGAAGAAAGTCTTCCCAATACCATAAACCGTCAATGCCAAGATCGCCATGCCGAAGGACTCAACTCGAGATGTCAGATTCAAACCAATACAAGCTAGGATCGAGCAGATCAGGAGTAGGGCCACGGGTGAGACACCGAGTCGCTTTTCGATGAAATCGGCACTGAAACGCAAACCGAACATGACCATCGACGTAAACACGAAGAGAATCTTGCCTTCGCTACTGCTAAGAATATTACCGGTGATGTTTTGAATCCAGCCATCGGTGCCCAACTCCACAGCCCCTACGAGCGCGTGTGTTACGAAGAGCACGAAGAGCAGAATCGAGCCTATGGAGAACTTGGTTAACACACCCACGCCCAGTAAGAGCAGACCGCCGACTCCATACCCTAGGTTGGTAGCCATTGTGGCATTTTCGGGTCCTAGCAATTGACGGAAAACATCGGCGAAGAAAAGCGCGAGCAGGATGCAAGCCACGCCGCCGCCGAGCAAGCCCACGTCTTTAAACATTTGGCCCAGCGAAAGGCCTTTTTCGGATGCTTCACTGCGCGGAAACTTCTGACCGAAGAACATGAAACCGTAAGCCAAAGTCGGGATTAAGAAAATAGCCAACTGAAGCTTCCAGTCCAGGCCCATCCCGTCGTCTAGAATCCAACCCGCAGCTCCGCCCAGGACCAGGCCAGCGGGCCAGCTTGCGTGCAAAATGTTCAGATAGTGTGTGCGATTGTTGGGAAACAAAGTTGCGACCAACGGATTGGCAACTGCTTCGAGCGTTCCATTGGCGACTGCAAAAATAAACGTCCCCCAGAAAAGTAGCGAGAAGGCCAACTTGGGATCCGTACCGCCAACCGCCGAGAAAGTCACAAAGGCGGACAGAACGTGGAACAAGAACGCCGCCACCACCAGCTTGCCGTAGCCGATTTTGTCGACCACGATTCCGCCTACGATGATGCCAAAGCAGAAGCCGGTGAAGCCTGCGCCGCCAATAACGCCCAGTTCGACGCCCGTAAAGCCAAACTCGCGCCCCCAATTATCTAGGATGCCACCGCGAATCGCAAAACCGACTCCAGCCGCCAGGATGGCAGCGAAACCCGCCCATAGTAAACGCATTGCATGCGGGTCGGCTGGGCCGCCACCAGAGTGTCGGTTACCGTGACTTGATTCTTGGCTCATGTGACTCGCTCAACAAAGAAAGGGTGGGGAGTAGGTTTGGATGGCACAGAAGGGCTCGGGGCAACAACGTCTAACGATGCGCCAGCACAGAGCGATTAGCGTAACTCCCCAGCGCATGGGTTTCAATGCGCGTTTAATCTTTACGGTCGTAATTTGAGCGGAACGACCGATTTACAGGCCTTGAACAATCCGTCTGGGCAAACCTGAATGCTCACTGGGGTCTAGCCGCCTGTACCACGGCGATTGCTCGATTGATTTTTTCAAGTCGTTCCACGCGATCGAACTGCTCGGCGATC
Source organism: Pirellulaceae bacterium (assembly GCA_041741955.1). Taxonomy (GTDB): domain Bacteria; phylum Planctomycetota; class Planctomycetia; order Pirellulales; family Pirellulaceae; genus Aureliella. Next base: position 44,958 of record JBGSJL010000061.1, on the reverse strand, counting down.
TGCATGGAGTGCGTTACCAGGAGCATGGCGATATTCTCGTCGCGGCAACATTCGCGCAGCAGGTCGATGATCTTTTGTTGGTTGCTGGGATCGATGTTGGCGGTTGGCTCGTCGGCCAATAGCAAGCGCGGGCGATTGGCTAGCGCTCGGGCCACGGCTACTCGCTGCTGCTGGCCGACTGAGAGCGCGGCCGGTTTGTGGTGGGCGCGGTTGGCCAAACCGACTCTTTCTAACAGTTCGGCGGCGCGATGCAGATCGTGTTTGCCTGTGCCAAACGTCATTCCCAACCGTACGTTTTCCAGAGCCGTGAAGCCGGAGAGTAAATTGAAGGTCTGAAACACGTAGCCCAATTTGGCCGCGCGAACTCGATCGCGGCCCGCCTCGCTGAGTTTCGTCAGCTCGATGCCATCGACGACAATCGAACCTGAATCGGGCGGAACAATGCCCGCCACGCAGTGCAGAAGTGTGGTCTTGCCACCGCCACTTTCGCCGATGAGCACAACCTGTTCCCCAGCGGCAATACGAAAACTCTCGATATCCAGGACCGGCAGCTTACTTCCGTCGGGCAGCGAAAAGGTCTTAACGAGATTTCTGGTTTCTAGCATGGGATCGCTTGGTTTGGAAAATAAGTGGGATAGGCTTCCAGCCTGTTATAGCCGAATCGACAGGCTGGAAGCCTATCCCACGGGAATCGACAGGCTGGAAGCCTATCCCACGGGAATCGACAGGCTGGAAGCCTATCCCCTGGTAGTTGACAGGCTGGAAGCCAATCCTTGGTTAAGAAGAAGAAGTAATTAATTTTTGCACGATCGCTACGAGTTCTTGAGGGCCGAAATTATCCGCGCCGTCGAACTGCGCGCTGCATATCGCGCTGCGCATCGGCTTTCTTAAGTTTGTCGCGCTTATCGTGCAGCTTAAGTCCCTTGCAGAGCGCCATTTCACACTTGGCCACACCGCGTTCATTGAAGTACATTTTCAGCGGGACCAGCGTCAGTCCCTTCTCTTTGGCGCGGCCGATGAACTTGGACATCTCCCGCTTATGGATCAGCAATTGCCTGGGCCGCTTAGGCTCGTGATTCCAGACCGTGGCTTGCGGGTACTCGGCGATGTTGCATCCAATCAGCCACAACGTCTCGCCCTTGACCCGACCGTAGGACTCATCCAGTTGGCACTTGCCGTTGCGCAGACTTTTCACTTCGCTACCGAGCAAGATCATGCCACACTCGATCGAGTCGAGAACTTCATAGTGTTGCCGAGTCTTACGATTATCGGCAATCATTTTCGGTGGAACCGTAGCGGCCCTGGGACCGGTTTTACTTCCGGGTCCACCGGACTTTGAGCCCGAGGCTGCCGGACTACCACTTTTGGCGGTCTTGGGCTTGGCTTTGGTCGGTTTGGGCTTGGTTGGCGGTGACTTTTGCTTGCTCAAAGCTGCGATTTCTGTTGGCTCAATGGACTTAGCTGGCGCGGCGGCGAATTCGAGTTCTTGGCCCCTTCCGCCCTTCATCATACGCAAAAAGCTGGCTTTGTGGTTCATCCATGCTGCGGACCCATGCGGCCCTTTGTCAGGAGCTAGACAAATGGTTTACAATTGGAAGCCATGCGGCCGCCACCTTCAGACTGATGCGATATGTCCATGGCTCAGAAGTCGCACTTCGGCTGTTTCCAATTTTCATTGACGAACCCATGACTTTTGACTTGCCTGTCGTTTCTTCCACAGCATCGAGCGACACGTCCACTACGACGGCTTGTGGCGGTTCCTCTGCGGTCACGGACTTTGCTGCTACAAAGCGTTTGCCCCAGTGGCTGCGGCGCGATCTACCCAAAGGCAACTTCAATAACTTTACGGCTGGCCTGCTGGATGAACTGAAGCTCGAAACGGTTTGCGATAACGCCAAGTGTCCTAATCGCATGGAGTGCTATTCCCAGAAGACGGCGACGTTCATGATTTTGGGCAATGTTTGTACGCGCCCCTGTGGATTCTGTGCGGTCTCGCGCGGCAAACCGGAAGCACTCGAGTTAGACGAACCCAGTCGAGTTGCCGAGGCAGCGCATCGTCTGGGTCTAAGACATGTCGTAATTACTTCCGTAACGCGCGATGATCTTCCCGACGGCGGCGCAGAGCATTTCTACGAAACCGTACTGGCTGTGCGAGCTCGCACGGCAGCCACGGTCGAAGTACTCACGCCCGATTTTATCCAGCACAAACACGGACTGGATCGAGTCGTCGCATCGGCCCCAGAAGTTTTTAACCACAACATGGAGACGGTGCCACGTTTGTATCGCCGTGTGCGTGGACCTAAGAGCGAATACAAGTGGACGCTCGAACTCCTGTCGCGAATTAAGCGTCTCAACCCAGCGATCAAGACCAAGAGTGGACTCATGTTGGGGCTGGGCGAAACGCGCGACGAGCTCCTCCAATGCTTGGCGGACCTGCGGACTTTCGGCTGCGACTTTCTGACGCTCGGACAATACCTACAGCCCGGTCTGCGATACCTGCCAGTGTTGCGCTATGTGCCACCTCAGGAATTTACCGAGCTTGGTGAGATTGCGTCCCGCATGGGCTTCGAAAAAGTTGCCAGCGGACCTTTTGTACGATCGAGCTATCATGCGAAAGAGATGGCAGGGTAATCGATCGTTAATGTGCCAATAATTATGAACGTGTTACTTTAACAAGCGGGGCGGCGGCGATGAAACCATTATTTCTGGCGATTGCAATTCTGGTCTGTCCATGCGTGGGACAGAGTACTTCAGCCCAAGAAAAACAGGAAGGATCGAAAGCGATCGACGCAAAAGATTTTTTCGAACCGCGCGAGTATGCTGGGGGCGATCAGGAAGTCCTAAAATATCGCCTGCTCAAGCCGGCTAATTTTGATTCGGCCAAGAAGTACCCACTCGTCATCTTTTTGCACGGGGCCGGCGAGCGTGGCGACGACAACGTAGCGCAACTCAAGCACTGTATGTCTGAATTGTGTACGCCCCAGCGCCGCGAAAAATATGCCTGCTACGTCATCGCTCCGCAGTGCCCCAAAGAGCAAAAGTGGGTGGACGTTGACTGGAGTGCTCCCAAACCCACTTATCCAAGCGGCATGAGTCGCTCGCTGACACTGACTTTTGAGGTCGTCGATGCGATGCTCGAGGATGCGGCGATCGACAAGAATAGGATCTATATCTCTGGACTCTCGATGGGCGGCTATGGAACTTGGGACGCGCTCCGGCAGCGCCCCGATTTCTTCGCAGCAGCGGTTCCAATCTGCGGTGGTGGCAATACGGCGGCCGCTGCGGACTTCTGCAAAGTACCGATCTGGTGCTTCCACGGGGATGATGACAAGGCAGTTAATGTTGAGAAGTCTCGCGATATGGTGGCTGCGCTCAAAGCCGCCGGCGGTACGCCGCGCTACACAGAGTATCCTGGCGTCGGCCACGATAGCTGGACGGAAACCTACGCCAACGATGACATGTACCAGTGGCTGTTCGGTCAGCGTAAATAGAATGCGAGCAGTCGACGAGAGCCAGAAAACCTACAGAGCGAGCTTACTCCACACAGGCATTCCCGCGTGAATCGTCGCATTCAGTTATCGCATTCGAACCTCAAACCTGGTCAGCAGGCAACGCTCTTCCCGTCGCTGGGTTACTACGACCTGAAACGCGGCTGCTGGCGAACTTTGGTACATGGTCGCGTTTTCGTGGATGGCCAAGTACCATTGGGCACGCGACTGCTTCTTCGCGGTTTGAAGAAGGCGATGAAAGCCACACCGGAGCAAGTCGCCAGCGAAACGTTTCAGCGTAGAATCGATGGCTTCCTAACGGCACCTGGACGTAGGCGTCGCATTGTTTTGGAAATCGGCGGACAGCAATATCGCTTGCGCAGACGTACACGACGCAATGGAGCTTTCTATGGCGTACTAACGTTGCCCGAGTCCAGCTTTCCGCGACGCGACGATGCTCTCAATGGGCAATCTGCCATCGCCTCCATGCAATTGCTGCGTTTCCAAGACGGGATCGGCACAGACTCGCCTACCGCCGGTTCGGTACACGTCGTTCCGCCGCGAGGACTGAGCGTGATCAGCGACATTGATGATACGATCAAAATGACCGAAGCGACCAGCCGCAGCGAGATGTTGGCGAATACGTTTCTGCGACCCTTTGAAGTCATCGAAGGCATGGCCCCTTTGTATCAGAACTGGAAGTCGCTCGGTTGCGACTTTCATTATGTGTCCAGTAGCCCCTGGCAGTTGTACGAGCCGCTCGCCGAGCTTTGTTCCTCGAGCCAATTCCCAACCGGCAGTATGCACTTGCGCTACTTTCGCGTTCGCGACGAAATGTTCAAGCGATTCCGACCCATTCGTCGCAACAGCAAAGTTGGGATTATTGTGGGCATCCTCAAGCGTTTGCCTGAGCGAAAATTTATCTTGGTCGGCGATAGCGGCGAAAAAGACCCCGAGATCTACCGCTTCCTTGCGCGGCGTTTCCCAGAACAGATAGTGGCTATCTTAATTCGCGACCTGCAGACTCGGCCACTCGACGCGAAGCGATTGAAGAAGCTTAGCTCCATTCCCAACTCCACCGCACTAAAGGTCTACGAGCACTCCGAACAAATTGCCGACGCCGTGCAGCGCTATCTCTGAAACACAATTCACTAATGAGTTTGGCTGAGTTGAAGATTGGCCCGCGCCTGTTGGCTTTGCTCGTCGGCAAGCGGCAGCCAGCGCAGCGCCTGCTTGGCAAGCCAGGACGACGGAAGGGTAGATGCAGTCGGCGTAGCGCCTTTCCCATCAGCGATGTTGGTAGAACTCGAAAGTGCAGTGACCAAGCGATCCAGCGGGATGGGACTCGCCACATCGTTGCGCTCCGCTAGCTTGCCCTGCGCGTCATGCATCACAACCCCCAACAGTAAATTGGGCTGTTGGATGTGAACCGCAAAATCGAACCGATCAAATCCGTATGCTTTGAGCGGATTAATCTCCCTCACGCCCACACCCAAATGCTGGTGCAGTCCATGAAACAGCTCCCCGCTGATCTGTCCAGACGTTATTGCGCCACGACCCCGCGCGAGCTCGATGCGCTGGTCGTTGATCTCGAGTTGTTCCACTTCTAGGACAGCCTGCCCGCTCAGCGCCAGACCCGCACCACCGGTCAACTGATTCAGATCGATGCCAGCCAACACGCTGTTCGAAAGCACGCCTCGCCAGCTCGAACCACGCATCGTCAGATCTAGACTTCCGCTGAAACTGGCCTCCGCTCCCAGCGATTCGATCGCTGGACTAAGGCCGGCCAGCAGGCTGCAGGGCAGGCCAGTCGCACCGGTTCGCAGGTGCAACACGGTTCGCAACTCGTCCTGCTGGTGGAAGCGTGTCAGGTCCAACTTGATCTGATGTTTGTCTGTCGGATTGGAAGCGGCGTGCGCCAGCGCGGCCGACTTTTGGGACGTCGTGGTTGAAGCGTTCGCTGCCATTCCAAATGCGATCTCGACGGTGGTCGAATCGACGGTGGGCGGCGAGACAATTGTAATTTCCTGCAAGAGTTGATCGCCGGTTGGTCCGTGAATCGTACATCCTGCTGCGCTGATTTCGACCGATTGAAGAGTGGGCTGTGGCCTACACAGCCAGGCATTGTGGATCAGGTTCCAAGTCGTGGCTGTGTGCCTACCCTCCAATTCGGTTTGGCCAAGCCGAATCCACCATTTGCCACTTAACCGCTGGACTTCAACTAAACGAATGCGCCCCAGTTCGGCTTTTGTTTCTGGGTGTGTTAAGCGAATTTCATGCAGCGCGAAGCGCTCGGGTGATCGAGTCTCGAAGGCGGCCACGCTAACGCGCAGGCCAAGTTGCGAACTGAGCAACTCGCCCCACACGCGAGCTTGGCGATGTTGATGCAAGGGCGAGAATTGCCAAAGGCTCCAAGTGATGCATAGTGCCAACGGCAGCACGCCCAATCCAACGAACGTAAGCTGGCAGATACTGCGGGCCATGGACTCGTGTACTTGCCATTTCGGTCGACTGTGCCTCTCCGCCATCCTTAGCAGCCAGCTCCGTTCCTAATTTGGTTTTCTTTGAATTGTGCCACCCGCAAAAATTGACACTTGCTACTCGGAACCGAGATTAGCGTTCAGACGCGAGGCGCGTCTACTGCGAATAGAGTGCTAGCATTTTCAAATGCAGCGAATCGAGGTTCACAACGGCAAAGAACTTCCGCTTCTCACACTAATGCTCGGCAGCTCGTCTCAAATACAGTTGGTAGCGATCTTGCATTTCTACAATGCTATCGCCGCCAAATTTATCGACCAGCGCGGCAGCGACTTCGAAGGCCACCACATGTTCGATGATCACGCTGGCCGCCGACACAGCACACACGTCACTGCGCTCATAACTGGCCCGCTGCGGTTCCTTGGTATCCATACGAATTGAATCGAGCGGTTTGCGGAGCGTACTGATCGGTTTCTTGGCTGCGCGGACTACCAGGGGCTGGCCATTGGTCATGCCGCCCTCCAGTCCACCCGCGTTATTCGTTGGGCGAGTATACCCCAAACTGGGTAGATTTTTCTGAGTTGGATCGTAATGGATCGCATCGTGTACCTTAGAACCGGGGAGCCGCGCTGCCTCGAACCCCAAACCGATCTCGACGCCTTTGATGGCCTGTACGGCCATGACCGCTTGCGCGATCTTTCCATCCAATTTGCGATCCCACTGCGTGTGGGTCCCCAGGCCAACCGGTAGACCTTCCACGCGAACCTCCATGATGCCACCCAGTGTATCGCCGTCGTTGGCAGCCGCGTCGATCAACCGCTCGAACTCTTGGTCTCGGTCTGGCGCCAGAGTGTAGACGCTGCTGGCGTCGCGAGCCTCCCGCAGCTCGACAAGCGTTCCTGGGGAAGTCTCTACAGACAGCCCTCCGATTTCGGTCACATAGCCAATGGTCTCGATGCCAAAGGTGCGCAGCAACTGCCGCGCGATGGCACCGGCGGCCACGCGTACCGCCGTTTCGCGCGCGCTGGCTCTTTCAAGCACTCCGCGGATGGAGCCGAGGTACTTGATCGCGCCGACTAGATCGGCATGACCTGGACGGGGCCTTTCGAGCTCCTTCAAGCGTTCGAGCTTGTAGTCTGCGTTGATGACTTGCAGCGTCAGCGGGCTGCCCAGCGTCTTGCCTTGCCAAATCCCGGTCAGTATTTCAAGCTGGTCTGTTTCCAGCTTTTGTCGACCACCGCGGCCATACCCTCCCTGCCGCCGCGCCAATTCAACATTGACCATCGCGTAGTCGACTTCTAGACCGGCAGGGAATCCGTCGATCAGCGCTAGTAGTGTGCGTCCGTGCGATTCTCCAGCCGTCCAGTATCTCAGCATTCCGCCTTATTCCCCGAAAAAACATGTGGCTGGGTCGTCTCGACCCAGTATTCCAACGTGCCTCGTGGCTCGGTCGTCCCGACCGAGAAGCATGTCGTCCCGACCGAGAAGCATGTTGTCCCGACCGAGAAGCATGTTGCAGACCAACCAGCTACAAAACTCTCTGCCACAACATCAATATGATTTTATCACTACGATTTTTCGACCCAAACGACCGGCTCTGGCTTGATAGCCAAATCGACAGGGCTGCCCGCATCCTTGCGCCCGCTGCCCTCAAAACGGCTAATGACCCGCACGGTCATGTCTGCTTCGCACTGAATTTGGCAACTTAGCCGCACGCCGGAGAGGCCTTTGGCAGCCAAACAATCTTTCTCTGCCTGAGTCATCTTGGCTGGCTCACCAGCGATGAATTCTACTCGGCAAGTTGTGCAGCGAGCATTGCCACCACAAGCGTGCAACTGGTCGATTCCAGCCTGTGTTAGCGCGAGTACCAAACGTTGGCTATTAGCGACATCGAAGTCGCCGACACCTTCAACCGTTAATTTCGGCACCTAAGCCTCCTTGGAGTTTGTAATGCAAAACGTCAAAGAATAAGCGCGTTAGCGTGCGGCGGCAACCTCCCGCATTGGCTTTGGGCAGTTGGAGCTAGCGCCTGGGGTTCACACGGAACTCAACGCTTAGCGTTCTGGCGGGTGCTCGGCACGGGCACGTGCAGCAGCGGCGTGGGTAGGAATTCGCTCGAAAGCCACAGGTGCTCTGCGGCCGGATCGAAACAAATGCTCTCGCCCTGTCGCCGCGTCGGTAGGGCAAAAATCAGGAGCGAATCGTCGCCCGCTGTCTGCCAAGTGCCGCTGGGCCCGCGTTGCAGTAGACAACCCGGACCATAGGTGGCCAGCACCATTTGCTGCCCATCGGGCGAAATATCAGCGGCGGTCACCAGCGGCAAAACGACCGTTCCTGCCAGTTTGGCTTCTACCCTGTGCCGGCCCGTGAGCGAACCGGCATCGAGCTCGAACAGGCGACAACGGAGCGGTTCTTTTGTTGCCAATACGAATTTATGAGCGATAGAGTCGTAACAGAGGGACTCGCAATCGACGGGCCCCGTGGGATAGGTCACTGCATAGACCGCGTCGACGGAAAGTTTGGCTTTCGCCTTTTTGATTTGTGGTGCGCGGAGCCAATCGGGAACTTTTAATACATAAATCGCGACCTGAGTACGAGCTGCTCCGTTGTCGCCTACGTCACCGACGGCCACGAAGTGATGGCCATCGCGCTCGAAGGCGCACATGTCCTCCCAGTCCAGCGCCTCGGACCCATCGACTTCGATCTCGCACGCCAGGTCACCATTCTTTTCGAAGACGAAAAACCTGGGTGAATCGCCCGAATCGTTGTGCGACCACAGCCGTCCCCCAACCTCGGCCAGCCCGCTGCTTTCGTTAAGGGCTGCGCAAGCGAGAATTACCGCGGGTTCACCCGCAGCCGCCGCGGAAATTCCCCACAGCAGCAATAAACTAACGCATAAATTAAACACAGGACGACTGGCTTCCTAATAGCACTAGAAACAACTAGCTCCATTGTTTAGCAGGGAGCTTGCCTCCCTCCAAGCATGCTTTGGCATACTAACATGCAGCACTCGACCCAGCCTGACGATTAGTACGCCAAAACGGTGTCCGTCAGCAGAGCTGCGAACGGACAAATTTCGATCATCCAACAGTAGGAGCTACCACATCGTCAATCGGAATGGTCCGGCGCCCGACCGTCTAGGCGGAATCTCGACGAAGCCGCAACTGTGGGAAAGCGACACAAAATCTCCGGAACCCTGGGAGGCAACCAGCTCAACCTCTCCGCGCCCGTTGATGCCAACCGGCCGAAACCAAATCAAATCGACTTGCTTGTCGTCGGGGTTTGAAAGTGCAACCAGCGGCCTGGGTTTGGGCTGCGCGATACCTGCCAATTTCCGCAACAGCGGCTCGCCAAACACACGGGAGGTCACGGCCACGCTGACGGGATTTCCAGGCAAACCCAGTAGCAGTTTTCCGTTTAGCGACGCTCCGAGCACAGGTTTGCCGGGTCGAATCGGGAGCCGATGAAAAGCCACCTGGCCGCCAATATGCTCGATCGCAGAGGGCACAAAATCGGCGTCCCCCATCGACACGCCACCGGTCAGGATGACTGCATCGCAGTCCGCCTGCTGCGACAGCGCTGTACAAACTGCTCCAAAAGTGTCCTCTACGCATTGTCGCATGCACATCTCGGCCCATGGCAGGCTCTTTAACCAGGCCTCCAGAGTGGGGCCATTGGAATCGCGAATCTGCCATTCCTCCACGCGTTGGCCCGGCTGGGCCAATTCGTCGCCAGTGTTCAAAATAGTTACGCGAACTTTGCGACGCATTTTGAATTTCGGCAATCCGAAGCCAGCCACTGCGGCGATGTTGGCAGCGGAGATAGGATTTCCTGCTGGAATTACGACAGCCCCGCCGCGTGTGTTTTCGCCACGGGGTCGAATGTTCTGCCCGTAGCTCAAAGTGCTCGTCGGCACGGAAAATGAAACGCGATCTGCGGACTCGATGGCGTCTTCTCTCCGCACTACGCAATTCGCATTCCACGGAATGGGAGCCCCGGTAAAGATGCGAATCGCTTCGCCCGCGTTCAGTGCGACAGGCGGCTGGCCGGCGGGTGCGGTTGCTTGGATCACCATCGAGTCGGAGCCTAGGTCCTCCAGACGCACGGCATAACCATCCATGGCCGAAACGTCCAAAGCTGGCGAGTCTCGGTCGGCGCAGAGCGGCTCGGCCAGTACTCGGCCCAAACATTCGTCGATCGCGATGTGTTCGTCAGGCACGGTCGACAAATGTTTAGCCAGCGAATTGATGGCGACCTGGACCGGATCGAGCTGCGGAATTTGCATCACGTTAGCGAACCTGCAGCGGCTGAATGAGTACACTGCGCTCGGCATCAACGACCACGCACCGGAAGTCCGCATCGGTTCCAGCCGCACCGATCTGACCGGACTTGTTAATCGCCACGAAATTCACGCTCAACTCGGCCGGTTCGCGACGATCGCCACTGGCAATTCGCCGTATGGTCGCTTCGCAGGCGGCGGTTGGAGCTAGGCCCTGCCGCATAAACTCGACCACTAAAAACGAGCCGCAGTAGCGCAACACGTTTTCGCCGACTCCAGTCGCCCCCGCCGCGCCAACTTGGCCGTCGACATACATGCCCGAGCCAATGAGTGGACTGTCGCCGACGCGGCCCGGCAACTTAAAGGCCAGCCCGCTGGTCGAGCAGCCACCGACCAAATGTCCGTCCGCGCCCAAACCCAATAACGCAATCGTGTCATGCGACTTGTCAGCGGACGACTGTCCAGCCCGCTGCTTGGCCTGCCACTGCTCCCAGGCGTCGCGCGCAGCGGGTGTGAGCATCTCACGAGGCACGAAGCCGCACTGGCTTGCGAATTGAGCCGCGTCAGCCCCGACCAGCATTACATGCTTCGTTGTTTCCATCACGCGACGGGCGACGCTGATAGGATTGGGAAAGCCTTCGAGCGCGGCGACCGCGCCAGCCTTGTGTGTATTACCGTCCATCAACGAGGCATCGAGCTGCACAATTCCCTCGGCATTGGGAAAACCGCCATAGCCAACCGAAGTAATCGAGGCATCGAGCTCGGTCACATTGATGCCTTGCTCGACCGCATCCAGCAACGAGCCTCCTCCCTGAAGTACGGCTCTGCTTTTCTCGCAAGCAGCCATGCCAAATGGCCAAGTGGCGATGAACGCTGGCTTCTGAAAATGACCAGCCAGCTCGTCGGTCCATGGAACCACAGTGGGTTTCCCCCCAGCTGAAGGCGATTGTCCAGAGGCCCTAGATGCCCAAGCTGCCGCTGCAATTCCGCCGACGATGGCGTTTCTTCGATACATGGGAATTCCCGCTAGATGAAAGACTTAGAGCCCAAAGTTTGTTTTCGCTGTCGCACATCGTAGGCACAGTGTTCGTGCCGCAACTGATTCTACCAAAAGCCTTTGACCGCTGGTAAGGATCCTGGAAACGACAATAATTGCCCCGACGGGCGTCCGAGAGTCAGACGCCTGCAGGGAACTGCAAGCCAATGGAAACCCAGCGCATGAGCTCCAGTGATAACGCCTCGACCAATGAGCCCAACTTTGATGAAAACTCCAGCGCAAGCCCTCGCGAACGGCTGAATTTTATCCAGCAGGAAATCGAGAAGGACATCAAGCTGCCCAAGTTGGCTGGGCGCTGCGTCACCACCCGCTTCCCACCAGAACCCAACGGCTACCTGCACATCGGTCACGCGAAGAGCATTTGCTTGAATTTTGGGTTAGCCAAAACCTACCAGGGCCGCTGCAACTTGCGCTTCGATGACACAAATCCTAGCAAGGAAGAGCAGGAGTATGTCGACTCGATTCAAGCCGATGTCCGCTGGTTGGGCTATGAGTGGGACGAGCTCCATTATGCGTCCGACTACTTCGATCAACTCTTCGATTGGGCCATCCAGCTCATTCGAGCCGGCAAGGCTTACGTCTGCGATTTGACCGGCGAACAAATGCGCGAATATCGCGGAACATTGACGGCACCGGGCACCCAGAGCCCCTTTCGCGATCGCACCGTCGCAGAGAATCTCGAACTGTTTGAAGCGATGAAGGCTGGCAAGTTCGAGAATGGTGCCAAGACGTTGCGGGCCAAGATCGACATGGCTGCGCCCAATGTAAACCTGCGCGACCCTGTGCTGTATCGCGTACTGCGAGCCCATCACCATCGCACCGGCGACACGTGGTGCATTTATCCGATGTACGATTGGGCCCACGGTCAAAGCGACTCGATTGAAGGCATCACCCACTCCATCTGCACGCTTGAATTCGAAGACCATCGGCCACTGTACGATTGGTTCTGCCAAAACCTCGGCATTTACCACCCTCGGCAGATAGAGTTCGCGCGATTGAATTTGACATACACCGTCATGAGAAAGCGCAAATTGCTGCAATTAGTCCAAGAGAAACACGTCAGCGGTTGGGATGACCCGCGCATGCCCACCATCAGCGGCTTGCGCCGCCGCGGTTACACGCCCGAAAGTCTGCGAAGCTTTTGCGAACGCATCGGAGTCGCAAAGTTCTACAGCACGATAGACGTGACCGTACTGGAGAATGCCATTCGCGAGCACTTGAACGCCGTCGCCAACCGCGTCATGGCAGTGCTCAAACCTATGAAGGTTGTGCTGACCAATTATCCCGCCGATCAAGTGGAAATGCTGGCTGCGGTGAACAATCCCGAAGACGCTGCGGCGGGCTCGCGCGAGGTGCCATTTACGCGCGAACTCTATATCGAGCAAGAAGATTTTCTCGAAGACGCACCCCGCAAATTCTTTCGGCTCAAACCGGGCGGAGAGGTGCGCTTGCGCTATGGCTACGTGATCAAGTGCGAGGAAGTCGTCAAAGACCCAGCCACAGGGCAAGTCATCGAACTGCGCTGTAGCTATGATCCGACGACGCGCAGCGGCAGCGGGGAATCCGAGCAGCGAAAGGTAAAGGGCGTCATCCACTGGGTCAGCGCCAGCCATGCCATCGATGCCACAGTTCGTCTCTACGATCGTCTGTTTCTGAGTGAAAATCCAGAGGACTCGGGTGTGGGCAAAACGTTTCTCGACAACATGAATCCCGATAGCTTGGAGACCATCACGGCCAAAGTCGAGCCGTCGCTGGCCCAGGCGATTGGCGGCGACCGCGTCCAATTCGAGCGAAATGGTTATTTCTGCGTCGACACGGTCGATTCAGTGCCTGGCAAACCCGTGTTCAACCGCATTGTGTCGCTCAGAGACAGTTGGAGCAAAGTCCAAGCTAAAGAAGCCAGCAAGTAGCGCGGGGTGCCACCCAAAAGTCGTAGTGAAAATTCTTCGACATACTTGCGGTCGGTAAATACAATGAAGGCTTTACTCGCACTTGATCTTTAACACGTAATAGGCAGTCTGTATGCGCTTGTCCTCCGCCTCGTCCTTGTGTCTGGTTTTGATGCTAGTTGTCGGCTGGACTGCGCCCAGTCAGGCGGCCCTCACGGTAAACGGCTACAGTGCTGCCAGGCATGACCGCTTTGCCAACAGTCCGAGTTTTATTGGGGCGGCCTACGATTGGTCGGGAGTGGGCCAAACAGCGGGTGGTGCATGGGGTACATTGATCAGCCCATCGTTTGCGATCACGGCCACGCATGCCCTGCCTGGTATTGGCCAAGCTATGCGATTCTACCAGACCAATTCCGCAGCCAGTTTCGTGGAGTCGACGGTGCTACGCACGATTCCCATTACTCAGATTGGACTGGGCGCCGTTTCCGACCTATCGCTGATACAGTTCAGTAGCCCAACCACAGGGCTGGCAATTTATCCAGTGATTGCACCGCCAACTCCGGCCAGTTTGTTAGGCAGCGAGATTTTCGTCATGGGCCGGGCCGATACGGCCTCGCCAGCCAGCATGCGTTTAGGGAAAAATGTAATCGATGCTTATCTTCCCAATTTCGCAGGAGTGAACTTGGGTGATACCATCCTGTTCGATTACAACACTTCAACGCCCGACGAAGCCCTACTCGTAGGTGGTGATTCGGGTGGTCCAAGTTTTGTGATCAACGCGGGCACCTTGGCTCTGGTGGGCATCCACTCATTTGTCTACCCAGACCAACCTCCGTTTGCCGGTTCTGGAGATACTTTAGTGAGCAGTTTCATCACCGAGCTGAATCGAGCTATCGCCGCCACAGGTAGCCTGGAAAGTGTTACTGCCGTGCCCGAACCTTCCTCGCTGGTTCTGCTGCTTGGGGCCGCTGGCTTGTGCTACCGCCAACGGCATCGCGCAGTTGCCTAATTCCCTCCCCCCCTAGCTCCTCTCTGGAAAGTAAATTGCCATGGCTCTCAAATCCCGTCGCACGTTTATAAAATCATCCGTTGGCATGGGGCTCGCGGCTGGCACGGGACTCTGTGCGGCCACCGTACCGACAATTTTGCCGCGACTCTACGGGCAGGATTCGCCCAACGATCGCTTGAACGTGGCGTGTATTGGGGTGGGCGGACGCGGCAGTGGGATCGGCGGACAAGCCGCCGACTTGGGGCAATTGATTGCTTGCTGCGACGTGGATGCAGGCAACGCAGCTCGTTTTGCAAAGTACCACACGGACCTTGGCCGCCAGTGCAAGGTCTACCGCGACTACCGCGAGATGTTCGACAAAGAGTCCGGCGTGGATGTGGTCACGATTGGAACCCCCGATCACTGGCACGTGAAAATCGCCATCGAGGCCATGAAGGCTGGCAAGCACGTGTACTGCGAAAAACCCTTGACACTGACAATTGCCGAAGGGCAACTGGTGCAAGCGGCTGTCGCGCGCTATGGCAAAACTTTCCAGGTCGGCACGCAGCAGCGCAGTGAATTCGATATGAATTTTTTGAAGGCCGTCGCGATTGCCCATAGTGGCCGACTCGGGAAAACACTTTCTGCGATCAGCTCCGTGGGTACATCGGCCTCGCGCAGCGAAGATAAAGAAAAGCCGTTTGGACCGTTCAAGCCGGTGCCAGTTCCCGCCAACTTGGATTGGGATCTGTGGCTGGGCCCTGCACCAGAGGTTGACTTTTGCGCCGAGCGCGTCGGCTGGAACTTCCGTTGGTGGTTCGAGTATTCGGGTGGTCAAGTCACCGATTGGGGCGTACACCATACCGACATCGCCTTTTGGGCTTTGGCCGGTGCCGACGGCCAAGCTGTTCAAGCCGAGGGTACGGGGCAGATGATGGGTGTCCCCCTGCCACAAACGAAGGACTTCTTAATCGGTAAGACTGCTCCGAAGGACATGCCGCAAGCCTGGAACGTGGCCCATGCATTCGACGTCAATATCAAGCTTTCGACGGGCAACAATATTCAGTTGACGAGCGGCGAAAACCAATTGCTCATTTCGGGAGAGAGTGGTCGGATTCGCGTCAACCGCGGTGCGATTACGGGCAAGCCCGTCGAGGAAATCGACGCAGATCCTAAGGCCCAGCAGGAAATCGAAGAGCTGATGGCCAAATTGTACGGAGGCGAGCTTCCCAAGGGTCACATGCACAATTTCTTCGAATGTGTTCGCAACGGCAAACCACCGGTTGCCAACGTCCGCGATCACGTTCGCGCCGTCAATGCGTGCCACCTGGCCAACATCGCCTTGCTCACCGGCCGAGCAGTCAAATTTGATCCAGTCAAACAGGAATTTGTCGGCGACGCAGAAGCCAATCAATTGATTAGCCGCCAGGTGCGCGAAGCCTACGCCATCGACGGCTAGCCGCCACTCCTCATGCTCCGTTTGAGGCTTGCTCCACTGCCATATTCTCACTCCGCGAGAGTCTCGCCCAGCGGAAGTTCAACGCAAATCAGTTGGCTCCTACCGGTGTCGACATTTGTGCTCCGCGCCAGGAACTTACCTTGAGAAAGGGCCGGTGGAGCTCGATAGGTTCCGGCTGGTAACTGCATGGCGGCCAATTCTTGATAGCGATCGGCGCTGCCGTCGATGAGTGTCAACCGCCCATCGATCGTGAGCGCCAAGACTTGCTTGCCAATCGCGATGAGGTGAGCAGTGCCGAACCCCGACTGCTCCCAGACAACTTTCTTTGCATCCAGATCGAGCGACCGCAGGTTCCCGACGCCAACATCTTCACGCCCGTCGATGCCAATGATGCGGCGAGCTCGATCGGCAGCCTGGACCAAGACCGGTGTGTTGTATTGACTGCTTAGCAACTGGCTTTTTTCGAAAACGGGCGCAAGTTTTCGGTCCTGCGTCGATAGGAGCGTTGCGCCAACTCCGTAGCTGGCCGTTAACAGGTAGCTGAACTCATCGACCGCAATTGGGGTGGCCGCGTTGACCGTGGGGCCACGGCTTCCGAAAGCGATATCTGCCAGGATCTTGCCATCGGCCAAGTCAACCAAGACCGTATTGAGGCGGGTCACGACCAGTGCGGTTGTAGCATCCAGGGCGATCGGCGACGCATAGCTCGCATCGTAATTGGTAGCTTTCCAGCGAGTGGCTCCGCTATTCAAGTCGATCCCCACAATTCCGGCTTGCTTCCCACCGAGGCAGACGACGATCAAATCGCCGACGACCAGGGGAGACGCACCAGCTCCAAAGTAACCGTCCTCTGCCTGATATTCTTTTCGCAGTGCGCGCTGCCAAGCGATCGAGCGCTTGGCTCGATCGATACAGACCAGGTCGCCGCTGGCCCCGTAGCAGATCGCAAATTGGTCGACGATTGTCGGGACACATCGCGGACCATTGTCGGGGTTATAGGACGCTCGGTAGCTCGCTGGCCAACCGACTCGCCAGAGAGGTTTACCGTCGCTCAGGTCGGTGACCTCCAGCACTTCCTCGTTGCCTAAGCGGTGGAGTATGAACACCTCTGCAGCAACAACCGCTGGTCCTCCGAAACCGCTCCCCAAGCCGACTTGCCACGCAACCTTGGCCTTCGCCTCCCAAGTCGTTGTTAGCGGTGCGTGGCTAGTTTTTCCATTGCGGTTGGCCCCTAGCATTTGCGGTCAATCCTGCGCGTGCGTGACGGATATGGAGCTTTCCGCACACAACGTCACCAGTAAACACAATGCCAGCCAACCCAAGCGAATAGGCGAACGCAGCTTTCGAGATTCGCAGTGGCAAGGTAAATTCGTGCTCTTCGTTTGCCTGGCTAGCCAGCCGGCTTGAAGCGCTAGTCGAGATTGGGTGAAGAACTTTTTTTGGTTGACAATCATTGGCGGGAGCCCAAGTGTGGCAAAGTGGGTGAGGCTGTGGGGAAAGAAACGCGGAACGCGCATGAGCGGCTGGTGGGTCGTCGGCAGCGTCAGCGAGGCGGCTTTCTTCGGCGCACTTTTCATTTTGGGCATTGTATCACTTACGATCGTAGTTTCCGGGCAGGTCTTCTGGCCCGAATCGACAATTCTACCCATTTACTTCGGTTTTTGGCTGATGGTGATCGTCTCCAGTTCGTTCATTGTGATCGGCTTGACCGCATTCATCCTACAGGTTTCACAGACGCTGGCTTCTCCTGAGCAAAGATCTGTGTTGATGGAGAATGCCAAACGAGATCATCATCGAAGAGCCGCTGGAGACACGGCCACCGAACTGCCCAACCTTCCCAGCCTTCGAGCGTTGACGGATAGTCCGGGGGTCAAGCTGGCCTATCGATTGGCCATTCAACGCGGCGAAACCACCCCGCTGCTGCTCAGCGCGCTGTTTTCCGTCGCGTGGAATGCGATGCTGGCCGTTCTGGCGGTTATTGCAGCGGAAAACCATCTACGAGGAACGCCGGATTGGTTCCTGAGTGTCCTACTCATTCCATTTGCCTTAGTAAGTTTTTTTTCCACGCGCTGGTTCTTCTTAACTTTTCGGCGGCAGAGTGGAATTGGCCCTACGGCGGTAGAAATCAGCAATTTGCCACTCTTGCCCGGCCGGCCCTACCAATTGTATGTTTGTCAGTACGGGCGGGCTGTGTTTGAAAAATATCGAGTGTCCCTGGTGTCCTTCGAAGAGAGCACGTATCAGCAAGGTACGGATATCCGGACAGAGCGGATTGAAACGAGCCGAATCGATGTGAACCCATTGGGTGGGCCCGGCGAGACGGTTGATGCGGGTCGTTGGGTGGCAGAATCCGAAAAACCTTTGGAGTTGGACTGCCAGTTTTCGCTGCCAAAGGATATCATGCATTCGTTCCAGGGGCGCCATAACGCCATCCTCTGGAGGGTCGTTGTCGAGGGAGAAGTAAAGAAGTGGCCATCGTTCTGCCGAAGTTTCCCAGTCGTCGTCTTTCCACCCGACGCAGCATAGCCGTTCGCACCGAACCGGCGGTGGGACTTCGCTTACTCACACTTCAACAGGCAATGGAGCCTCGCGAGGCACTCGAGTTTGAATATTGCCTCAAACGCGTGACTGCCGTGATGGTAGACCGGCTGGAAGTTTCGGTCATGTGGAGCACCGAGGGCAAGGGCAGCGAAGATCTGGGTGTGCACCATTTTGAATGCGTCACCCGCGAACAATTGAGCGACCGTCCTTTGACCCAAGCCCGCAGCATCTCGACGGTCTTGCCTTCGCATCCGCTGAGCTACGAAGGCCGCTTGATGAAAATTCGCTGGTGCATTCGCTTGCGACTTTACCTCAGCGACGGACGTGAGATTTGCGCCGAGCAACCCTTCTACCTCGGTCACCTGACGCTTGAAGTCTAACCCATTTTCAACGCGATTCGTCAGACCAGGACAGCTTCCCTGGCTTGCGCCTCCGGACCGTTCGTTGGCGGCTCTCGCCAATCGCTTCAATAACAATTTGCGTGCCCGAGCCGTGATTGTCGGCCCGCATGGGACTGGCAAATCGACACTCTTAGAGCACTTAGTCCCGCAGCTAGGAAAAGTCGTATGGCGGCCTAACCGTACCGACAGCCTCGTAGCCGGACCGCAGCCAACGTGCGGAAGGAACGCTGTGTGGCTCAGCCTGCGTAAATCCGAAGCCCCCTATCGCTCGATTCTCGCCAGTCGCAGCCACTGGACGACCGGCGGTTTGCTGGTGCTCGACGGGCTGGAACAACTCAACCGTTTTCAGTGGGCTGTGCTGTGGATGACTATACGCATTTCACGCATGGGCTTGCTAGCCACCTCGCACCGCGAAAGCTGGTGCCTGCCCACGTTGACAAGAACTTATTCTGATTCGCGGACCCTCGTGCAGCTCGTGCAGCTCGTTACCGCCCAGCAGTCAGAGCTGCCAAAGTCTCTAGTGCGAGAATTAACCAATCCTGGCTCGTTGTCGCGTTTGAGTGCGGCTAAAAGCGGAAACGTGCGCGAAGTATTCATGCAACTCTACGACGCATGTGAAGAAAGCCTATTCCAGAAATCCCCTTCGTAGCTGGTCGCCAGACTTCAGACTTCAAAAAAGAACCGAAGTCTGGCGACTCCGGCTACGGTCAATTAATTTCTGCGGTTGGAAGCTAGGGTGATAGCCGATGGCGATTCCAGCCTGCGTGGGCTGGCAGGTACTCGATGCGATCGTGCAATCGTTTGGCGCCACCCTGCCAAAATTCAAAGCGTTCCGGAGCTACACGATATCCACCCCAGAAGCTTGGCAGGGGAATCTCGCCTTCGCCGAAGCGTCGCTTCATTTCATCGAGCTTTGCTTCCAGGATACTGCGACTGGAGACGACTTCGCTCTGTCGCGAAATCCATGCCCCGAGCTGACTGCCGCGTGGTCGAACGGCGAAATATTTCAACGATTCCGCCGTGGAAACTTTCTTCGCGGTGCCGTGGATCTCGACCTGTCGATGCAGCGGCAGCCATTGAAACAGCAGCGAAACGTGTGAATTCTGCGCGATCTGTTGCGCCTTGCGACTTCCATAGTTGGTGAAGAATACAAAACCGCTCGCGTCGAACAACTTGAGCAATACGGTTCTCTGACTCGGACGATGGTTTTCGTCTACGCTCGCCAACACCATAGCATTGGGTTCCATCAACTCGGCCCGCGTCGCCTCCTCAAACCATCGCTGGAATTGAGCAAAGGGATCGGGGGCCATCGTCGCAACGTCCACTTCTTGATTGGCGTATTCCTCGCGCAATGCAGACAAATCCATGAAGTTCTCTCGAATAAATGTTAGAGGCTAGACATCGGCCACAGCAGCCCAGATTTAGGTGCGGCATCAACTTGATGTCGATGGGTGATCTGCAACTAAATAGTAAACTTGGATCCTTCAGTTTCAACCCGCCGAGGTACGATGTCGATGGAATCTAACCTCGCAGCATATTGAACATCCTGCGCAAAGCCTCCGTCGAGCAAATTCCGCCCGCCCAACGCCCCGGCAAGCGCAGCGGCGATCGCATCGCCGACCTGATCAGTCCCGGAAACTTTTGATTTGATGCCATTCCAAGCTTGTAGTGCCAGCCAAGCCGAGTCATTTGCGAGCGTCCCCCAGTCATCGCACGCTAAGCTGTCGATAATCGCGCCAGCGGTGAGTGCGTCTTCGGAGGCAATAAAACCGTCGGTTCCCGCGCACACGATGACTAAATGTTCGCTGCCAGAATTACAGACGTAGCGGCAAGTTGCCGCGCGGTTGACAAGCGCGCCGAGCAAAATAGTCTTCGCTCGCTGGACTGCGGCAACCGCGAGTGTTCCGTTGGTGGTAGTGAACACCAGATTCCGACCGCCAACGATGGGTGCGATATATTCGAAAGGACTATTGCCTAAATCAAAACCTTCGATCCGATGGCAATGCCGCTCGCCACACAAGAGCGAGTTTTTATCACCGACCGAGATGGCCCGCGCAGCTTCAATCGATGCGGCTATTTCGAGAGAAGCGGCGCCTGCCCCCAAGGCCTGGCACGCAGTCGTCGTAAAACGCAGCGTGTCGATAACGATGGCCGTCGTGAAATCGCTCCATTCTGCGGGCTGTAGAAGCTGCGGCAGCAGAGCCACACTCACGCGGTTGGGACGCGATTTGGCCAAGTCAAAGCACCTTTTAAGAATATGCAGCAGTTTGCCGTTAACGACCCAAGCATGTTATAGTTTTGCGAGACATTCTCGCAGCCTCTTGGATGGGACGGCAAACGGCCAATTGGCCGCTCAAACTTCCGTTGTGGGGAACCCTCGACATCCAAAAGCGGTAGAATTGAGCCTTAACACGCTAGCTTCAAAGTTGCGATTTCATCGTAGCCCGCTGCCTTAACGTAGCTCACTGTATTATCCTAACCCGCCGCTTAAGCAAGGTCCAATCCTAGCCCCGTGCTTAAGCAAGGATAAAAAAGAACCCTACTGCGCCAATAACCCTACTGCGCCAATGACGATGCTAAGTCCTAGTTTTGAAAATGCTTTGCAACAATTTGGGCTGCAATCGTTCCGTCCGGGCCAGCGCGAAGTGATTGAGTCCATTGTGGCTGGGAACGATTGCATGTGCGTCATGCCAACGGGAGGAGGCAAGAGCCTCTGCTACCAGCTCCCCAGTGTCATTCGCCCAGGTCTGACCATTGTCGTTTCTCCGCTGATTGCGCTGATGAAGGACCAAGTGGATGGGCTGGGCAAGCGCGGTATTCCGGCGGCTTTGATCAATAGTACTTTGTCCCAATCCGAACAGCACCAGCGTCTGCAGGATGTCGCGTCGGGCAAATACCAATTGGTTTACGTCGCGCCCGAACGGCTCCGCAATCAACGTTTCTTGGATGCGATTCGGGCCACGCCAATCCAGTTGCTAGCCATCGATGAAGCGCACTGTATCAGCCAATGGGGCCATGACTTTCGACCCGACTATGCGCGGATTGGCAAATTCCGCCAGTGGCTGGGCGGCGTACAGACGGTCGCCCTGACCGCCACCGCCACGCCGCGAGTCCGAGCGGACATCGTGCAGGTCTTGGAACTCAAACGTCCCAAGCAGTTCATGAGCGGCTTTGCACGACCCAATCTGCACTTTGGCGTCGTGCAGCGTTCCACCGATCGCGACAAAGACGAAGAGCTTGAAAATTTTCTCAAGACGATGCCTGGCTCTGGAATTATCTACGCAGCTACGCGGAAGCGCTGTGAAGCGCTCGTCGAATCGATCTCCAAGAACTTGAAGATCTCGGTCGGTGCCTATCACGCCGGTCTCCTTCCCGACCAGCGCCGGACCATTCAAGAACGCTTCATGAAGAACAGTATTCGGATTATCGTGGCCACCAATGCCTTTGGCATGGGCATCGATAAACCCGATCTGCGGTTTGTCATTCACTACAACATGCCCGGCTCTTTAGAGGCCTACTACCAGGAAGCCGGTAGGGCAGGGCGGGACGGCGAGCAATCTATTTGCGTCATGCTCTACTCGTTCCAAGATCGCCATATCCAAGAATTCTTCATCGACAACAATTACCCGCCTAAGGAATTGATCGAAAAAGTCTACAACTTCTTGGCTGCACGCGATGAGGATCCGATCGAGCTGACGCAGGAAGAGATCCGCGACGCGCTGGGCGTAAACGTTTCTCCCGAAGCGATCGGTAGCAGCCTACAGGTGCTCAGTCGCAGTGGAGTCATCGAGCGACTTGAACGTGGTGGCGGCTTGGCGATGGTGAAAATCGATAGCAATCTACCCACACTCGTCGATCTGCTCCCGCGCGAAGCGACTATGCGACGCAAGGTACTCCGCGTGCTCGAACGCGTCGTTGGCGACCGGCGTGGCGAACATGTCGAAGTCAATTTACAGCGGCTGCTCAACGATACGCAATTGGAACGTGACACATTTCTGCGAGCCATGCGGGAGTTGACCAAGTTCGACGAAGTCGATTATATCCCAGCCTTCCGCGGTCGGGCCGTCCACTTTGTCCGTCGCGACGTGCCCTTCAAGGATCTGGAGATCGATTTCCAAGCGCTCAATGAGCGTAAACAAGCCGAATACGATCGACTGAATCAAGTTGTCAATTACGCGCAGGCTCCGCTGTGCCGACAAGCCACCATTCTAAATTACTTTGGCGACACTTCGGCCGAGAACTGCGGGCAATGCGATCGCTGCGGACGCAGTCCAGGCTGGCCACTGGTCAAGCTGCCCACATTCGCGACTCGCGATGCAAGCCTCGCCAGCCAAGTCGCGGGCGACGCCCTTCGAGCCGACGCGAACTCTGCTGGGAACTCTGCTGGGAACTCTGCTGGGAATCCAGTCGAGCCTGCACATGTTACGCCAACTTCTGGCGTGCGACGCAGTCTGATCTCTGAGGCGCAAAAGATTGAATTCTTGGATCAAACGGTACGAGCCATCGAGCGTATCCATGGCCGGATCGGAAAGACCCTGATCGCACAGTACTTGAGTGGTTCACAAAATTCCAAGCTGCAAAAACTCAATTTACATCGACTTAGTACTTTTGGATTACTGTCTACGTTCCGACAAGCCGATTGTGTCGAGCTGCTCGACCTGCTCCTGGTAACAGGTCTGCTGCGGCAACAGGAAGTCAACCGCAACCGGCCTACCGTTTCGGTAGCCCCCGAATTGCAGGACCCCGTCCAGCGCGGCGAATTGTTATCGGTCGTTCAGTTTCCCGCAAAATTAGAATCGAAAATTTGCGCGCACATCCGCAAACAGCCCAAAGCCAGCTCATCACCCGCGTTGGAAGCGCCCAGAGCCCCTGCACCAATATCAATACCAGTACCAGCCCCTGCAACTCCAACTAGGTCGCTCGATCGCGGCGCGGGTGTCTTGGATTTTTCCGAGCCGGCGCCGCCCGCCGATACGACTCGCTGGGATCAACTAACGCCCGCAGAAATGGCCTTTGAGGAGTTCCATAGTCGCGAGCCGCAGCCGGCTGCGATTCCTGTCGATCGAAGCCAATTGCCCGATTGGCAGTGGACATTGAACCTCCTGCGCTCTGGCCACACCTGGGCCGAAGTCATCATCATCCGCCGCATGTCGGATACGGAGCTGGCGGAGAGCCTAGTGGCTGCTCTACAAGCTGGCGCCAAAGTCGAACGCCAGTGGTTCGCCAGTACTCACGAGAAGCCACGCACAGCGGGCCAGCAATTGGTCGTCCAGCAACTCCGACGTCAGTCGGCTGCTTGGTCGGGTTGAAGCGTTGCTCGTTAAAGTGACATCCTTTAGAATGCGGGGAATTGCTAGGGCATGAATTCAATTATTGAAGCCTACAAAAAAGATATTGACCGCAGCCTATTGCGCGAGAATTTGAAACTCACGCCTCAGCAGCGCAGCGAGCGTTTCGAGGTGGCTATGCGGTTGGTTTTTGAACTTCGACGAGCGGCCGTTGCTAAGCGAGAGACGCGCTCGCCAGCATCAGACTTGTAGAGAAGACTTGTAGAGAAGACTTGTAGAGAAGACTTGTAGAGAAGACTTGTAGAGAAGACTTGTAGAGAAGACTTGTAGAGAAGACTTGTAGAGAAGACTTGTAGAGAAGGCGCCGCAGGTGCTCAGGAGCTAGGGCTAATGAATGACTGAACATGGATTTCGAGACATCCTCAGCCAGCTCTGCTTGGGCCAAGTCGAGTTCATTCTAATTGGAGGCTTGGCCGCGATGGCGCACGGTTCGGCGCGTGCCACTGTAGATGTGGACATCGTTTACAAACGCACTTTGGAAAACCTGCGCCGTATTGAAACGACACTTGCTCCGCATGATCCGTACCTCCGTGGGGCACCACCTGGGTTGCCATTTCGGTTTGACGTCGCCACCATACAGTCGGGACTCAACTTTACGCTGCGCACTTCGATCGGTGATCTCGATTTATTAGGCGAAGTGGCTGGCGGTGGAGATTATGAAAGCTTGATCGCCCACAGCGAAGCTTTGGAGCTGTTTGGGAACAACCTACAGTGTGTCACGCTATCGAAGTTAATCGAATTAAAGCGTGCCGCTGGCCGCCCGAAAGATTTTGAAGCCATCGCAGAACTCGAAGCACTGCGGGAAGAACTGGGCCAGTAGCCGCTACCCACAGCGCTTCCGATCTAACCCCGGAAGTGCATGTGCTGTATTTTTTCCATAACCGTAACGCGTAGCGTATTGAGTCCAGTTGTTGAGAATCATGCGCTCCAAATCCGGATCTAGCTGGTGGTCATTGGTACGATAGGCGTCGTGATTCTGAAGCCGCTGCTGGAGATGAGGCTCGACGGTGCCGAAGTCGCCCAGATCGAGATGCTCATAAAGACTTCTCAACGTAGCTATGGGTTCGGCGACCAAGTCTTCGTAGCGCACATCGACGATGCGACTTGGATCAATTTGCTTCCTCGACTCCTCGAAATGCGCATACATCTGCGTAAGACATTCGGCAACATAGCTGCTCAATTCGTCCTCTGACGGTTGAGGCTGGAACGCCTGCACTGCGTAGAGCGAGCGCCACAGTCTCATCGTCGATGAAAACAAACTGCGGGGGTCGCGCGTCAAATGGATGAATTTTGAATCGGGAAACCATTGGGATAATTCCCGAATTCGCCCGGTGTGTGGCGGACTCTTAAGCACCATTCGTTTTCCGGGCTGATGAAAGCTAATTGCCTTGAGAAACCACATGAATTTTTCCCGCCACAGCGACCGCTGAGCATCGCTAAGTCCGCTTAGGCTCAAGTACTCCAGCTCCGGCGGCTGCGTTTTCGGGAAGGCAATCTTCAAATAGGGTGTAGGCACACCCAGATTCATGAGGGCGAACTCATCTTCTTGCGGCAAATGCCAGCCTGCCTCCATGTTGTCCATGGGTCGCGTTTTGGGAAGCAAGAAATTTCCAAAGCGGCTGACCAACTTTTCCGTCAGAATAAAGTGCGACGGTGCAAAGCATTGGTAAGTACTCGGTGACACGAACTGAGGGTCTGAAACCAACATCTCATGCAGCAGCGTCGTGCCACTTCGCCAGTGCCCAAGGATGAACAGCGGCGCCGCGCTAACTTCTGTCCTTCGAATACTCCGGCCGTAAATCGCCGATTGGGCAATCGCTAGCAAATCGTTGACGGGCGTGAAGAGGCTAACCCCCAACATAGAAGGAATGCGGCTGGGAGCGATGCGAAAACCATTTTTTGCTAGCAATCGCCACCAAGTCGCGGTCCGCATGCCATGCCAAAAACGAGGGCTCCAAGCCGGATAGGCATTGGCAGGAGTTTTCAAATTTTTGGGCGATTCTTCCGACATCTTTGCTTTTCTTGAGTTTTTCATCTCATCGGTTTGTGGCGCAGCGCCGATTGCCGCTGGCGGCATTCGCACTGGACAGCATTAGACAAATATCACTAATCTCCGAAAAATAATCGCTGGCTCGGCGGTACTCGCCAAATATATCGTCGGCTAGCGTGCGACCTAATTCTTCTTCGAAATCCGCCAAGCGGCATTTTACTCTAACTGACCCTATCGTTCATGAACTTTGTCGCAACCCTGACCCGCCATCGCGAGCTGATTCTCCCCGTTTCAATCATAGCGTGTATCGGCGTTATCTTAGTGCCACTGCCGCCCGCGGTCATGGATGTATTGCTCGCGGGCAACATTGCCATCTCGGTCATTGTGCTGCTGACCACGATTTATATTCGAACTCCACTTGAATTCAATATTTTCCCGACATTGTTGGTTGCGACCACCCTGGGTCGGCTCGTTTTGAACGTAGCCACCACACGGCTCATTTTAACGCGCGCGGATTCGGACGCATTGAGTGCGGCTGGGGGCGTCGTTGAAGCCTTCGGAGAATTCGTCGCTGGAGATCGCATTGAAGTCGGGATAATTATCTTTGTGATCATCGTCTTGATCCAATTCTTAGTAATCACCAAAGGTGCTACGCGCGTAAGCGAAGTGGCGGCCCGCTTTGCGTTGGACGGTATGCCAGGACGACAAATGGCCATCGACGCCGATTTGAACGCCGGTTCGATCGATGAGGTGCAGGCCCAGGAGCGCCGCGAGGCCGTCACACGCCAAGCGGACTTCTATGGAGCCATGGACGGTGCGGGAAAATTTGTGCGCGGCGATGCGATCGCGGGCATTATCATCACACTGATTAATATTGCAGGCGGCCTCTACGTGGGCATGATGTATGCCGGATTATCGCTCTCAGAATCCTTCGCGCTGTTCACGAAATTGACGATCGGTGACGGGCTGGTGAGCCAAATACCGGCGTTTCTAATCTCGCTAGCGGCCGCCCTGCTGGTGACGCGCAGCACGCAAAAAGTCAGCTTGTCCAATGAATTTATGCGCCAGCTCTTCTCCCATCCTCAAGCCTTAGCGGTAGCGGGTTGCTTCTTAATTTTACTCATGTTTACGCAATTGCCAACGCTGCCCTTGATGGCGCTGGGCAGCGGTTGTATCGGACTTTCGCTGATGGTACGCAATCAACAAAATATGGCGTCCTCAAGGGAGGCCCAGACGAAGAAGGATGCCGATGTAGCTAAAGCCAAACCAGCCGACAAAAAACCTGAAGACTATCTCGACGTCGACCCCATGCGAATCGAAATCGGCGCGGGACTTTTACCACTGGCGGATCCGCGCCGCGGCGGTGACCTGATGGAAAAAATTACGGGTGTGCGTTCTATCCTGGCCAGCGAGATGGGCATCCTATTGCCCAAAGTTCGCTTGAAGGACAAGCTCAGTTTGCCCGAGTCGGTATACGAAATTCAAATTGCCGGCAATGTAGTCACGCGTGGTGAAGCCGCACCAGATCGGTTGCTAGCGATCGATGTGGGACGCTGTACAGGCTCCGTAACCGGCATCGCAACTCGCGAACCGGCGGCGGGTCGACCGGCTGTTTGGATTACCAGCAGCCAAAAGATACAAGCGGAAATGTACGGCTACCAAATCGCCTCGCCCAGCATGGTCATCGCCACACATCTTCAAGAGACGGCCCGAAAACATGCCGATGAACTGTTGACTCGCGAAAGCACGAAGCAGTTGGTCGATCAGCTCAAGTCGGTCAGTCCGACTGTTGTCGAGGAATTGATTCCAGGCCTCATGAAGCTGTCCGACGTGCAATCCGTATTGCAGATGCTGTTGCGCGAGGACATACCCATTCGCCAACTAGCTTTAGTGTTCGAAGCGCTGGGAGATTACGCCTCGCGTGTCAAAGACCCGGTGCTACTCAACGAATACGTGCGCAATCGTCTATCCAGAACGATCTGCCAACGATTCTCCGACTCCTCTGGGCAGTTGCATGTCATCACCATGGACCCAGCCATGGAGGATCGTATCGCGGCGGGTTTTGAACTCAGCGATCGTGGCTTGCTTATCCGCATGTCGCCGCAAGCTATTGAAATCACCTGCCAACAGATCGTCGCTCAACTCAAAAATCTGAAAACGGCCGGACATCGCCCGATTCTCTTGGTCAGCCCTCGCATCCGTCCTGCGCTCCGACAAATCACGCAGTCTCATTTGCCCGATTTGCGAATTCTAAGTCACTCAGAGATCACGTTGCAAACACAAGTGGTTTCTGTGGGGCTCGTTGCCGATCCTGTAACCAAGATCTGATAGCCGACTATGCAAGTCTATACTTTTCAAGCCGAATCGGTTCAAGCCGCCTTGCAGCAAGTGCGTCAGAAGCTGGGCCACAACGCTTCCATCTTGCACACTCGCGAACGTCGCCACAGTCGACTGGGTTTCTTCTCAAGAACCACCGTCGAAGTCGATGCTACCGTCGGCATAGAAATTACTCGAGACTTTGAGACGTCTTGGAAATCTGCCCGCAAAACTGAGCCACAGCTAACCACGGCTGCGCCACAACCAACCACCATCTTAGCGACGAAGGTCGTCAGCGAATCGGACTCGTCGCAGACGAACTCAAATCATTCGGTCGCTCAGTCAACCAATCCCGTGGACGCCAGCTCTGCCACGATTCAGCATCGCGAAAGAATCTTGCCTGCCATGATCGAAGTACACGCTGACTTGTTAGACGCCGGTTTACCGCCCACAGTGGCTCGTGAACTACTCAAGGAAGCTGGCGAGAGTTGCCTGGAATCGCAGTTGTGCGACCCCAGCCAGATCCGCGTGCGTCTGAGTCAATTGATCGCCGCGAAACTACGCGTGGCTGGCTCGATCGAATTGCAGAACGGCCAACAGCAAATTGTGGCTCTGGTCGGACCTACCGGTGCAGGCAAGACAACCACGCTCGCGAAGATTGCAGCCGGTTTTCGTTTCGAGCTCGGTTGCCAAATCGGTATCATTGCTCTGGACACATTTCGATTGGGAGCTGTTGATCAACTACTTCAGTACGCGGAACAAGTATCCGCACAACTTGAAGTCGTCAGTTCTCCAGAACAAGTGACACCGGCGTTGCAACGGTTGCGAGAATGCGACCTGGTTCTTCTGGATACGGCCGGCAGATCACCCCGCGATCAGCCGCAACTCGCTGTGCTGGGCGAGTTCCTACAGCACGCTGAGCCTCACTCGACGCAGCTCGTGATCAGTGCGACCAGTTCGCTGGAGCATGCTCGCGAGACAATGGAGCAGTTTTCAATACTTAAACCTACTAACCTCTTGATGACCAAGCTCGATGAAGTGACTCGCTTTGGAAGTTGGCTAGAGTTTCTGGCCGGAGATGCGCTTCCTATCAGCTATCTGACGGCAGGTCAGCACGTTCCGCAAGATATCCTGGTGGCCAGCCCTCGCAGGTTGGCTAGCTTGCTCTTGGGAGGTAAGTCGCTCAACAGTCCACAGCAATTGTCAAACTAGCGCAACTAGAGAAGACGTATCTTGCAGCCGAATAAAGTTAAATTTTCGATCTGCAACTACCGATAGATGTATTAGTCGGAGGAGTATCGGTTGTTGTCCACGTTCATCCGCGGATCACAGCCGAGCAGTCCTACGGCGAAGTGCGTTTATTAGGCAAGGAAGTTGTAGCAACGAGGAGGCAAGCGATGGCCCGCGCATACTCAGGCGTGCTGGGAGCGATTGCTATGTGCCTCGTCATTTTGCGTGGCCTAGCAATGGGTCAGTTACCCAATGAGATACTCTCGCAAAGCTTAGTGGTTTTCTGCGGACTGAGTGTTATAGGTTTCTGGATCGGCACCATGGCCGAGAAAACTGTTTCAGATTCGGTGGAAAATCAGTTTCGAAGTGAAATGGCTCGCCTACATTCGGCAGCCACAAAAGCGAACTCCAAATCTTTGGAGTAAAGAGATCAAGTTGGCGTAGCAGCCGAACGAGGTACACGCTAAAAGTCATGCTAGCGGCGCTTGCGCCCTAACAGTCAGCTCACGGAGGATTGGATGGCAACGAAGACCGCAGCGAGTGAAGACATTCAGGACGTATGGAAGCAGTACAAGGCTGATTCCGGAAACGTCGATCTTCGCAATCGACTGATTGAAGAATACATGCCGCTGGTGCGTTACAACGGCGATCGCATTTGGCAACGACTGCCTGATGGTGTCGAGCTCGATGACTTGATCAGCGCCGGAATTTTCGGCCTGATGGATGCCATCGATGCGTTTGACACCAGCCGCGGCGTCAAATTCGAAACGTATTGCGTACCTCGAATTCGTGGGGCGATGCTCGACGAACTTCGCTCGATGGACTGGGTACCCCGCTTGGTGCGCAGCAAGGCCAGTAAGCTTGGCGAAGCCAAGAAGAAGTTGGATGCACGCTATGGTCGTGCGGCCACCGAACGCGAAATCGCCGAGTACATGGAGATTAGCGTTGCCGAAGTCGAGAAGATGCAAACCGAGGCCAACGCGGTCAATTTAGTTAGCCTCAACAAGAAGTGGTACGAAACGGACAGCTACAAAGACGTCCGTGAAATCGATATCCTGGAAGATAAAAAAGGCGAAGACCCAACTCGGCGCGTGCAAAAAAGTGATTTGATGCGGTTGGTGACCAAGGGTCTAAACCGCAACGAGCGCCTAATCATTATCCTGTATTACTATGAAGAGCTGACGATGAAGGAAATCGGTGCCACGCTGGACCTCAGCGAAAGCCGCGTCAGCCAAATGCACTCCAGCATTGTGGCCCGTCTGCAAGAACAATTGGGCCGCCGTCGCCCCGAATTTGGCACCTAACCTTTAGCGTTGCCAATCGAAAACAGGCTCTTCAGAAGAATTAGTGGGTAACAACCCCGCGTACTAGGTTTTTGGTGGCATGCCTTTGAAAACCTATTAAACTTGAATCGTGAATCGTTTGACCACTCACTCATTCTTCTGAGGAGCCAAAATTGGAAGGAAGACTGGGGGCGCTCAACTTTAGAGACACGCCCGAGATGCTCTAGCACTTGGGTCCGACGCAGGCTGTACCATTGGTGCGGACTTCGGCTGAAATCCAGTCTTCGGCTGAAGTTGCGTGAACACCAGTCGCCCGAGCCGTTGCAGCCAACATAGAACTTTTCCATGCCTGAGCCGAGATTACCGCAGGTCATTTCTGAAGCACTGCGAGCTCGCTGGTTTGTCCGCCCTTCATGGCGGTAATCGAACAGCGATTGTCTAATGCTCGCCTCCGCAATCAACGACCGTGAGGCCTACAATGCAGCCTGACTGTGATGTAGGCATAGGCCGCAATGAGCTTGTGACCTTGAGCCGTAGGATGGACGCTGTCCCAAAATAGATAGCGCTTCGGGTTCACGCCGCTCACCAGCGCGTAACCGATTCCTGAGATGGGATCAAATTGTGTGCTGGAGTCCGTTACATTCTGCAGCCCGAAGAGTCTGGGAGTCCGAGTAATCACCTGGAAGAGCTGACTAATCTTGACGTCTGCAATGTGAATATTTCGTAGGCTGCGGCGCAAGCTGCTGAGTTCGACCGCCAGAGAGGAGTTGAATGCCGTTGTGGCCGCATTCAGTGGAATCGAAGCCTGAGGAACGGTATTGAAGAATGGTGTCTGGCCAAGCTGAGGAAGATCGAGCACAACGAAGTTTCTTCCTCCTGCGGCATGAAGCGCCCGAATCGCCTGCGAGATCCCCTGTACGGCTTCCGGGATAAAGTTCGTCTCGCCGCTAAAAGCGCCAAAGAAGATGTCATTCGACCCAGCCCAGATTACAAATATGTCGTCGGCATTAGCGACTCCAGCGTGAGTCGACAAATATCCGGCAACCTGAGTTACCACGTCAGGCGTGCCATAGGGCGATGCACCGGCCGCTCGCGCGCCGTTAAATGCCCAGTTCTGACCGCCCAATAAGCTAGGTAGTGGCAGGGGTTCGCCCAGCGCCAACGCCAAATGTTCGATCCATACCGGCCCATTAGAAAATCGACCGTTGTAGTAGAGGCCCGCGGGAGGCAACAAGCCGCCTGACGCGATCGAGAAATTTCCTGTCTCAGAAAGACTGTCTCCAAATACACAAATCTCCGCCCGGCAGTTGGCGGATATTTGCAGACCTAGGATAACCAGCGAAAGGCACATGAAGCGAAGCTGTTTGTAAATCACAAGCCTGATCCTTCTACAATGGGTGAACGGTCGCAGCACAAAAAGAGTTAGCCACAGGAAGCGCTGGCTGTTTAGCTAGAGCCGAGATCGCAGAAAATCGTGTGCGCTAAATCCAAAAATTTTCGTCGTATCGAGATTGAGCCGAAGGCTTGTTGGTTGCCGAGCCGGAATAGCAACGACTAGAATTAACCAACTGGAGAAACTGCGGTGAACGGGCCACCGCGTTTCGGGGGATCAGCCGTTAGATTTGGATTGCTCATGTCGACCACCGATGGCTTTGAATCGGCTGATTTGAATAGGTATCGTGGTTATTTGCAATTTCTAGCCAGATTGCATTTACAGCAACAATGCCGGAGCAAAATTGATCACTCGGACATTGTCCAGCAATGCCTGTTGCAGGCCTTGGCTGCACACACAAAGTTTAGAGGTCGGACGGAAGCCGAACGACAGGCTTGGCTCCGGAAAATCCTGGTGCACGAGATTGCCCATGCTACCCGCGACTTACATACCCAAAAAAGAGATATAAAACGCGAACGGTCTATTGAAGCGGCCTTGGACGAGTCCTCGATGCGACTTGCGCACGTCATCGCCAGCCGCGATAGCACACCCAGCCATGAGATGGTCAGGCAGGAAAGCATGCGTGATATCGCCGCCGCCATTGAGCAACTGCCCGAGAACCAGAGACAAGTTTTAATCCTTCGTTACTGGGATCGGATGTCAGTACAGGAGGTGGCTCTCGCGCTTGACAAATCTACTTCTTCAATCGCCGGACTTCTGCACCAAGCGACTAAAAAGCTTCGCAAAGCGTTGAAAGCGGCTCACGATTGAAAAAATTTGCGGGTTTATTGGGGGGGGTAGCTCTCTTTTATCGCTGCTAGCAGTTCTAGTTGCGGATTCTGATAGGCAGGGGGACACTTTCTACGATGGTATCTGCGGACTCACTTTCCACATCCACCTCCCTGATCAATCAGGTTCGGGCCGGCGAACAACTCGCTTGGAATCGCTTTGTCAGCTTGTATACGCCGCTAATTCTAAATTGGTGCCATCGATATGGAATTCGCGGCACAGACGCCGACGATATTGCACAAAATGTATTTCTCGCGATCTTGAAACACATTGCGGAGTTCGGCAAGGATCACTTGGATAACTCCTTTCGAGCTTGGCTATGGACCATTACTCGTTCAAAGATCCTAGATGAGCTGCGGTATACGAAAAAATACCCGAGAGCTGTTGGAGGCCAAACTCTCTCCCATTTAGATGTCTCTTGGCCAACGCCCATTGAATCCCGATCCTCCTCCGAATCCGCACAAGATCTCGAATTGTTGATTGCTGTTGCGCTGCAAATCATTCGGCAGGATTTTTCCATGCAAACCTGGCAGGCTTTCTGGCAGTCCGCCGCGTTGGGACAGCGGCCGAGCGAAGTTGCCCGCGAGTTGGGCATGACAGCCGCAGCGATTTGTATGTGTCGCGCTCGCGTGCTGCGGCGACTGCGTGAAACGATCGAGGAATTGTGATGCCAGCTGGGGGTTCCGAATTTTTTTCGAGTTAACGTTTTGCGTTAATCAGGTTATGCGACCATTCCGTTTCCATTTGGCGAAATTACTATGAGCGATGCTTGCTGTAGACCAGACGAATTGCGGGACTATCTAGTTGGGAAAACCTCGGATACGCAAACCGAGTTGCTTGAGAACCATTTGATGGGCTGCATGAAATGCCAAAGCTCGCTGGAAATCCTAGCCGAAGAGTCCGACTCCCTAATGCATCTGGTGGCACAATCAATTGCTCCGGTGTCCAGTCTCCAGGCGCATGTTCTGAAGAACTCTCAGAAAAACTCTACGGGCCACACTAGTCGGGAGCAAAGCGCTTACCCTTCCACAGCGAAACCGGGTGTGTGCGAGCCTGCCATCCTAATTCCTGACCATGAGATCATGGAGTGCATTGGACAGGGGGGAATGGGGAGCGTTTACCGGGCGAAGAATTTCAAGCTGGATCGACAGGTTGCGATCAAGATTTTGAAATCGGATCGCCGCGAATCGGGCGAAGCTGTTGCGCGATTTGCACGAGAAATGGTATTGTCGGCCAAGTTCAATCATCCTTGTATCGTCAAAGCACTCCATGCTGGAGAGCAGGATAATATGCCTTATCTCGTCATGGAACTTATTGACGGGGTAGACCTTAACCAGCTTGTACGGCGTTTGGGCCCACTGCCTGTGCCAGAGGCATGCCATATCGTGCGACTGGCCGCATTGGCTCTGCAATATGCCCATGACCAGCAGGTCATTCATCGCGACGTGAAGCCATCCAACCTGATGATCACGGCCGAAGGCAGTGTCAAGTTGCTCGATCTGGGGCTGGCGCAAGTTTTCGAATTGCAGATGGGTGAAAGCATCTCGCGTACCGACCAAGCGTTGGGGACGTTGGCCTACATGGCGCCAGAGCAGCTTTCTGGTCGATATCCCGTCACTTGCCAATCCGACATTTTTAGTCTCGGGTTGACTTTGCACGAACTGCTCACCGGGCAGCGTCCCAGGGAGCGCCCCGGCATGTTGCCGACCATTGCGGAGTTAAGATCGCTACGGCCAGACGTAGGTGAAGATTTATTGGCGCTGGTGGGAGACATGATTGCGTTCACGCCCACCGAACGACCAAACTCCATGGCCGACGTCGAGTCGCGGCTGAGCGAGCTGGCCGGTTTCGCGAACCTGTCGGCCCTAGTGACTGAATACAATTGCTGGAACGATCGAGCTAAGCCCGCATTCAAATCAGAATTTGTCAGAGCTGAAACCCTGGCGATCAATGATCAGTCTACGGACAAGCAGTTGACACCGTCCGGTTCGCACCCAGGATCGGCTGCGCAACTAATTCCTCCACCCGTTACCAACCAATGGCGAAATCTAACTATGGCGCGGCGGCTTCGCGGGTTGACCCTTTTTTGTTCAGTCGCTGCCCTGCTTTGTTCAGTGGCTGCCTTGCTTTGGATGGCGTTCTGGCCCACGCAGAGTCCTGGAGGTGCATCGGTCCCGTTGCCACCAGAGCCGCGCAGCAGCCCAAATATCCCCTTAGAAATCATATCTGGGGAAATGACAGTAGCCAGACAACTTCTGGAAAATGGATGTGTTTCCATCAAAAACATCGAGACTGCAGAAACGTTTGAATTGTCGCCAGGGCAGATCGAGTTGGCTCCTGGGAAATATCAGTGGCAGTACACAGGTCCGGTAGAATTCGAAGAGGACGGGGACGAGTTTGAAGTTACGAAGGGACTGAAGAGGTTAACCGTGGGTGCCACGCTAACGCAACCCTTCCAATCGCCTGACCTGCCTGAGCAAGCCGGAGCGAGCCAACGGTATAGGGGACATATTTGGCGAGCTGGTTGGGAAGCTGGCGAACCTCTGGATTTCGGCCTCACGCTCGAAGTGTTGGACGTGAGTGACGATCCAGATCAACCGGTAATGACGCGTTTACGAGTCGAAGTTACCGATTTGAAAACCAACTATTGTGAGACTGGATATTTGGAAATCGACGCAAAAAAATGGCGGGTAAATAGCGAGCTAGCGATTGGTGAGGACAGTTGGATTGAGGCCCAGAGCCCAGCCATAAAGAGTTACATGGGCCAGACCCGCTCTAACGGTCAGCAGTCCCTGGTTATGCGGTTCGATCGCGATCATGATCCGCTACGTACCTTCAGTGCAGAACTCATACCGCAGCGACGATTGAGCGTTTGCGACGTGCTGTCATTGTTTTTCGGTGAACATATTCCCGCAGCCGAACCCATCTACAACCAAGTGCGCGCTAAGCTAATTGCAAAGGGGAATCGCAACAATTGGCTTTCCATAGAATCCAATAGCTACGCAAATGAACTGTGTTACGTAGCCAGTTCGCGCACGCAGGGTAGCGATCCAGCGACGGAAGGTTATATTATCGCGCGCCGCACGAGCCCCCAACACAGTCCCTTTGGTTTCGTAAAGGTCGAGGTGTATGTAGATCAGGTTCTGAGTGCGGAGTGCGTGATGGTGAAGGCCACTCCCCCTTCGCCCAAGTCGCAAGCAAGTCGCGTCCGTCACAAACTAGAAGAATTGCGGCAAAATGGATTTGAAGGCGCCATCATGGCGGAATCCAAGTTGCCTTCTGGTCCCAGTTTTCCCAACACGCCTCATGTCCAACCTTTCCTGCCACATTCAAGCGTTGCGGACACCGCTTCGACTATTTCTTCATTTCCGGACACGCCCTTTCCTGATCCCGATCCGCGTACTGCGACTCTTCCTGGGGAAAAAAATCGAGAATCGATTCCTTCTAAAGAGAAACCCAACCCGCCGCCACAGCCAGTGCCCACGTCAGTCATGGGAATTGACCTAGCGACTCTACCGGACAAACCGTCCTTTGTGACCATTGTGGGTTCCATTGCACATGGAAATGATCCTGTTGAGACCATCGAAGCGACCGTCAGAATGCTGGGCGGGGACGTGATTGATGGTCGCGAGTATCGGTGGATTGAAGTCGAGGTCAACTCCACCCTAGATGATGGAGCCGATTACTGGGAAGCTGCTCGGATGCAGATCGATGTACAGGCGTATCAAGATTCACGTCGATTCGTAATCAGGAGAGTACCGCAAAATTCTGCAACGTTGGGTCAGCGCTCGGTCGCCCAAGCATGGATCGCGTTTGGGGACAAAGAGTCTGTGTTTCGTGTGCCAGACGACGAGAATCTTGAAGGGCTGCTTGACTTGCGTTTGCGACTTCCGCGTAAGCAGCAGTTCGATCGCATCGGCATTGTCGATGTCCTTTCACTGCTGTTCGCCGCAGAACTCAAGCCACGGTCCGGTATAGGTAGGCTACGCGCCACGATTGGCGGACTGCTTGCAAACATTAGCCGCCAGCCCTTAGCGATAACTCGAACGCTGAAAACTGGCGAGGTACTGCATTGCGAACGCTGGGTGCCGCCGATTAAGTTACCAGGCTTAAATTATGAAATCGATCGCAATGCTCAAATCCCATTCGGTTTCGTGTCCGTGACACTCAATGTTAGCGATATTAACATTCGTTTAGCGCTGGAAAACCAACGCGGTGAGCTCCCAACAGATTTTTCATCGAGCGTCTTCGGAACGAACGAAAATCTCGCTGAAATCATTGAGCGAAGCAAGACTCGATTGCAGACGAAACCCAATTGGCGGGTATGGACTTGGGACGAAGCGGGCAAGACCTATAAAGCTTGGGCCGAATTTGGTGGAACTGTGGATAAACCCGATGGCCAATACGTCTTGCTCCGCAACGAAGCGAATCAGGAGACTTGGGTGCACAGCAACAGGTTGACGGATGCGGATATGCAAACCGTCAGCCAGGGCAGATTGTGGTCTGCTGCTACGTTCCCGAACCGGCAGCAGCCTTCTTTGTACCGAGTCCTGGTGCAGGACGATGAGCGCGCCCGTCAATTAGTATTCAGAATTCCAGCAGCTTCAAATGCGACGTATATCCTGCCCGGTGAGCCCAAGGATCTGAACGATCGGAACTGGTTGATCAAATTGCGGACCGCGCGCAAACGCAGCGGGGATCCCTCACAAAGCAAAAAAACTTGGGAAGCCTTCGCCGACCATATTCGTTAGTTGCATGGTTACAAGTCGAAAATAGAAGTTCACCAGAGGCACCTTTTTTAGGGTGCCTCTTTTCGTAGTATTCCACAGCGTTCAGTAGCCCATCTGTATACCCGAATGGTTCCAACTCTATGGCACTAGGAAAGCTATGACGAGTCACAGCACTCCAAAAGTGGAGTGCGGACTTAAATCGGCGGAATGCGCGTGAGCCGTGTTCTATGCGGATGAAATGCGGACGCGGTGCGAGTAAGATGCTTTTTTGTTTGCCTGCCAGCGAAGGCTGGTGTGGCCCTAAGTCCATTGCAATGAAAGTAGCCTAAACCTTGGACGCACCTCAACAGACTACCGACTTTGTTTTGCTCAGTCCACGCGACTCGGTAGTTGTCGCGCTGCGCGATCTGGAAAAAGGGGAAGTCCTCCGCCTGGGTGAAACGGCTGTCCACGTGCGCAAGGATGTGCCGGCGGGACACAAATTGGCCATTCGCGATACGGCCTCGGATTCACCCGTCTTCAAATTCGGTTGGTCTATTGGTTTGGCAACTGGAGATATTGTCGCGGGCGATCATGTGCATTCGCATAATTTGCGATGCGACCATACGGTGGACCTAGACGCTATTTCGACGGAGATTCCTGCTGATTTCGCGTCTATTGGTGACGTGACCTTCCAGGGCTATCAGCGCTCCACTGGCAAGGTGGGCACTCGAAACTACCTGGCGGTCATCAGCAATGTAAACTGCTCGGCGTCGGTAGCACGGATGATTGCCAGCCGCTTCGACGAACAGGCGTTAGCCGCATTCGACAACATCGATGGAGTCATCTCGTTTCGACATAGCAGCGGTTGTGCCATGGCCTTCGAGGGCAGTCGCCACCGTATGTTGACGCGCGTGCTGGGCGGTATGGCCCGGCATCCCAACATCGGCGGCTACCTGTTAGTGGGCCTGGGTTGCGAGCAAGGAACGCTGGATCATTTGGTGAACTCCCAGAAGCTGCACTCGATTGATTTCCCTGGGCAGGCAGGAGCAGCCAGTCCCGATTCGTGCGACGTGCCGGTGTTGTCGATTCAGAACTCTGGCGGCACGCGAGCTACGGTAGAGCAGGGGGTCGAGATCGTGGCTAGACTGCTTCCCCAAGTGAACTCTATACGGCGGCAAACCGTGCCTGCGTCGCATTTGGTGTTGGCCACCGAGTGCGGTGGCTCCGATGGATACTCTGGCATCACGGCCAACCCAGCCTTGGGTGCGGCCGGAGACCGTTTGGTAGCCTGTGGCGGCACGGTAATACTTTCGGAGACGTCTGAGATCTATGGTGCCGAACACCTGCTAACCCGCCGTGCTCGAACCCGAGCGGTGGCCGAAAAACTACTGGAGAGAATTGAATGGTGGAAATGGTACTGCAAGAATTATGGCGAGGAATTGGATAACAATCCCTCGGTGGGTAACAAGGCGGGCGGATTGACCACGATCACCGAAAAATCGCTGGGGGCTGTGAGCAAGGGAGGCACCTCTGCGCTAGAGGCTGTCTACGAATACGCCGAGCCCGTGGATCGCGCAGGCTTTGTGGTGATGGACAGCCCCGGTTTTGATCCGGCCAGCGTAACGGGCATGGTGGCCGGTGGAGCTAATCTGGTCGCGTTTACAACCGGTCGGGGCAGCTGCTTTGGATTCAAACCAACTCCGAGCTTCAAAATTGCCTCCAATTCGCGGCTCTTCGCGCGGCTGCCTGAAGACATGGACTTCAATGCGGGCCGAGTACTAGAGGGCAAGACAGTGCAGCAGGTTGGGCTAGAATTGTTCGAGCAACTCTTGCGAACTGCCAGCGGCGAGCCGACCTGTAGCGAACGACTCGGCATCGGCGATGAGGAGTTCGTACCTTGGCAAGTTGGACCAGTGCTCTAAATTAATGGCAGGATGCGTGTAATTTGATCGACTTTCGTCAAATCTTGACGACCTCAGCACCCAGTCCCGCTGCGCGCCTGCTGCGCTGCTGTTTGCGGGTTGCCAGTGTTCCCTACGGCCTGGCCATTCGGCTGCGCAACCTGGCCTTCGACCACGGCTGGAAAAAGTCCACGCAAGCCAGCTTGCCGGTGATTTCGATTGGCAACTTAAGCGTTGGAGGCACGGGCAAAAGCCCCATGGTCGCTTGGCTAGCTCGCTGGTTCCGAGCACGGAGCATTCGCGTGGCGATCTTGAGTCGCGGCTATGGACAACTCGATGGCGGCCAAAACGATGAAGCGCTCGAGTTAGAATTGCAGCTCCCAGACGTCCCACACTTGCAACACTGGGATCGCATTGCATCGGCAAAATTGGCGGCCGACGAACTGGATATGCAGGTGTTGTTGCTCGATGATGGATTTCAGCACCGTCGCTTGGCTAGAAACTTAGAAATCGTATTGCTCGATGCCACCGAGCCGAGGTCTGCCCAGTGGCTGTTGCCCGGCGGATTGAAGCGCGAGCCAATCAGTAGTTTGCGGCGAGCCGATATTATTGTGCTGACGCGCTCTGACCAAGTTTCTCAAGATGATTTGAACAGGCTGTCGGAGCGCGTCGGCCGCATCGCGCCGAGAGCCAAGGTATTGACGGCATGTCACAGGCCCGCCGAACTTTGTTTGGGGGGCGTAGACCAGGCGATGGTAACCAGGAGTGTGTCGGAGCTGAATGGCAAACAAGTTCTAGCTTTCTGCGCCATCGGAAATCCAGCTTCTTTTTTTCGCAGCTTGACAGACCTGGGAGCGAACATTCTAGACCAGCGTCTATGGCGTGATCATCACGTGTTCACGGCTGACGATATCACCAGCCTGGCGGACTGGACAACACAATATCCAGCGGCCGAGTTGGCAATTTGTACGATGAAGGATTGGGTCAAGATCCAGCAGCCTAGGCTGGGCCGGACGGAGCTGGCCGCGCTGAGCATCAACATGCAATTATCTTCGGGGCAAGACTCGCTGGAGCAAGCTTTGGAAGAAATCGTGTCAATCTACGCTGACTGAATTGACAATGTGCAAACCACTTTGAGCGCGACGCGCCGTCTCTTGCGCCATCTGCTTGGCGTAAAAAGTCCTTACGCGACCGTGCAGTAGAACTCGGTCACCGTCCTGTTCGACGCGTATACGACGAACCTCAGCAATAGGACTTTCCGCCAGGAGCAGCTTGATGCGTCCTGTAAAGTCGCTGAATCTAGAATCGACCATAGTCGGGCCCATCCATTAGGAGCCATAGGAAAATCGTGAGCCAATCCATGTGCGTCAAGTTGCAGTAACTCACCAGAAATTACTGACCTTAGTATGGCGATTGCAACTTGAGAGTCAAGCACAATCGCTACAAGCAACACTTTCGTCGCAATCGGCGGTCTGGCTGCCTATTCGGTTTCAAGCCGATACGCCTGTTCCCGCCTGGAACTTTGTTATGTTCTAACCTCCATTACCCACATCTCTGGGTTGGCCTTCAGGACGGCAGAAAGGATAAAGTCGAATGATCGAATTGCTGTGTACTCTTACGGGAATTATCGCCGGTGTGGCTGTGGTTGCATCGTTAATGCACAAGCAGGAAGACCGGCAGCGATTTGCAGCAGTGCCCGATTCTACGGGGTCCGACAAGATATTGGGGATTGCCGATCAATTGCAAGCTATTTCCTATCGGATGGTCGCCGACGTTAAGTCCCACAGCGAAAAAGTTGTCAACATTAGCGACAAACTTACCACCGAGGACGAGCAACCCGAACAGATTAATTCATCGATCAATGACATTATCTCGGCCAACCAGGCCATGCAGAGTCAACTGGCGGACGCCCAGCAGCGCATCGCGCAGCAATCCCGCATGATCGAGCATGCTTCCAAACAGGCTCGAACCGATGCGTTGACAGGCCTCAACAACCGTCGCGCCCTGAATGAATTCTTAGCCAACTGCTTAAGTAGTTTCAGCGAAACCGAAGTCACCGGTCTGTTGCTGATGGACATCGATCACTTCAAAAACTTTAATGATAGCTTTGGGCACACAACGGGCGACGCGGTTCTGGCTAGCTTTGCGCGTGCTCTGACCAATTGCGGTGGCGACGAATGCTACACCGCACGTTATGGCGGCGAAGAATTTGCGGTCCTGCTTTCGGCCGCCAACGCGGAAGAACTGGTCCGTAAAGCCGTCGAGATTCGCTATTTCGTCAGTGAACAAGTGATTCGCTACGAAGACCTACAGCTTAAGATTACCGCTAGTGCGGGGCTGTGCATTCTCGCAAAGGAGGATACCTGCAACTCCGTCTATGAACGCGCAGACGAAGGGCTCTACCAATCCAAGAAGGCTGGACGCAATCGCGGCTTCTGGCTGTCCAGCGATGGCTGGCTCCCATTCCCGGTTCGTAGCGGAGATGCCTGCACCTTGGCGGATCTCAAAACGTCCTCGCAAATCGCTGCAGACGCGGTCGCAGGCGTTCGCTCAATATCGCAGGTTCAAGCGGAAATTTCGGCGGCGACAAAGCCAACATCGCCAAGTCCGACGGCAGTCGGCGATGCATTGCCGCCGAAGTCGGTCGTCGATATGTCCAAGACTCCAGCGGTAGCTGATACGTCGCGCACTGAACCATCCACCAAAACAATCGACAAAAGCGAGCTCTCCGAGATTTTGGAACTGAGTTCGTTCTTGGTCAAGCTTGAGGCCTATCTGGAGCAACTTGGCAAAGCGCAGCTTCCTTCGAGCGCGATCATGATCGAGGCCATTGGATTGAGCACCGAACAGGGTGCCGATGCGGTCAAATGCTGGGAGTGCGTCGTACAGTGCGTACAGCGCAACCTGCGCGGCATCGACGTAGCCTGTTTGTACCGTCCTTGCACACTTTGCATTTTTATTCCCGGATGTTCATTGGACGCCGGCATTGGTCGAGCTGCAAAGATCAAGAGACTGCTGCTCGACAGCATGGATAGTTGGAATACAAACGTTGTTCCAGAGAAAATGGCCGTCGGCGTGGCGGCTGCATCCCAGGACGAAGGCGTGGCCAATTTCCTAAATCGTTTGGAAATGGCGCTCGACGAGGCGGCTGACACGACCGACAGCGAATTGGTTGTCCACAACGGTGATGCCTGCCACTTCCAAGAGGTTTGATGGTTGCCGACACGGAATCTACGAGCCGAGAAATTGTCTAAAAACGCTCTTGACCGCTCCGTGTGCCGTCTCGTATTGTCCGTATATCACCGCAGGCATGGTGGAAACCCATACGGCCTCAAACCTGCGGCGGTGATGCCAAACGCAAAACGATCTTGTAACGTTTCGGAGATTCCAGTAATTCATGAATCTGAGGACGCAGCTAGTGTGCG
This sequence comes from Pirellulaceae bacterium, assembly GCA_041741955.1. Classification (GTDB taxonomy): domain Bacteria; phylum Planctomycetota; class Planctomycetia; order Pirellulales; family Pirellulaceae; genus Aureliella. The sequence continues at coordinate 1,952 of JBGSJL010000061.1, read as the reverse complement.
TCGCTCGTCCAAAGTAGACATCTTCACTTGCTCCCGGATCCGTAGCTCGCAGTCCTCCGCCCCCCTGGGACTCGTTCACAATCCGGGAGCTTTTTCGTTTCCTAGTCGCAAGTTACCTAGATCGCCCATATCTCCCCAGCGATTAGCTCTGCCTGTTCGCGCCATGACTATCCCGCTAAAGCCGGCTTAAGACGATCGACCGATTGTTTCGATCAAAACGGCGGGACAGCTTCTTTCGGCATAAAGCGAATTGGTGGCAAAAGGGAATTTTCTATGCTTGCACAAGTTGGATTCGGCGACAGTTCCGTCCGACTTGCAAGGCGTTGGGCCTTGGCAGGGGCGCTGTGCTCGAGCGCCTTACTGCCAGCAGCCGAAATCCCAGCAGCCGAAATCATTGAGGTCTCGACTTCATCCAGTCATCGGGTAAAAGTGGCTGCTGAGCCCAACTTTGCCGGAACAATCGAACTCCAGGTGGGTGTCGTCGTGTTGGCTGACCAGCTTCAGGTCATCGATGGACGGATGATTGCCTGTCGCACAGCCAACCACTGGACACCCGCTGAGGTTCTCAGAGCTCGAGGCAGAACACTCGTTCAAGCCTACAGCGAAGAAGACGAGTGTTCTCGACAGGCGGCTTGCGCGCTGGCCGTGTTCCTAAATATGCAAGCCAAGCATCAAGAGGACATCGGTGCCGCCAGTGCGCTGCGAGCCTACTACATGCGGATTGCGATCCAGGAGCAGTTGCAGGTTACCGATGAATCATTGGCTCTCATTGAGCGAGAAGAATCCAGGCAGCAAGCGATTCAAAAGGGTGGCATGGCGGCAGGCACGGACCTTTCTGATTTCGATCGTCGGCGACTGGAAATCCAAGACCTCCGCGTGCAATTATTCAATCAGGATCGACAACTCCAAAGTCTGCTGGCCCAGCTCGCCAAAACCGACTACTCGATGGCTTCGGCGCGGCAGGAGCAGTTGGATGTATTCCAAAATTCGCTCGATTGCGAGCACTTAAAGCAAATTGCGTTAGCCACTCGGTGTGATATTCGGGGCTGGAAGTATCTTCGGCAAAACGTTAACGAAACTTCCGCACCGGTATTCGCCAAAATGTTGTCGACGATGGTCGGTGGCTTTGGGTTGCCAATTCCAACGATTTCTAAGTTGAAAAGTCTACTGTGTCCGCCGGATTACTCCGACCTGGCCAACAACATGCGTCGAGAACTGGACCTGACCATAGAGACGCATCGTCGCTGGATCGTGCAAGCGGTGGAAGAAAAGTGCCATAAGTTGCGGGCTGCCTACGAGCGTATCACTTTAGCGCAGCAAATGATTGCGAGTTGGCAAGCGCGAATCGAAAAATTGGACCAACTGGATAGTATGGGCAAGAGTGAGGCAGAGCAGAGCGCTGCCGCACGGGTAGGACTCTTAAAAGCTCGCGCTGAAGAGATCAGTCGGCGGATCGAGGCGCGAACTGCCGAAGTCGACTTGGCCGAAGCGGTGGGCGGGCTCAGTGGACGCTGTTGCGACGGGCAGCCTTGGCTGTTGACCGGATCCTAGCAGTTTGAGCACGAGACCTCGGGGTCACACGAGACCTCGGGGTCACAGCTTGTTTGCGGGAGACCTCGGGGTCATGTTTGCGGGAGACCTCGGGGTCACAGCTTGTTAGACCTGGTCAAGACCCCGGGGTCACAGCTTGTTAGACCTCGGGGTCACAGCTGTTAGACCTCGGGGTCACAGCTGTTAGACCTCGGGTCACAGCTTGTTTGAGACCTCGGGGTCACAGCTGTTAGACCTCGGGTCACAGCTTGTTTGCGGGCGGCCTGATCATCACCCGTTGAGCCGCCGCGTCCCTTTCTTGCGTGGGATCACGTTGTTGGTAGCCACTTGGTTTCCCTTACTTGGTTATGTGTTGGGCGCTACAAAACCTTGAGTATCCCCCGCGTCCTTCCATTGATTGT
>JBGSJL010000060.1:0-4311 GCA_041741955.1 Pirellulaceae bacterium | reverse complement strand
GTATTGCGGGGGCATCGGTGCTGGGAAAATGGCCTGCACTGCCTTCAACTGAGCTTGAGGCTGAAGCAATTTCAACTTATATTGAGAAACTTAGCGCTGCAAAACCAAAAACTTTCGTTGGGAATTTCGCACTCGAAAGCGTTGCCAAAGACCTCATAAGTCCAAGGGTAGCAGTGTTTGCTACCCACGGTTTTTTCCTTCCGGCACAGAAGGCCAAAGGCGATAGCAACCCGCTACTCATCAAACGCAGCACTCGATTCAGTCAGAACGACGACGGCAGTTTTCCCCATGAGAACCCATTGCTGAGATGTGGGCTGGTGATGGCTGGTTCCAATCGACCTGAGGCGACGGTTCAGGGTGACGACGGAATCTTGACAGGTATTGAGATAACGGGCTTGGATTTTCGAGGTACTGATCTCGTTGTGCTGAGCGCATGTGAGACCGGCGTAGGTGACTCGCGAAGCGGCGAGAGCGTCGCCTGTGTGCGGCAAGCCTTTCAGCTGGCTGGAGCACAGTCGGTTGTCGCGTCTCTGTGGCAGGTGCCTGATCGCGAAACCTCGTTGATTATGCCAAATTTCTTCGACAACCTGTGTTCCGGGCAAGGCATTCCTGACGCCTTGAGAAATGCCCAGTTGGAAGCCATCAAATACCATCGAGAAGCATTCGGTGCGGCCCATCCGCTGTTTTGGGCAGCGTGGACCGTGACCAACTGAAACTACCCAGCACGTCCACGTGATAATGATGTTGGCTTGTCGAGGATAAATAGTGCCGCCTACGCATGACAATTACGACAATATAACATGCATTGTCACTGCTTTGCTCTCTTATAGGCCCTCAACAGTCTACGCAAATTTCTGCTGATAACAGCCCATTAAATTTGTTACCAAGGCCGTACAATGAAGATTGTCATACGTAACTACTTAGCAGCAAGCTTCCTGTTGGAGCAAGAACCAAGTTCTTGGGATGCAATTATTCTCATTGATCCGGGAATGTCTCACACCGATTTCGTTGCCGAGCACACCCGAAGGCACATATATCTGCGCTTCGACGACATCGACACTGAGAGACACGGTAAAAGAGCCGCAACATTAGACGACGTTCGAGCTGCGATTGAATTCGCAGCGGTTTCCGAGAAGTTGATGGTCTCGTGCCGCGCTGGTCAGTCCCGTAGTTCCGCAATCGCTTTCTTGATTGGCTGTCATCGACTTGGTCCCCAGATCGCGTGCGAATTGCTCAATCCTAAGCGTCATGCTCCGAATTCACTCATTATCAACCTAGGTGCTTCACTTATTGACGATCCCTATTTGCTTTCCGTCTTCCATGCATGGCAGCAAAAATATCGAACTTTCAAGCTAAGTGATTACATGGGTGAAATCGAACACGAATTCGATGAGCTCGAACGAAAAGGAGCTCGAAACCGAATCTTCAATTCGAGATGCATCTCAGATAGTTCTTCACAGAAGTGAGCGTCTAACTGACGTCGCGATTGATTCGTAGAAACTCGAAGATCCGTTCTGATTTAAAGTCTGATGGCCAGTTGAACAAATTCGCAGCTACGGTCTTCCAGTGGAATTTGGCGGCATTGGCCGTTAACTGGAACGGAACTTTACCGATAACTCGAATTTTGCGTGCTACTGATCCGTAGGCCGATCTCGACGCAAAATGACGCCAGCGCGGTGCATTGCGTTCAGCGTTGCGGTCGGCGCTAAAGATTTCTTTTCGGCCACGATGTAGGGTTCCTTAATGAGTCGATAAGTCTTGTGGACAACTCGACGCATTGTAGCAAAACGACGCAAGGCAGCTTGATAGCTGGCTCGCATCCGATATCAAATCACTGGATCGATAAACCGATGACTTAGTTCAGTTTGGAATGCCAGGATGACCCGGCGGCATGTTGTCGGGGTAGTGGTAGCCTGGCGGCAAATAGTAAGGATGATGTGGTGGTAGCCGTGGCCAGATGATGTTGGGCAGCGGCGGTGGCACCAGCACTTCAACCGGTTCTTCGGGCGGCGGTGGCCAGGGCCACTCGTCGGGATACCACGGTGGTCGTGGGCCAGGATCGTCGCTGGAATAGTCGTCGCTGCCGTCACCGGATTCTGAACCGGAGCTTTCCGGTGGGATATACGGTGGTTCTTCATCCGGCGGATCGAACGGTGGGATGAACGGGTACGGTGGCATCGGCGGACGATAGGGCTCAATCATTGCAAGACACTCCTTTGCAAGGGACTGGGGTGAACAAATGCAGTACGTTTGCTGGGGCACAACGCGCACTGCGGGATGGACTTCGTGTTGATGAAACTTTGCAGCTCATCGTCGGTAGAATTCGGTGAACAGGCTTGATAGTCGCGGAACAATTGCCACTCAGGAGTCGATTCGACGCGGGCTTTTGTTTCCAGTTGTGCCCAGTACGCAATCGCCGGGCATTTGAACAATCGCGATTGGAATAACTGGGTACAGGTGCGCTGCATACAGACGCGGTATGCAGCATCTGGATCGGAATCGAACGGCATCGGCTTGCCGTCAACAATGTTGTATTGCCGCATCCAACCTTGATGTGATTTTCGAATACGGATGTGAAGATCGGGATGGTCGGCTCGCCATTGCCAGACTAGCTCCTTCACCGCGCGAAACCGATCGACGTAGTCTGCGTGCGTCCCATGCTGACTCACTTCGAGTCGGCAATTCGTCTCAACGAGGACGCTCGGCAATTGAGGATAGCGATGAAGGAAGAATCCGTTGGTAACGAGCATCAAGTCGCTATCGGCCCAGTGCTGTCGTGCAAGCAGGATGTGTTCGATGATCTGCGGATTGAGTAATGGCTCGCCACCGAGCAGCGCAAATCGCTTCGGACTTAGGCGATGTGACCAAAGCGAATATTCGGCGTCCGCTTCCTCAACCGTCGGCATCTTTCCGGCGAGGTGAAAGTTGCTGTAGTGACTGCACTGCTGGCATGAGAGGTTGCAACCGTGAGCGATGTGGTACTCAAGTGCTGGCAGGTTGATTCGTTGCATGGCTGTCTTCCTTGACGCGGAGTTTGAAGCGGCGAGCATTCACGCCGAGACGGAGTACGAACCGGGTCAGCACGAGGTGCGATGAGAACGTGTCGTCGAGACTTGATAAACGTTCATCGCGGACGCTCAAATCATTTGACCAATCACCCGTTAAGATGAGATCGGGATAGACAGCGAGTAGATTCGCGGCAAGCTCTGGCCGAAAGATCGCACCAACATCAAATTGGGCTGGCGGATTGTGTCGCCACTCGGCGATGAGTTCGCTCGCTTGCTTGTTTCCTGGATAGGGTAGCTCCAGCGGATCGGTGCGTTGCCATCGGCATCGATCGAGGTACGGTTTGCTCTGACCGATGAAGTGATAAACGAACGATTGCATCACAGGGTTGGTTGCCCACTCGGGAGCTTGCAACATGCTGACGTTGTAGTCGCCCGGAAGAAACGCGATCGCGTCGGGATCGTCGTTCCAAAGCTGATTGACGATCAACGACTCGTCACTCGCTTGATCGCTGGCACCGAAGGTGACGATCAAATACTGAACGATACGCTCGAACAATGGGGCGAAACGTGCAGTCCCGTACAAATACAGCCCGCCATTGGGATGCATCCAAGTCGGAGCTGGCTTGAGTCGACAACGCTTGGCCCAAATCTCGTGAGCCGTCCTTTGCCAACCGCCGTTATCAATTCGGTTCTGGGCGCATTGCCGTTCGGCCACCATCGCAAATTGATCTGGTTCGGCTAGATCGAACGGCGATGGACAGTCGCTGCGGATCAGTATGTCGTTGTCGAGTTGCAGCACATGTGACGGTCCAAACCGCTTGGTAACGTCACCGCAGACGAACATTTTCTGCCAAAACGGATGGCAAGGTTGCAAGGGACGCGATATCCAATGAAGCTCCGCGTTCCATCGCTTCGCGGCGGCCTTGAAGCTGTCACGAGCATTTTTAACCGCACGGCGCGGCGGCAAATCCAAGACTGCGATCACTCGTTTCATTTCCATATCACCTTCTCCAATCCATGCTTGCGTAAACCAGCTTGCCAAAACTCCGGACGCCGTCGCTTGTACCCAGGCGGATCGATGTGTTCGTGCCTGAACGAATGCTCCAAATCACAGGCTACCTTCATGCCCGCGATCTTGGCCCGCCAAAAGAAGTCCCAATGTTCCTCGACTTTCAATGCCTCATCCCAACGGATCGCTTGCAAGATATCGCGATAGGAGGCAAAACAGTTGCCGACGTAATGGCACCACCGAATCGAATCGCGACGTTGATAGTCGCCATGCGGAATACGAAGCGTTCTGCCG
>JBGSJL010000059.1:0-2293 GCA_041741955.1 Pirellulaceae bacterium | reverse complement strand
CGAACTGATATCACTGGGTCTTCCGAGACCAGGAATGCAAATGGCTCCTTATGGAGCCACTTGCCGATACACACTTTGTAGTCCTTTCAAACTCGCCACAAAACGTTACTATGCCGCGTTGGATCTCTCCGGCTTAACGTTTGTGTGTATCTACTCGCCTCATTTTTTAAGCTTCTCTCGAGGACGAAGGTTGAGAGAGTTTTCAATATGCTTCGATTTTAACGGGACGATGATCGTCGAGGATTCGATTTTGGGTACATTCTGGAACGCACTGTGGACGCAAATTGCAGTCTCTATCGCTCAAGGTGCGAGCAGTCCCTGCTGTACAAGTGTGGGGCCGTAGATTCGCAGCATATCCTGTGCTTTCTTGAGCATTTTGCGGTCTTCATCCGACCAGTACTTTGCCTGCGATTTCATGGACCACCTGGGCTCGGATAGCTGCCAATGCCCGCCGAGAGTTGCCAAGCGAACCAGCCCTGCCTCGGAGTCTGCCAACGCGTTGATTCCATTCAAAGCAGTAAGTGAAATCGGACTCTCATCCACTGTCTTTTTGAATCTCAGAGTTGTACCCGCCATCTCGCGAGGTTGCACATAACGGTGCGTCAGGAACGGTGCCAGCAATGCGGTCACTTCCGGTCTAGTCGCCTCCGCCACAAAAGCCTGCGCCTCTTCAGCCCTAGCTCGCTCCAGAGTTTTGGCGGCAGCTTCCCGTTCGATCTGCGCGTCCAGGTCTTGCAGTACCGCCGTGGTTTCCGCTTCCAAGATTTTGTCGCCAACCGTTTCTGGCTGTGCCGCTTCCGCTTCAACGGCCACGAGCTGTTGGGTTAACTTATGCTTGATTGCGGTAGCCTGCTGGAGAGCCAGCGTCCAGGTCTCACTCGCTTGTTTCGATGCACTGTGAAGCGTGATTATCTCAGTCAACTCGCTGGTATTCAGCGGTGTTGGGTTCGACTGGTCCGCCAGCGATTGTGTTTTGCCTTTCAGATTCTCGATACGCAAAGCGACTTTGGCGAGCTGTTCAGGGCTGGGGCGATTGCCGCTTGTCACAAATGCCATCTGTTCCACCAGTTTTTGATACTCCGGCAGTTCACCGTCATTTACAGCCAGCTTTCCCGCTGGTGTGTCTCGGAACGATTCAATGTCCGTTTGCCAAGTTACGGCTGCATTGACAGCGGATGCTTGGAAGTCGGTAGCTTCGTCCAAAAGCCTGTTGGCCTGGGCAATTTGTTCGCTTATCTCTGCCGCGTTAATTGCTGATGCAGTGGTAAGACCATTGGGTGTAGGAGGAGCAACCGATCTATTGGCCACCTTGGGCGGCACGACTTTAGGGCTAAGGCCAAGCTTTCGCTCTCCCCAAGAAGCGAAGTAAACGATCGTCAAGAATCCAAGCCCCATTAGAACTGCACAAATGTACCACTTAAGCCTATAGTAAGTGTGCATCGTCTTTGTTATCTCCGAGTGGTGTTGCGTGAGTACGGAAAATTAGGGTTTGCGTTTAGGTTTCGAGTTACCAGAACGCGTTCTACGTTGAGTTCGTTTCTCGAATTCCTTTCCAAAATCTGTGTCGCTGGTTGGCGTTTCGTTTGCGGTTGCTTTGTCGGTCGGTGACGTGTGAGTAGCCCCAGTACTGGCCTTGGGTTTTCCTGGAGGCGATTCGGCTTCCGAAGGTAGCGATCTCGTCGGTGGCTCAATGAGAAATGCGCCCGGTGCCGTTGGCCATGGCATCCTGCGGCGTTTTTTGTATTCTTCAAAGGAAATGTGGTAATCGGATTTGATTGCTACTGATTTACCAGCGAACTGCGTGTAACCGCTCGCGAACGTGAACCGAACCAAGCTCGATTGTCGTCGAGCGCTGATTGCCTGGATGGAATTTCGGTCATAGCGAGGTTGTTCCTTTTCGGTAACTCGTACCATTCCCTCGTCTGCATGGAGTTCGGCATATCGGGCAGCCAGATCGCCACTTCCCCGTTCGTAGGGCTGATGCCACGTTGCCGTCGTAACACGACGCAGCCCCGACAGTTTCTCTTGGCGTTCGAGTGACATCAGATCGGATGCTCTGAATATCTGCTTCATGGCAGTACAGGAATCGATGGTGTCCCCCAAATCCGTACCTTGCCGTCTTAGCTGGCTGGCCGTTTGGTGTGCTGCGATCAGGGTACCGCCGATATCCCGAAACTGCTCGAAAATCAGCTTGATACCGTCGCTCACCACCTGCTGGATTTCATCAATGAAAAAGTAGGCGCGATTCACGTCTTGCGGCTGATGACTAGCCGCCGTGAACATCGCCCATAGG
>JBGSJL010000058.1:0-66450 GCA_041741955.1 Pirellulaceae bacterium | reverse complement strand
GATCTTTGAAACGCGCTCCGAGCTACGCATCTTGGTCGATGGCCCCGCTGTGGACTTGCTAGCGCTTCCAAGCAGTGCAGCATCGATGAGGCGCTGACCCAGTACATCATCCTGGCCAACTTCCGCCAAGTCATTCTCAAGCCGCAGTGCAGCCAAGACTTGCAACAGCGTCCCCAACGAACAGTTGGCTCGCCCTTTTTCCAGGTGATACAGAGTCGAGCGGCTGATACCCGCCCGCTCCGCGACCTGTCCTGTCGTCAACTTGCGCCGCTTTCGCGCCAAACGCAAATTCTGCCCCAGCCGCTCCAGCAGTCGAGCGTGTTTCGGAAATAAATTGGGTTTCTCGCGAGCCATCCTGTCGTCCGGATTGATCGATACTCAGATCAATTTGATTTTTTCTGATTAAAGTATAGATCAATATGGCGAAATTACGAGCTGCGATAGACAGCATGCGGTGTTTCCGAAGAAAATGATCGAGCAACGCGAGATACAAACAGCCGCCTCAAACCAATCGGCTAGAATCTGCGTACTGTTAGAGTTGGTCCACCCTAGGGATGTGAGTTGGCGTGAATCTTTTTTATATTGCTTGGCGAAATCTACAACAACGCGGACTCGCGTCGGCCTTGACGATGCTGAGCATGGCCTTGGGGGTCGCTCTGGTCGTGCTCGTATTGGGTATAGGCTGGGTGGTTTCCGAGTCATTTTCCCGCAACAGCAACGTGGGTTACAATTTGATCGTGGGCTCCAAGGGTGGAGCTCTGCAGCTCACCCTGAACACCGTGTTCTATCTGAGCGAGCCGATTGAAGTACTGCCGTATGAGGACTATCTGGAGTTCTTGCCTGGCGATGGCCGAGCCGAGGAAATTCGGTTAATTGGCGGCCGGGTGGCAGACCCCGATCGCAAAGCGCTTTACAGCAGCTACATGTCCGGCGGCTTTGCAATTCCCGTTTGCCTCGGAGATTACTTCGGTCCGTTTCGCGTGGTCGGCACCAAGCCCGAGTTTTTTGAAAAGCTGCGCTATGGCGAAATGGGAGATCTAGAATATTCATTCGCGGAGGGGCGCAACTTCGTCGACTATTCACCTGAGAATGGCTATTACGAAGCCGTGTTGGGTTCGCAGACAGCGCGGCATATGCAGATGCGAGTTGGCGATACGTTCAAGACGACCCATGGCGATCCGGAAGGTGAAGGGCATGGACAGGCCTTTACGATTGTCGGCGTCTTGTCACCCACGGGCACACCCAACGACCGCGCGGCCTTCATCAATATCGAAGGCTTTTATCTTATGGAGGGGCACGCGCGAGCCTTCGAGGACTTGGCCAATCCCGACGAAAAAAAAGAAGACGTCGACCATGCACGCGCCGTCGTGCAGCCCGCGCGTCTACCGCTCGAGAAACGCGACGTGACCGCCATCCTAGTCAAGCCAGGTAACGGGATGTTTGCGGTCAATATGCAGCAGGCGATCAAGAAGAGCTTGCGGGCTCAAGCAGCTTCGCCGATCAAGGAAATTAGCGATCTGTTCACGCTGTTCGTCGATCCCGTCCGCTACGCCCTGCTGACCCTAACGGTCATCGTTTGTTTTGTGAGTGCGATCAGTATTCTGGTGAGCATCTACAATTCGATGAACGAGCGCAAGCGAGATATTGCCGTGATGCGCGCCTTGGGTGCTCGACGCGATGTGGTTCTCATGGTCGTCTTGCTCGAATCGCTGTTGATTGCGATTGGAGGTGGCGTGCTCGGTTGGTTGGCGGGGCATACGATCGGATTGTTCAGTAGCGGGCTGGTAGAGGACAGAACCGGTGTGCAGATCGGTTTTCTTAATACGATCACGTTTTACGAATGGGCCTTGATTCCAGGACTCATGCTGTTGGCGACGCTCGCTGGTATTCTGCCAGCTTTTGTTGCGTATCGCACGAATGTTGCCCGCAATCTGGGGACGTGAACATACGCAGCATTCTCAGACGCCTGAGGCAAATTGACTGGAGTCAAAGGCTATTGCCTCCGACTGTGCGAATGTGTGTCTATCGTCTGCCACTGGTGTGGCTGGCCATCGCAGTGATCGCGGGCGCTAAAATTCCTGGTATGGACTTCGTTCCGGAGACACTTCAGCTTGTTCTACAGATCGTGTTGCTGGCCGCCTGTTACGGGGCCTACTGCCTAAAGCAACATGGACTGGCGAGCGGCCTGGCATTGGTCTCTGCATTCGTGTTCGGCATGTACTATGTGGAAGTGAACCGTCCGTCGCAGTACGATTCGCTTTCGGTGCTGGCCCAGCGCAAGCCGCAACCCGTAGCGGTGCAGTGCGTTGTTACTTCGGCCGCAGTATGGAAACCCAATCCTAACTTTCGTCCGCAGGTACCCACCAGTGAGGCTTGGCGCACGCAGTGGCAGGTGCGCTGTGACCGCCTGCGCGATGGCCGGCTATGGACGCCGATTTCGGCTCGTTCTAGCTTGACCGTCGATGGCCGTGTTGACGATTTGTTTCCTGGGGACATGGTGGAAGTCCTGGGCAACCTACGTTGTATCTCGGAACCGACCAACCCAGGGGGCTTCGATTATGCTCGGCACAATCAAGCGGACTCTGTGTTCACGGCGCTGACTGCGGACTCGCGATCGCAAGTAAAACTGCTTGAGAACACCGGTCAGTTTCCATGGCTGCGTTTACGAGCCTGGTTGGTCATGCAGTTCGATCATTCGCTACACCGCTGGGTTGCATTTTCTCAAGCACCGCTGGCAGCCGCGCTCGTTTTTGGCCAGCGTGAACAAGTGGATTGGGAGGACCAGCAGGAGTTGATGGCCACCGGTACGCTGCACCTTTTGGCCATCAGTGGTATGCATGTCGAAATCGTAGCTGGAGCCCTGCTTTTTCTTGCTCCGTTGATTTCACGACGCCCGAAAGTGTTGCTGGTTGTCTTGATTCTGATCTGTGGGGGCTACGCAGCGCTGGCCGGAGGTAAACCACCCGTGTTGCGTGCCTTCATTGTCGTCGCAATCTTTGCCCTAGCGCAAACGCTGGGTCGGCAAGCTCGAATTGCAAACGCGTTGGGTGCCGCCGCGTTAATTCTGACGCTGGTTCGTGTGGCCAATGTGGACAATGTGGGAGTGCATTTGTCGTTCTTGGCGGTCGGTACGATTGGCGTCTTCGCCATGGACTGTAGCCGCAGTGCTGAGCGCAAGTCCGCATTGCAGAGAACTCTCGAAGACAGTCTCGGAACATTCCGCTGGTTGGGCTTGAAGTGCTATCGTGGACTTAAGAAAGCCAGCGTGCTGAGCCTGTGGGTGTGGTTGATTACTTGCCCACTAATTTGGCTGAATTTCCACATCATTGCTCCGATAGCCATTCCGCTGAATGTAGCCATCGCATTACCACTGACGATCAGCCTCATTGCGGGGCTGGCGGCGGGCGGGCTGGGATGGATCGCGCCGATAGGCTGGCTGGCCGGACTGGTATGCGGTGCAAGTCTGAGTTTGATTAGTTGGTTGGTTAGCATTGGCAGGTCGTTTCCGGCGGGTCACATTTGGTTGCCTGCTCCACCGACGTGGTGGTTGGTCTGTTTCTACGCCATAGCTTCACTGTGGTTGTTGGCTTTCGGCCGATCCCGCAATCAGTATTTACTGCTGCTGCTGTTGGGTTGGCTAGGCGTGGGGATCGTGCCGCCAAGCTTTGGACCGCGCGGGTGGTATGACTTCGGAACAGAAGACTCACAAGCTGCCGCTCCGGCGACACCTGCAGCCTCCGAGATGCGGGTCACATTTCTCGATGTGGGGCATGGCACCAGCGTTATTATCGAAATGCCAACGCGACAAGTTTGGCTGTACGATGCAGGACATCTAGGGGCTACAGAGCGCAGCCACGAAGATATTGCCAGCGCGCTATGGCAGCTCCCAACGGCGCGTGTCGAGCGGTTGGTAATCTCCCATGCAGATACAGATCACTACAACGCCACCCAGGGCCTTGATGAACGTTTTCGCATCGCGCACATCGCCAGCACCAGCCACTTCTGGCGCAGCACGGATGTGGACGTTGCCAAACTTTTGAGATACCTACAGAGTTCCACTCTCACCCAAGCCTGGAGCGCAGGTGAGCAAGGCTCGGTTGGCGAAGTTCGATGGGAGGTGCTGCATCCTACCGCAGATTGGTCGGGCGAAAGCGACAATGCGGCCAGTCTGTGCTTGATGCTCGAGTATGCCGGGAAGCGTGTGCTATTGCCCGGCGATTTGGAAGGCAGCGGACTGGTTGGATTAACCCATCTACCGCCGCGGCCGTGTCATGTGCTCATGGCACCCCATCATGGCAGCACGGCACTCGATCCGAGCGAACTGCTCACTTGGTGCCGTCCCGAGGTCGTGGTGATCAGCGGCAATCATCGGGCCACGCGGCCTGAGGTGCTAGAAAAATATCGCACGGCCGAAGCTCGTTTAGGAATCACCTTTCGCGACGGCGCGATCCAGGTACGCATCAACGGCGTTGGCGAACTGTCGACTTGGCATTGGCAAACGGAAAGTTGGGTAGTGCTCGACTAAACAGTGAACAAACTTGCCGAGCTAGCTACGCAAATCAGCAACATCCCAATCAGTAGGAACGTGCGTTTGGAATTGAAAAGTAGTATTCATGGGCGGATTGTGTTCTGTCGACATGGGCAAAGGATGCTTGCGAACCCTTGCTTTCGCTTTAATTTTAAGATCGGTCGTCCAGTAGTTCCAACTGTATTTTCATTTGGTTTCGAGCGCGGGAGAGCCGGCTGCGTACGGTACCGATATTGATCCCCAAAATCTCAGAGATATCCTCGTAGGATGTTTCTTGCATTTCGCGGAGTACTAAGATCGAACGATGTTCCTCGCTGAGCATTTCTAGCGCAGCATGGACTAAAGCGATACTTTCAGATCTCAGCAGTGGTTGATCGGGAGCCTCGGTGCGATCTTCGGGGTCTGTGCCCGTCAGTTCGCGACTCTGTTCGATGGACACTAGGTTACGCTTGCGCCGTCCACGACTCAGGGCGTTGTTGAAGGCGATGCGGTACAGCCATGTGAAAAACTGGCTATTTCCCTGGAACGTATCGAGCTTGATGTAGGCTTGGACGAACGAGTCTTGAACGACATCCTCGGCCTCGTCTGGCGAGCCCACGATTTGCAACATTGCATTGTGAAGCCGATCCTGAAAACGCAAAACCAGTTCACCGTAGGCGCTGGTGTTACCGTCGAGAGCTTCGCGAATCAGATCTTGTTCCGGCTTCAATGGACCTGACTCGAACTCAATTGTGAACTGGGGAAAAGATTCAACGCCTAATGATTCCAGTATGCACTCAAAAAGTCAAATCCCTAACGAAAAACCGATCTCGGCAAGAATCCGAGATCGGTTCGAAAATTTGACATTCGCCGATTGAGTGGTTCAGAAAAATCGGTCGTTAAAATCCGATACGCAGCTGTACTCCGGGCTGATGAGACAAGTAACCGTAATTTCCGTAGCCACCCAGACCACCATAGGGTCCACCAATTCCGGGATAGGCTCCGCCGGAGTAATAGCTGCTGCGAGTTACGCTGAGGCCAGGAGCCCCATAATAGCTTCCGTAGCCACGCGAAGCGCCGTAGGTCGATATACCACCGTAGGAAGCCCGCCCGTACGGCTGAAAACCTGCAGGATATCCACCATAACCGACTCGATACCCGCTACCGTATCCAACACCGTATCCAACACCATATCCGCCACCGTATCCGCCACCGTATGCGGGACCATGGCAGTGTGACCGGTGTCCGTAACCATACTGCGCTTGAGCCGAGCGGAGTCCAACGCCCGTCAGGCTCAGCCCGAACGCCAAACATGCACTTAGAATCAACTTGTTCATTGCTCCACCCTCGTAAGAAACCTGCGCCTACAAGCCTTCCACCACGGTTGGTTTCGGCGACATGGTTCTAAAGATGTAACAAATGGTGTGCCAATTCGCTTCAGAAACGAACGATAAACAGCCGAGTGCTAGGATTCGAGCATAGATAGGGGCGTGAGCATAGTCTACATTCCCTAAATTGACAGCGAAACACTCCGCGTCACGATGGCAACAGCTTCATTAGCGAACCATCTAATTGGGGCAGTCATCGCGAGAGAAGTCGTTTTGACTCGAAACTGAGTTAAAATGAGTTGCATCAGACGCGGCTGACAGTTTGCAAGGTTGGTTGGCTATCGTTTGGCTTCGGGTTCCGAGTTGCTTACGCGAGCCGTCCCCTGGGACAGTGTGGCGTTTTGCGGAGTTGGATTTGGGGCGACGGGTTGACCAAGTCCTGAAAGGAGCAAGCTGCCGAATTCCCAGCCGTTGCTGGTTGTGCGAACCATGAGTCCGCTAGGCTGTAGGTAGATCGCAATCTGCGCGTAGGGCGGGAGCTTCGCTCCGTTGAGGCGTTGCTCCTTCTTGCGCATCTCCGTCTCGGTCTGCAACAGTTTGTCCAGAATGCTGGCCAGCATGCTTTGCGACTGCCGTAGCTTGCCCTCTCGGAACAATTCGTACTGAACTTGATAGGCTAGGCCGGTTCGCACAATTTGCCAAGCGCTGCCGTCTTCCTCTCCGAAATGTTCGTTGATTGCCTTGCTCACTCGCAAGTAGTCCTGCTCTTCGAGTAGGGGCGATGCGGTCGCGGTTTTAGCCTGAACAATTGCATCCTGGATCATCTCGACATGCGAAGCAAACATCAGATAGTCGTCGTAGACGGTAATCGCCCAGTTTGTAAGCCATGGCTCTGGAGCACTACTTGGCGCAGCCGGAGGCCCACCGAAATTGCCACCAAAATCCGTTGACAGGTCGACCACTTCTTCGTCGTCGCTATGCAATACCTTCCAAATTTGGTGTCCCTCGAATTCGACTAGCTCGGCGTCGGGTTCATTCTTCATCGCTCGGTCGAGCACCTTAGCCATCGCTGCGGAGTTATTAAGTTTCAGCGCGATCAAATTGCGTCGGGAATCGATATCTGGCGCGCCCTGCTTGCTGTCGGCGATCGAGTAGATATCGTTCGTCAGGAACGGCAGTACCTCTCGCTCGATGTCGATTCGCGGTCCGTTGGGGTCCAGTTTGATCCCCTCAATGACTTCGTCAAACACTTTGGGTGTACCAGCCAGTTCATCGACAAGTCCTTCGGCTTTCCAGAAGGCCACCTTTGCATTCCAGTTGGTAGCCAACAGGGAGGAAATGTTTTTACCGATAAAGTTAGGTATTTCGTGGGTTACCTGATTGGGGAAATCCAAGATGGCTGCCGATTTCGGCAGAGGCTGCTCGGCCAGAACGTAACCGCGATGGGCTATGTCCAACTGCTCTAAACCGAACTTGATTTCGCCGCACACACACTGAATGGCTTCGAAACCCTGGTTCTGGAGGACGGCCAGCATATCCGCGTTGCTCTTGGAACGCTTTCCACCGATGGATCGCAATACACGTGCCAACCCTAAAGGGCGAACGAAGTATTCGATTTGCGCTGCGTTGGAAATCGCTGCCTTTTCGCGACCTGCTACAAAGACTGGATCCTTGGCAATAGGCTCGCCCGAGGCACTTTCGCCACGGATGCGGGAAATCAAATTCTTGATCAACGGCTCTTCGTCAGTCGACAGGAACTGACCGGCGACGATCGCATAAAATGTTTCTTCGGCCAGCAGCGCTCCTGCCCGTTTGGGCAGAGTGTACTTGGCGATGTCTACTCCACTATGTGCAAGTTGGGTTTTCTTAGCCTGCCGATTGACCATTTCCTGATCGATCTTGGCCAGCAACTGTTTGTTGGGCACCTCGGAGTCATCGACGTCGGCTAGAAGGGCCATCGCATAGGGCTTGCGGGGCGAAGTTGGAATTTCCATCCAAGCCAGCGCGATTTGGCCTGTCGAATAGTTGCTAATGTCCTCGGGTTTGACATGCAATCGCCAACCTGCGTCAACCAGCTTATTCTCGATCTCCGCCCGTTGTTCCTCAAAGAAAGGAGCCACGCTGGGGTCGTTCGCCAGATCGTACAGCCGAGTTCGCTGCCAGTGTTCGGTTAGCTTTTCTCCGTCTGGAATCCATACGACGGCTTGCGCGCTATCTGGAATCAGATCATAGGCTACCTTTCGCTGAGCAGCACAATGGCTGCTGAGCAACAGCACCGCCGACACCGCAAAACATGCAGGCAATAATAAGCGGATCATTTCGAATAGATCTCCTTAGTTTCGTAACCGTCCCTGATTTCTCGCCACCCCCAGGACCTACCATCGTGTAGACCCAAATCATTGGAAGTTTGAGCGACATCTTAACCCAACCGGCATTTGCGAGAAAAGGTGTTTTACCCACCATTTTCCCCAAACCCGTCTTTTTCCGACTCGAACGATTTTTACCCAACTAACCAAATCCGATGTAAATTGCAGTTTCTACACATTACTACTCACTTTGGGGATTTCCGCGGATTCGGATTTAGTACCGCTTGCATTGTCGATCATCCCGATCGGGGTAAAACTCGCGCAAGCCGTTATTCTCCGCAACCCCAAACTTGGAGCCGTCCAGTGTTGCCCCACTCCCTGCGATTCTGACTAGACGTAAGATGTCAGCATGGATGCCTATTCGACAGAAAATCTTTCCCACGATCCGATTCATGGCTACATTGGTTTTGTAGCGCCTGCTACAAATGGGCTACGTGGAACCGAGACTGGGCCGGACAGCGATAGCGAAACCTGTGAGCGGCATGTGATTGACCATCCTTGGGTGCAACGCATGCGACAGATACGCCAGTTGCAAACGGCTTGGTGGGTTTTTCCAACCGCAGAGCACAGTCGCTTCCAGCATATTTTGGGAGTGATGCACCTGGCCAGCAAAGCGGTCGAAGGCTTGTACGCCTCGCTTCGGGAAGTGGACCCATCCACTCCACCGATAGCCGTTGTCGAGGGCCTCATGCGGATGGCGGGACTGTTGCACGACGTGGGGCATGGTCCGTTTGGACATTTTTTTGACGCGCACTTTTTGAGTCATTTCGGCCTGACGCACGAGCGGCTTGGGGCGCTGATCATCGAGCAGGAGCTGGCCAGCCAACTTGGGGCGCTGCGGCGTTCGCCGCTGGGCAGTTTTCCTACCGGTCAATCGCTACAGGCCGCAGACATTGCTTGGCTCATTCAGCGTCCTGTCCGCGGCGAGGCGTCGGGCGCGCGGCCGCAGTGGCTGCATTTGCTGCGGAGTTTGTTTTGCGGAATCTATACCATCGACAACATGGATTTCGTGCTGCGCGACGCATTCATGACGGGTCTCAGTCCACGCGCGTTCGATTTGCAACGCATCCTACATTACAGTTGGTTCTCGCCACATGGATTGACGATCCACGAGCGAGGTATGCCAGCTCTAGTACACTTCCTATCGATGAAAGCCGAGTTATTTCGCAGCGTCTACTTCCATAGGACCGTCCGCGCGATCGACTTGGAGCTGGCCGATTTGTTCCGAGAGAGTCGCGAGTATTTGTTTCCGGGCGACCCGCGCGAACACTTGGACGAGTACCTGCAACTTACGGAATTCTCATTGCTGACCGATGTCAGGCGTTGGAGCGCCAGTTCCAATCCGGCTCTGCGATCTGTTGGCCAGCGTTGGCAGGGCTGGCTCGGACGCCAAATTCCCTGGGTGATGGTCTGTCAACGCAATCTGAGTTTTGGTGAGGACCAGTCCGAGAGCAGTTCTGTGTTTTCAAGTCCCACGATACTGGCGGCGTGTCTCCGCGAGCGATTGCCGATCGACTTGAGGTCGCTGCCCTTTCGTGTGGATTTGGCAAGGCACATTCATCGTCCGCACACGCTCGGCGCCACGTCGGGTCTGAACTTCTATCTGGACTCCTCCTCGGGCAAGATTCGACCCTTGACGACCTATGGTCTCTACCGCAAGCTACCCATCAGCCACACCATTGTTCGCGTCTACGCGCACGACCGACTGCATGAACGTCTATTTGCCGACATGCTGGACGAAATCGCCGGCGCCCCGAGTGAGGATGATTTGACCAACATGTGATTTCCGAACCAGCCTGTCTGGACTCGCCGCATCTTCGGAAGCCACACGGATCTCTGGTCCAACCGCCTCGTGAAACCGCAAGTTTTGTTCTGTTGTGAACCTCAGGCTACCCATAGATTCTTCCGTCGAAGGCAAAAATATGAACGACCATGACGTCTACGAAAACCCACTGATTTCTCGCTATGCTTCGCGCGCGATGGCCCAGCTTTGGAGCACTCGGCATCGCTCTGAATTATGGCGCAAGCTGTGGATCGTGTTGGCCGAATGCGAACAGGAGTTGGGCTTGCCGATCAGCGATCTGCAAATTGATCAATTGAAGCAGTTTGAAACCCAAGTCGACTTGGATGCCGCTCAAGAGTACGAGCGTCGACTGCGACACGATGTGATGGCTCATGTACATGCCTATGGCGACCAATGCCCCGACGCGCATGGGATCATCCACTGGGGAGCGACGAGCTGCTATGTGACGGACAACGGCGATCTGTTGTTGATGCGCGACAGTCTAAAAATGGTGCAGCAGCGGTTGGTGGGAGTGATCGCCACTTTAGCCGATTTCGCACGTCGTTATCGCGATCTGCCCTGCTTGGCGTTCACCCATATGCAGCCCGCGCAGCCCACGACCGTTGGCAAGCGCGCCTGCTTGTGGGCCTATGATCTCGTGCTCGACCTCACCGAAGTTGAACATCGCTTGGGCGAGCTGCGCGCGCGAAGCGCGAAGGGTACTACCGGAACTCAGGCCAGTTTTCTCCAGTTGTTCGGCGGTGATCATGCGAAGGTCCGCGAGCTGGAGCGCCGTGTTGCGGAGCGCTTGGGGTTCTCAGTCAGTTACGCCGTGACCGGTCAGACCTATCCCAGAAAAGTCGACGCGCAAATCATGGACGCGCTCTCGGGGATTGCCCAGAGTGTCCATAAGATTGCGACCGACCTGCGGCTGTTGGCTAGCCGCAAAGAAGTGGAAGAGCCGTTTGAGAAGGACCAAATCGGCTCCTCGGCGATGGCTTATAAACGCAATCCCATGCGCAGCGAGCGGATGTGCTCGCTGGCCCGGTTCGTAATGAGCTTGCAATCATCCGCCTCGCAAACCGCAGCCGTACAATGGATGGAACGCACGCTGGACGATAGCGCCAACCGTCGCCTCGTCATGCCCCAAGCCTTTCTGGCCATCGACGCCTGTTTGATCCTGTTGCAGAATGTGGCTGGCGGTATGGTCGTGTATCCGAAGCAAATCGAAAAGCATCTAGCTGAAGAACTGCCGTTCATGGCCACCGAAGCGATCATGATGGCTGCGGTGGCAGCCGGCGGAGACCGCCAAGCGATCCACGAAAACATTCGTCAACACAGCGTGGCCGCTGGCTTGATCGTCAAACAAGAGGGATTGCCCAACGACTTGCTCGATCGATTGCGGGCCGATCCCATCTACGCGCGAATCGATATCGACGCATTGGTAGACCCCATCGCATTTGTCGGTCGCGCCCCGCAGCAGGTCGACGAGTTCATCCAGGAAGTTGTGCAACCGATTCTGTCGCGGCACCAGTACAGCACTCCCGTCGTAGCCGAGGTGACCGTTTGAAGTTCGTTAAGGCAAACCGTCCATGTGCTGGCCAGCGGTCGATCACAGCTCAGGTAGGGTGGGTCAAGGAGCCCTAGCGACGCCGCCCCACCATCACACAGAACATCATCCAATCCAATACGATGGTGGGTCTGCACGGCTATCGCCGTTTGACCCAACCTACTGCTACTGCTGTTCGCTAGACAAACGCGTGAAAGGTTGCCCGATCTCGGAAAACACTGACGGTTTTGGGATCGCGAAATCCAACTTCGGACAACATGCCCTCGACGGCTTTCGGGTTAGGTCCCCAGAAACAGGAGGTATCGTTGTTGAGCGCGGAACCTGGGTAGAACACGGCGGCCGGTTTGTCGTAGTCGAGGGCATCGACGTGCGTTTCGACGACAACTTGACGTTCGCATAACGAGCGGACGATCCTTAGATATTCAATGGGATTGGGTGCATGATACAAAACACCCAGAAAGAGTACGATGTCAAACGTACCTACGCTGGCTGGGCTTAGCTCTTCGACTGGGATCAGCACGCTTTCGACCGAAGAATTCAAGGCTTCTTTGGCTAAGTCAAAGCCCTCTTTGGTTTTTCGTCCACTCTTTGTCCAGCAATAGTAATCTGCTGCCACGACTCGCTTGGCACCGCGACGCTCGCATTCAAATGACCAAAAGCCGTCGTAGGCACCAATGTCAATGACCGTCAAACCATCTAGTCGTTCGGGAAGACCATAGTGGTGCATTTTTTTCGCACACTTGTCTACGCCTGGAGTAACGATTCCATCGCCTAGATCCATGATGTGGAACCAAGGCCGCGCCATCACGCGATTGCGGAGATCTTCGATTTGTTCAGGGCTGCGATCTAGTTGCTCAGCTATCATTTTGGCCTCCATGCGGCAGAAACGAAATCCCTTTGGCAGAGTATAACTCTCCGCAAACGTAGCGCATTTTGTAGTGGAAAGCAATAGAGAATTCGAAGAGCACGTTTGCACCCTCATCCCCAGACCTTTTACCTCAGAGTACTGGAGGGCTGGCTGGTATAGAGTTTTTGGGCCGCGACGTAGGCCGCGACGGCTGGGTGCAACTGATAGCGGACCGATTGACCGGCGGCGATTCGTCGGCGGATGTCGCTGCTGCTGATTTCGATTTGAGGCATTGGAACCAAGTGTGCTGCCAATTGCTCGGCGGAGGCGTGGGGCATATAGGGTCCGAGCAAGTTCATGTCTGGGCTGGGCATGCCCCCACGTGCCAGCACAGCGACGAATGCTAGTTGGCAGATGCCAACTGGATCGCGCCAGGTGTGCAACTCGCTCAGCGAGTCGGCGCCCATCAGAAAAACCAATTCTTGGTCTGGAATTTCGCGTTTCAGTTCCGCAAGTGTCTCGACGGTATACGAGGTACCCCCACGGCGCAATTCGCGATCATCGGCGGCAAAATGCGGATTGCCACCAATCGCCAATTGCAGCATTTCCAAGCGAACCTTGCCGTCCGACGCGCGTCGATCCAATTTGTGTGGGGCGATGGCGGCGGGCAGGAATAGAACTCGATCGAGCCGCAAAACCTCGCGCGCGTGCTCGGCGAGCAGCAAGTGTCCAACATGGATCGGGTCGAATGTGCCGCCAAAAATGCCCAACCGCAGACGATTCGAAGGTTCCGACATATAACTAAGACTTGATTCCAAAATGCGAAGTTCGTGGAACACCTTATTGTGTACCTCTGCCTGTGATCCCGAAAGCCCATGCCTTCCCACCAACCCGAACTGTTTGCAACTGACATACCACCCTGGGAGCTGGACGCGCGCAACGAGTGCCGAACCGCACGCGTTGTGTTTTCCGAAGCCCCGCATGGACCACTCGACTATCGCGTGCCAGACGCGCTGATCGAGGAGGTCCAAGTTGGCGTGCGTCTGAAGGTGCCGCTGGGTCGCTCCAATCGCGAAATGCTGGGCTACTGCATTTCGGTAGAGACGATCCGGCAGTCGCCCGACGCCCTCAAGCCTGTCAGCGAAGTGGTCGATGCGGAGCCACTCTGTACGCCGCGTGTGCTGGAGCTGATGCAGTGGATGAGTCGCTACTATCTAGCACCACTGGGACAGGTTTTCGAAGCGGCCATACCCGCTGGCGTGCGAGCCTTGGCAGGCAGTCGTCAGCGGCTGGTGCTCTACCCTACTGCCAAAGCCAACGACACGGCTCGGGTCACAGCGCTTTCTCCGAAGCAACAGGGTGTACTGAATGAATTGACACTGGCTGGCGGCGGTCTCACGATCGATCAATTGCAGAAACTGGCCGATTGTTCCACGGCGCCCATCGGTTCCCTGCGAGATGCGGGATTTATCGAAGGTCGGCAGGAGCGCATCTACGAGCAACTGGGGCCAGCCCTGCCGCGGCCTGCGGGTCCTCCGCTGGCGCTGAGTGCAGACCAACGTCAGGCGCTCAAGGAGATTTTAGAAGCGCTGAATTCGGGCAAACCGCAGACTATTTTATTGCATGGAATTACGGGTAGTGGCAAGACCGAAGTCTATATGCAGGCCATCCACGAAGTCATCTCCTACGGACGACAAGCAATCGTGCTGGTACCGGAAATCAGTCTGACACCGCAAACTCGGCAACGCTTTGTGGAGCGATTCGGACAGGTGGCCGTACTGCACAGCCATATGAGCCCCGTCGAGCGACACCATCAATGGCGTAAGATTGCGGCCGGTCAGACGCCGGTGGTGATCGGGCCGCGTAGTGCCATTTTCGCGCCGCTACCGCGTTTGGGTCTGATCGTGCTCGACGAGGAACACGAAGCGTCCTTCAAACAAGATAATGTCCCACGCTATCATGCGCGCGACGTGGCATTACAGCGCGCCTATCTGGAGAAGATTCCGCTCGTACTTGGGTCGGCCACACCGAGCCTAGAGAGTTGGAAGCGAGCTCAGAGCGGCGTTTATCGACTGGCCAGCCTGCCGCGACGCATCCATAATCGTCCGCTGCCGCACGTCTCGCTCATCGATTTGCGAAGCCAAAGGCCGGAGCCGGGTCGCGGTGCGATCACGCAGCAATTGCATCAAGCCGTCGACGAGGCTTTGAACGAGAAGGGGCAAGTGATCTTGCTACTGAATCGTCGTGGGTTCGCGACGGCCATCCAGTGCCCGCAGTGCGGACATGTGGTGGCGTGTCCCGATTGCGACCTACCGCTCACCCACCATCGCGATGGCGGCAAAGCGTGTTGTCACTACTGCGACTACCAAATTCCGACTCCGCCCGCTTGTCCAGCCTGCAAGTACAACGGCATTCGCTTCAGCGGGTTGGGTACACAGCGATTGGAGGTTGAAGTCAAGCAGCGGTTTCCGCGAGCCGTTATCGCGCGAATGGATAGCGATACGATGCGCAAGCCAGGTAGCCATGAACGAGTCCTGGGACAGTTTCGCGAGGGCAAGATCCAAATTCTGCTCGGCACACAAATGATCGCCAAGGGACTGGACTTCCCCAACGTGCTGCTGGTGGGGGTGATTAATGCCGACACCGCCCTACACTTCCCCGATTTCAGAGCCGCCGAGAAGACATTTCAATTGGTCACTCAAGTGGCAGGGCGCACGGGCCGTGGAGAAAAAGCGGGACAGGTCTTGGTGCAAACTTTTTCGCCAGAACATCCCGCCATTATCGCGGCCTCGAAGCATGATTTTCTGGGCTTCGCCGCTGCCGAACTGACCCAGCGCGCACAATTCGGCTACCCGCCGCACGGATGTTTGGCGCGTATCATCATGCGCGGTGAGAACTTGACAGAAACGGAGGGTTTTGCCGAATCGTTCGTGCGACGTTTGCAGGCCACACGGCAGTCGCAAGGTATCGATTGCCGCATCCTTGGCCCGGCGCCTCCACCGCTCTCCAAGCTGCGCGGAAAATTTCGATTTCACGCAATCCTACAAACATTGGAGGCCGAGCCGCTGAACCGCTTGATCCTCAAGTCGATCGCCGAAATTAAGCCGCCCAAGGATGTGCAGTACGTGATCGATATCGATCCTCTGGATACCTTGTAGTGCGCGCTATAGAAACAAGTTTGTCGTAGCCGGAGTGTACTAACGTCGAGCCTGGCTGGCTGGACGTGTTAGCGATAGACCTTCGCGCGCATCGTAGCGCAGGTAGAGTGCATGCCGTGAAGCGTACTGGCGCACGATACTCCGGAAGACCGTATGCTCTTCAGGCCAGGGGTAGGCGTAGATCAGATCGAAGTCGCGAAGTTCCATGTCCAGCGAGTCATAGCCGGATCGCTCATTGGTCTCGGTACGATGGAATTCGTCGCCGCCGCGCAGATCGGCATCAAAGCCATCGGGGATGAACGAGCCCTCCGCAAAGATGGCACGCGCGCCAAATCGTTCGGACAGCTCCCGAGCGGCCAATACCAGCTCCGGCTGGATCTCAATGCCATACGCATCAAATCCAAGCCTACTGGCCATGATCGCGACCACGCCCAGTCCGGAGCCCCACTCGAGAAAAGTATTGGCCCGACTGCGGAGTTTGACTAGCTTTGCATAGATGGCCGCGAAATCAGCGCTCACGTAGCCTTCGAAAGCCGCTTCCCGATCGCGACGATCCCAGATGGCTGCTGCGTCGGACCAAAGCTGATGCAGCTCTTCCTCAGTCATGGTTGGGGATGCGTTGGTCAAGGCAATACTTCCTGAATGAATTCGGAGCGCCGCGATCCTCGCAGCGCACGGTAGCACATGAATTATAGGGCAGCCGGACAAAATAATCTCACGTGTGCTACAATGCCGAATTCGCACCGAGAAGATTTTCTACCTAGTAAGGCTCCGCTGTGCCCGCGTCTCCCCCTAATCATTTCACACTGGACGGCAACGCGCGCTTAGGCATCCGATTGTTCATACTGTACGCGGCTTTCTACTTAGCGTTTGTGCTCGTGAATGCCTTCGCGCCGCAGCTGGGTGAGTGGCAGGTTTGGGGTGGTCTGAACCTGGCCGTACTCTGGGGTTTCGCCTTGATCGGTTTGGCATTTGTTCTATCGCTTGCCTACGGCTGCCTGTGCGTCAGCGAGGAAAGCAACCCCCACTCGGATAACTCACACGCGACTCTAGCAAGTACACAAAAATCGAGCTTGGACGAATCTCGCGAGACGGAGAGTAACTAAGTGCATCACGAGCCGTCCATGCTGGCGATCATTATCTTCTTGATCTTTGTGGGTATCACACTTGGCCTCAGCTTTTACCTGGGAGGCAGAGCCAAGTCCTCGTCGGGATACTTTGCAGCTCACGGGCAGATACCTTGGTTCGTCAACGGAATTGCCTTTGCGGGCGACTATCTGTCGGCAGCTTCGTTCCTGGGTATTTGCGGGATGATCGCGTTTTATGGCTACGATGGCTTTCTCTACTCGATCGGCTATTTAGCGGGGTGGATCGTAGCGCTGTTTGTGATCGCCGAACCCATGAAGCGCCTCGGTAAGTTCACTTTTGCCGACGCGCTGAATTCGACATTCAACTCGCGGGGTATACAGTTGGTAGCCGGGATCAGCACGCTGGCCGTCAGCGTCTTTTACTTGATCCCGCAGATGGTGGGTGCTGGTGTTCTTGTACAGCCTTTGCTGGGCTTCGATCATTGGGTGGGCGTAGTCATCGTGGGCGCGGTGGTCATACTGATTGTTGTTACCGCAGGCATGGTGTCGACCACTTGGGTGCAGTTCCTCAAAGGCTCGTTGCTGGTCCTATTCAGCGCTGTGCTGACAGTATTGATTCTGTTTAGAGGATTTGAAGTTCAACCTGGCGGCAACGATGGCTATGCGTTCACGATGATCGAACTAGCCAGCGAGCAGACGGCTGAACAAGAGCTCGATCGACTCGCCTATGAGATTGCCCCGCGTCAGGAGGATGCACTCCAGGACGCATGGCAAGGGAAACCCTACTGGCGAGTTACCAACTCAGCAGGCACCTCAATGCTGCTGCGCGAGACGCAGACTGACAGTGGCCAGAGATGGCTCTGCGAGTGTCAGACGGTCGAGGAGACCCGCGCTGGCGTCATACGCATCAATGGAAAGGTGCGTAGCGATGATCATGAATTTGGCGAGAATTCGGCTCAATTGCATCCAGTCGGATTTCTCGCCAGCTTGCCTGATGGCCAAGCCACCGGCCCACTGGGTCCGATTGAATTCTTCAAAACGCTCAATGCATCGGAGGTGATTCTGTGGGGGACCGACAAAGTCACCCAAGCCAATGGTACGACCACGACAATTTACTACCCCAAGCGAACAAGTGGGTCACGAGTTTTACGTCCCGGCGAGCACCCGATTTTCTCGGGTATCCGACAAGCAGGCGTGTGGCCCAAGCTGAATTTTCTTTCTTTGATGTTGGCCCTATTTTGCGGAACGGCTTCGCTGCCCCATATTTTGATTCGCTACTACACGGTCAAAGACGCAGCCGCCGCACGCAAGAGTACTATTGTTGGAATTGCAGCCATCGGTTTCTTTTATGTACTGACGCTGTATATGGGGCTGGGTGCGATGACCAGCGGCGCTCTGGACGTCACGAATAGCAACATGGCTGCTCCGCTATTGGCGCGAAGTATTAACGAATGGCTGTTTGCCATGATTTCGGCCATCGCCTTTACGACGGTCCTGGGGACTGTCAGCGGACTCATTCTGGCCTCGGCGGGGGCGGTCAGTCACGATATTTTGAAGAACTTTGTTGGCCTGGAAATGTCCGACGAGCAGCAAGTGCGGATTGCTAAAATTGCTTCGGTGTTTGTGGGTGTGATTGCCATCGTATTGGGGATCGTCTTCGAGAAGATGAACGTCAATTACCTTGTGGGCTGGGCATTTAGCGTGGCCGCTTCCGCCAACCTGCCCGCCTTGGTGATGCTACTGTTTTGGAAACGAACGACAAAGCACGGTATTATTGCAGCCGTTCTGGTGGGCATGTTCAGCTCGTTGAGTTGGATATTGCTCAGTTCGGATACGTTTTCGCAAGTTTACAATGTGGCCCGACCGGCCTGGCTGAACTACGTCGTACCATTCAGTCAGCCTGGCATTGTGACAATACCACTCTCTTTTGCGACACTCATCTTGGTTTCGCTAGCCACCGGCAGCAAGCCAAGCAACATGCCTTCTCGCGAACAGTAAGTCCCACCCAGCCGGGGCTGGGCCCTGGCTGTGCGCGTTATGGCACGTAGATTGCTATTTTTCTAAGCTGTTCTAAGAGGCTTGCCAGCTTGGCAGGCTCGATTTGTGTGCTGGTCTGGGAGTAGATAGGAAACGCAATGGCGAATCGTTGGGCCGAACAGCCGTTAATAAACCTTGAAGGGCAATTGTTGGTTGCCTCACCCAATTGGCAGCACGAGACTTTTGGTCGCACCGTTTGCTTAGTGGTCCACCATCGACCCGTAGGCGCTATTGGGATTGTACTCAATCGCGATCTTAGGCTCCCCGACGAACAGCTTTGGCAACAGCTTGCAGGTGAAAAGGTGATAACCAGGCGGGCAGCATTGACGGCGGGCGGACCACAATCTGGGCCGGTGGTAGCGCTGCATAGCCGCCAAGACTTGGCCGAATACACTTCGGCCGAGGGTGTCTACTTTGCCGCTCAGATTCAAAACTTGCAAGAATTGGTGACTACAGCGGCAGACGATTCGCAGGTTAAGATTATCATTGGGCAGTCCGATTGGGCGCCAGGCGAGCTCGACAGCGAATTCCGGCAGGGAAAATGGTTACCTCTACCCGTGACGCCTCAGGTGGTATTTGCAGATTCGCGTGTAATGTGGTCCCAAGCCCTGCGAAAAGTCGGAGATCACTATGTGGCCGCCATCACGCGCAGCCGCGTGCGACCCTCAAACGTTCTCACAAATTAAGTTGCTCCAGCGGTATTCCTCATGCGCGTCGGTGAAGTTGTCAAAGTTATTCCGGAAAAAAAAATTGGGTTCATTCGCGCCGAGGATTTGGACGAGGATGTATTCTTCCATTTTTCCAAAGTGCAAAAAATTGGAACTCTGGACCTCCAGGAGGGCGAAGAGGTGGAGTTTGAAATTGACGAACTGCACAAGATCGAAAAGATTCGCTTGCAAGCCACCTTGGTCAAACGTCCGCTGCGGCCGTTGACGATGCGTTTGGCACCCAGCGACGCGCCCGATTTGAAAGCACATCATCATCCCAAAGCCCGCCGACGCCGCCCCACTTGGCGTGGCAAAGACGACGAAGAATCGTCGGCTGATGCAGCAAGTTCAACCGAGCAGTAGGCGCCAGACAACTCAATTTCTACCCGTCGTAGATGGAGTCGCCAGACTCACGTAGACAGGAACCGAATGAAGTCTGGCGACTCCGGCTACGGCCATCACTAAATCGTAGCCTTAGGAACGCACTAGGAATTCTGTTTGGCGACCTCTACGGCACGTTCGCTGTCGGTCAGCAAATTGTCTTGCAAATATTTCTGTAGCATGACTCGCGTGCTCTGGAACATCTTATCGATCCGGTTTTTGGAACTAAGCGAAACGGGGCCACTCTTTTCGTCGAGCATGCGACGTTGGATCGCATCCAACTCGACCGTCATTTCGGTGTAGTTCCTCAATTGTCGTAGTTCTTCGAGGACTGCCTCTGCGGCGGGAAGTTTATCGTTCTTTAAGTGCAGTTTGATACGCGTGGCGAGTAGGTTGCGCAGGCCGATCAAATCAAGTATCTCGCCCTGAAATCCGCGCACGAAAGCTTCCGCCTTCAGACGCCGTCTGTCGTCGGGGAGTTCTGCCGTTTCGACTTGCTGCAGTCCAATCACCATGGGAAGTTTGGCCAACACCGTGTCGCCATTCTTGATGTAAATCTGTGTCAATGCCGCTCGCAGTAGTATCTTGTCCGGATCGAGCTGGTCTGGCACCGCTGCTGTGGCGACTGAGGCGGGCGATGCGGGCGGATCGAATTGCGGCTCAGACGCCGAATCGAGAGGGACTTCACTGGCCGCTCCATTTTGTTCGGCGAGTACAGCCAGCTCTTCGGCTTTCTTTTTCTCCATCAGCCGCTGCGTGCGAACTGCGTCAGGCAGGAAATCGCTGTTCTGCTGCGGTAGTGGCAACCGGAACTGTCCGCGCCAATCTGTCCGACCGAGTAGAGTGAAGTCATCCGTGACCAAGTCGCGTTGATAGACGAAGCATCCCGATTGTGGGCTTCCTTCACCGCGAACGGCCAAGCGGATATCGCTGTGCTCGTACTTGGGACGTACCTTGAGCAACACGCGTTGGGTACGACGGTTTTTTCTGCCCTGAAGTCCGGGGCCTCCGGAATAGGTGTACACATTAGCAGCCATTTTCACGCCATCGCTGGCAGTGATGGCGGCGAAAGTCCAGGGAAGTGGCTCCAGCAGGGCCGGGATTCCGTTGCGATCGTCTCTACGGACAATTGGCTGAAGGACATCGCCGATGACCAGGCCGGCAGGATTACTAGGATCTACTAAGAGACCTCCAGCCCGTAGGCGCAGATCGGCCGTTCTCGCGTCGGCGTCCTCGACACGCGCCACTGGGGCAAAGGCTTTGACGGTGGTCGAAGTTAGCAGGCGAGGTAGATACGACCAAGCGGTGCAGCGTGCATCGAAAACCGGACCAAGAAATTGCATGGGGCAATCGAGCTCCCGTACTTGCCATGTAAACTCGTCGCCGTGCATGCCAATCGAAACAAAAAAGAGCTTGTCCAATTCCTTAAAGAGATCGTCGGTTTGCCAAGGAAGAGGCGTGGCTAGCGGCCGTACCCAGCGACTAAGCTCGGGCAGTATGGATTTGGAAATGAGTGCGATGGGAAGCAGATCCGCTTCGAATTTTTCGCGTAGGCTAGCCGATGTTTCGTCAGCCACACACTTGGCAAGTAAACTTCCAGACGCCGAATCGGTCGGTAGGTTCAGTCGCTGGCAGGACTGTGTTAAGTTTTCGAACACTGCCGGAGTACAGTGGATCGGCAACGCAGTTTCCAAGGCGGCATCGAAGGTGCGAATGGTGCGCGCAGATTCATGAGTTATCGAGGCAACCAAAACCAATTCGTTGGCGGTTAGCGAACCGACATCAAAGCCTTCGAAATTGCGAACGACATTGGTCGTGAGGTCGGGTGGCAATGGATTGAGTCGCACGTTCCAGGCAGCGCGGAAGGTACGCTGGAGGTCTGCCTGCCATTGCGAAACCAGTTCTTGCCGAGCGAATTTCGATGCGTTTATGGTTGGTTCAAACGCGTACCACACGACCACCTCGTAGGGAGAGAACTCCCACACTTTAACCGCTTGCTGGGGTTGAGCAACGCTGCGGCTGGCCAGGAATCCCACGTTGGCCAGACTAGCGATAACGAATGAGCACATTGCGACTTGCAGACGCAGGAGACTTGCGTTGAAAAATCTTCGTTTGGATCTCATGGTGTTCATTACTCTAGCGCAGTTGGCTCTAAACGTGGGTAACAGAAGGACTAGCGCACCGTGGCTGCGGGAGCTCCCACATTGACGCGCCAGGCCGAGACATCTTGGTAGAGCGAAACGGGATGATCTTCGAGCCCTTCGAGGTAACGCACGTAGGCAAAGCGATCTTTGATTTGCCAGAGTGGCAGTACGGGTAGGTGGTAGTCGATCAATTGGTGAAGATCCTGTAGCGACGTTCTAACTTCCCGCCAATTCCGCGAAACACGCAGAGCCTCTAGAGCTTGCACAATGAACGGATTGTCGGTAGCGGCCAAGCCATTGCCTCCCAACAAGCGTTCGATGTCTGTGGCTGGCTCCCACATGGTAGCCGTCACATAGATCAAGTCGCAGTCGGGAGAACTGAGCTGGTCGTTTTCCACAATCACCATCTCGGCTGGGATGCCTACGATCGTCCACTGTTGGATCATCGCCTGCACGGCCACGCGCGCAAATTCGTAATTTGGACAGCCGACCCGTAATTTTTTAAGTGGGGGCGGTGCTTGCCGCGCGGCTTTGGCGGCCTGCTGGAGTTCCTGCTCTGCCATCACGAGCAGCAGGCGAGCCAACTGAGGGTTGTATTCGGCGGGTAGGACTTGGGTGTTATAAGCGTACGAAAGTTGATCGGCTTGCCCCACGCCCAACGGGAAGGGCCCGCTAACGAGTCGACCATCCTCTGGGTCGCTGCTGCCAAGCAATTCGCCGGCCAACATGCCTTCGCGATTGGTGGCGTACAACAGGGCTCGGCGGAATTTTACATTGGCCAAGTAAGGGTCGTCTGAAATGGGGATCAACATGTGCGTCGTCGGCAATTGGTAAGAGCCAACTCGTACGCGCGGATCAATGGCCAGCCTGCGTGCATCGGCTGGATAAACTTGGTCCAAGACATCAATGTCGCCACGCAGCAAGTCGTTGACGGCCTGTTTGGGGTCATCGTAGAAAACTTCGATGATCTCCAGCGGCAACCCAGATTTGGCAGTCGCATCACGCAGCTCGAAAGAAACTTCGCGATCGCCACGCATGTTCAATGCGTAAGGTCCCGGTAGCAATGATGTTCCTTCACTTGCATCGGCGGTCGTCCATTGGAGCAATGCATTGGGCAGCACGTTGGGCCGTTTCAACTGCACCAGCACCTGCGAACTGGAGGGAATTGAAACCGATTGGAAAATGGAAGCCCAAGATGGGTCGTAGTCAGCGTGGGTTGGGTCCGCGCGTCCAAGTAAAACTTGTGCAAGTCCGAATGCATTGAGTTGGGATGGCACGTTGGAGTCCAGCGACAGAATCAATTGCTGGCGATCATCGCTCAGGTGAGCCGCGCCCAATGCAAAACCATAACGGCCACCTTCGGCTCCGGTTTCCAGAAATCGGAAGATCGGTTGGTCGACCAACAAACCTGCCCGTCGCGCTGACCAATTCAGCAGGCTGGCCGGATCGAGCGAGCCGCTACGCTGCATGACGCCCACCGTGACCATCGGATGTTCGCGATTGATGCGCGCGATCAACTCTTGGGCGCTCTGGATATCGGGCAGGATACTGAGCATTTCCGAAGCGGCCTTACGCGCGGCGCGAAACTTTTTTTCTTGCAGCAACTGGGTGGCCTCATCGCGTTTTTCCAAGGCTAGGGCCTCGAGCTTTTTGTCCCAAATTCCAACCACGGGCAAATTGGCACCGTACTGCTGGCTCAGCCGAGTGAGCAGCGTCTTGGCGCTCCCCAAATCACCGCTCCGTTGATAGGCCATAATCAGTCCGTCGGCAACCTGCGAGAGCACCTTCAAAACCGTCGCCGCTTGGTAGTTCGGAGCTGTGACCCGCAGCTCTTCCAATGCCGACAGAGTCTGCGGGAACTCGCCTGATTGATATCGCTCCGCCGCACTTTTGAGCAAAAATTCCTGCCGCAATGCTTCCAGTCGCGGCGTGTTGGGATAATTCTTCATCAAGTAGCTCAGATTCTGGAAGGCCGCGATGAAGTCCTTTTCTTCCAGCTTGCGAAGTGCCTCGTCGAGAATCCGCTGCTCGTAGATTCCGACACTGGCGATGTCGCGCCAAAGTACTTCATACTGGCGTTCCGGGAAGCGCACGATCACGACGCTTAAACGATCGCCTGGCTGCGGACTGGCGGGAACCTTGCGATCGGGAAATGGCAGTGGAAATACTTTGACACTCGCGCCGCCGGCTTCACTGGTGAGCGTGATCAGGTCGAACGGTTGCTGGTCGATCAGCGGAATTTCAGCTTGCTCGATCGCATCCTGCCCGCATAGCCAGGGCCCGCTAAATACGACGAACACCAACACGGCAATTGCCCCGGCTGGGCAGGTGTCCCAGGCAGTCGCGCAAGTGCGTCTGAAAAACTGATTTACAATAGGAGACAACCTTGTAGGCAGCACTACGGAGTCTCCGACTTTGTAGTTGGGATTGGCAGGGCCAACACTGCACCTTCGTCGCTACCGACCAAGAGTCCTGCCGGCAGGACGATGGGTGCAGAGGTGAGTGGTTGTCCAGCATCCAAATTGCCCGCGACGTTTCCAGTGGCAGGATCGACCACCCAAACTCCACCTGCCAACGTGGCCAGTACCAGTTGATCTCCAGTCTTGGTGGGCGCGGCGAGTATTGCCGACTTGGGGAAATCAATTTCCCAAACCTTTTTTGCTTCAGCGGAAAACAAAGATAGCTTCCCATCGGTTTGAATCAGACAACCCTCGCCGACAGCGAACGGACCGGCTGTCAAACGGCCTGGTAGCTCTATCTGCCCCGTCGACTTCAAGTTCATCCTATCGAAAACCTTGAGCCGATCTCCGCCGCTGGTGGACTCGACCGCGCAAACTTGATTGCCGATCAACACTAGAGGGCCCACGAGTCGATTCTCCAACTCGACTTCCGACAAGACTCGCATCTCACTGCTGACGCCCAGGCGAACCAATTTCAGTAGGTCGCTGGCGATGATTAACGTCTGAGCATCCTCGATATACACAGGCGTGTTCCAGCGAACCTTCTTGCCGGCTTCCATTGGTGGCTGGTAGGGAGACGCGGCCATACTGCCGGTCTTTAGGTCGAGCAATACGACCTGCCCGCTGTTGAGCCCTAAGACAATATTGGTACCCACAGCCACTGCCCCCGAGGCGGGAACCGCAGCGCCAATGTTGGCCGAAAGCAGGCGCAGTTTGGGTGGCTGTGTCGAGTAGACGCCAATTTGGTTTGCACGCGAATTGTTCAGCAGGACTGCGGTCCTATCGCTCAGGAATACCGGGCTGGAAAACCACATGGCTGGATTGCTCTGGCCCGCATTCACATCTGCATTGCTACGGATCGGCGTGTTGCCAAGCGCATACAGCATGCCGCTGGAATTGACGGCATCGTAGCCGGCCCCAGAAGCGTTGACCAAAATTACCGGGATGCCTAGATCGGTTTCCCAGTACGCTTTGCCGCTATCGGCGGCTACCGCTGATACGCGCACACCCTGGTTACCTCGCAAGGTCCGCGTATGGACGATCACGGAGTCAAAGCGTTGCGGTGGTCCCACGAATCGATCGCCATCGAGCAGCGCCCAAGCCCGTGTCAATTTCTGGGTAGCAACTTGCAAATCATAGCGCGTGAAACGGCTGTCGGCGACCCAGATCTTGTTGCTGTCTGCGATCAGCCAAGACTGCTTAGGTTCAAAAACGTTTTTCGGCAGCGCGACCAGCTCGCTCACTTTTTTCGTCTCGGCAGTTGGCTCGATGTCGAGTACTTTGATTTGCCCCAAGTCGGTTTGGACGATCAGGCGGCGACCATCGATTTGGGGTGCCACAACGACATTGCCGTCGAGCGTAATCGGAGGTTGTGCGTCGCCAAGTTCAAGCCCGCGATCGGAGGTTGACAGGATGCGGATCTTACACGTTTGGGAGGTAACATTCTCAAACACAAACAACTGACCGAGCAACAGGATGGGCGGCACGGCAATTGCGCCTGCACGATGCCCCAGATAGAACACTTCTTGGCATGATCCATCGCTGCGCGAAACGACATACAGGTTGCTATGTTCGGCGGGAACGTAGAGGTTGGGTTTGTTGAACGCGACGCCCGGAGGTACTGATACCGGTTGGGGTAACTCAGTCGCCCACTTGGTTTGACCGCTGGCGGCATCGAGGCTGGCGAGCGTGCCTGAGAACGATGCGACAAACAAATCTTGGCTTTCGATTACGGGACTATGAACAGGCAGACCCAGTTCAGCAAACCAGCGTATTTCGCCGCTTTTTCCAGCGACTCGCGAGATGTGGCCGAGTTCCGAATTGCAGATGACCGCGTCGCTGTCCGAAGTATCGCTTAATCGGAGTGGTTCGCCACTAAACTGGCGACCGACGAACTGCCGCCAGAGTACCTCCCCGGTGCCGCCATCGATGCCGTATACAGAACCTTTGGCTTTGACAAACAGGACTTTACCTGCCAGCGCGGCGGCCTTATCGCCCGAGCGGTTGGCGAGCACAAAACTTCGACCGATGGGCTGCGGCGGGCCTTGCTTGGACAGTTTCGCGTTCAAACTGGCCGATTTGACTAGCGAGCGCTGAATTGTACTGGCGCGCTGGACTCGCTGTATTAGATTGGTATCTGCTTCCAATAATGGGTAGCGATTAATGAGTTCCATGCGCAGGGCATAGACACCCAGCGCGTCTTCGGCGGACAAGCGTTTATCGATTTCGCCGAGTGTAGTTGTCAGATCTTCGTCCCGGTTGATTTCACGACGAATGCGCTCACCATCCTCTTTGATCCGATTGAGAGTCGGTTCCTGTTGGCTGCGCTGATTGGCACCCACGTATTGTGGGTCATAAATCAGTGCCAGCAGTTTGTCCATATCCTCCATGAGTGTTTTACGCTCGGCGTTGGCTTGGGTGCGATCGGCCCGCTCGTTGAACTTGCCAGCTAAGGCAATGAGTGCACCTGCCAAGTCGGATTGTTGGTCCACCAGCCCCGGTTCGCCAACAACACTTGGCAGTACAGTCAGCGCGGTGGCGAGTCCAAGCTTGGGGTCGGGTGCTCCCTCGGCGTCCTTGCGAATAGCCGCCAGTGCAGAACGCACCTTCGCATACGATGCCTTTGCGTTGGCAGGAAAGACTTCCGCGAATTCCTTGTACATGGTCGCGGCGGTTTCGTAGCTACGTTGCTCGTAGGCATCATCGGCACGTTTGAGTTTTTCTTCGGCGTTCCCTCGCCAGAAAAAATTGACCAAGAAAAAACCAGCCACGAGAATCAATGCCAGCAGGATGCCCACACCTAGGATGCGAAACGAATCGTAGGGGTTCGCTTCAGATTTTTTGGGCTTAACGATGCGCGTAGCAACTCGGGGCGCGCTGCCGAAGGCATCGGAATCCGGTAGCCCCATGGACTGCGCGGGCACTGTGTAGGGCTTAGCATTGGGCGTTTCCACGACCTCGACTTCGACATCTGCGACCTCAATAATTTCTACATCGTCCTCGTTATCATCTCCTAGTTCCTGATCGTCATCATCGAAAACAGCGGCGACTGGCGACGGACGGCCGCTAGAATTGGTCTTGCTGGGAAAGTTCGTTGTTACATCCTCGGCCAATCCCAGCTCGTCATCCTGGTCAGCTTGATTTGCCGGAGCTGAGTCCAGAGGATCTTTGATTTCAGCGATCAACTTGGTTGCCTGAAACTTGGTCAAATGTCCGTTATCGACTAGCAGTTTGGCCAACAGCTCTGTGGTAAGACGGGTTTTGCTTTCGGCAAGCTGCCGACGCAGTTCGTCAAGGATATCTGGCGCGAGAAGCTGCTGTGATTCCAATAGATCGATAAACTGTTTAGCCGGCTTTTGCATTGAATTCAAAACTTTTTCTAAACGACACCGACCCGTTATCTCTCCCGAGCGAGAGTCGATGGTTGGTGTCTCGACGCTCAATCCACTCAATCAAATTGTTCGACGGTACTAACTTCAAAATTCTCAAACTGGGCCTCGCGGCCAGCATCCAGGGCAGCGATGACCGATGCGTGGATACAATCTTCATGGGCTTGTACGACTAACTTCGACGGCTGCTTGCCGGATGAACCGCCTGCATGGGCATCGTTAAGCGCGATGATCAAATCCTGTTTGCTGCCTGCGGCGCGATCCCAGTCGGTGGTGATGATGTTGTAGGCGTTGAACTCGTCAACTTGGACGGTCACAATATCGGGGTTGTCATCTGGCGGCGTTTCGAGTGCCTGTGTGCTGGGGTCTTCATTTTTTTGAGCTGGGCGCTGGATGCTCTTTTGAACACTGAACGAGGCCGTGATCATGAAGAAGATGAGCAGCAAGAATGTAACGTCGACCATCGGCGTCATGTCCATGTCCTCGCCAGAGGCTGGTTTGGGCCATGTAAAGTTAGCTGAATTGGCAGCGATGGCTCGCTCTTCGGCGGCCATCCGCGCGTCCTCTTCCGCAGAGTACTCGTTGTTATCCCAGTTTGCAAAATCCCGGTCAGCAAAATCCTGTTGGGCAAACGATTGCTCGGCAGAGGCTTGAGCCAGTATTTGGGTCAGTGCGCGCTGCTGGGCCAGTTCTCGCTGTTCGACCCGCTTTTTTTCTCGCTTGGCTTCGTCGATTTGCTCCTGGGTGGGTAGCTGCACTGGCTGGCCACACTCGGGGCACTTGATCTCTCGACCCAATAGGCGCGGATTGGCTGAGCGAATAACTTGGCAGCTTGGACATTGAAAACGAATTGCCATCAGCGTGTGCGCCTACGTCTGTTCCATAACGGCGATATTGATCAAAGCGCCTTCTTCGAGCGATTCCGAGATGGCCGCACTAACTCGGCCAATTTCGCCATGCCTAACCGAGCCTTCGGCGCGGATGATGACGTGCTTTTTTCCGGCATCAATACCCTGCTGTACGTACTCGGCAATCTCCGCGTTCTGTTGTTCGGTATCGGCGGAAAAGGGACTACCATCGGCCTTGTTCACCTCGGCCTCATCGCCCGAACCGCGCTTCATGATAATAATGACCGACTCCTTGCCAGCGATTACGCCTCCATGCCGAGCTTTGGGCAGATCGACAGCTTGCTCAGCATTCATTTTCGACGAAACCAAGAAGAAGATCAGCAACAGAAATGTGATATCGATCATGGGAGTAATGTCCAGCTCTTCATCATTGTTGCGCGGTCGTGGACGCAGGAAATCCTCCTCGACTTCCTCCATGAGATGGTCATCATCGAGCTCGATGGGTTCAGCGGTATGGGACATAGGAATCGATCGGGCCAAAGGAAGGCTGGATTAACTTACCGGAACTAATTAGTTCTCTCGCCACGGGTTCGACTTGCATTCGTCGCGCATCAGCTAGGCGGAGCGCTTTCCCTTGCGTGCCAAACCGACGCGGTAGGCCTCCAGGAAGCGAGTCACACCCGAACTTACGAGCTCCTCCATGTGCCGGATGCGATTGTTGACGGCGTTGAGCGCCATGACGAGAGGGATGGCGATGCTCAGGCCAATGGCCGTCGTATACAAAGCAACATTGATGTCTTTGGCTAATTTCGTGGGCTCGACACTTTGGGCCGATGCCAACGTAGCAAAGGCGCCGATCATACCCGTCACCGTACCGAACAGACCCAACATGGGAGCGGTCTTGATGACGGTCGTGACCCAACTAATATTGCGATCTAGATCGGAAATGACGTCGCGCTGGAAGCGCTCCGTGAGTAAATGTTTGACCTTGGCATAGCCCAAGTGTCGATTCATCACACCGAGGCTGACCATCATGGGCACCGCCCGCTGATCATTGTCGCAGGCAGCTTCCACTGCTTCAAAATTCCCGCTGAGCAGGTCAGGCTCAATGCCTTCCATAAAAGCGTCCTGCTCCTCTTCGGTTTTAAACCATTTCTGGCCAACGCGAGTCCAAACCAAAAAGCAGCAATAGGCCCCGAACAGCGCCACCACAAAAAGTGCGCAGTAATCGGCTAGACCAATCCAGTCGTATATCGTTTGCGGCATTGACACGGGTTCCTAAAGGCGAAGCACAGCATTGAAGAGACTTGATGATAACCCAGCCCGCGATTGAAGTGGACGAAGAAGAGCCGTCGGCAGCCTTCTTTTCCTACAAAACGTGCTAATTTGTGGGTCTGCGGTAGCGTTGCTCTATCACGACAAATGCGTAACCGTCGCGCGCGTTTGCTTGGGATTCAAAGATCGTTTTCGCGATTTCCTTAACCGTGTTATGCCCTTTGGAAATCGCGTATTTCATTTCTATCTGGGCTAGCTCTGCCTCTAGTTCCTTGGGAATGAATTTCAGCATCTCACGCTGGGCCGTGCTGACTCCTGCCTG
The DNA here is from genome assembly GCA_041741955.1 of Pirellulaceae bacterium. Taxonomy (GTDB): domain Bacteria; phylum Planctomycetota; class Planctomycetia; order Pirellulales; family Pirellulaceae; genus Aureliella. The sequence goes on along the minus strand of JBGSJL010000058.1, from coordinate 36,241 downwards.
CTCAAGCAGTTGGCGATCGTAATCCTTCAGCGGGCCGTCCATACGCCATACAAAATAGAGGCGCGTGAGCTTGTTCTCTGCAGCGCTCGTGCCCGACCGTTTTTGCGGCGTGGTTGAGAGCGACGTTGCGTAATCTACGAGCGCGACCCCACCGCCCATACATGCCAGCTCGATTTTGAAGAAGTCGAGTTGGACGGCATAGGTTGGCAAACTCTTGGCTTGAAACTTTAGTTCCCAGCGCTCAAATCGAGGCACGATGTCATCGCCTTCACCCAAGGGACCTGGCGGGCGACTGTCGCCGCGACCGGCTCCTTCAACCGTCGCATCCTGATTGGAATCTATGGAATCCAAAGAAGCCGCCACATTGGTTGCCGCTTCGGTAACCGCTTCGAGCGTTTCAGACAAGGAAGGCTCGGTCAGCAGTTCGACTTCCTCGGCACCCGGCGGTTCGATGTCGCGCTCGAAGCCCTCCGCATGGTCGCCGCGTCCAGCCACCCGCTCTTCAATTTTGATATCGCCTGCAGACCAGGTAAACGTTTGCGTGAGCCATACTGCAAATAGCAATAGTACAACTAAGCCGAACACGGCCAAAGCGCTCAGCAGCAGGCTGGCCACCACATCCACGTTCTGGGTGCGCATGCCCGACCGACCGCGCACTTGCTGGATAGACTCTGACGATGTACGCGTGCTCATAGAAAAAAATCACTTCAGAAGAATCGGTTTATTATCCCATGCCTGTGAGACCAATCAAAGTCCCAATCAAATTATCTCTGATCTTAGACTGTTAAACCAGCTTGTGGGCTCGGTGCCACAGCATGTGTCGATTGAGCGATAGTCCGAACCGGCAGTTCTCGCACTTTCTAGGGGCAACAGCCGGTTCAACCCGTTGACACGCGCGGTGTGCAGAAATAGCATCTGGTTGTGGGCGATGTCGCTGCTCGCGAAGAGACTTTTGAAGCTGGCCAGGTAGCTCAGTTGGTAGAGCAACGGATTGAAAATCCGTGTGTCGCCGGATCATTCCCGGCCCTGGCCACTTCTTTTTTGCATCCGTTCTCGGGTTTGAGTTTAATGGTGCGTGGTAGGTAGAAACTGGAAATCTTGCATGCACTCCGTGTAGGGTGGGTCAAGTCGCGATAGCGATGCAGACCCACCGAGGCTGCAAACCCTGAAAATGGTGGGTCATCGCGGCCTATCGGCACGCTCGACCCACTCTACATGCTCGACTCGCCCGACATCTAATGCCTAGACGCCAGCGCGAACTGGTAGTGCAGGCGGCTTTAAAAATGAAAACAGCCACGACATTCATCGTGGCTGTTTTCGTACAGAACTGCATCTAAAGCGCGGGTTGTTGGGCAGATGCCAGCAACCGAGTCGTGAAACACGACTTTCTAGACTATCGACGCCTTAGAAATCGACATTGACGACGGCCCCGTCGCTAACGCTGATCAGGAATTCGTAGACGCTATCGGCTAGAGAAACGTTATTGCCACCTGCCATAACGAAGTCAATGTTGTTGGACAGGAAGTGGACCGAACCATCGAACAAGCCGACTTGCACACCGCCGGTGTGATTGCTGCTCAAAGCCTGCTGCCGCGCGTACTTGTTGTAGATGGCAGACTGAGTCGGGTTGATGGGTGAACGACCGGTGGCCCACGCATCGTCGATGCAGTCGTCGTGCCAAGCTCCAGCGCAGCCCGCCCACACGGCACCACTCATCAAAACGTTGCCAACTTGATAGGCTCGCTCGCCGACACATATGGTGTTGGACGTTCCATCGCTCAGAGTACCGAAGCTGGTGGTGCTGTTCGGACCAAAGCCGCCCGTGTAAGTCCAACTTGGTGAGCCCACCTGGTGCGCTCGGAAGTGGTGCATAGCCACATAGTTTGAGCTGGCCACAGAAACCTTCGGACCGGCTACCGAGCCGTTGACAAACCAGGGATTTCCAGCAACTTCCAATCCAAATCCAAAGTGGCTTTCGCTGGGAGCAGCGCCATTGAGCGGTGGACCGGAATCCGAGGGACAGATAAACATGGACAGCGGCGTTTGCAAGAATCTCAAGCCAACGGGATCGACGACTGCCAGGCCCATCAGCGGATAATTGGTAACCGTAGCGTTGTACATGGCAGATTGTTCAACATAGGGCAGAATGAATCCAGCCCACGACCAGCCTGCAGTTTTGGCTTGATTCGAGTTTACCGCCGGTGGGTAGGCGCCACCCACGCGAGGTGTGATCGAGCCGGGCGGGAACTTCTTATGCGCGCTTTCATAATTGTGCATCGCCAAAGCGATTTGCTTGACGTTATTAGAGCATTGCATGCGACGAGCCGCTTCGCGGGCAGCCTGTACCGCTGGCAGCAACAGGCCAACTAGGATGCCGATAATCGCGATCACCACCAGTAGTTCTACTAGTGTGAACGCGGCTCGATCGGCCCGAATCAGTGATCGTTTCATCTTCGACATGGACTGTCGTCCCCCAAGAAAGTGAAAGTTAAGTTAAGTTAAAAGTAAGCTCAACCACCAAATTATAGTGGGGCCGCGTAAAAAAGAGGCAGATTTATTCGACTTAAAACTCGATTTTTGCCTCGCCCATACCTTTTTCAACCGTGAATTCCATCGTGGCGTCTCGGCATGGATTTGGAACCGCACCCCCACCACGCTTGCCAATCGCGTCTTCGTCAACATTCATACTGAATGTTACTTTGTGACGTCCCTTCAGGGCGCCATCATAGTTTTCGTAAGTCGTCAGCTTGAAGCGGCCCTCGTTGTCCGTGATCCCCAATGCCTGACGACCTGTTTTTCCAGCTTCTCGACTCTCTGCTGCCAGCGGTGAAAAATTTATGGTCGCATTGGCAACCGGCTTGCCCTGACAAGTCAGAATCCCGCTGACCGGTACCGTTGCGTATTCGTCGCCTCCACCGCATCCCACCAGTATGCTTGGCAGAAAAAAAATAACACTTCTGAGGCGAGTAAGTTGCGTAAAATCCATCTCTCAGCCCTTAGAACCATAGTACAATTGACACAAAGCCTTTAACCTGACCCAATTGTAGCTTCCCAATAGCTCAAAGCAACTGCATAATTCCTTGTCTTTGTTTGGTTTTTCCTAACATAATCCCGGTTGAGCCCTATGTCGACGATCACCAGGAGCCGAGCTGAGTCGCTTTCGATCCAGCAAATGCGGACTTTTTGCTGTGTTTACGAACAGGGTGGCTATTCGGGTGCAGAGGACGTCCTGGGATTGGCTGGCCCGACCATGTGGGAGCAGGTCAAGACGCTGGAGAAGATCTATCACACACCTCTATTCCAGCGGGTTGGACGCAATATTCAACCCACCGCGGCTGGAACGAAGCTCTACCAATTGTTGCTGCCGCTGCTGGCCAATGTCGAGTCTACGTTCGAAATATTGGCTGAGGATGCTGATGAAGCGCCCAAGCAGATTCGACTGGTGACCGGCGTGCGGATGATGCTGGAGGAGCTGGGCGAACCCTTCGAGCAGTTCCGTGCCGCCAATCCCGATGTCACACTGCGGCTGATGACGGCTGATAATCAGTCTTCCCAGGTTCTCGTCAGTGAAGGAAAGGTCGATTTGGCGCTGATGATCGAGCCGCCTCCGGGTGCGGTGGATCCCAGTATCACCTGCCAACGACTTTACCCTATCGAGTACCTAGCCATCTTGCCGGCTCGTCATCGCCTGCTGCGCAAGTCCCAGTTGTGCTTGGAAGATTTAGTCACTCAGCCAATGATTTTGGGCAATTCCAATACAGTAGGGCGCCAGCAACTAGAACAAGCCATGTTTCGCTTGGGACTGCAGCAGCCGCTGTCGATCGTGGCCGAAACCGACAATAGCGCGATCACGATCGCTTGCGTTCGCGCCGGGCTGGGGGTGGGTGTGATTGCCGGACGCGAAGATGGTAACCTCACACGGCATGTGGCCGTCCGTTCTTTGGCCAGCGATCTTGGGCAAGTATATGTGGTTGCTGCTTACCGCAAGGGACGACAATTGACACGCAGTCTCACTGACCTAATGAATCGCATAAGAGCGCAGCCCAAGTCGTCCACTTAGTTTCGATTGCTTGGCGGATAGCTCCTTTGGAAGTTAGCAAGGGCAAATTGCGGTTTCGCCTTTTTAATACGCATGGTATCGGTATAATCGAGCGCATGTGTCGGCTGGGTTAGGTCAAATAGCTCAGTCACTTTTCCGAATCTAGTCCAACCCAAACGACGAGTCTGCACGATGGCGGATCATTGGAAATCTATCGCAAACCTGCTTGGCGCTCCCGGTGTGGACGAGCCCGAGCCAGAAGATCAAGTAAGTGAACCCATCGCGCAGACAGGGCATGTTGCTCCCACGCTACCGCCCCCCTCGCTACCGACCCAGTCGCCACCGCCCAAGTCCTCAGTGGCTGGCAAACCTACCACACGAATCGAATCCGATCCCATGGAGAAGCAATTCTCAAACGGCGAACCGCTGCCCGACGAGGCATTGTCGTTCAAGCCGCCGCGCACCGCCTCAGCACTTCGAGCGGCATCCCCAGAGTCCCAGCAGCACGAAATTCAGCGTCCGCCATCGGAATCGGCACCGCAGCGGGAAGTAGTCGCCGAAGCTTCGCTGCCGGAGCCAGTCCAGCCGGAGAAAGCGCGCCGCAAGTCCTCGTGGGAATCTCTGGCGAGCATGTTCAATATCAAGGTCGATCGCACTCCGCCGCCCGCTATCGTGCCCAAGGCGGAAGTTCCAGTCGCCGAAGAACCCAGCCGAGCCAAACCGCCAGCGACACCCGCGCAAAGCAAAACGTCAACGAGGCCAGACCGAGAAGCGGTCGACGAACCCTTCTCATTTTTTTCCAGCGCAACACCCAAGTCGGCCAATCCTGCTCTAGACGCAATGTTCGGCGACACGCCCAAAAGTAAGGGCGACGTAGCAGGTTGGGGAGTTCCCCGCGTTGTCGATGACCTGAGTTGGGAGGAAGACAGCCGAACCCCACCGCGAAGCCGCACGGACGAAACCGGCAGCAGCCAACCACCGGCCTACCAGAAGTCGGAGGATACCGCCGCCCAATCCGATGAGGAGCCAATTCGTCGCGGTCGCCGTCGCCGGCGTGGTCGCGGTGGCCGCGGAGCTAGCAGCGATGCGGCCGCTTTACCTTCGGCATCGGCTGCCCCCGATTCGCTCTGGGAAAGTGCGGACCCAGTCGAAGATGACCCAATGGAAGAAGACCTAATCGTCAATGTGGGCGATTGGGAGGAACCCGAGAGCTTCGAGTCGGCGGATGCCGATCTGAGTTTCCGCAATAACGACCGTAGTAGCAGCGACCGGCCACGTCGCTCGCCCAAGCCGAACAAGGCTGAAGTGCGTCCCAGTCGAGAGCCAAGTGGACGAGAGCCAAGTGGACGAGAGCCAAGTAGCCGAGAGCCGAGTGGTCGAGAGCCGAGTGGTCGAGAGCCAAGTAGTCGAGCAGTCGAGAGTCGAGAGCCGAGTGGTCGACCTTCGTTGCCGCGAGATTCTGTAGAAGGCGAAGCGGCAGATGGAGAACCGCTGCGTCGTTCGAGCCGTCGCCGTCGCCGCGGTCGTGGCAGCGAACGAGCCGAAGGCAGCGAACGAACTGAGGGAGCAGAGTCGATTGCCCGCGACGATCTAGGTCGCCCGGGTAAAGCCGAGGAACTCAGTGGGGAATACGACCACGAGGAACTAGACGAAGTTGGTTCGACTCCGTCCACTCGAAGCGACGACGATCGACCCGCCCGTGCACGACCCAGTCGCCGTGGTGGAAGCTCGCGGGGCAATGAAACAGCACGGCCCGCGCGCAGTGTCGCGCGCACCGAACCCATCGACGATGCAGATATCGAGCCCGATTTCGACAGCGAGGACGATGACCTGGACGGGGGCGACGACCTAGCTGGGGTCGACGAGCTGGGTGGTCGCGAGGGCGGCAAGCACCGCAGCATTCCTACTTGGGCCGATTCTGTAGCCTCGCTGGTTGAAGCGAATATGGAAAACCGAAAACGTGGCGACAATCGAGGTGCGCCCCGCGGACGTCCGCGCGGACGTCGATAAGCAGCGAGGAAAGGAAAATAGTTTTCGTGGGAAAACTATTCGGCAGCAGCTAGGACGTAGTGTTCTTTGACGGGATGTGTCCTAGAATGCACAGCAGTGAATGCGACGCCCTGTGCCGACAGGGGGTGGAGAGCGTCCACATGAAACCTGCCTGACAGTGGCTCTCGCGAGGGGGAGCCGTGAACCTGGTCAGGACTTAATTGTAGCAGCCATAAGCGGGGTACTCTTGTGCGAGGGCCTCTGACGGGCAGGTTTCCTTCGTTCGTGTTGACTCGAATCAATATCTGCGGCTCCGGCCGTCGGCCCACGCGAATCCGCTGCTGATGGATAAACCTGCCACCTCCCTCGATCCGACCACTTACACCGTAGTCGCGCGTCGCTACCGACCGCGCACATTTGGAGAGTTGATTGGTCAAGATCATATCGCACACGCGCTAGAGACGGCGATCGAATCGGGTCGTGTCGGTCATGCCTATTTGTTCACGGGCGCGCGCGGAGTTGGCAAGACGTCATCGGCACGAATCTTTGCGAAGGCACTCAATGCTTCTAATGGGATTGAGAGCGAATTGGCCGCAGATATTTCGCATTCAATCGACGCTGGCGAAGATATGGACGTCATCGAAATCGATGGTGCCAGCAATCGAGGAATTGAAGAGATTCGCCAGTTGCGCGCCAACGTCAACGTGCGGCCCAGCCGATCGCGGTACAAGATTTACATCATCGATGAAGTACACATGCTGACCAACCAGGCATTCAACGCGCTGCTCAAGACCTTGGAAGAACCGCCTGCGCATGTGAAATTCATTTTTTGTACGACCGATCCCGACAAGCTCCCAATTACGGTCCTGTCGCGCTGCCAGCGTTTCGATTTTGTACCGATAAAGCTCGATGCAATTCAGTTGCGTCTGAAGCACATCTGCGCGGCCGAGGGCTATCAAGCCGATGAAGAAGCACTCGCGCTGCTGGCCCGTCGCGCGTCTGGATCGATGCGGGACAGCCAGTCCTTGCTCGAACAGGTGATGAGCTTTGCCACGGAAAAAATCAGTGTCGACCAGGTGCAGCAGTTGCTCGGTATCGCCGACGAGGGTCGTCTGCTCGCATTGGCAGAAACACTGTCTACCCACGATGCCCTGCGCGCCATCCAGCTGGTGGACGAAGCCGGGCAAAGCGGTGCCGATGCGGGCCAGTTGACGGAGCAGTTACTCAATTACTTCCGCGATCTAATGGCGGTTGGCGTCGGCGGTGGTCCCGAATTGTTGAAGTTGGCCAATCCGGCGGGTCATAGTCGGCTTAAGGAGATAGCGGACGCTTGGGGCGTGCAGTCCATACTATCTGCGATTCAGATATTGGATGAGGCGTTGGTTCGTATGCGAGCCAGTGTCTCGGCGGCCGCTCTACTTGAAGTGGCCCTGGTTCAGATTTGCCAGTTGTCCAATCTAGCCTCCATTCCAGCTTTGCTAGAAGCGTTTATGGATAGCGCCAGTGGACGTCCGTCGGCAGCGCGCTCCACTTCGGCACGCACGCACTCGGTAGCTTCCGCTGCCAGCGATCCAGGCATGGAGCGTGAAGCGAATCGGCAGGAAGACGCTCAAAAAAAAAACGCTAGAGTCGGAGCGGCCCTAACCCACAGTGGCGATGCGCTGAGTACTTCCAGCTCTGTTCTGGCTGTGCCGGTATCTACCGCGCCAGTTCCGGCATTGCCAGTTCCGGCAGTGGCAGCCCCACGTTCAGCGATACCCCCCCCGCACGTGCCGCTGGGCCAATCCAGCCAGAAACCTGGCCAGGCACCCGCCGCCAGTTTGACGTCGCCCCCCTCCCAGTCCAGCGCGGTGTCCCAGTCCAGCGGGGTGTCCCAGTCCAGCGGGGAGGCGCTGCTGCAGTGGCAGCAGGCAGCTAGTTCAATCGATGGTATGCTCTCCGACTATGCTGGCTTGGCGGTGGCAATTGTGCCCAAGGGCAGCCAAGAATGGAATGTCGTTTTTCCGCCTGGGGCCACTCGGTTACGCGAGTACTGCGAACAGGCAGATCGCAGGGCAACTCTTCAGAACGCTGTTGCCCACACGGTTGGGCGGCAGATTCGCTTGGCTTTCAGTGTTCTGCCCGGCGAGCTACTGCGGACCACGGCAACGCCTCAACCGTCCACGAGCCGTGTTAAAAAAATGCGAGAAGTTTCTGAAAACCCACTGCTGAAGAAGCTCTGCGAAGTGCTCGATGGAGAAATACTCCGCGTCGATCCTCCCTCCGCCCATTCGCTGCCCCAGGGTAGTTCGCACGCCACGAAAAATGTGTAGCTTGATTCGATTGAGTAAGGATCCAAAATAGATGTTCAAGAATTTAAATGGTTTGGCCCAGTTGCTGCGCAGCGCCAGTTCCATGGGCGCGCGCGTCAAAGAAATGCGCGAGGCCCTGGCGGCGTCGGTGGCTACGGGCAGTGCAGGTGCCGACTGGGTTACCGTCAAAGTCAGCGGCTTAGGGCAAGTCCAAGAGTTGCGAATCGCTCCCGAGCTGCATGCAAAGAACGATGTGACGCTCCTGGAGGAGCTGATCCCAGTCGCGCTGAATGAAGCGCTCGCCAAAGTGCGACAGATGCATATCGAAAAAATGCGCGAGGCGACGGGCGGCATCGAGATCCCCGGATTGGACGAAGCCCTTGCCCATCTATGAACTCCAATAACAACTCCGTTAACGACCTCATCGACCAACTGGGACGCTTGCCCGGCGTGGGTCGCAAGTCGGCAGAGCGGCTGGCCTACCACCTGCTGCGTGTGAGCAAGGGTGAAGCTCTGGCGTTGGCGAACGCCATTCGCACAGTGCGTGAAAATGTCACCTATTGCAGTGCTTGCTATAACCTGGCCGAAGGCACGTTTTGCGCCATCTGCCAGGATCCCAGCCGAGATGCGTCAAAGCTCTGCGTGGTCGAGCAGCCCCGCGACCTGATGGCCCTGGAGCAAGCGGGCGTTTATCGAGGGCTTTACCATGTTCTGCTCGGTCGCATCGCACCGCTGGAAGGCATTGGCCCTGATCAATTGACGATTGACGCTTTGGTTGATCGCGTGCGGCGCGGTAACTTCGCAGAAATCATCATGGCCACGAATCCCAATGTAGAAGGCGATGGGTCGGCGCTATTTATCACCAACCAGCTCGCTGAATTTCCCGTGGAAGTGACTCGACTGGCTCGCGGAATCACCGCCGGAAGCGTCTTAGAACATACCAATCGAGAAATTCTGGCTGACGCCATGACCGGTCGTCAGCGTTTATAGCTTTTTAATGCGTCCGTCCTCACCGACTCAAAAAATTAAACTTAAACTCGAACCTGAACTTAAACTTAAACGCGAACTCAATTGACCGTTTAAGTTCAGGTTTAGGTTCGAGTTCAGGTTTAAGTATGGCTTCTAACAGCTCTTCTCAGGCTAGCGAAGCTGAAAGCGTCCTTCCGAGAAAACCCAGGGTGGCGGCGGCACGCGCCGGAGGCTCGACCACCTGTCTAACCCTCGGCTTTAACTGTCCGGCGATCGGAGCAATGGCCAAAAGCAACGAGACAGCCCTCGTCAAGGGCAAATTCCGTTCCTTTTTACAAGGAAATAAGGCGACCAACTCGGGATTTAATGATAAACTTCAGATTGGTTAGGATTGCCCCCTTCGCTGTTTCTCTTTCCTGGTGGACAAATCGATGCGACTTTCGTTTGGTATGGAAGCGCGCCAACTGCAAACGCAGAAGCTGGCACCGAAAATGATTCAGTCCATGGAGATTCTCCAACTGCCGGTTCTGGCTTTGCAGGAGCGGGTCGAGCAGGAGCTGAACGAGAATCCCATGCTCGAAATTCTGGAAGAGGAGGAAGCGGCGCCCGAGGAGCATGCGGAGAAGGAGGACCCCAATCAGTTAACCGATGACGAAAAAGAGCTGGTCGTCGAAGACAGCCAGTCCAATACGGAGGATTTCGAGCGGCTGGCCAACATGGACAGCGACAGTTCGCAGAACTTCGATGATTTTCGGACGTCGGCCAACCGCACCCAGGAGGCCCAGGACCGTCAGCACGACCTCATGGCCAACGCCATGGAGCGTCCAGAGTCGCTCAACGATTATTTGATGCACCAATTGGCAGAGATGGAAATCGATTCGGTGGTAGAGCAATTTGCCGAGCGAATTATCTCGACTCTGGACGCTCGCAATGGCGGCTATTTCAAAGCCAGTTTGCGGGATATGTTGCCTGCGGAATACTCGCAGGCCACGATGTTGCAGGCGGAAGAGGCTCTACAGATCGTCCAGTCTTTGGATCCACCGGGTATCGCGGCTCGCGATCTGAGCGAATGTCTGATGAACCAGCTCGATCCGGACCTACCGCACTATGACGCATTGAAAATACTGATTCAGAATCACTTGGAGGATTTGGCGGAGAATCGCCTGCCTCTAATTGAGAAGAAGACTGGACTAACCATCGAGCAGATCCAGGAAGCAAAACTAGATTTTCATCATTTGAATCCCAAGCCGGGGGCGGCGTTTTTGGAAACGCACGTGCCGATGGTCACCCCCGACGTCGTGGTAGAGCAGGATGAGTCCGGTCGGTATATTGCCAGACTTGAAGACGACCGTTTGCCACCGCTGCGGATCAGCGAATACTATCGGCTGCGTTTAGCAGACAAGAATGCGACGGCCGAAGAACGCGAGTTCATACGTCGCAAGATCGAATCGGCCAATTGGTTGATCGAAGCCATCCAGCAACGCCGCAATACGGTTCACAAGGTTTCACAATCGATAGTCGACTATCAAAAGAAATTTTTAGATGACGGTCCCGAGTTCATTGAACCGCTGAAGATGCAGCAAATTGCTGATGTCGTCGGCGTTCATGTGACTACGATCAGTCGCGCCGTGGACGACAAATGGATCCAAACGCCACGCGGTATATTTCCGCTCAAACGATTTTTCGTGCATGGCACGCGTAGCGAAGACGGTGAAGATGTCGCCTGGGAAACGATCCGGCTCAAGTTGACCGACTTGATCGAGAAGGAAGATAAGCAAAAACCCTACAGCGACGATGATCTCGTCAATGAACTATCCAAGCTAGGTCTAACCGTCGCGCGGCGGACCATCACCAAATATCGCAAGAAGCTCAGCATACCCAGTAGTCGCCAGCGAAAAGACTGGACGAAGGTAAAACCGAAAGAATAATGGCTAAGAAACGAACTAGCAACAAAGCGACGAAGCGACGCGAGCCGTCCTCGCCCGCCGCCCAGCGTTTAAACAAAATACTGGCAGCCGCCGGACTGGGCAGCCGCCGCAAAGTCGAAGAGCTGATCGAGCAAGGTCGCGTCGAGATCGATGGCCAAGTTGTGACCGACTTGGCGTGCAAGGTCGAACCTGCTGCTGTAAAAATCAAAGTCGATGGTTCGTTGTTGAGGAAGTCGCGCACCGTTTACTATGCGCTCAATAAGCCACCTGGTGTGCTGTCGACCAACTACGATCCCAGTGGGCGCATGCGCGTGATCGACCTGGTGCCCGACAAAGACCGCGTATTTTCCGTCGGCCGTTTGGATCAAAGTAGCGAAGGCCTAATGCTTCTGACCAACGACGGAGAACTGGCCCAACGACTTGCGCATCCGAAATTTAAGATTCAGAAAGCCTATTTCGTCGTTGTTTCCGGTCAAATGGACGAAGACGAGCTAAATAAACTTCGCAAAGGAGTTCACTTGGCGGAGGGCTTCGCGCGGATCGATGGAGCGACGATCAAAAAAGTGCGCAAGGGCTGCACGGAGCTTGAGATCGTACTGTCCGAGGGTAAGAACCGAGAAATTCGTCGCATACTGGCCCGCGCAGGACACAAGGTGGTTCTGCTGCGACGCATTGCAATCGGTCCGCTGCGCCTCGGACAAATGCCTGTCGGTGCTTCGCGCACGCTGACTTCTTCGGAAGTAAAAGCACTCTACGCTGTAACCGACCCCGCCAACCGCGAGAAACAGAAAACGGTCAAAAAGGCGACCCAGCCCAGCTCGATTAGACCCAGCTCGATTAGACCCAGTTCGGCCAAAGCGTCCACGACTGCGCGCCCGCTGTCCACGGTTGGAGTTGACGACGAAGATGATGACGACCTGCTATCGCTGTCGCTCGATGAGGCCGACGATGATTTCTCGGTGGATGTCAGTGGCGAGGGTGTCGGCAGCGTGCTTGGCTTTGACGACGATGTGGCAACACCCCACGCTCCGCAGCGAGCTGCCAAGCCCCGCGATACGGGTCCGTATCGCAACGCGAAAGTGGCCCGCGCCAAAACTTTGGCCGTACGCAATTCAACGGTCGTCAGTGGCCGACCCGGCCGCAAGACTTCGTCGGCCAAATCGCCGTATGCTAAGCAAGGCTCCAACGGTCCGGGGCCGGTTGGTAAAGGAGTAGCTGGTAAAGGAGTGGGAGGTAAGGGAGTGGGAGGGCGCGGGAAGGCGTCTGGGCGTCCTAAGTCTGCCGCACTTGGCAAGGGCAAGTCGATGGGAAAAGCGAGCGACAGGCCTGGCGGGCGTGGCGGTCGCAAAAACGCGTCTCGCAAAAAGGGCTAGACGATGACCTGCTTTGCCGACCGAGCAAGCTCGATAGTGACCCAGATCGTCGAAAATGTTCAAATCGCGCGCGACACGATGCGGCTGCGAGTTGTCGCTCCCAACATGGCGGGCACTGTTTTGCCTGGTCAATTTTTCATGCTCCGCAACCCGGCAGGCAGTGATCCGCTCATTGGCCGCGCGTTTGCGGTTTACGATGTAGCGGACGACGATTCGGGTTGGCTCGATGTGGTCTACATCGTCAAAGGCAAGTTGACATCGAGCCTGGTCCGACTTGGGGCGGCAGATTCCGTAGCGCTCTGGGGACCGCTCGGTAATGGTTTTGGCACTGAGCCGATCGAGCATTTGATCATGGTCGCCGGTGGAATCGGTCAAACGCCATTTGTTGCATTGGCCAAAGAGGCGCTTGGCAAGCAGCATTTTGGCTTGCCCGCCCAAGCTAGAAACTCTGGATATGCTCGCAAAGTAAGTTTGTGTTATGGCGTTCGCTCCGCCAGCTACTTAGCCGGCGTGGCGCAATTCGAATCGCTGGGTGTCGAAGTGCATATCGCGGCCGAGGATGGCTCGCTGGGACCGCCGCAACGAGTAACAGATTTGCTATGGCCGCTGCTTCAGAATAGCGCGGGCGCGAGAATTGTTTGTTGCGGCCCCGAGCCCATGATGGAAGCGGTCGCTGCCATCGCCGCCGAGCGGCACGTTGACTGCCAAGTTTCGCTGGAGACACCGATGGCTTGTGGCATCGGCATCTGCTTCACCTGTGTGGCGAAGATCGGCACGCCAGATGATTGGGACTACAAACGCACTTGCGTTGAGGGTCCTGTTTTCGACGCCCGCCATATTGTGTGGTAGGCTTAAATCCAACGGACGACACGTTGCTTAACGTAGCAAAGGTTGGTTTCCAACGGCTGTGTTGGGTGGCAGCTTGGTTGATGGTTCGGCCGCGGGGGCGGCAGGCGTACTGGAACCGCCGCTGAAGTCGTAGGCAGTGCTTCTGCCGGTTGAGCCGGGGCTGAACGTGCTCAGGCTGGTCGCTCCCTTGTACGCGCTGGAAGGCGCGGCCCCAACTGGAGACGCCATGCTAGAACCTGAACCGGCAGTGCCAGCGCTAGCTGTGGGTAGATTCGGGTAGGCAGGCAAACTGCTGGCTGTGGCCGTCGGGTAGGCTGGCGCAGGCAGCATTGACGCCGAGGCGGTTGCAGTAGGAGGCAATTGGAAGGATGGCATGCTGGCGTTTGAAGTTCCCAGACCGCTGCCATAGCTGACCGGTGTCGTGGGTGCTGTAGCGCTACTGCCTACACCAGGATAGGAGGGCAATCCTGCGGCCGCTGAGGCTGGATAGGCGCTGGGCGAAGCTGGCCCCTTGGCCAAAGCACCGGCCATACCCGTGGGCAAGGGTATATCCATGGACGGCGGTGTGGAACTAGATGCAGACGGAGTGCTCGCTGATTTTGCTGTTCCCGCATAGGTCCCACCATAGGGACTCGGCAGGCCACCGCTGGTCGCCGTTGAAGCCACGCTGGTGTTAGCGGGTGGTGTGTAGGCTGACGAACTTGGCTGTGGCGTTACTTGGTAAGGGCCTGTTTGGTAGCCGTTGGCCGTGGCCGCCAAGCCAGGCTTCACACCGCTAGGACTAGACGTGGGGGAAGTGTAGCCGTAGGCATTTCCACTTGTGGGCGTGGTGGCTGACGGCGACGTGCCCAGCGCAGCAATGGTGCTCGGGTCATACTTTGAAGCGGGACCTACCGGCTTGGTGGTGCCGGCCAGCGTAGTTGCGTCGGGCTGCCGATTCCATGAAAAGAAACTACTACCGGGCAGCGAGCGGCCAACGCTCTTACACCCGAGCGAAGTTGACGCAAGCATAGCAATGGCCAAGTAACCACAGACCTGTTGATTGTACATGCTCATCTTCATATCCATCGATCCTTCGACGTTTCTTCGTTCTGCTCTCGCCTGTTAGTGCGAGTTAGCCCGTTCTGAACTATTTCGGATGACTTGGCGACTAAACTTAGCCCAATCGGAAAAGTTTACCCAATTCGCATAATAGGATTGCTCGTGCAAGGTCAAACATTGACTGATTCGCGAATTGCCACTTCCATGTTTCTAAACTGCGATCGCATGAGCGCTATGGCGATATTATGCATGCCCTCATTTTTGGTAATCTCGGTGACTTGCTCTTCCAAGCTGACGTCGCTGCCGTCGTGAAACAAGACGTGTTGGCTCACATCGCGTACACGTTCCATGGCTCGCAGGTCGCTGGGTTTTTCACTGGTCCGACCTGCGCTTGGATTTTTCTGCGCTGCCATGGCTTCGCGCAATCGTGCCTGAAAATCGCTGGTTGAAATATCTCTGGTCTTGTAGCCTGGTACATCCAGGTTGGCAATATTCCCAGCCAAAAGGGCTTGGCGATTCTCAGAAAATACAGCGGCCTGCTCCAGCGCCGGCAGCGCAGAACCACTCATCCAGCTACTAAACATGATGAACTACCACCGTCCAAGCCAAACCGCCTTGAGGACAGCGCGTGTAGTAAATGTCCGGCTGCGTCTCCTGAGGTCGTCGTGAGAATCGCGACGATGGGCGACTCGCCTTATGCGACCGTAGGTCGTCACAGCGGGTAAATGCATTGGTGCGCGAGGGTCCCGATTGACTGCAACTGTTGGCGATCTCAATCTCGATACCGCGCATCGTTTTGCAAACTGAGATTTGTAGTTCGCCATGTTGAGGGCAAAGCGAGATCGCCAAGTGCATTAAGCCGCTGATGGCTATTTCGGTAACTGGTAGGCAGTTGGCTGCCGCGATATCCGCATCAAAATCCAATTCGACACTGACGAGCAATTGCCGCAAATGCTGTTCTTCAAGAGCCAGTGTTGCGGCCACGACTTCGCCCAGCGAAGGGCACGCGGAGCCTACCCTACCCTCCGTAATAAAATCTACCATTTTGAACATCCTTTTTCAAAGTGAGTAGCCTAGGGTGGTGAGTTACAGGTCGCCAATATCCAACGTGCATTCCGCAAGAAAATGATCTGCCATGTAAGCGGTTCGAGCTAGGTTGGAATCTTTCCCATCTTGCAATTGGGCTGCCACGGCATCGCGTCGTGCCGTCCATTGTTCTACCGTTGTCGACTCAATGAGCATTGTTTGTTGGAGGATCTGCTTGGCTTGGTTACCTAGGGTTCTGCAGTACTCACGTCTGGCATGGCTCTTCCAAACTCTTTGGTTTGGTTCGTCTTTTAAGTAGGGGCTCATTTTGGCTTGCACACTGGCGAGTTCTTCGAGCAATGCCTGTTTGCGCGCTAAGAGCCCGAAAAGCGTATCGATGTCCGATTGCCCGATAGCCGATTGTGTGTCGGCGAGAGTCATGAGCGCTTCCAGCAGCTCGAGTCTGGCCTGCATACAGGCCAATAGAAACTCTGTGTACTCAATCGAGTTGGCATCGATCGTAGTTGGGTTCGCGTCTGCAGACATTGCTAAAAAAGCCTTCTCCACAAAAGTTGCTTTGCGCAGGCTTCCATGCGAAAAGCTCTCATATTGAGCACCAGGAAGTGTACCCAGCAGGCTTGTAACAAAATCGGTCCAGCGAGGCGATACCGATTCAGCCCCCGAAACTTGCGTCCGTTATCGTTTCTCCCTGAACCTCAGGCGCTGGACGTGGGGTCTTCTTTATGACACTTTCAGCAACGAAAAAACGGCTGGCGAACCGTAGGTTTGCCAGCCGTCCAAGTTTTTCAAGGCTGCGACAGTTCTTCAGCTTAGAATGTGAAGATCATGTCGGTTCCAAAAGTGGTTTGGCTGGCACCGAGCTCGTTGCCAACAACTCCATCTTTGTCCCAGTCCCAACGTACTTCGGGACGGAACAGTAGGTTACTGCCCAATCCAACGTTCAGGCCCGTGGTGAAAGCGTAGACGTCGCTACGTCCAGCGGTTACGCCGTATACACCTTTATCGATGTTGTACCACTCAAGGCGATTACCCCAAGTTACATTGTCGCTCAGAGCCAGCAACAGGTAATTGTTGACGTCAAACGTTTGACGCTCGACCGAGCGGCCTGTGCCATCGGAGTCCAAGTAGTCAACCCACAGGACGTGAGTTAATGAGTCGCTGAGCGTGCTGGTCAAGATCGCGCTGGACATGAAGCCAACTTCGTCCTTGCCAAAGCGTCCAATGACATACTGGTTGTTGTAATTGACATTGTCGGACAGGTCGATCGAATAGCCGCCGAGGAAAGCGTCGCCATTGTCTTCAAAGCCGCTGTCCCAACCTAGTACGTAACCACCGTAAACCGTCAGGCTATCGCTGGCGGAGTAGGTTGCCAATGCACCGGTGTGCGTGAACGGCTCGCTATTGTACATCGTGTAGCTGTGCGAGTAGAAGAAGTTACCAGTAGCGGCAACCACTTCGTAACCGATCAGCGTGAAGAAGTGACCGACTTTGACCGACAGGTCGCCATAGGCCGCTTCCATGTACAACTGAGGAATGGCATGGCCATAGATGCCATTGTCCCAGCCATTATCCCAGTGACTGTTGGGAATACCGAAGGCTTGAGTATCCTGAGCATCGACGCCGTAGAGGTAATCGATACGGGCACCCAGTCCGAGTCCCTTGCTGCCGTCAGCTACCTTCTCGGCATAGAGCCAAGCTTGATGCAAGTTGACGTTGTCGGCATGTTTGTTGAACAGCGTATTGTTGTAGGTGTGGTAGCCCAACTGGGTCCAGCCACCGACATTAAAGCCGAGGATAGGGTTCTGGAACAGCTTCCAGGCTTCGCCTTCAGCAGCAGCTCCGGAGCCATCGCAGCCGCCCATATCGCAACCTGCAGCCGCATCGCATGCGCCGCTGCCACAGCTCGTGTCGCAGCTGCTGACCGGAGCGTCACCGCAAGCGCAAGCCGCTGGGACAACCGCTGCGTATTGAGCCCGAGCCGCTGCGCCTGAGACAACAGGAGCGCCCTCGGAGGCATAATATCCATAATCGTTCGTTGCACGTTGAGCCGGAGCTTGCGCGAAGGCCGACCCACTCAGGCAGGCTGCAGTGATTGCTGCAGACAAAGCCCACTTGGTAATCTTCATTTTCTCATCCTTGATAAACTTCGGAATCCTTAAACGACCACTACCCAATCCTGGTTCGGGTCGCAGATGGGACTCGGAGCGAAGACCGCCACACCGAAATAATTCTGAGCCACTTCGATAATCTTACGCACCGTGAAAACGAAACCCATCCATGAACGCGTTTCCGAATCTAACTATCGGTGCGGGAAACTTCAGAGATTGACGGCTTTTCTTGAACTCGCATTGACATGATTAACCAAAAGTTGACATGAAAGTAGACTTTGCGGGTTAGGGCGGCTTTGACATGCGATCTGACCTGTTGCAGAGTGCCACCTATGTGCATGTCGGCTGAGGAAACTAAGGCGCTTTTGCTTGCAATAGCAGCCGTGGCTAGCGGCCTGTTGATTCAATCGAGTTCGGCCAAATGGCGGTTGTACGACGGCCTTCCAAGGCCGTCGAATGGCTGGACGACGGCCTTGGAAGGCCGTCGTAGATTAAATTAACGGCCCGCTATCGCCAAAACGGCTCACCCAAGTTTTGGTTTTTGACAAAGCACTAGTCCTCAGGATCGTCAAAAAGTCCTTGGGCGAAGAGTTCCGCATCGAATTCGGCCATATCGCCAATTTGCTCACCCAGCCCAACTAGCTTGACCGGGAGATCGAATTGCTGACGAATGGGCACGATGACGCCTCCCTTGGCCGAGCCGTCGATCTTAGCCAGGACAATACCTGTACAGCCTGCCGCGTCAGAGAATCCACGAGCTTGGCTGATCGCATTTTGTCCCGCTGTCGCATCGAGGACTAAAAGCACTTCGTGTGGCGCTTCGGGTATGTGGATAGAGATAACGCGGCGTATTTTTTCCAGCTCCTGCATCAGGTTGGTTTGGGTCTGCAGACGACCGGCAGTATCCAAGATGCACACATCGTAGTTTTCGTCGCGAGCTCTTAGCGACGCTTGAAAGGCGACAGTGCCTGGATCGGCACCCTGTTTGCCCGTTACGATATCACATCCAATCCGCTCGGACCAAATCGTCAACTGTTCGACGGCCGCGGCGCGGAACGTGTCGCCGGCTCCGAGTAAGACTCGCTTTCCAGATTGAGTGAAGCGATAAGCGAGTTTCGCGATCGAGGTTGTTTTTCCTGAGCCGTTGACACCGACGACTAAAATAACCGTCGGTCCCGACTCGGCCATATGGATGGCAGTCCCGCCCTGCTCTAGCGTTTGCCCGATCTCGCTGGCGATGATATCGAGAACTTCTCGAAACTCGACCTTCCGCGCACGAAAATCTTTGCCAATTCGATCGCGGATTTGACGAGCCATCTCGCCACCCATGTCGCTCTTGACCAACACGGCGAATAGCTTCTTCAGGAACTCGTCATCAACCAGCTCTCCCTGGCTCTTCCACAGGTCGCGTATATCCGTGTTCAGCGCTCGATTCGTTTTGGCCAGGGCAGACTTAATACTGGCCAACATACCGCTGGGCTGTTTCGCCTGTCCACTGGGATCGACCGGATCGCTTTCGTCTTTTTTCTTGTTCCAGAATGCCATCAGTTCAGTTCACACGCTTCTTCATAGTGTTCGTAGAGTTGCAATAGTTGTTGTTCGGTACCAACTAGATCCTGCTGCAACTCCTTCATCTTTCGCCCATCCCTCAAATTCGCTGGCTCGAGCATCTGAGCGTGCAGCGTTTCAATGTTAGTCTCTGCCGTAGCGATGTCGCGTTCCAAATCGCCAACCTTTCGATACGGGAACACCCGCTTGCGGCGTAGGACTTTTTCTCCATCTTTGCGGTCCACATCGGTGGAGTTCACATTTTTTATGGTCGTATCGAGGTCTCTGGTCCTGCGCTGGCTGCCGTTGGATGGACCGAATCGACCGTTCCCCAGTTGACCCCTCGCCAGTTGATCCTGATCGGCGATGGCCGAACCCGTCTTCATTTGAAGACGGTAGTCGTCGTAGTTGCCTTCCATTTGGGAGGACTTGCCTCCGCTGAGCACTAGCACATGGTCGGCCACGGCATTCACCAAGTAGCGGTCGTGCGTCACCAACAGCACTGTACCATCAAACCGCTTGATGGCTTCTTCCAAAGCATGACGAGACCACAGGTCGAGGTGATTGGTGGGTTCGTCCAAGATCAGAAAGTTGGCTTCCATGGCCGATAACCACGCGAGCATTGTTCGGTTTTTCTCGCCGCCGCTGAGCATCTGCAGGGGCTTGATAGCCACATCACCGGAGAGGCCAAATGCGCCCAAAATACTACGGCGAGCGTTGTCATCCAGGTCGCGATGCGGTACACGGATCGCCTCGGCGGCAGTGATGTCCGGACGCAGTTGGGACAGGAGTTGATCGAAGTAACCAATCTGTAGGTTTGTACCCAATTTGACTTCGCCAGCGTCGAGTGCTTCCTGGCCGAGCAAACACTTCAGTAGGGTCGATTTACCACAACCATTCGAACCCAGGATGGCCCACCGCTGGCCGCGCTCGATTTGTAGATTAAGTTTACCGAACAACGGTTTGTCGAACGCTTTGGCTAAGTCGCGTGCGCGGAGTACCATGTCGCCAGCACGAGCCGCTTTGGGGAAATGAAATTTGGGTGTTGCAATTTCGCGCGGTGGCTCCACAAGTTCGATGCGCTGAAGTTTCTTCCGACGATCTTCGGCTTGCGTACTCTTCTGCCCATGGTGATGCTTGCGAACAAAGTCTTCGAGCTTCTCGATCTCCTCTCGATGCTTCTCATAGGTGCGACGCTGCACCTCCAGCCGCTCTGCTTTTTGATGCACGTACGCCGAATAGTTGCCGCGAAAGCGATCGAGTTGGCCATCCACCAGTTCGAGCACCACGTTAGCGGTTTGGTCGAGAAAGAAGCGGTCGTGACTGACGATCAGATAGGCTCCTGGCCAAGCCGACAACGTCATTTCGAGCCATTCGGTCGATTCAATATCGAGGTGATTGTTGGGTTCGTCGAGGATCATCAAGTCGGGTTGTTGCAACAATAGACAGGCGAGCATCAGACGGTTCTGCTGGCCACCACTTAGCTGCCGCGCTGGTCGCTGATACCAAGCTTCGATAAAGCCCAAGCCCTGCAAAATTCTCTCAACACGATACTCCCAATTATAGGCGTCTTCCTGATGTAGCTTAGCTTGCAAACGATCGTACTGTTCGAGCAACTGGTCATGCACTACGTCCGCGCGGCCTGCGTCTGACGAGATTGCAGCCAATCGCTGTGCGACTTGCTCGGCTTCTTCGGCCAGGGTCGCCAAGTCGCCTACAGCCTCTTGGGCCAAGCTCCAAACTGTATCGTTTTCCGCAAAGTCAGGATGCTGTTGCAAGTAGCCAATCGTACCTGCCGTGGGTAGCTCAACAGCACCCCCATCGGAGTCGATTTCGCCAGTCAGAATCTTCAGCAACGTAGACTTGCCAGCTCCATTGGGTCCGACCAAGGCCACATGGTCACCACTTCGCAACTCGACATCGACACACCGCAGCACTTCTTTGTCGCCAAAGGTTTTGGAGATTCTGCTTGCTGACAATAAAACCATTCAAAATTTCTTAGTGAAACTTTTTTTTCGAGACGCATAATTAGGTCACCACGGAAATGCTCGGGGTTGCAAGGTGACCGAGGAGGATGAGTTTTGGGTTCAGGTTCGGGGGAAGGTATAAGGATAGGTCGAAGTTGAAGTTGAAGTTGAAGTTTGAGTGCAGGTTTAAGTTCAGGTTTAGGTTTAAGCGCAGGTTTGGAGTTGGGGCGGGGTTTATTGGTCGGAGAGATAAACTGAAAAATCCTCGCGGACTCGTTCGCCGGCAACACTCTTGGCGAGCGCTGTCAGCATGGCGACGATTTCGCCAAGGAGTATTTTGCCTCTCGAAATATCCTGCACTGAAACGACCTTCATGGCGACCAGAACATCGAGGCAGGCTCCACATTCTGGGGCCGAACCGCGAGCGATATCGTAAAACCGCGCCTGATCTTTGCCTGTCTGCTTGCCCGATCCCTCGGCGATATTGAGAGGAATTGAAATAAAGGCCCGCTTGAATTGGCTCTGAATCTCACCTGTTACCCTACAGTTTGACTGGCAGAGCTCTGATGTCCAGGCAACGAACTCAATTGCTCGTTGATAAACGCTAAGCGATTCATGCGTGAGCGCTCTCATTGCTCGTCCCAAACTTAAACATAAACTTAAACCTGAACTTAAACCTGAACTTAAACCCTAACCTTCATTCCTCGATCAGTCTCCCTAATTTCCTTCCCGAAAATTATATCAGGCGATTGGGTAGGGCTTCGAGGGGTGCGAAGGTACTTTCGACGCGTTACGCCCCCGGGTTACTTACGCTCTAGTCGCACAAGCATTCTAATGGTGCGTTTAGGCGCCCGCTTTAGATGCGAGATTCCAATGCTCAGTTTACAAAGCATTTCAAGTTCCAAGTGGCTATGGCAAGTCGACTCGGCGCTTGACGAGATCCTCATCGACCACGCGCACTGCGAATACAAGGCGGCGGCCACGGCCATGAGCCTGATGGGGTCGTACATTGAAAATCCAGATTTGTGTCGCGAGATGACTCAGATTGTGGCCGAAGAACTCGAACACTTTCAACTTGTGTTGGACTTGCTCAAAAAACGCGGTATCGATTTTCGTCGGCAACAGACCGGGCACTATGGGCGCGAGCTCAATGCGCTCGTTCGACCCAACGAGCCCCAGCGCGGTGTGGACCGCTTGCTCGTGGCTGGACTGATTGAAGCCCGCAGTTGCGAACGCTTCAGCCTACTGGCCGATCATGTTCCAGATCTGGAGCTGGCTGAGTTCTATCGCTCGCTATTCGAATCGGAGGCTCGTCACCATACTACGTACGTACGGCTGGCCAAGCAATTTGCGGACGATGAAACCGTGCGCGGACGGCTCAAAGAACTGTCCCTCGCGGAAGCAGCCATTGTTGCGCGCGGCAATCCATTGCCGCGCATGCACAGTTGACCGCTGTGTTCGCCGGCCACAGCCAAGCGACTTAACCCGTTGAACCACTAGGAACTGTTAAACATGCAGGACTCGGATTACGTTCCGCAAGCCTTGTTGCCCTACGTTGATCGCATGGATGAACTTTGCGAAATTGGTCGCGTGTTTTGGGAACGAGGTTGGAGTGTCGGCACCAGCAGCAACTACAGTGTCGTAGTAAACAGAGATCCGGTGCAACTGTTGCTGACAGCCAGTGGAAAACATAAAGGTCGCTTGACGCGCAACGATTTTGTCCTGGTCGATGGCTATGGGCAGCCCACGCAGTCTGGACAACCCAAATCGTCGGCGGAAACACTGTTGCACTGCGTGGCTGCAGAAAGTAGCGGTGTGGGCGCCATCCTGCACACGCACAGTGTTTGGTCAACGCTGCTGAGCGATCGTTTTGCGCCGCAGGGAGGCGTCCTAATCGAGGGCTACGAAATGCTCAAGGGACTCAGTGGCGTGACGACCCATGAGCACGCCGAATGGCTACCCATTTTCGAGAACACTCAAGATATTCCCAAATTGGCCGAGCAAGTTCGCAAGGCCATGCTGAGTAACGAGCAACCGCTGGCACATGGCTATATCATTCGTCGCCACGGCATTTACACATGGGGCAAAGACCTCGACGAGGCCTTTCGTCAAATTGAGATTCTAGAGTTCTTGCTCGAATGTATCGGACGCGCGGCGATGCTGGCTTAGCTGGATAGAGCTAAACGCTCATGGCGGCGGCTGTGCCCATGCTAATACCTGGTGCGGGCAGGACGCTATCGCCGCGCAAGTAAATGTCGATGGCTCGAGCGGCACCGCGACCTTCATTGATGGCCCAAACAACCAGCGACTGACCACGTCGGCAATCGCCGGCGGCGAACAGGCCCTCGATGTTGGTAGCAAATGGACCGTGCTGGGCTGCATAGTTGCTGCGCGCGTCGATGGCGAAACCCAGCGACTCGACTAGGGCCTGTTCGGGTCCAAGAAAACCCATGGCGAGCAGCACCACATCCGCATCGACCACGTGCTCCGAACCAGCGACTTCTTCCATGGACATGCGACCGTCGGCAGACTTCGTCCACTGCACTCGGACGGCTCGAATCCCTTGGACATTCCCCTGGCCGTCATCCAGGAACTCCTTGCTCAGCAAACAATAGTTGCGTGGGTCAGTTCCAAATCGCTCGGTCGCCTCTTCGTGGCCATAATCGACTCGGAAAACCTTCGGCCATTGCGGCCACGGATTGTCCGCGGCGCGAACCTCGGGCGGACAGTCCATCAATTCGAAATTCACCAATGCGGTGCAACCGTGCCGAAGGCTGGTGGCAATACAGTCCGTTCCGGTGTCACCGCCGCCGATAACAACGACCTTTTTTCCTTTGGCCGAGATAAATTGCCCGTCGGCATGTTGGCTGTCGAGCAGGCTCTTTGTATTAGCCCGTAAAAAGTCCATCGCAAAGTGGATGCCCTGGAGCGAGCGGCCAGGGATCGGCAGGTCGCGTGGTTTGGTTGCGCCTGTTGCCAGTAGTACCGCATCGGTCTCGTTCATGAGTTGTTTGGGGTCGACGGTGCGGCCCACATCGGCATTCGTGACGAAGTTCACTCCCTCGGCGCGCATCAAATCTAGGCGACGCTCGACGACACCCTTGTCGAGTTTCATGTTGGGGATGCCGTACATCAACAATCCACCGATGCGATCAGCTCGTTCATAAACGGTGACTTCGTGACCGACCTTATTGAGTTGGTCTGCGGCGGACAGCCCGGCAGGTCCACTACCTATAATCGCAACTTTCTTACCGGTGCGGACGGCGGGCCGATTGCTCGTGATCCAGCCTTCTTCGAAGGCGCGATCGACGATGGCATTCTCGATATTCTTAATCGACACGGGCGGGTCCGTGATACCTAGCACGCACGCTCCCTCGCAGGGCGCAGGGCACGTGCGGCCTGTGAATTCTGGGAAGTTGTTCGTCTGGTGGAGTCGCTCGCTGGCTTCTTTCCAGCGGCCGTGATAGACCAGGTCATTCCACTCGGGAATCAAATTGTCGATAGGACAACCGCTGGTGGACTGGCAGAACGGAATACCGCAGTCCATGCACCGCGCGCCCTGCTCTCGCAATTGCAGGTCGTCGGCTTTGGTGTAGACTTCGGCATAATCCTGAAGCCGGACTACCGGCAAACGCCAAGGCACTTTCTTGCGGTCGAATTCTCGAAATCCCGTTGGCTTTCCCATAGTCTTGTCTCCGTTTGCCGGTAAATGATTTTGTTTGTTGTGCGTAGAACGCTAACTCTTAAGCTGGACAGAGCACTAGTCGTTGTCCGAGCCGGCCAGAGCGGGTTCACGCAAGCCAGCCTGTTCCTCCAAAACTCGTTTGTAGTCAACGGGCATCACTTTCACGCATTGATCCAAAAAGGTAGGCCAATCGGCTAGCGCGGCCACGGCCAATTCGCTGCCGGTGTAAGCTCCATGCCGCTCGATCAAATCGCGAACTTCGAGTTCTTCCTCGATAGATTCAATTTTTTCCAATACGACCGTGCCCAAGTTGCATTTGAGGTTGAAGTCGCCAACGCGATCCCAGATGTAAGCGACACCGCCGGACATGCCTGCCGCAAAGTTTCGGCCGGTAGTGCCCAGGACCACCAATCGGCCGCCGGTCATGTATTCACAGCCATGATCGCCAATGCCTTCGATAACGGCGTGTGCACCGGAGTTGCGGACGCAGAATCGTTCGGCGGCTCGTCCCCGCAGAAACGCTTCGCCGCTGGTGGCACCATACAAGCACACGTTGCCGACCAGGATATTGTCCTGAGCCGAGAAACTGCTGTTCTTGGGAGGGTAGACGATGATGCGACCGCCGGAGAGTCCTTTGCCCACATAGTCATTGGAGTCGCCTTCGAGTTCGAGCGTGATGCCATGGGCTAAGAAGGCACCCAGGCTTTGGCCGGCCGAACCCTTCAAATTGATGTGAATCGTACCGTCGGGCAAACCGCCTTGCCCGTACACTTTAGCGATCTCATGACTTAGAATTGTGCCCACGGTGCGATTGATATTGACGATATCGGACTGGATTCGAACGGGTGTACCATGGTTGATCGCATCGCGCGAGGCAGGCACCAACACGGTCACGTCCAGCGACTTTTCGAGCCCGTGGTCTTGAGCGATGGCGTGCTTGGTTATCACATCCGGCCGCAATTTTTTGGCGGGCGTCAGCATGGCCGATAAATCCAATCCGTCCGTCTTCCAATGCTTAATGGCCTTGGTCGGGTCCAGCATATCGACGCGACCAATCATTTCATCGATCGAGCGAAATCCGAGCTGGGCCATGATTTGTCGCGCGTCTTCGGCGACCATAAATAGGTAGTTGACGACATGTTCGGGTTTGCCCGCAAACTTCTTGCGAAGCGCTGGGTCTTGCGTGGCCACCCCGACAGGGCAGGTATTCAAGTGGCATTTGCGCATCATGATGCACCCGAGTGTAATGAGCGGCGCGGTTGCAAATCCGAACTCCTCGGCGCCTAGCAGGGCGGCGATCACCACGTCGCGACCGGTTTTGAGTCCTCCGTCGGTTTGCAAGACCACTCGGCTGCGCAAATTATTGAGTACTAGCGTCTGGTGAGCTTCGGCGATACCGAGCTCCCATGGCAACCCAGCGTGTTTGATGCTCGTCAGTGGCGATGCTCCCGTGCCGCCCACATCGCCCGCGATGACAATGTGTTCCGCATGGGCCTTGCTGACGCCCGAGGCAACCACACCCACGCCGACTTCGCTGACCAGTTTGACGCTGATTCGGGCACTGGGGTTGGCGTTCTTTAGGTCGTGGATGAGCTGAGCGAGATCCTCGATCGAATAGATGTCGTGGTGTGGCGGAGGGCTGATGAGGCCTACACCCGGCGTACTGTAGCGGATACGGGCGATGGTTTGATCGACCTTTTTGCCAGGCAGTTCACCGCCCTCGCCGGGCTTGGCACCCTGCGAAATTTTGATTTGTATTTCATCGGCGTTGGTCAGGTATTCGATCGTGACGCCAAAGCGCCCTGAGGCGACTTGCTTGATCGCCGAGCGCTTCGAATCTCCGTTGGCCATCGGCTTATAGCGGGCTGGATCCTCACCGCCCTCGCCCGTATTGCTCTTGCCACCCAATCGATTCATAGCAATGGCTAGCGACTCGTGGGCTTCGGCGCTGATCGAGCCGAAGCTCATTGCGCCCGTGCAGAAGCGCTTTACGATGGCCGAAGCGGATTCTACTTCTTCGATCGGCAATTCCCCGCCCGCCGCGACCGGCTTGAATTCGAGCAGCCCGCGCAGCGTACATTTCATTTTCGTATCGCGGTTAATGTGCTCAGCAAACCGCCAGTAAGCGTTCTTATCGCCAGCCCGCGCAGCGACTTGCAAATCGGCGATTGCCTGTGGATCCCAGCCATGTCGCTCGCCTTCAGCTCGCCAGTGGAATTCGCCTGGATTGGGCAGCGATGGCAATCGCCGGGATTCGTCCAGCGGATAACCCAGTGCGTGTCGCCGGAGCATCTCCTCGGCCAGCACATCGAAGTTCACGCCTTGAATACGGCTGGCCGTGCCAATAAAGCACTTTTGAATGACTTCATCGCGCAATCCCAGCGCTTCGAAAATCTGAGCACCCTTATAACTTTGCAGGGTACTGATACCCATCTTGGCCATGACTTTGAGAATGCCCTTAGCGACCGCCTTGCGATAGGCCATGACAATCTTTTCGTCCGCATCGTATTTGTCGCTCGGCAGTAGGCCATCCAGTCGAGCTTGCCATAACGATTCGAAGGCCAAATAGGGATTGATCGCGTCAGCACCGTAGCCCACCAAGAGGCAGTGGTGGTGTACTTCGCGAGCTTCGCCACTTTCGAGTACGATCCCGATTTGCGTCCGCTTTTGCTGACGCACCAAGTGGTGGTGTACCGCCCCGGTTGCCAGCAGCGAACTGACGGCCACGCGCTTGGCACTCAGCGCGCGATCGGAGAGGATAATCAATGTGTATTTTTCATCGATGGCCGCTTCGGCTTCTGCACAGATTCGATCGAGCGTTTTCAGCAAGCCGGCTTTGCCCTCGCTGCGATCGAAGGTGATGTCGATCTTCTTAGTCTTCCAACCTCGCTTGGTCATGTGCTCCAGCGCGGCCAGTTCTTCGTTGGTTAGAATCGGATGCGGCACCAACAACCGGTGGCAGTGCTCGGGAGTAACGTCGAGCAGATTTTGCTCGGGGCCAATGTAGCATTCCAGCGACATGACCACTTCTTCCCGAATCGAATCGATGGCCGGATTGGTAACCTGCGCGAAAAGCTGCTTGAAGTAGTCGTAGATCATCCGCGGTTGATCGCTGAGGCACGCCAGGGTGGAATCGTTGCCCATCGAGCCCACGGGGTCCCGCGACTGCTCGATCATCGGCAGCAACATGAATTGCATGGTCTCGACCGTGTAGCCAAAGGCCTGCATACGCGCAAGCAGCGTTTCAGGATAAAAGCCATGCGGTTCGTTCTTCGGAGTCAATTCGTCGAGCGTGATACGCTGCTCGCGCAACCACTGCGCGTAGGGCCGCTCGGCTGCAAATTTGTGTTTGAGCTCTTCGTCCGGAATGAGCTTGCCCGCTTTGAAGTCGACTAAGAACATACGGCCCGGCTGTAAGCGACCTTTTTCTTTGATCAGTGTCGGATCGATTTGCAGCACGCCAACTTCACTGGCCATGATGACGCGATCATCGTGCGTAATGTAATAGCGGCTGGGGCGGAGACCGTTGCGATCCAGTACTGCACCGATGCACTGCCCGTCGGTAAAGGCGATGGAGGCGGGCCCATCCCAGGGCTCCATCATGCAACTGAAGTATTCGTAGAACGCGCGGCGCTCGTCCGGCATGGTCTGATGTTTTTGCCAGGCCTCGGGAACCATCATGAGTATGGCTTCCTGCAGTGTGCGGCCATTCATCAACAGGAATTCGAGAACGTTGTCGAAGGTTCCGCTGTCGCTGCAATGAGGTTCGACGACTGGGAAGAGCTTCTTGAGTTGATCGCCGAAGAGTGGATTGGCGGCGTTGCCACCCCGCGCCCGCATCCAATTGGAATTTCCACGCAGCGTATTGATTTCGCCGTTATGGCTCATAAAACGCAACGGCTGCGCGCGGTCCCAACTTGGGAATGTATTGGTCGAGAAACGGCTATGGACCATCGCCAGATGCGTCTCATAGTCGGTGTCGGTCAAGTCCGGAAAGTACGGTAGGACTTGTCCGCTGGTGAGCATACCTTTGTAGATGATCACTTTAGTCGACAAACTACAAATATAGAATTGCAGCGCATACTTAAGTTTGTCGCTGCCGCGCAGAGCGTGGCTAGCGGTCTTGCGGATAATATACAGTTCACGTTCGAAGGCATCTTCTGCGGTGCCGTCGGCTGCCGCCACAAAAAGTTGTTCAATGGCGGGCTCTGCGGCCAAGGCCATCGGTCCAACATCGGCTTTTTTGGAATCCGTAGGTACTGTCCGCCAGCCGATCAGCCGCTGGCCCTGCTCGCGAATCAAACGCTCGACCGTCTCTTTACAGAATTTACGTTCGCTGGGATCCTTAGGCAGGAAAACCAAACCCGCCGCGTAGCGACCCGGTTCGGGCAACTCGGTTTTCAAATCGTGCTTGGCAACCTTTCGCAGCAGTTTGTGCGGCAATGCCGTCAGCATTCCCGATCCATCGCCGGTGTTGGCTTCGCAGCCGCAACCGCCGCGGTGGTCCATGGCAACCAACATCGTCGATGCGTCGAGCACAAACTGGTGGCTGGCTTTCCCCTTGATGTGCGCGATAAAACAAACGCCACAGTTTTCCTTCTCGTTGGCTGGATCATACAGTCCATGGCGTTCTGGCAAGTTGAGAAGCGGCTTCATTGGGTTCGACTTTCGTTAACGACTCTTTGTCGGCTCGATGGTGTTGGTGTTATTTATACTGTTTGGCTTACGGATACGGGGCTCAAACAACTCATTTGGCTGCCTGATACGCCGGACTGTCCAACGCATAGCGCACTGCCGCTTTCCAGAAATAGTTCAAAGACACCGCGGGCGGTGCGGCCTAGCGGGCTGTGCTTGCGCTGAATAAATCCCAGTGGGCGTTTTAGTTTCAACCAGGGACAGTTCAAGATGACGACGGTGCCCGCTTTGACTTCCTCTAGAACCGTGGGTTCAGGCAAGAAGGCAACAGCCGCGTTGACTTCCATGGCATGTTTCACCGAGTCGATATTGTCCAGTTCCGCTGCGACTTGCATGGTCACTCCAAGCTGTCGCAAGTAGCGATCGATTTCATGTCGAATGCGCAGGTTCGGCGCGAAGGCCACCAGCGACTCGGAGGTCAGATCGGCTGGCAACACCTCTGCTTTGGTAGCCAGCGGGTGGTCCGCCGGAGCAGCCAATTTCATCGTTTCGACCAGCCAGTCGGTCGCGAAAATCGTCTTCGAACTCTCGGGGTAGCTCACCAAACCGAAATCGACCAAGCCTTGCTCGACTAAACGGTAGATTTCATCTGGATGCGCAAACTGATACCGCACCTCGGCTTTAGGATGACGCGCCTTGACGGCCCGCTGCAGGGCGGGCAAGTAGCTCAAACCGACACTATAGATAGCTGCCACCGAGGCGCGCCCATTCATCTCGCTGCCGATAGAACGCACCTCTTCGGTCAGCGTTTCAAATTGTCGCAACAGTTGCACGCACCCAGCATGAAAGGCTGTGCCTTCGGCTGTTAACAAAAACGGCCGCTTGCTGCGATCGATCAATTGCACCTGCAAATGCTCTTCGAGCTGCTGCACAGCTTGGCTGGCACCGCTCTGAGTCATGGCGTTGTCGATCGCCGCTTTGGAAAAGCTATGGCGGCTGACCACATCGCAAAAGACTCTGAGATTCCGTAGATGCATTAACTCGAAACGTCCAACGAGCGAAAACTGCGGACCACACTATTAGCGATTTTACTTCAAGCATGGCGACTATCAAAAAGCAAGATTTAGGAATCTATTCGCCGAGCTGGCTTTCGTCAATTGTGGCTGCAAAAAAGCCAAACAAGAAATGAAAGACACTCGATCGGAACCACCCGAAAGTTGTATTTATACCGTTGGAACGCCGGTGCGGATGAGATTGTGTTTGGCGCGTCGCGGCAGTCTCGGGTATCGCTGCGCAACATCCAAGCTGTGTCACCCAGCTTTTTGGCCCCAGCGTCGCGGCAGGGTGAACGAGTACAGCAGCACGATCGCCCCCGAAGCCAGCGCACTCCAGGGGATCCACTCCTTGGGACGCACAACATGTTCGTTGCTCATCTCCATCGCCCGAGCTGGCTGGAACCAACCATTGTTAACCTGGACAATTTCAGTCCGATCCGATGCCAAGGTGGCGCTATCGATTAACAAACACTCCACACCCACGATGATCAGCATGGCTCCGACCGCGAAAAAAAATGAGCGCCACACGAGTCGTTCCCCTGCGATGATAGTTGTCGACGAAAGTCCCTCAGGTCGATCTTCGGTCGATTGCTAGCAATGGCTTTAGGGAATTCGACTTTTTTTGTGCAACATGCACTTGATAAAACCAACCCAAAGAACCCCTGACCCCTGACCCCGCTCTACTGAGGAGATCGTGCAGCTTTTAGGCAGCGGGACAAAATAAACGTACCATCGAACCCACTAGTTTTTGGGCGAAGTTGGCCGGTGAACTTGAGCGGAGACTACTTCTTGCTCGCTATCATACTGTAGCCTCCATTTGTGAACGCGACGCTCCAAAGTCCTCCGTAGCGTGTCTGGGACGACCTGCGCAGAAGGATCACTCGCTGGCAGATTATGTTTCTGCTGTAGCCAGCCGAGCAGCGTAATTGGCTTCAATCGCGGGTCAGATTCGAGCAATGCTTCGATCTCTGGCCAGAACGCTTCCAGGGGGTCGAGTCTAGTACGATGGGTCCTAGGTGCGCGCTCGATCTGACTGGGCAACAAGTCTTTGTCTCGGTAATTTCGAATCGTCTTCTCACTCACCGGTAGCCTCCTTGAAATCTCTGCCACCGCGCATCCGTTGCGCAGCATGGTGAACCTTTTGCTCGCCTGAAAATCCTTGAGCATCGCAAGCCTCCTTTGCGTGAGAGCTTGCGATAGACTGACTTATAAGCCCCTGCCAAGGGAATTCTAATTGTCGCGGAATTCAGTGCAACAATTGCCAGCTACCCCCGCGCCGTCCACTTGACCCTTCCCAAAATCAATCACGCCCCGTGAATTCTAATTGTCGCGGGCGGCATTCCTAATTGACGCCTTACAAGGATACCGTGTCATGGTGCTGCCTACGTCTTCTGACTTACCTGCGAATGGCCCGAGATTTCCTTTCTAGTTGCCCTGGCTCTTCATGATTTGAGATACGTCAGAAATCCATTGTATGTGCTATACTTCTATGTAATAATATACCTTATTACATAGAACACGGCTCGGAGAGGCCACTTTTGGTCTGAAATCCGCCTCCAGGAGTCAATATGTTCTTTGTAATAAGAAATATCCAGCCAGTTTGAGCCGCCCATGCCTAAGAAAACGACCAGCAAGCGCCGCGTAAAAAATTCTTCCGCCAAGAGCAGCGGACCAAAGGTGTCAGGGGCAGAGAAGAAGATGGCGGCCGGGAGCACGAAGAAAACCACCGTCAAAAAGAAGGAGCGAAAGAAAATGAGCGACATCGCACTTATGCCTGCTGCCAGCTCGCCGCAGGTCCTCATCCCCCAAAACAACCGCAACAGCCTCACCGCCTGGCTATCGCTCTACATGAAGATCGATGGTGAGGCTGGTGCCGAGCAAACGCGCATCGCTAAGACTCAAGATCTGGAACGATTCCTGGACTACTACAACGAAGTGGTGCGAAGCGACAATATGCAGCTTTGGACACGCAGCATCAGCGCAGGGTTTCAGAAACACCTTAAAACCAGCCGCTCTGATCGGACAGGCAAAAAGCTGTCGCCA
Source organism: Pirellulaceae bacterium (assembly GCA_041741955.1). Lineage (GTDB taxonomy): Bacteria > Planctomycetota > Planctomycetia > Pirellulales > Pirellulaceae > Aureliella. The sequence goes on along the minus strand of JBGSJL010000058.1, from coordinate 3,674 downwards.
TCGACCATCAACCGCGTGTTTGCCACGCTAAGAACGGCAGCCAAGTGGATTCATGGGCACTGCCAGTTTCCGGCAGGCAATCCCATGGAACGCATTTCAGATCTCACTATGCCAGAGCCCACCTGGCAGGGACTCACCGACCTGCAAATGGTTCGCATGCTAGCGGCCGCTGACCAATTGCTCACGTTGTCCAAGGGTGCCAACCAGTGGCCCAAAAGGGATTTTGCGCTGTTCCATGTGCTCTACGTGACGGCCATGCGGGTGACGGAACTGATTCAATTGGACTTAGATCAGTATGACGGCCGCTATCTAACGAACGTGCAGCGTAAGGGTAAGACCGTCACACCCAAGATTTTTATCGTGAAGGCCGTACGTGAGTATTTGGACGACTACATTGCCAGCGAACGCGGCAAAGCCGATGGTCCGCTATTTCAGACCAGAACCGGACGACGCTTTTCGATTCAGCAAGTGGACTATGTGCTTAAAAAACTTGCTGGCCAGGCCAACGCCACTTTGCCAGCCAAAGAACACATCGACGCCCATCCGCATATTTTGCGACACTCGATGCTCAGAAAGGTTCGCGAAGAAAAGGGCGTGGAGTACGCCATTGAATACGCCGGACACGTGTCCGAGAAATACATTCGCCGCTACACGATGCCGTCGCAGCAGGAAACGGAGGCGGCACTGGAGGAGTTGTTTGGCTAAGGACGCTTTGCAAAAGAGAGGGTCATATTTCGAGTGGGGGAACACATGAGCCAGAGGTCCATTGACCTCATTTCTTGCCGACGTCGAAGCCTTTGACCGAATAGGCACTGCTGCAGATGTCAGTCATCTTGATGCAATTCCCGTCGTCATCGTAGAAATAGTTGAAAGTACCATCCGACAGTAGGCGGTTATGCGCGAATTGTCTACCGCTTCGCGAGCACGTTGCATTCACGCGGCCCACGCCTCTGGGCATGATTCGACACTGAACTCCACGGCAGAAACCTTTTCTCAGCGATCGTCTGGGGAAAAAATCCGGAAAAACGGTGATATAACTATTGCTTTATTATCCTGAGTCACCTAGGTTAGGTTTCCTTTACATGCCTTTACTTACGGTTTGATAAGGGGAATGGTTATGAAGTTACTATCTTGCTTCATTGCTCTGCTAGTCACTGGAGTCGGTATGTACTCACTGGAGTCAGCATGTGCGGACGACTCGATGGACTCCCCCTTGGTGGCCATTCCTGTCGCAGGAACCGTCAACTTCTCTGGTGAAGCCCAAACGAACGAGACCATCTCGCTGGGCGCTCTTCCTCAAAATAAGAAGCACGTTTTCGTTGTACGGCTCGTCAATGAAGCAGACGCAGAGTTGGTACTAACCGAAACGAAATCGTCGTGTGGATGTCTCGTGGGTGTACCTAAGTCTCGGAAAATCGAGAAAGGCTGTACGTCATCGCTTTTGCTTACTTTTCTGCCGAGTAGTAAGGGGAGCGTACGTAAAGAATTCACTGTATCTGGAACTGCTGGTGGGGCGAATATTCAAATTCATATCAAAATCGATGCGATGTCACTGCCGATTTTCGAGCTTGCTCCGAGCGAGATCGAAATCTCCCAAGCCGCTGTGGCATCAGTTAAAATAACAGAAAATTTTCGGGCACCTACAGGTAAGGTCGTGGATTTCCGATTTAGCGGCAAGGAAGTAGCAAGCATAAACAGGGTTGACGATACGCTCATGCTCAAGCTCAACCCGATTGAATGGCGCGCTGGCGAGTTTTCTCGCCAACGGACGATATTGGCAATGATCGAAGAACGCGTTGTCCAAGAAATGCCGCTCAGCTTACTGAATCCAGATGGGATGTTGGTGCGTCCCACAATTGGGTTAGCGCGTATTGGGGAGAGCACGGACTATGAGTGTCGCTTCTTTCTGTCTGCCAATGCCCCCCTAATCGATACGCTGGATCAAGGTGATTTTTCAGTTCGGTTAGGTATCTCTGGTGTGTTGGACGGTAGTGAAGCTCGAATAATCTCTAAGAAGCGAGTGTCTTCTCGCACTTTCATGATTGTAATTGCTGTTCAGCCGAAAGCGCTTAGTACTGAAAGAACACTGGAATTTTGCCTTCAACCCCAAGGGAGGAAATTGGCTGAGGTCCGTTTGATTCCACCACACTAAAGAATGGGAGTTCATCAAAAATGGTTCGTCAAGTTTGTTTTGGTTCATTGCTATTCGTGTTCGTAGGTCTAGGTGTCGTGCAATCCGCCGCCCAGACCCCCTACGACCCCTTCGATCCGTGGGCTACGAGCCCAGCGGCCATAGGAGATTGTATGGATTTTACCGGCTCAACAGAGTCGTGTCCGGAAATCGATCCCGTTTGGTGTCCGGCCTTTTGCCAATGGGTTCCTGCACAAAATCCATACTTCTCAGGTTGGCATTGCTATTCTGTGGTTCACGAGGAATATGTCAATGCTCAACATCAGCCCGTGAGCGATAGCTGGGACGGGCTTCAGTGGCCCGATGTTGGGCAAACTGGCTATGAGGTCGTCGACTTACGGGACGTATACTGTCAGGTCGACGCTGACTGTATTTGTGAATGGGATGTGAGTGTGATGCGTTGCGTCGTTGATTTGGAAAGCGAGAACGGAGATCCGATTTCCGTCCCCATTCTCGACATAAACCTGTTCTGTGAAAATGGTGTCTACGAATGATCCGTTCCTTTCGAACACGGTGAGACCTCCCACTATTTCTTGACGGAGAATTATTATGGCTATTCGCATAGCGTCGGTGTTGCTCTTAAGTTTGCTTGCGTCCGATTTGAGCGTAAGGCAAGCCCGTGGGCAGACTTCTGAGCGTGAAGAGTTGCTGGCCAAAGGGGAGACGCTGTTGATCGACTTTATCAACGCGCGAACTCTAGTCCCTGAGAATTGGGCCTGTTTCATTCGCGCTCAGCGGTGGGGACACAATGCTAAAGACGAGCAAATAGTCACGACTAATCTTGTGGGATTAATAGCGGAAGCACGGGTAAATGTGGCTGGAGATACGCAGGACCAGCAAAATCACTCCTACTTCGCTTTCGCGACTCAACGGAGAAGTGTCGATTTCGGTCCAGAGGGTTCCCGTCAAGGACTTTGGGGGCAAGACTTAGTGATTGGAGATCAGCATTTTCGAAAGCTAGGTTCGGCCACAACACCGTTCTACTTCACAATGGGGGAAAATAACCGTGTGTTGGACGACCCGCAGGATAAAGAGGTTCGGCTAACCATCAACCCATTTGACCCGTTTTACCTGAGTGTAGCCGACCACGGTTCCTTTCTGAGTGGTTCAGTGACCCGTGAACTGATGGTTGACCAGATGGCGAACAAGCGAAAGATTGTTTTCGCTATTGAAGATCGCAAGCAAGGGAAGTTTACCGGAGTCTGGAGACTCGGAAGATCCGATGTGTACTCAACGCTTACATTTTCGCGGGTAGCAGACTGGCTTCCAGTTGCGGCAGCGTCACGGTACTTGGGGCCACAGTCGGGAAAGGATCTGGATAGTGCTGAATTGTTCAAAGCCTTGGAAAAAGTGGTGCCACATTCTCGCTCCGAAACGAAGTGGATGCGGGCCCCAATTGCGAATAGCAAATCGGTCTTAGTGCCGTACTCCATCAACGTACTCAGTAATGGCCCCAACCAGAATTCTCGCTCGTCAGAGACTA
>JBGSJL010000057.1:0-7527 GCA_041741955.1 Pirellulaceae bacterium | reverse complement strand
TCAGCGGCGGATAGCCCGACTCATTGGCCGCCAAGCCCTTGGGTTGATTAGGCAATGCATTTCCTTCTGGTCACCAGGATTGACCCCAATCTTCAGGTTGCGAATGTCATCAACTGTGCTTTGTCGACAAAAATCGTCTGTTCCCGATCGGGACCCACCGAGACGATCTTTACGGGCACGCCGACCAGTTCACTAATGCGGTTCAAATAGCGACGTGCCAAGTCGGGCAGATCGGCCATGTTCCGCATACCTGTCACGTCGCTCTTCCATCCAGGCAGTGTTTCGTAAATCGGTTTTGCGCGGCGTAGGATGCCCGCATCGCAGGGGAAACGATCGACGCGCTGTCCATCTATTTCATAGGCCACGCAAACGTTGATCGAGTCGAAATGCGAGAGCACGTCCATCATCATCAGCGACAAAGAATCGACGCCACCCAGTCGTGCAGTATAGCGTACTGCGACAGCATCAAACCATCCACAGCGACGCGGTCGACCCGTCGTTGTCCCATATTCATGTCCCAAGTCGCGAATCTTTTGTCCAGTTTCACACGTGAGCTCTGTGGGAAACGGTCCGCCCCCCACCCGAGTCGAGTAGGCTTTGGCAACTCCGATCACTCGTCGAATCCAACGCGCAGGTACCCCCGAACCACCACTGATGCCAACGCCAGACGAATTGCTACTAGTGACAAACGGGTAGGTCCCGTGGTCGATGTCCAGTAGCGACCCCTGTGCTCCCTCCATCAACAATCGTTTGCCAGCGTCGAGGTCATCCAATAGTCGATTGGTGGTATCGCCGATCAACGGTCCAATCTGTTTGCCCCATGCCAAAGCTTTTTCAGTAATCTCGCCTGCATCAAGCTCCGCTGCCTGCTCGCCGCTCATCCCACGCAGTAGCGCATTTTTCGACTGAACAATTTGCGCGATCCGTTCCGCCAAGTCGGGCTGGAGAAGATCGCTTGCTCGGACCGCAAAATTCCGACCCACCTTGTCGCGATAGCAGGGACCGATCCCGCGCAGCGTCGTGCCAATGTTTTCACCCTGAACAAGCAATTTGTTCATGACTTGATCTTCAACCAAGTGCCATGGCATCACTAAGTGAGCTCGTTCGCTGATCATTAAATTGCGACGCGGATCAATTCCCCGCTTTTCCAGACCGTCCAGTTCGCCAATCAAGGTCGTTGGCTCGATCACCACTCCGGGCGTAATGAAATTCATGACCTGGGGGTGCAAAATGCCGCTCGGCACATGATGCAGTTTGTAAACCTCGCTGCCACATACGACAGTATGACCCGCATTGGCCCCGCCCTGATAGCGCACCACGCAATCGTGGTCGGGAGCTAGTAGGTCGACTAATTTTCCTTTGGCTTCATCGCCCCACTGCAATCCAATCACACAAGCTGCTGGCACGTTTCTTAATCCTAAAATATCGCCCTGCCGATTCGGGAAAGGGAGAAGTATCGGGGCCTTCCTAGCAAGCGTCAAGTATTGAACCTAGCCCCCCAGTAGGCGAGCCTGAGCCCCAAAGCCCGCAGAATTGCGCAGCCTTTCTTGCTTTTCAGACCAATTCCGCCGTCTCGCAGTGGCCGTCCAAAGCCCCGAATGTGTAAACTTATGTGAGATCATTAACGTTTCTGGCCAAGCACAGGCTGGCGGATTCATATTACGCTAAATTAGAGCTACTTATTCTATGGCACTTCTGATACTTCGTGTCTGTTTTATATGCGTGGCCACCGGCATCGCCACGTTGTTCCTGAACATTGGGCTGAGCGGACCTGCTTACATTCCGTATTTGGTAATTTTTGGCACGGTGCTACTGGCGATCGGAGTGATCGCAATCGACATCTTCACACCGCGTAAACAGATCGAAGTCATCTCGGCCGTGTATTTTGGCTTGCTCGTCGGCGTGCTCTTAACCTACGTGCTGTGGGTGGCCCTATCACCGCTCATTCCCGCAGGTCCCTACGCTCCACCGGTCGTGCTGCTCATGGCAGCCATACTTTGCTACGGCTGTACGAGTCTCCTTCTGCAAACCAAGGACGACTTTCGCTTTGTAATTCCGTACGTCGAATTTGCTCGCGATCTGAAGGGGTTGCGACCGATCGTGCTGGATACTAGCGCCATTATTGATGGACGCTTAGCCGAATTGGCAGAGACAAGTATTATCGAAAGCCAACTGGTGATGCCCGGCTTCGTGTTAGGCGAGCTGCAAGCCATCGCGGACAGCAGCGACCGATTGCGGCGCGCACGCGGACGCCGCGGTTTAGATATTTTGAATCGCCTTCGCACACAACCCAAAATCGAGTTTCAAATCTACGACCGCGAGCTGCCAGAGTTTGCCGGTCAGCCCGTGGATATGAAATTGGTGATCCTGGCCAAACACTTGGAAGGAAAGCTGATCACTGGAGACTTTAATCTCAACAAGGTGGCCAAGGTACACAATGTGCCAGTCATCAATTTGAACGAAGTCGCCGCCTCCCTGCGTCCCCAATTCCTGCCCGGGGAAACCTTCGAAGTGCGCATTGCCAAAGCTGGCGAAGGCCCCGAGCAGGGCATCGGCTATCTCGACGATGGCACGATGGTGGTCATCGAAGGTGGCCGACATCGTATCAATGCCACGCTGCCCGTCGTGGTGACCAGCACCCTGCAGACGCAAGCCGGACGCATGTTGTTCGCCAAGGTCGACGAAGTGGCCGTCCGTTCGGGTGCCTAGTGCTTTGCTAAAGTCAAAAACAGGTTTTCCGCTTGAGCCTAAGTCGTAATCTTCTTATAGCGAAATTTACGAACTTCGTCCTCACCAATACCCAGTCGTTCCTTGCGCTGCTGCTCGTAGGTTTCAAAGTTGCCCTCGCACCAATGTACGTGCCCATCGCCCTCAAAGGCTAAGATGTGCGTGGCAATACGATCTAGGAACCAGCGATCGTGGGAGATGACCACGACACATCCAACGTAGCTTAAGATTGCTTCTTCGAGGGCGCGCAGCGTATCGACATCCAAGTCGTTGGTAGGTTCATCGAGCAGTAGTACGTTGGAGCCGCGTCGCAACAGCTTTGCCAAGTGAACGCGATTTCGCTCACCACCCGACAATTTGCCGACTTTCTTTTCTTGGTCCGGGCCGCGGAAATTGAATTTTGAGACGTAGCCGCGCGAGTTCACTTTGCGGCCACCCATTTCGATCACATCGTGCCCACCGCTAATAACTTGGTAAACGGTTTGATCGGGATCGAGTGCATCGCGGTTTTGGTCCACATAACCGAGCTCGACCGTCGGTCCGACGCGCAACTGCCCAGAATCTGGCTGCTCATCACCCATAAACATACGAAACAGCGTCGTTTTTCCTGCTCCATTGGGACCTATGACTCCCACAATACCACCTGCAGGTAACCGGAACGAAAGATCTTCGATCAATTGTCGCTCGCCGTAGGCCTTGCTAATTCCCTGCGCTTCGATCACCAACTCGCCCAAGTGCTTCCCTGGCGGAATCTGGATTTCGAGCTCGTCGGGTCGATCTTCAAAGACTTCGGCTGCTAATTTTTCATAGGACGAAATTCTAGCCTTGCTCTTCGCTTGGCGCGCCTTAGGCGACGATCGAATCCATTCGAGTTCCTTGGCCAACGCTTTCTGACGGCCTACCTGTTGACGCTGCTCGCGGCCCAAACGCTCTTGCTTCTGCACCAGCCATGACGAATAGTTGCCCTCAAACGGATGCCCCGACCCACGATCGAGCTCCAAGATCCACTGAGCCACATTGTCCAAAAAGTAACGATCGTGAGTAACGGCAACCACAGTGCCGGTGTACTGCGCCAAATGCTGTTCGAGCCAATTAATCGACTCGGCATCCAAGTGGTTAGTGGGTTCGTCGAGCAGCAACAGGTCGGGTTGTTCGATCAGTAGTTTGCATAGTGCCACGCGTCGACGCTCGCCACCGGACAACTTGGTAACATTCGCTTCGCCAGGAGGCAAATTCATGACGGTCATAGCCAATTCGACCTGGCGGTCCAATTCCCAAAGGTTGTTCGAGTCGATAATATCTTGCAGCTTGGCCATTTCATCGCAAAGCTTCTGCATCTGTTTGTCATCGGTCACGTCGCCCAGCAACATCGAAATCTCATTGTAGCGGTCGAGCACCTGACGTCGCACGGCGACCGCTTCTTCGACATTGCCCTGCACATCCTTCTCGGCATTCAGCATTGGCTCTTGCGACAGGTAGCCTGCGGTGAAACCCGTTGTCAAGCGAGCTTCGCCATCATACTCGCGATCAACGCCGGCCATGATGCGCAGGAGAGTACTCTTGCCTGCCCCATTGGAACCCAGCACACCGATCTTCGCACCCGGATAGAAGGACAACCAGATATCCTTGAGCACTTCCTTTAGCCCGTGCTTCTTGGTCATCGACTCCATCGTAAAAATGTACTGTCGGCTCATTCGTATTCCCTTAACAAGAACCGAAGTCTAGTGACTCCGGTTACGATAAATTTATTTTGTCCGCACGTCCTCGTAAACCTCACGCTCTACCCGCATGGCTCAGGCGCTAGCCGCATGGCACTTTCCACTTGAGCCGACGGCGCTAGCCGCGGGTCCTCACAAAGCTTTCCACTTGAGACGGCGCTAGCCGCGGGTTCCTCACAAAGCGGGTTCCATATTGGTGAGGTTATCGAGTTCAACGATCCTAAGTGCAAGAATTTAACCTGCGTCGGCCCGCTCACAAGCCCTATGCACCAGCAATCTAGCGATCCATGATCGCGATTGCGAGCCTGATCCTGGGTCGCGTTGGTCTCCAACGTGTTCTTGCTTCCTCTCAGTGGCGACCACTGAGCCATAATAGCCGCGGCGCAAAGTTGATCCGAGCAGTATAGAATACAGGTAGATTCTGCAGTAATTAGACCCAATAGATACGATCGCTCAATGACTGATTCTCACACAGGCATTTTAAGCCCACAATCCGCGCTGCAATCGCTGGAGGAACTTCGATTTGACAATCGGTTCACGCAGCTATTGCCGGCAGATACCAATACTGAAAACTCACGGCGACAGGTGACTGCCGCTTGCTACTCCCGAGCTCAACCGCTCAAGGTTGTTAAACCAACTCTAGTTGCGCTCTCGAATGAAGTGGCGGAGCTGCTGGGCTTGGATCCGATCGCCGTCAACGACCAGGACTGGGCGGAAGTCTTTTCGGGAAATCGGCGACTAGCGGGCATGGACCCATTTGCGATGTGCTACGGTGGGCATCAGTTCGGCAACTGGGCAGGTCAACTCGGCGACGGGCGCGCAATCAATCTCGGCGAGGTTCTAACCGACGCGGGCGCGCACCTTACGTTGCAACTAAAAGGCGCGGGACCAACGCCCTATTCGCGAGGTGCCGACGGATTGGCCGTCCTGCGCTCGTCGCTGCGAGAATTCCTGTGCAGCGAGGCGATGTATCACTTGGGTGTGCCCACCACGCGGGCATTGAGCCTGGTGCTGACCGGCGAGCAAGTGGTGCGCGATATGTTCTATGACGGTAGGCCGCAAATTGAGGCGGGTGCCGTAGTCTGCCGCGTGGCGCCCTCGTTTGTACGCTTTGGCAACTTTGAAATCTTTGCATCCCGTGGCGACACAACGACCTTGCAACGGCTCGTCGACTACACGCTCGAGCGAGACTTCCCACACCTAGGCCCGCCGAACCAAGCAGCCTATGCGGCGCTTTTTGAAGAAGTTTGTCGGACCACCGCCGAAATGATTGTGCATTGGATGCGAGTCGGCTTTGTGCATGGCGTGATGAATACAGACAACATGTCCATACTCGGTCTAACGATCGACTACGGACCCTATGGTTGGCTTGAGAACTACGATCCCCAGTGGACACCTAACACCACCGACGCGGACATGGGTCGCTACTGCTTCGGTAACCAGCCGCAAATTGCACAGTGGAATTTGCTGCAGCTTGCCAAAGCCCTTGCCCCTGTGATGCAAGATCACGCCGCTTTGCAGCTAGGCTTAGAAAGTTACGCCGCACATTTTGAAAGCGGCTGGCAGTCCATGATGGCTGGTAAACTCGGTTTGGCCGCATGGCAACCCGATACCGACGCGGACCTAGTCGATGAACTCTATGCGATATTCGCTACGGCAGAGACGGACATGACCCTCTTTTTTCGTCAGTTGGCCAGTGTAGGCGGAGACATCGATAAAGTGACCGACGCGCTACTACTCGAACCGTTGTCCGAGGCATACTACGTTCCCGAGCAGCAAACAGTCGAGTTGCGAGTGCGAACGGCGGTTTGGGTTCGGCGTTATTTGCGACGCGCTCGCTCGGACGGCACGCCCGATGCCGATCGCAAACAGCGTATGCTTGCAGTGAATCCAAAGTTTGTACTTCGCAACTACTTAGCACAGTTAGCGATCGACAAAGTGGATCAGGGAGATTTTTCGTTGGTGCACGAACTGCTACAGGTTCTGCGCAATCCCTATAACGAACAGCTCGAGCAACAGCAATTCGCAGCCAAGCGGCCCGATTGGGCTCGTAACCGGCCCGGCTGTTCAATGCTTTCCTGTAGCTCCTAGTTGGCCAGCGCCAGACAGTTGGAGTCTAGGCTTCGACGGAAGTTCACCTTATGACCCAACCGTTTCGCTGTAAACAGTTCACTGTGCGTCACGATCAGTGCGCAATGAAAATTGGCACCGAAGCGATATTGCTGGGAGCGTGGGCAGCGGCGGCGAAGCCGAAGCGGATTCTGGAAATCGGCACTGGGTCTGGAGTCATTGCTCTCATGTTAGCCCAGCGGTTTCCAGCGGCTCAGGTCACCGCAGTTGAGCTCGATGCGCCAGCATGCGAGCAAGCCTATGGCAACTTTGCGGCAGCACCGTTCTGCGATCGACTAACACTGATTCGTTGTGCCGTACAGGATTTTCGACCCAACGATCAATACGATTTGGTCGTCTGTAACCCACCATGGTTTCAGAAAAGTTTGAAGCCGCTAGACGCTGCCCGAACGATGGCTCGACACAGCGACTCGCTGAGCCTACAAGAACTGGGCGCTGCTGCCAGGCGACTGCTGAGCCCAGGCGGCGCATTGAATGTCATACTGCCAATCGAACAGGCGATGCTCTTCACGGCTATCGCCACGGCGCTTGAACTGCATTGTCATCGCCTATGTGAAGTACGTCCGACCCCAACTTCATCGCCGAAACGGCAACTGCTAGAGTTTTCAGACCGCCCGCCGAAACAAGACGTCTGCGCGCAGGAAATTGTTGTTGAAGTGACACGACACCAGTACTCGGTCGAATTCAGCCAATTGGCCAAAGAGTTCCTGCTAAAACTGTGAATGGCAGACAAAGGTGTCAGGAGTCATTTTTTGGGTAATGGCCACGTAAGCTTGCTCTGGGACGCAATGTCGATTCAAGATCCAGGCGGCGCGCGGTCGATTCGACCCACGTCTCGGTACCCAACGGAGTGCCAGGCTTGATACTCCCAACGAACGGCATCGATTTCTTTGTCGCTCAGCGGTTCGTTGACGCGCTTGACCCAGTTAGGAAGTCGGGACATTGGCCATGC
>JBGSJL010000056.1:0-6153 GCA_041741955.1 Pirellulaceae bacterium | reverse complement strand
TTTATCGCTGTGCGGTTCCTGTCATCGGAACCGATCGAGTTTCTGCCTGAGTCTTTCTACAGCGTTGGTGGTGCAGTTCGATTGCTGATCGGCGGCGGCGCATGGATTGCACTGTTCACACTCGCCGGAGCAATTGGCGGAATGTTTCTTTATGCATGGCTAAAACCCAGGCTTCCACATTAACTGATGGATCCGCCATGATTCCCCAATGGGTCAACTCGATTTCGCCGCTCGCCGCGACGTTGCAAGACTACAGACGCGAACAATTCGTTGGTGACCTAGTCGCCGGGTTGATCGTGGCCATCATGCTCGTTCCTCAAGCGATGGCCTACGCGATGCTTGCCGGTTTGCCTCCGCAAGTCGGGTTGTACGCAAGCATTGTTCCCTTGATTCTTTACAGCTTGTTTGGGACAAGCAATTCATTGGCAGTCGGCCCGGTTGCGATGGTTTCGTTGCTGGTGCTGACCGGTGTCGGTGAACTGGCGGCTCCCGGCAGTCCAGAATTTATCGGAATGTGCCTGACGTTGGCACTGATGGTGGGCGTGCTGCAGATCACCATGGCCCTGTTTCGACTTGGGTTTCTGGTGAATTTCATTAGTCACCCTGTACTCGTTGGATTCACAAGCGCCGCAGCAATTGTGATTGGTTTCAGTCAGGTCAAACACTTGATCGGTATTACCGTTGAGACCGGTGAGTATCCTTTTCAGTTGGTTGCGGGCACGCTGGCGAACGTTGGCGGTTTGAATCCAACGACACTTGCAATCGGAATAGCGAGCTGTTTGCTATTGGTTGCGTTTCGATTGTCGCCTTCAGTCTTTGAGAAACTGCGGTCTAACAAAGTGGCTGGGGCTTCCAGCCGCAATAATACCGTGCCAACTGCGGCTGAAAGCCCCAGTCACGTTTGGCTCTCAACAGTTTCCAAGCTTGGCCCTTTGGTCGTTGTCATCGCTGCCGCATTGATCGCTTTTGGCGGGCAGTTGAATCAATCGAGTGCCGTCAAGATCGTCGGCGAGATTCCTGCGGGACTACCGGGCTTAACGATGCCGGTATTGAATTGGGAAATGATCCGTTCCCTGTTCCCATTGGCTTTGATAATCACGCTCGTCGGCTACATGGAAAGTATCTCCGTTGCCAAAGCGTTGGCCAGTCGCAAGCGAGAAAACGTTGACGCCAATCGCGAGCTGTTCGCACTCGGCATGGCTGATGTCGGAGCCGCGTTTACTGGCGGTTACCCCGTCACAGGCGGATTTAGTCGTTCGATGGTGAACTACTCGGCAGGCGTTCGCACGCCACTGGGTTCAATATTTACAGCTGCTTTCGTGGCAGTTTCGGTTCTATTCCTGACGCCATTGTTCTTTTACATTCCCAAAGCGGCTTTGGCAGCAATCATCATCGTTGCCGTTGCTCCGTTAGTCGATTTGAAAACGCCATTCAAGCTGTGGCACTACAGTCGCGACGATGCGATCGCGTCGCTCGTCACCTTTGTTGCGGTTCTGGCAATGGGAATCGAAACCGGAATTCTGATCGGAGTCGCCACAACCATGTCAATGTTGATGTGGAGGATGAGCCAACCCCATGTCGCGGAAGTCGGTCGCGTTGGGACTAGCGAGCACTTTCGCAACGTCAAACGGCACGATGTAGTCACGACCGCTGGCGTGTTGGCGTTTCGAGTGGACGAAAGTTTGAACTTCGCCAATTCACCTTTTCTGGAATCGTACGTGATGGGGCAAGTCGCAGAGCGTCAGGAAATCAAATCAGTATTGCTCATTTGCAGTGGAGTCAACGATATCGACGCGACCGGTCTGGAAGTTTTGAAAAAGATCCACTGTGAGTTGAGCGAAGCTGGAATTGGGTTCTATCTGTCCGACGTCAAAGGCCCGGTGACCGACCGCTTCAATCTAGCTGGCTCTGACGACGTGTTTCCGCGCGAAAACATTTTTCTATCCGCTGACGACGCGATCCGCAAACTATCTGCGACAACATCAGAACCGCCTGACTCGAATTTACTGAAGGCGGCTATGGTCTCATGCCATGATGAATTCATTGAAACAACTCTAGATCAAGAACCAATTGAAGACCATGTACCAATCAACTCCATAACAAAGGATAGAGTTTGAGTCAGACCTTGCCGACGAGAAGGAAGCAATCTAGTTTTACACTTCAGCTTCCAATCGAGCGATGGAAGACGGAGACATCGGCACAAGTACGATCTTCGAGCGAATCGCGTTAGACGAAGAGCAGCACATGAGCTGGCTTGAGTTGCAACTCGACTTGCTCCAGCGCATGGGCGAGCCAGCGTTCATCGCGAAGTACGTGTTAGAATCCTCAAAACGCGGAATGCAGACTGATCCAGGAATGGGAAACACCTGACATTGATTTGCCGAAAGCACTACAGCCGACTCATCTTCTGTGGATGTGCAATAAGATTGAAGAACATGCGGAAGATGGTCCTGCCACTCAACTGCACCATTGGATTGGGTTTATTCAAGGTGCGATGATGGCACATCGAATGCTCGATCATGGCGGCGCAAAAGCGATGTTCGACGAAGCAAAAAATGCGCACGGTGAAAAAAGTGATGACTTATTGGATCATCTCGATCCAACAAGTTCTTTCAAGGTCGATATTGGCGGCCAGGGGTAGCAGGTGATTGACAAGCAAATGAACCTACTTGTTTGCTTTCAAGGCGGATAACAAAGGAAGCTTATCGCATGAAATGGTCCTGGAGAATCGGCGAATTTCGCGGCATCGGCGTGTACGTGCATGCGACGTTTTTGATCCTCATCGGCTTTATTGTCCTGAGTCACTGGTCGGCGGGCTCCAGCCTGGCGAAGACACTCGAAGGAGTGGGCTTCATCCTCGCGCTGTTTGCGTGCGTGGTGCTGCATGAGTTCGGCCACGCGCTGATGGCGGCGCGATACGGGATCAAGACACGGGACATCACCCTATTGCCGATCGGCGGTCTGGCGCGCCTGGAACGGATGCCGGACAAGCCGTTGCAGGAGTTGTGGGTGGCTCTAGCCGGACCGGCCGTCAACGTGGTTATCGCGACGGCCCTCTTTGTGTTGCTCCAGGTCACCAACCGATGGGCGCCGCTGGAACAACTCAGTGTGGCGGGCGGTCCGTTTCTCCAACGGATGATGGCGGTCAATGTCATTTTGGTCGTTTTCAATATGCTTCCAGCCTTTCCCATGGATGGCGGACGAGTGCTGCGGGCTCTGCTGGCGACAAGACTTGAGTACACGCGAGCCACGCAAATCGCTGCCAACATTGGACAGGCGATGGCGTTGCTGTTTGGATTTATCGGATTCTTCTACAACCCGTTTCTAATGTTCATTGCGTTTTTTGTTTGGATCGGAGCGGCGCAGGAGGCGAGCATGGTTCAATTGAAATCCTCGCTGGCCGGCATTCCGGTCATGCGAGCGATGATCACCGACTTTCGAACGCTGACCTCGCACGATCCTTTAGCCCGCGCCACCGACCAGATTCTGGCCGGCTCGCAGCAGGACTTTCCCGTGGTGGACGACGGACAGGTCGTGGGCATCCTGACGCGGCACGATTTGCTCATAGGATTGACACAGCGCGGCCACGAAACGTTGGTTGGCGAGAGCATGCAGCGTGAGTTTGAGACCGTCGATGCATCGGAGATGCTGGAGACTTCCTTTCGCCGTTTGCAAAGTTGTCAATGTCATACGGCTCCCGTGCTGCGGCGCGGGGAACTGGTGGGATTGGTGACCATGGACAACGTCGGCGAGTTCGTGGCCATCCAGGCTGCGGAGAAGGACTTCGCTGCAGCCCGCAACGTACGCCCGGGATGAAGCGAACTGGACGCCTGGGGCGAATCCGTCTCGAACGATTCTGGTAGTAATCCAAAAACTTGTTAGCGGATGCTCGTGACATGTTGATTGCTTTGCAGTTTGTGATTCGTCACGTCCGAATGGACATGCCCACCCGACGACCTCACTGAATCTACGAAATAACCACTAATAGGATTAACAACACGTGATCGCATTTGTCATTGCCAAGAAGAACGCGGAGTTTCCCGACTCACCAGTCTTTCACGTTGGCGAAACGGGTGGTGAGGAAGCGATCGCGGTGTTTACGACGCGTGAGCGGGCCACGCAGTACATCGACGATGCTGGCTGGAACGGGGACGAAGTGGGTGAACTGCGACCGATTCAACTCGTCTGCTGGCTGGCGATGGCCCACGAAGACGGTACGGAGATGGTGGGGATCGATCCGCTTCGCAAAGCACAACTCGACGGCGCCGAGCAAAGGGTCGTATACCTCAACGAACCGTTTGCTGCCTTTGCGGAATTGCTGAGCGGCGAGATTATCAAGCAAGCCGACCAAGAGTTGGAAAAGGAAGCTCGAAGGTCGCACGATTACCGGCAACTGGTCGAAACGCTAAACAAGCTCGGGATTGCTTGTGAGGACGTTGCCCTGGACAAGCTCGATTCCGCGTCTGCCGCGGTGTGCAGTTTTCCCATGTACATGGTCGCCAATGCGGGCTCTTTGGTCGACGACCCTCAACCAAAGTGCAAAAATCGGGATCTGCTGGGTATTGGCAAACTGCGCGAATCGTTTGTCATTGGCGAGCGGGAATCCGAAATGCAACAGGCCTTCGATTTCCGTGCGGACCGTTTGGAAACGTTGCACGGCTTAATGACGCCGGGACCGTCGGACCAAGTCGCATACGACGCGTTGGATGCAATCAGGCTCCCTAATTTATTTCGAGCGAGGAACTAACAGTTCGATCACAGGCAAACCTTAACAGGCGCAACGACATGAAATGATGTCGGAACTGCAGAATCATTCGTTTCCACCCGACGGCATGCCCAACACGCCGGTTAGTCGTTGCGTTCAGCCCTTCACGCAATTCTTGAAAATCCAGTCCGCCAGCGGTCTTCTATTTCTGACCTGCACGACCATCGCTTTGTTAACGCCAACGTAAAAGCAAGCTCACAATAGCACCCGTAATCACGCCGGCACCAAAGCAAACCGCCAACGATTCCACGGGTCCTTGTCTACCACGTCCTCGACTTGGGCGTAGCCATCAGGTACCCATGCAGCGGAATTTTGGGTAGTTTTCTAAGCTGCATCGGTGGCCTGACGGGCATCGGTAACTTATTTCCGAACCAGTCATAAATCCGTTCCCCCATGGGTATCCTGTGAAAAGATCAAAAGACCGTAGGCTCCGATATCGATGCTGCCTCGAGCGGGACAGCCGTCGTAGTCCTGCGGCATGGCTACAACGTCGCAGCTGGCGAAGTCGCTAAAATCATCGCTGTATCCTCGCCAGTCGCTGTTCAGTCGCAGGCACCATGGTCCTGTTCGCGGAAAGCCAATGTTGTAATTGCCGCGCGGCTGATTCTCAAAGTTTGCCACGACCACCACATCGTCGCCTGGGCCGCCCTTGTCCCAGCGGTGGAAAGCAAGCAGCTTGGTTTGTTCGTTGACGTGATGGACTTTGACGCCGCGACCGCATAGTCCACGGCTGTGGCCAGCTCGATTCAGACGCAGTTGAACCAGATCGCGATACAAACGCAGGATCCCACGGAACTCGTCGCTCAAGTGCCAGTCCAGAGGCACCGTGTCCTGGAACCAGCCTCCTTGTAAGAATTCCTGACCTTGGAACAGCATCGGAATTCCGGGCGCGGTGAAGACCAGCCCGGCCGCCAAGGTGGACCGCTTTTGGGCAAAAAAGTTCTCGGGATCGGACGCACTAATCTCCGACGGGACGCGCGACTTGCCATTGGCTACCTCGTCATGCGACTCGCTATAAATAACGCGTTGGAAGGCATCACCATTATAGCTGCAGACGATCGCGTCACGCACCGACGCCAGCGAGCGACTCTCGTCAACGGCTCCTGTGACAGCCCTGCGGATCGGATGCACGAAGTTCGCGTCCCACTGGGCCCCGAAGCCTGCACCGCCCCCGTCCGTCGGCTTCGTCAGCCACTCGTTATCTCGGAGGTCTTCGGCGATGGTGATCCGGCCGGGGAACCTCCCGCTGATGTCGCGATTGATCCATTGGGTCAAACTCCAACCATCGGGTAGGTCTTGACCGGAACTGCTCCCGTCGACAGTTCGCATGTAGAGCGTCATGTCGAACCGCAGCCCATCCAGGTGAAATTCGTCGAGCCAGTAGAACG
>JBGSJL010000055.1:0-13740 GCA_041741955.1 Pirellulaceae bacterium | reverse complement strand
CCCAGTTAACCGTTCCAGGAGAATTTGCGTGGCAGTTCGTATCCGTCTCAAGAAAATGGGCCGCAAGGCTCGTCCATTTTTCCGCCTTGTTGCAGTTGACTCCCGCGAGCCACGCGATGGTAAGGTTATCGAGGAGCTAGGTTACTACGACCCGATGGTCCGCGAAACCGATGCTCGAACCGTCTTGAAAGCCGAACGAATTGACTATTGGTTAGGCGTCGGCGCCCAGCCAAGTCCGAAAGCTGGCGTGCTGATTAAGAAGTACGGTAGCCAAGGAACTCACCTCGCGCAGCAGAAGTCCGCTCGCGAGCGTATGAAGATTCGACCAATTGCAAGTGTAACCAGTGCGCCGGCTGCCGCTGCGACCGTAGCCTCAGGCGATGCCCCTCCCAGCGAATAGTTCGTTAAGCGAATAGTTAGTTAATAGATACTGCGGTGAAACTTCTTCGCAGGCTTGGCTACGACTCGCGGTATGCTTGAAAAAATTGCCGGTGGGCGAACCGACTTGGTGTTTGACTGTGTTGCCGCAAGTCACTTGGCATCCACCGAAGATGATCGAGGCGTATCGCTGATCCAATGGTGCGGCTACCACGGCGATGTCAGCGCGATCCGGTGCTTGCTCGAGCGCGGACAGCACACGCCCTGGGGGGCACAGCAAGTTTGAGGGCCTACCAAACTTGTCTTCCATCCGCCCATCCGGCTGGACAGCTATTTCCTTGCGACATGCTGTGACCCCAGCGATTCCTGTGACCCCAGCGATTCCTGTTTGATCGCCGCAGCCAACAGCCATGAGCCAACCCTATTGGCTCCGCTGATTCCCTGCTTTATCCTCGCTAGGTAGATTCTCTATCTGTCGCATTCCGCGCTGCGTCGTCGCTTCGAAATCCATTCGCAAATTCAGTCGATTTGCATTCACGCAGCGGCTCTCTGATTACCGACCGATGAACGCCTTAGCGTTTTTTGGTCGTCACTTGGGTTTGCCCTACTGTGGGTATGTACGTGCCGCTGCTAACTGTGCGTGTCCCTATCTCCCTCTCCTCCCTATTTTCTCTCCCCTTTCGGCTGATTCGTAACCGGCTCGTGTGGTCTTGTTCCACGCAAACACACCGATCAAAACCGATACCGCGATAGTCGAAAGATACGCCATTCGTGTTCGCTTCATTCGATTCACCTGATGAGAAGTCTTCAGATCAGTGGGAGTGTGGCGAAGCGACTAGGTGTCTGCTTTGTCTCGGACGAAGGCTCCTGAAATCGCTTCCTGTTGACGACCGTTCATAATCTAATCGTTACCATAAGTTCATAGCCATGGAGAAAGTCGCGATGCTTGGATCGGGAATTGGCAAAGAGAACTTGCAGGAAAAGTACGACAAAAAGTACGATAAGCTGATGCAGGAATCATTTGCTCTGTCGACGGTCAATCGCAAGAAGAGTGATATCAAACGGGCCAAGGCGCAAGAGATCGGCAATCAGCTCGACGAGTTGGAAAAGACGTCGTAGCGTGGCTTTGCGGCGTCCTGCGGTCTTGAGTTTCAACATCTCATTGGAGTGGTAGCGATCACGTACGCACGTTCTCGATTGTGGCTTGGGATTTCTGGCGTCGGGCTGATCGTGGTGATTAGCGCGTGTTTGCTTGCCTCTGGGTTGCCGCTGGAGTTGCTGCCCACCTCGCAGTCGTGGAGCGGTGTAGATCTGCTTGGACTGTTGGCGATGATCAGTAGTATCGTGGCCGTGATGCTGCCGCTGGATCTCTTGGGCGGTTACTTGCTGCCCAATCGCTCGAGGCCTGGCACGATCACGATCGGGGCTTTTGTGAAGGGATGGATTCGCGGTGTGATGGTTCAGGCGTGCTTCTTTTTGATAGCGAGTCTGTTGATTCTGGCAATGGGACGGGAGCTCGGTTTGGTTGGGGCTGTTGCGGCAATCCTGGCGATTGCTGTCGTCCAGGTTGCGTTTCAATTCCGAATCGCTCGGCTCACGGCATCGTTGCCCAAGAGCGTCGATGAGCAGGCTGAGGTGAAAGCAGCTGTTAGTGCCGCCCTCGGGCAGGCTTCGCAATGGGGTTGGAAGCCTCGCCCGGTCGTGGTGGTTGAGCACGACGACATTGGGTTCACGGGCGGCATCGTTGGTTTGCCGGGAATGGAATGGATCGTTGTGCCCGCCGCGTCGCTGGCGAAACTTACGCCCGAGCAGTTGGCGATCACGATTGCGAGACGTTTGGAGGCGATCGAAAGTGGAAGCCGGACACGCGGCGTGGTGCTTGCGTTTGCGTGGGTGCTGGTCGGCTTTGTTCTGTCGGCCATCTTGCCTGGTGCGGGCGTCGCCAGTGTGGGTGCGCTGGCGATGACGTGCTGTGGCTTCACTCTTTGCAGTTTCATTGGGTTGCTGACGCTGCCAACGCTTAGCCGCCAAGGAGCCTACGCGATTGATCGCGAGTTGATGAAGCGGGGCGCGAAACCGGAAGCATTCTATGAGACCCTGCAAATGCTCGATCGTTTGCAGGATGATGAGCCGAAGCGTTCGGCTCTGATTGAAACGATCTTCCACCCGGTGCCCAGCCTGGAAAACCGACGCGGCGAATCTGCAAGCACGTTTCCCATCGCCTGGCATGCCGCTCGGATGACGTTGTTCGTATCGTGTTCCTGCATGGGGATGCTAGTGCGAGCGGTTCACTGCAACGTCGGTCGACCCGAACTGTGGGTGATGCTTCCGACCGACTGAGGGCATGATACTCTTGGCCAGTTCAACGACGGGGGATCTCTGGCAAAATCCACTACAGGTTGTTCCAGGCGATGGTGAACTGCAGGACGCTCGCGATCGTGACCCAGATCAAGTACGGGATCTGCGCTAATGCGATCCAGCGATGGTGCGGCCAGATGGCTTTCATAGCCCAAAGGATGGTGAACCAAACGATGGCAATGTCGAGCGCCGCCAGCGGCAGGTTGCGCATGCCGAACTGGATCGGCGTAAAGGCGATGTTCGCGATCAGGTTGATGGCGAACGGAACCGCGACGAGCCACGGGATTTGCTTGCGGGCAACACGGTAGAAGACATAGCCAAACGTGACCAGGATGATCGGGTAAAGGATTTGCCAAACCAGACCGATCGTCGATGGCTCAGGCGTCCAAGTCGGTTTGTCGAGTGCGTCGTACCAGTCTCGCCAGGT
Organism: Pirellulaceae bacterium; assembly: GCA_041741955.1. Classification (GTDB taxonomy): domain Bacteria; phylum Planctomycetota; class Planctomycetia; order Pirellulales; family Pirellulaceae; genus Aureliella. The sequence continues at coordinate 10,577 of JBGSJL010000055.1, read as the reverse complement.
CATGGGTAGAAGTTCGAAGGTAGAAGTTCGAAGGTTGAAGTTTGAATTTTGAAACGTCACGAAGCACGCCGGTATGACAACAGATGTCCGCCAAGCTCTGAATCGCAAATGACTTGGCCCTTCTTGAAGGCGATTGGCAATGTCGTGACTACATCATGGATTGGCGGCAAATGATCTCGCGGTGAATGACACCTCCGGCAATTGTACCAGCTTATCGTTGTTTTTAGGATGCGATCAAGGTGTTGGTTCGAGACGATGCAAAACGAATTCAACACCCCGTGCTTGATCGTCTGAATGACTTGTTCAACGTGCGCTTGCAGGTTGGGTGATCGGACGGGCGTGAGCTTGATCTCACATGTACTCGACTTCAACACGCTATCGAACGCATCTGTGTATTTGCGGTCGCGATCCCGCATCAAAATCGTGCATTGCAAATCGTGATCGTCGATATGCAAGTGAAAGTTGTGACCTTGCTGTGCGGTCCAATCACTCGAACACATGCGTCGCGAAGCCCGCGAGCTGCTGACCGTTTGATCTGCCGTAGCCAACCGAGTTTGCTCCGCTGAGTTCCCTCTTTATCCTCGCTAGGTAGATTCTCTACCTTTCGTGTTCCGCGCTGCGTCGTCGTGTCGAAAATCCATTTGCAAATTCAGTCGATTTGCATTCACGCAGCGGCTCTCTGATTACCGAACGATGGACGCCATCGCGTTTTTTTGGTTGTCACCTGGGTTTCCCCTACTGTGGGTGTATATGGGCTACTGTAAAACTTGAGTATCACCTTAATTGCCAGTACTGACGCTGTCTGTCCAGTAGAATACTGGGTAAAAGAACTCACCCGTTATTCCCGAATGTTTTCCTATGTCCCTAACAGTCGTTACAAATGAACGATACTTCTATCCTAACACGCTTGCACCCGATGAACGCCACCTTGGGACGCGTGACAGGTTTGACGTTTCTAAGCAATATGACTATCCAGGGAAGGCAGTTGGTTGCCTGAGGGCCGCGAGGATGCTTCAGCAGCGAACTCTCCCTGGTGCGCTCCCGACGATTTGGGGACCACTGGTAGATGACCATGGAAAGGCGGTCGCTCCGATATGCTGGGTAAGTTCGAACCGCATGCCAGACTTGAAGGAACTTGAGCGAGGGCACGAAGCGCAATATCTCAGAAACCTTGCGGAGTGCGTCGTTCGAGCGAAGGCTCGTGCCAAGGCAGGAGAGGATCCATTCATATCGGATTTTGGTAAAGAAGCTGATGTAACTCCTGGCACCCTAGATGCAGCCCGGCTCGCAGTTGGAGCGGCCTACGATGCTATTGATAAACTTCTTCACTCACCCACTGGTGACACTGCTTTTGGGCTGGTATGGCCGCCTGGCCACCATGCCGAACGCGATCTGGCGATGGGCTTTTGCTACCTCTCAACTGCCGCTTTAGCAGCGCTCTACGCAAGGGATCACCACGTCAAGCTTCGTCCAGGTCATACAAATAGAGTTGTAGTTGTCGATATCGATCACCATCGTGGCAACGGAACTGCAGATGTTTTGGCCCACCAGCCGGACACTATGCTGATCGACGTATCGTATCGTTCCCCTTACGATGAAAGGCGACAACGCTTTATTGACGGTCAATATGATGCGGTTCAAGACCGATATCTTGGCTCTGGTAATGAGTACCCATATTCGCGCCCAGACAAGGACTGGGGATTTGAAGCTCATCCAATGAAAATTGGGCCCAATATCGTGTCCATCGAATTTGAAGGAGAGCAGACCCCTGATGCGATTATGGAGCGATTTCTTGGGGAGGTACTTCCAAAAGTGTTGGAATTCAGCCCGGATTTGATATTGTGGTCGGTCGGACTGGACTCAGCGATGGGTGACCCAATCGGTGGGCTTGGCAATCTACCTAGCTCTTTCTACACAATGATACGCGGCCTGAGGCTCGCGCTTCCGCATGCCCGACATGGAGGCCTTCTCGAGGGAGGCTACGATGAGCTTCGGTGGTTTACCTGCCTCCCCCCGGCTCTGATGGCTATGCTTGAACAACCTCAAGATGCCTTAGACCGTTGCAAAGCATTTGGCTTATATCGACGCGCTTTCACGCCCCAAATCTAGCTTAAGCTGGGCATTGAATCGTCGCGGTCTATAAAGTAGACATCAAGACTCAAGATCGTGCTGAGCAAGCGGCAACCATAAGCTGGCCGAAAAACATTAACGTCAGTCCGCTGCGGGGGTTATCGTGCTTAAGTTTTTCAGAATGATCATTAAGGTAGTGCCCTGGGGGGCACAGCAAGTTTGTGGGAATAGGAACATGTCTTCCATCCGTTCATCCGGATGGACAACTATACCCTTGCGACACGCTGTGACCCCAGCGATTACCCCAGCGATTCTGATTCGCGTTTGAAAACCGTTGTCAGACGCGGGAACCAAATTGATTCATATGAAGCCAAATTGACCGCTTTTGGGTAGGGGGGCGGCGTTCTACCGTCCGCATCCTCCATGAAAACCGACCAGGATCTAGTAGGGTTTTGCGCGTTTCTATGCAGATTCCGCGTGGCTCGCTAGATTTGGCACGCCCATTGCCTCATCAATAAACAACAGGGCAACGGAGGGCAGGTCGCGGGTTTGATGGAGCAAACGTTTACAATTGCTTGGCGACGAGCACGACCTTGCAGGGAGTCAACCATGTTTCGCAATGTATTTTGGATCTTGTCCGCCGCAGCGGCTGGTTTAATCGTCGCGAGCCAAATCGCCAGCGCTCAAACCTTTGGCTACGGCTACGGCAATTCGCACGGCTCATTCCATCAGGACTTAAACCACAACGAATTCCACCGACAGCAGTACCATTCATATCAGCATCAGTTCCCGCAGTCGTACTACCAGCACAACCAACTGCACCAGGACCTGAATCACGATCGCTTCCACGACAGCTTGAGTCACGGTTCTTATCACAACAGCTATCAGCCCCAGTACGGCTATCAGCGGAGCTACTATGGAGGCTCGGGATTTACCAGTGGTGTGTTGCGACGCGGTTTTACGCTGCGGCTCGGCTTCTGATGCGAGAATACACTTAAAAAAAACGGGCCGGTCACCTCGTGGCCGGCCTTTTTGCTGCGCCCGCGCATGCGAGCAGCCCGAGTCCGTAGGTTGCTCGGCCCCATACAAGGGTACACAGTTGAGTGTCCCCTTACGCCTTCTGATGGTAAACACGAATCGGCAAATCGGGATGAAGTCCGCGAAAACCAATCGGTGGCGGCAGATTGAGCGTGCTCTCATTCATCTCTTGCGATTAAAGCGAGATGTATTTGTAGGATGGCCTTCCAAGGCCGTCGTGTCGTGATACGAATCTCGACGGCCTTGGAAGGCCATCGTACAGATCACAATAAAATTGGCAGTTGGTTGCGCGGCTATTTTCCTGCCGCCGCCCACGCCTTCATGATGGCGATGTTTTTTTTGATGTCTGGATGCCCTTTCCCGACGTAGGCCGCCATGTCGCTGTCATACATCGACGCGGACTCGGAACCGTGATCATGGGTTTCTACCATCCAATGGTCGAGGCGGGCGCGGAGGCTTTCGAGGGTTTCGCGATGCGCTGGGTCCAGAGCGAGATTGTCCACTTGCCAGGTATCAGTCGTCCACTGGTACAGTTCCTCTGTGGGCCGAGTCGGACTGAAGAGCAGCTTTTCGGTCAGAGGACCGAGCGAGCCGGTTTCATGTAGGGATCGCAGAGTCTGCACAATCGACTTGCTATCCTTGTAGTTGCTGGGTTGGAGATGCGGACGAAGCGGATAAAAATTGCGGATATAGAGAAAACGATCGGTCCTCACGCTGCGGAGGCGCTCGACCGTCTCATCGCAACGATCCCGAGCCGCGAAAACGGCCTCTCGGGGCTCATAGTCCGCCGCGAAGACATTCTGAGCATGGATCATCGGCGGCAGGGCGATCCCCGAGGCTGCGAGCGAGATCGCGGCCATGTCGATATGCTCGATAAGATCGTCGCGGACCTTTCCTTTCTCGATCCCTGGACCGCGCACCACAAAGGGGATGTGCGTGCCCTCGTCGTACAGGAACTGTTTGCCACGGGCATGGCTGATGCCGTGGTCCGTGATGAAGATAATGAGTGTATTGTCCAGCAGGCCCTCCGCCTTGAGGCGTGCGACAACTTTGCCGACATGCTCATCGGTGAAACGCACCGAGTCGAGATAGGCGGCCCAGTCGCGAAGGAGCACTGGATCGCGCGGGTAGTACGGTGGGAGTGTGACTTCCTCCGGATTCACCGACTGGCCGAACTCTGCTGTGGCGCGTTCCGATAGTTTCACGGCGGACTCGTCGGTACCGCCACGCAGCTTTCCGCCCGGGGTCTGTACCTGCATGAAAAACGGTTGACCTTCCTTACGTCCGGCCCAGTCGTTGGCGTCGTAGATCGCAGGGTCCCATTCAAAGTTATAGTCCGTCTTGCCGAGTCCGCCCGCGGCCTTCGCGCCTTTCTTGCCAGCTCGATCTTGATTCGGCAGCCCACTGCCGATGCAGGTGTAATAACCGGCCTGCTGGAAAAGCTTTGGAATGGGCACGACACCTGCGGGGAGGTGTATCTTTTCCACACCTCGTCCGCTCCGATGGTGATGCGCTCCGATGCTGGTCTGATACATCCCCGTGATGAAAGCTGATCGGCAGGTCGAACACACCGGCGCGGTGACATAGGCGTGGGTGAACTTGGTGCCCTCCTTCGCCAGGCGGTCAACATGGGGCGTCTGGATGAGAGACTCTCCGTAGCAGGAAAAATTCGCCGACATATCGTCAACGACAAACCAAAGGATGTTCGGACGGGTTTCCGCTGCCACGGCACACGAGACCGTACAGAGCAGAACGCCCAACACAGTGGTAAGTTCTTTCATTATTTTCGAGGGGGTATTGAGTTGGATTGCAGATGCCATTGGGGAGTAACTCACAAAATTTTTTTCGACAAACAGTAAGTGCTTGATAGCAGTTCGGCGTGCAAATCAGCTAAGGATTTGAAGGTGCTTTGATACGGAACCAAGCTACATACAGTGCTGGCAAGAAAAGCAAAGTCAAGATGGTTCCCACGACTATGCCACCCATCATCGCGTAAGCCATCGGACCCCAAAAAATCTCTCGCGAAATGGGGATGAGCGATAGGCTGGCTGCGGCGGCAGTGAGCAGGATAGGGCGCATGCGATGCTCTGTGGCTTCGACGACTGCCGCCCAAGCCTCCATACCTTCCTCTCGCAATGTCTCAATCTGCACGACAAGTATAACCGAATTGCGAATGAGAATTCCTACCAGTGCCAAGACTCCTAAGATCGCCACGAATCCGAGCGGCGCACCGGACAAAAGCAACGCGGCGACGACTCCGACCATGCCCAACGGCGCAACCGCGACGACCAAAATCAATCGCTGGAAACTTTGCAATTGAATCATCAAGATTGTCGCAATCGTGAACAGCATCAATGGAATTACTTTCAAGATTGGACCTTGTCCTTTAGCGCTCTCCTCAACCGCCCCTCCCGTTTCAACAACATACCCCTGCGGTAATTCCTGTTCGAAAGCATCAACAGCCGCTTTTAGTTGCGCGACGACGGTGGCAGGTTGAACCGCTTCGTCAATGCTCGCTTTGATGGTGATCGTGGGAAGGCGATGGCGACGCCAGACGATTGGCTGCTCGATTTCGTAGCGCAAGCTAGCAATTGCAGCGATTGGAAAAGATTTACCTTCGCTGTTTTGAATCTGCAAATTCTGCAACGCCTCAATTGAAGAACGGTCGCTGTCCGTCGCCCTACCCACCACGTCAATCAGATAAATACTGTCTCGAATTTGCGTAAAGTTTGTTCCGCCGACAATGCCATTTAGCGTCTGGGCGATGGACTCGGATGTGATACCTAACTGCGAGGCTTTGTCCTGCAGCACATCGACCTTGATGACTCGCCCAGGGGCGTTCCAATCGTAGATCACGCCTTTCACGAACCCATTGCTACCTACCTTGGCAGCCAGGTCTTGCGCGAGCGTTCGCACTTGTGAAATTTCGGGACCGCTGACTCGATATTGAACGGGTCGACCCACCGGGGGTCCGATATCTAGCAAATGGATAAATGCATCGATCCCCACAAAGTCCTTGATTACGATCTGTTGCAACTTTTCCCGAACTCGGTTGCGGGCTTCAATGCTTTTGCAGACGATGACCACTTGACCATAATTTGGCGTTGACGGTTGCACATCAAAAGAAAGCAAGAAGCGCGAGGCACCTTGTCCCACATACGATGTCCAGTGGTCCACGTCTTCGTCGCCAACTAGGTTCTTTTCAAAGCGATCGAGCTCTTCCTGAGTGCTGGTGATCGAGGCATTTTGCCGGAGTGTCAGGTCGACCAACAACTCCGTGCGATCCGAACTGGGAAAGAACTGCTGTTCGACAAACTTCATGCCGTAGATCGAGGCCGCAAACATTAGGACGGTCAGCAATATGGTGAGCCAGCGAAATCGCATGGCCAATAAGAGCGACCACTTGAACGCCTTCGCGAAGGCCCCCTGGGGTGGATGGGCAGAGCCAAGTTCACCGTGCAAAGCCGACGTTTCTTGGGGTGGTCTAAGAAACCTGCCCAGCGGTGTTTTGGTTCTAGCTAGTTTTCGCAGCAAGCCTTCTGACGTGCTGTGCTGCATGGTTTTCGGCAGTAGAGTTACGCCAAGCAACGGAGCGAATAGGACTGCGACAACCCATGAAACAAGCAGCGATACGGCAATGACCACAAACAGTGTGAAGGTAAACTCGCCGGCCGAACTTCCGTTCATACCCACGGGCAAAAAGCTGGCGACGGTCACCATCGTGCCGGTTAACATGGGAAACGCTGTCGAGGTGTAAACGTAGGTTGCCGCTTTCTCGAGACTATCGCCAACCTCCAGACGAGCCACCATCATCTCGACAGCAATCATCGCGTCATCCACCAGCAAACCCAGTGCGATAATCAGAGCCCCGAGCGAAATGCGCTGTAGCGAGATTCCCAAAATCTCCATCGAGACAAACGTAATTGCCAGCACGAGAGGGATGGTGATTGCGACCACCAATCCAGCACGCAGCCCAAGGCTCAAGAAGCTAACGATCAGCACGATGACGACGGCTTCAAAGAGGGCTTTGGTAAATCCACCTACCGCTTCCTCGACAATCTTGGGTTGATCCGAAACCAGATGAACATCGACTCCGATCGGCAATTTGGCTTCGATCCGCTGCATCTCTTTGCCTAAGGCCTCACCAAACTCCAGCAAATTCGCGCCAGGTCTCATGCCAATGTTCAAGGCAATGGCTGGCTGGCCTTTGTATCGAAACAGCGAATTTGGTGGATCGATATAATCCCTACGTATCTCGGCCACATCCTGCAACCGAAAGAAGCGGTTATTGACCCGCAGGTTCAATTCCTGCAAGTCCTTTTCGGATTCGAACTCGCCGCTAACGCGTATGCTAATGCGTTCTCCGCCCGTTTCAATCACTCCCGATGGAGTTACCGCATTCTGCGACTGGATCGCGTCCGTTACGTCCTTGGTCGTCAGGCCTAGCGCGGCAATCTTCTGCGTGGAAACCTCCAGATAGATTTTCTCATCCTGTGCGCCCACGAGTACAACTTTGCCAATATTGGGCACAAACATTATCTTCGCCCTGGCATCTTCGACGTAGTCGCGGAGCTGCCTCTGCGAGAGACCGTCTGAGGTAAAGGCAAAGATATTCCCGAAGACGTCGCCGAAATCATCATTGAAAAACGGGCCGATGACGCCACGGGGGAGCTCGAACTTAATGTCACTGATAATCTCGCGCACCCGGCGCCAAGATTTGCCGACCGCTTCTCCCTGGGCAGTGTCTTTAAGATTGACGTAAATAATGGACTTGCCGGGTTGATTGAGACTCTTCGTATAGTCGAGCGTAGGTAGTTCTTCGACCTTTTTTTCAATTCGGTTCGTCACTTCATTGATCATTGTTTCGATCGTAGCGCCGGGCCACGCAACGTAAATGATCATGGTCTTGATGGTGAAGTCCGGATCTTCCTCTCGACCCAAGTTAAAATACGAAAAGAAGCCCATCACCGATGAGGCAATCATGAAGTACCAAATCAGAGATCGATGCTTTAGCGACCAATCCGATAAGTTGAATTTATTCACCTGGCAGCTCCTGCTTGAACCAAGACTGATTGACCGTCGGTCAAGCTATGGACGCCCGCGATAACAACTTGATCGCCAACGCTGATACCGCTTGAAACAATGACATTGGTTTCGCTGCGATCCGAAAGTGTCACCTGAACTAGGTTCACTTTATTATTTTGCCTATCGACAATCCAGGCATAGGTATTACCATCGCGATCAAGAATCGCAGTCACTGGAAGACTTATCTTCTCGGCTAGAGAAAACTGGGGGAATGCCTTGATGGTGGCTCCGAGTCGAAAAGCCTCAGAGGCATCTTCCAGGGAAATCTTAATACGACTCGTTTGCGTCTTGATATCCGCTTGTGGGGCAATTTCCCTAACTCTGCCGATACATTCGTAATTGGTTGGTGGCGCGACGACTCTAAATTCGCTGCCCACATGGATCGAAGCGAGCATGTCATCGCCCATATCTATGACGACCTCGCGCTGGCTGGGATCCGCGATCGAAAATACGACTTGACCCGCAGCCACGGTTTCGCCTACCTCGGCATAAACGCCAGTGACAACTCCATCCATATCCGAATTCAGGCTGGTGTAAGCTAGATTTTCACGGGCCCTATCTACGACAGACTGGGCTTCGATCACGGCCGAGCTGGCCGCCTGCATGGATCGCTCCGCGATATCGAAATCGGCCTGAGCGGTCGCTTTTCTGTCCAGCAAAGTCTCCTGCCGAATGAAGTTAGCACTTGCATTGTCACTCTCAGCTTTGGCGATTGACAGCGAAGCTTCGGCCGACGTTAAGGCTACGGCGAGATCGGCATTATCGATCGTTCCTAAAAGCTGTCCTTTGCCAACCGTGTCACCTAGATGCACTTGGCGCGTCACGATACTGCCCAGCAACCTGAAGCCCAGCTTCGTACTGAACCTAGCTTCGACTCTGCCGCTGTAACCGCTGGACGGCCCCCTATGCTCTGCGGCCACGATCGATAACACGGGGCGGATCGGATCGTGCGTATCGAGCTCGGAGTCCTCCGCTTGATGACACCCAAGCGCACAACCCAGTAGCAAAAATACCGCTCGAAAAAAAACGGTACGATTCACGAACAGGCCGTGCGTCTTGTGTGGAATATGTCGGTCAATGACGGGCATCATGGCTGGCTCTCCGATTCGGGCTCTGCGATCACGGCGGCTACTTTTTGCCCTGGGCGGATCATCTCGGTGCCGCCTGTGACGACTATGTCTCCGGTCTGCACTCCAGCGGTTACCAAGATAAGGCCGGAGAGGTAGCTTCCCACGACAACACTCTGTTCCGCGACGATATTTGTATTCGGATCAATCACCCAGACCGAAGGCTGGTCGCCCAAGCGGGCCAGCGAAGTCCAGGGCAGCATCATCACGTCGACAGGTTTGAAGTGAGCCACGCCAATTACCGTCGCACCGAGGGTCATCTGAGGCGGCGGCTCTAAGGCATCGACTTTAACGCGCACCGTTCCATTCTTTTCGTCTATGGCTGGAGAGATCTCCCGAATCACGCCTTTCGCTTGCACGTTTGCGTCCGATTGCAAGAAAAGATCGATATCGTCCGTAATTGGCTGGTCGGTAAAATCTGCCGGAAATGCTTCAAATACCACTTGGCGTCCACCGTCGGCAGCAATGGTGAAAACTGCTTCGCCCGGCACCACCACCTGTCCCGCTTCGGCATAGCGATCAATGACAACACCGGGCACAGTCGCCTTAAGGACGGTGTAGGAAAGCTGCGACTCGGCCACCGCGACACTAGCCTGTGCGATGCTGACATTTCCCTTTGCCACCAGCATGGCCGCTTTCGAGTCGTCGTATTCCTGTTGCGAGGCTGCCTGCTGAGGAACCAATTGTTCGATCCGCGCCAGATTCGCGCTGCGCTCAGCCATCTGGGCTTGCGCCGCGTTGACAGCCGCTTGTGCAGCCTTGATTCCCGCCATCTGTTGCAGCGAGTCAAGCTGGGCCAGGGTATCCCCGATGGCAACACGATCGCCCACTTCCGCAATACGAATCTCGATTCTCCCACCGATTTGGAAGGACATATCGCTCTGAACGGTTGCCTCAAACTGGCCAGTAAGTGATTTGGTACGCGGCTGCGACACCAATTTGACCACCTCCGCTCGAACACTCATTGGCGTTTCGACCGGCAGTTTCGTTTCGCCTTGACAACCCGACAGCCATGCAATCGATATCAGGCATGCGCATTGGAAAATGTAATCGGGACGAACTTGATTCAACGGCACCATGCATAATCCTCTCGACCAAGTGTCGCTGGGCTGTAACGCAGCGGGACAAAATAAACGTACCATCGAACCCACTAGTTTTTGGGCCAAGTTGAGCTCTGCGAAGTTTGAAGGCGCAAGATTGCTAGCTATGCGAGTGATTTTAACCGACTTCAAACTTCGCAGAGTCAAATTCAGCCCA
>JBGSJL010000054.1:0-35629 GCA_041741955.1 Pirellulaceae bacterium | reverse complement strand
GCCTCATTGAAGCGCTACTGGTGACAAGGCTCATGTTATTGAGCGAGTTGAGCCTTTCCGCGACGTAAAAATCGCGGCCTCATTGAAGCTCCGGTGGTTCTGATTGTTCTGGCTGTGAGATTGCATTGCTTTCCGCGACGTAAAAATCGCGGCCTCATTGAAGCACTGCGAGAGGTGAGGATGGAACCGCAGCAGCCAGAGCCTTTCCGCGACGTAAAAATCGCGGCCTCATTGAAGCAATCCCTGCCAATGGGAAACCGGATATCGTGATCGACTTTCCGCGACGTAAAAATCGCGGCCTCATTGAAGCGATTTCAACCGACAGCTCCCCCAATAAGCCGCGTCTGCTTTCCGCGACGTAAAAATCGCGGCCTCATTGAAGCCGTCTTGCCGCTGACACGCAGCGACGACAGCCAAGCCTTTCCGCGACGTAAAAATCGCGGCCTCATTGAAGCCTGCTGTTTTCCTCGCACCTTCATTTGCAGAATCTGGCCCTTTCCGCGACGTAAAAATCGCGGCCTCATTGAAGCCTTGGGGAGTTGAAACCGACTGTTGGGTCGATCGCCGACCACTGGCGACATTCCAAGTTGTTACTTTCGAAGACAACGAAGACCACTGGATGTCTATTTGCCTCGGGCACTATGGCGATAGGAAAGCTAGGACAAGTCCCAGCACTCCAAAGTTGCAGAGGAAAGGGGGCCGGGTGCTGTTTTGGTTGACTGGAAAGATTGTCAAACAATAGGTGCCCGCTGTTGTCCCCGATGTGCCATCGCGCCACCTAAAATCTCTTAGCCGAAGTGTGCCGGCAGATTGAATAACCTTTGGAATTGCTACTCCAAATCGGGAGGTGTCATTCTGTCTTGAGTGGCGCGGCGGACTGCCAGCACTCGAACTTCCGACTGTGTGATGGTAAAGATTGCTCGATAGCTCGGGCGTTTGCCCATACCAAGCGGCATCTCAAGAATTTGAACCTCTACTAAATCGTTTTCCGGTGAAACAGAAAATCGGTCTGGCAAGTCTCGGAGCGTTTCGAGCTGCGCATAGATCGCATCAAACCAACTAAGCGCTTGATCGGGCGAATGATTTTCTGCCCACCATTCTGCATTGCGCAGTATGTCAGCTCTCGCGCGGGCCGTAACGACCAATTCAAACTTCATGGAGCGAAACGTCGCAGTAGCTTGGCGCGATCCTCAATTCTTGCGTGTTCAATTGGAAAAGAGCGTTCTGCCCGCATATCAGCGATCCCTTCCCGAATAGCCTCCAAGTCAGCGCGGCAGGTTAGCTCCGCCAATAATCCGCCATCGACGACGAAATAGACTCTTTGGTTTGTCGGATCGACAATCTGCATCGGCGCGTCGCCGCCAGCATGTAAGGCATTGGCTTGTTCTGGAGTGAGATATGGAGTCATCCCTAAATTATGCGCCAGCTGACAGTTGCCTGCAAGCAACCGAGATCAATATGTTGACCACTGGCGACATTCCAAGCTTTACTTTCGAAGACAACGAAGACCACTGGATGGCCATTTGCCTCGGGCACTATGGCGATAGAAAAGCTAGGACAAGTCCCAGCACTCCAAAGTTGGCTTGCGACTTGTCGCCGCTGTGGAACTGCCAAGGAGTTCGAAGGAAATGGGAAAGACTTTGTGTTGAGTGAGCGTGGGGTAGTCAAGTTGTTACTTGCGAAGACTATGAAGTCCACTGGATGTCTATCTGCCTCGGGCACTATGGCGATAGGAAAGCTAGGACAAGTCCCAGCACTCTAAAGTTGGCTTGCGACTTGTCGCCGCTGTGGAATTGCCAAGGAGTTCGAAGGGAATGGGAAAGACTTTGTGTTGAGTGAGCGTGGGGCAGTCAAGTTGTTACTTTTGAAGACAACGAATACCACTGGATGTCTATCTGCCTCGGGCACTATGGCGATAGGAAAGCTAGGACAAGTCCCAGCACTCCAAAGTTGGCTTGCGACTTGTCGCCGCTGTGGAATTGCCAAGGAGTTCGAAGGAAATGGGAATACTCGAATCGTTGGGTATAATCTAAGGTCGCGTCGCAAAAATTCCACTAATGCTAAGATTTGCTAATGTCACCGAAGACCATCGAACTGCCGATATCTGGCATGTCGTGTGTGGGCTGCGCCAAATCGATCGAAATGGCTCTCAAGGGTAAGCCGGGTGTGATCGGCTCGGCTGTCGATTTTCCGAGCAGCCGCGTGGTCGTGACGCTCGACGAGCAGCGCGTCCAGCGCGACGATATCGTGCGAACTATTCGCGAAAGCGGCTTCGATGTGGTCGAAGCGGCAGACGGCGAGTCGCTGACAGAGGCGATCGAATCAGCCGACAACGTCGAGAGCCAAAGGCAGTGGTCGCGTTTTGTGTTGGGAGCGACTCTTACGGCACCGCTTTTCATTCTGAGTATGGGACGCGACTTCGGCGTGTGGGGCGACTGGGCGCATGCGCACTGGGTGAATGGTCTGATGTTCGCACTGGCGACTCCTGTCCAGCTCTACGTTGGCTGGAATTACTATCTCAACGCATTCAACTCGCTGAAAAATGGTTTTGCCAACATGGATGTGTTGGTGGCTCTGGGTTCCACGGTGGCCTATGCGTATAGCGTGTGGGTGATGCTGGCACTGTGGCTTGGATCGGACCGCTGGGGAGCGCACGTTTACTTTGAAACCTCCGCAACCATACTCACTTTGATCCTGCTGGGTCGTATCGTCGAACACAAGGCTAAAGGCCAAACCAATGCTGCCATCAAAAGTCTACTGAATCTACAGGTCAAAACCGCCCGAGTGATTCGCCATGGCCAGCAGCAGGATCTAGCCATCGAGTCCGTGATCGTCGGCGATCAAGTGGTCGTTCGTCCGGGTGAAAAGATCCCCGTCGATGGCGTCGTAGTATCCGGTCGTTCCGCCGTCGACGAAAGCATGTTGACCGGTGAAAGTTTGCCTGTCGAGAAACAAGCGGGCTCGCTGGTCACCGGTTCGACCATTAACCGCGAAGGATTGCTGACCGTCGAAGCCCGCCGATTGGGCAGCGAATCCGTGCTGGCTCAAATTGTCAAACAAGTCAAACAGGCGCAAGCTTCCAAGGCACCGATCCAGCAGTTGGCGGATCGAATATCGAATGTATTTGTGCCTATCGTGATGGTGGTAGCAGCCGCCACGTTTTGCGTGTGGTATTTCTACTTGGGCGATTTTACGCAAGCACTGCTGAGGATGATTTCAGTGCTGATCATTTCATGTCCCTGCGCGATGGGGCTGGCCACGCCACTGGCCGTCATGGTCGGTATGGGTCGCGGAGCCGAGCAGGGGATTTTATTCAAGTCTAGCCAAGCACTGCAACGCGCCCGCGATGTGACGCTGGTCGTACTGGATAAGACCGGCACGATTACCACGGGCCAACTGAGTGTCACCGATGTCGTTCCTACTGAGCAAATCAGCCACGAAAAACTGCTCATGCTGGCGGCCTCGCTCGAAAGTAACAGCGAGCATCCAATCGCGGCAGCCATCGTGGCGGAGGCGACAAACCAAAACCTGAAGTTGCAGCCGACCGAAGACTTTTTGGCATGGCCCGGACAGGGTGTTACAGGTCGAATTGGCGAGCAAGTCCTGCACCTGGGCAACTCGGCTTGGATGAAGCAGTTGTCGATCGCTGGTGCCGAATTCGAATCGCAGGCAAACGATCTCGAGCATCAAGCCAAGACCGTTCTGTGGTTGTCGGCCGATAAATCTCTCATAGGCCTGCTGGCAGTCTCCGATACCGTCAAAGCGTCGTCTGCCGCCGCCATCGAACAGCTGAAGGCCCTGCACCTGCACGTGGCCATGATCACTGGCGACAACATCCATACGGCCAGTGCCATTGCGAAGCAGGCAGGCATTGCTGACGTCATGGCCGAAACGTTGCCGAGCGACAAAGCGCTTCGCATCAAGGAGCATCAAGCGGCTGGAAAAATCGTGGCGATGGTCGGAGATGGCATCAACGACGCGCCCGCGCTGGCGCAAGCCGACGTGGGCATTGCTATTGGAACGGGCACGGACATTGCGATTGAGTCGGCGGACATCACCCTGCTGCGCGGCGATTTGAAGAGCGTGCCTCAGGCGCTGAGGCTTTCGGCTCTTACGATTCGCAACATCAAGCAAAATCTCTTCTGGGCCTTTGCCTACAACGTGCTCTTAATCCCGATTGCAGCGGGCGTCTTGGCCGGTTTTCATTTTCTGCCAACGGGGCTCCGCGAACTTCACCCAATCATGGCAGCGTTTGCCATGATCCTGTCCGACCTGGTCATTGTCGCCAATGCTTTGCGGCTCAGGTACGTAAAGCTCGACGACTGATCGGCTAGAGTCTAACCAGAGCGCGCACGTTAGCTCACGGTTGCACTGCCAGTACGGCGACTTGCGAGCTTTCCAGCGGAGTGGGCATGGGCCGTAGCACTCCATTCTGAACGAGTGCATCGATGTCTTCAGGCTGCGGCCAATCGCTGAAGCCATAGTTGCCAACGCTCCGGTACCGGGCAATCTCGCTCCAGTTGACCATGACGTGCGTTATGCCTGCGGTGCGCAAATTGGCACGTTGGGCTTCAACCGACTGACCGCGCAACCAGCCCTCGGCGGGATTGGTATTGAAGCAAGTTGCATAAACGATCGGCGCGCGGAAATCAAAAACCTTGGCTTCGCCAATTAGCAGAATGCGAGCTCCATCTTCAATAAGATTTTGGTTGGCCCAGCCGATGGCTGGCGATATTCTACCTGGTAATTCCTCCGTCCCCGCATCTTCTCGCAGGCTGTGCAGGCTGACAAAAAAGCGATTGTCGCCCATCGCGCCCGAGGCGCTAAAGAAGTTGCCAACTAGGAGGGGCAGTAACGTAAAGCTGGCCGCCAACCCAGTCGACAAGCGCTGCGCGATCCAGGCGGCACCCAGCGCGGCCATCGCGCAGGCGACAGGCAGAATCGGTAGCCAGAAGCGATCAATGCGATGCGTCGCCAGCCACCAAATGGCGAGAATCCACAGGGCCAAGCCACACCATCCCCATGTCCAGCCAGTTGCAGGCAGTCGCGAGCGAAATCGGCACGAGACGAGCCCTACGAGCGAAAGAAATACCAAACCAGGCGGCAGGAAGCTGGACTTCAGCAGCACTTGGTTGGCGGACTGGACCAGTGTGCTAAGGGAAAACGCGCTGCCTCCGTTAGGCACGGGTACTCGATGTGCATTCTGCCACTGGATGGCTTGAGCTTCAGTCAGTTCTGTACCACCCAATAAACTGTGCGCGAGCGGAAAAAACGGATTGCCAGTTTGCCAAACGTTCTTGGCGTACCAGGGAACACAGGTAATGCACAGGCCGAGCAAACAAGCCAGCGAAGCTTTCGCTATCGCAGCCCGCTGATGGGAACGTATCAAGCACACGAACAGACTGCTTAACAGAGGTAGGCAGACAAAGATTAGGCCTGTGTACTTGCACGCAGCGGCCATGCCAGCCAATTGGCTAACCAGTAATACACTGTAGAAATTTGACGAACCGGATTGGAGCTTGGGCCATATCAATACCAATACAATTAGGGCGGCGAGCAGGTAGGTGGCTAGGACCATATCGATGAGGCCTGCCATGGCGACGTGTGCGTTGCCGGGAGCAGCCAACATCAAACCGGCCGCAATCCAGCCGCACCACTGCCCATAGTTCCTGCCCATGAAACCGCCGAGCAGAAATGCCGCCATCAGCGAGTGGTAGCCGGTGATCGCCTTGCCCATGATTCCGCCCCACCACCAGCCGTCGGTTCCGCCGATCATGGTCATGCTGGCTAGGCTATGCATCTCGGCGGCCAGTGGCATATTCGCGTAGACATTGTGGTCGTTCAATGCGATGCGTCCGGCTTGCATGAATTCTTTGGGAGCTTGCAAGTGGTATTCGACCACATCAAACTCCCAGGGCGGCATAAGGCAACCCAGCACATACAGAGCGCAGGAGCAGGCGGTTAGTACGGGGACCAGTCGCAACAGCCAGACTGCGAGGCTGCTCGTTGGCTGGATCCACTCTGCGGTGGAATCGTTGGCTGTGAGTCGCGTAAGGTTTGAAATGTCCGTCATCGCGAGCTTACTGGCATTGTTGGCACGGGCGGACCCAGCCCAGGCAGCTAGGCACATCACGGCGATCAAGCCGATGAGCGGCCAGCGGCTACCCAGTCCGCCGCTTAGTCCGACCAACAGTGTTGCGGTGGAGAGTACCGCCAAACCGGAAAGTACCGCCAGCACCGATTTTTCCAATTGGCTAGCCGATGTCCCCAGCAAGGCAAAATGCACCAGAGGTCGACCAAGCCACCAAGCTATTGCCAGCCAAGAGAGTGCGCCTAGGAAGAGCGGAATGCGCTCGAGCAAACCTGTTTCAAAACGACCATTGCCGGTCATCGAATCAAAAAGTTGCTCGATGAGAAAAATCTGAAAAAAGTCTACGATCCGGCTTACAGGCTGACCCTGCGCGTCGACGAAACCCAGGATCGACGGCTGGCAGAAATAAGCGATCACGCTGGCCACGAAACCCGCGACTACCAACGCGGCCAGTGCAGGCGTGTGCCAATGACGCGCTTTATGCGAGTTGGAGGTGCGATTTGACATCAAAATCCGGTCGTGTGCGGGTGCGTTGGTTCGATTTAGAATTAAGATATCTTGAATCGAGCGAGCTGTACCCACCGCTTGGCTCCCGATAGCTACAAAGCCGCAATCCATCTTGGACAATTATTTCTAAGGAAGAGCATGTCGCAACCAATGAATGGGATTTACACGCCCAATATTACTCCCATCGATGCGCGCGGACGCGTCGACGAGGATCGGTTGTGTGCTTATGTGGATTGGCTGATCGAGCGGGGCGTGCATGGCCTGTACCCGAACGGGTCGACGGGCGAGTTCACTCGGTTCACGGCACCCGAACGCCGACGAATCATCGAAGTGCTCTGCGCCCATGTCGGGACTCGCGTTCCCATTCTAGCTGGCGCGGCGGAAGCCAACGTACGCGAGACCATCGATGCCTGCGAGACCTACGGTGCAATGGGCGTTCGCGCCGTGGCTATCGTCGCGCCGTTCTACTACAAGCTGGGCCCGGAGGCTGTTTATCAGTATTTCAAGGAGATCGCCGACCATGTTAGCGTCGATGTGACTCTGTACAACATTCCGCTGTTCGCTTCGCCCATCGATGTGGCCACTGTACGCAGACTGGCCTTAGATTGTCCGCGCGTCGTGGGTATCAAGGACAGCTCGGGCGATATCCCGCACATGATGCGCATGATTGCAGCCGTGCGGCCTCAACGTCCGGAATTTTCTTTCTTGACGGGTTGGGACGCTGCGTTGGCACCGATGTTTATGATCGGCTGCAATGGTGGCACGAATGCGACCAGCGGTGTGGTTCCCGAGCTAACTCGGGCGATCTATGAATCATGCACGCGCGGGCAATGGGACCGCGCGATGCAGCTTCAATATCGGTTGCTGCCACTGTTCGACGCCATGATCAGCCAGCCCGAGTTTCCGGAGGGCTTCCGTCGTGGCGCGCTGACACGCGGATGGGATCTTGGACAAAGTCGACAACCGTTGTCACCGGAGCAAATCACCACCGCGAAAAATACCCAGCGGCAACTGGCTCAGATGCTAGGCGAGCTCACGCAGTGGTTGCCGGATATCGCACCGGCTCAGCCCACAGACGGAAGTTTAACTTCCGCCAAGGCCGCCAGCGATGATTTCATCGAGCAGATTGTTCGTGAAGTCATGCAGCAGTTGCGCTGAGGCAAGCATTCGCCGCCAAGCAGTCCAAGCAAATTGTCCGTTCGGAGCTTGTCTCCGACGGACGCCGTTTTGGCGTGCTATAAAGCGCAGGCTCTTCTGGCAAGTGTGCCAACTAATTAAGTTAGAGGTCTAGCGTGCCACTGGAGTCGCCAAAACTATTGGCCTTGATACCATGCTGTTTGAGCATCCAGACGTAGAGATTGCACAGCGGCGTCTGTTTTGGGAACTCGATGTGACGGCCTGTCTTGAGTCGACCGCCACCGCTGCCGGCTAAGAGGATTGGCAGATCATCGTGGTTATGCCGGTCACCATCGCTGATGCCGCTACCGTAAAGTACGATGCAATTATCCAGCAGGGAGCCGTCGCCGTCGGATACGCTGGCAAGCAGGTCGAGAAAGTAGGCGAGTTTTTCGACGTAATAGCGGTTGATCTTGGCGATCTTCGCTTGCTTCTCTTCACTTTTGCCGTGATGCGACAAATCGTGATGTCCTTCGGGGGCACCCAGCTCGGGATAGCCACGATTGTTGCCTTCGTTGGCAAACATGAACGTCGCGATCCGCGTGCTGTCGGTCTGTAGCGCCAGCGCCAGCATGTCGAGCATGAGCTTGCAATGCTCGTCGAGTTCGCGCGGGACGCCAGAGGGGCGCGGATAATTGGGGATGCCTTCCTCACCGACTTGAAGCTTTTCAGATCGTACCAAACGGCCTTCGATTTCTCGGACGGCGTACAAGTACTCGTCCAGTTTGCGGCGGTCGGCAGCGCCTAGCCCACCGTGTAGCTTCTTTGCATCCTCGACGGCAAAGTCCAGCACGCTCTTGCGACGCGTCTTGCGGGACACGGATGTTTTATTGTCCGCTGCCTCGTCACCCGATGCGAATAGCCGGTCAAAGACGGCGGCGGGGTCCATTTCTTTGGCAAGCGGGCTGGTCGCATTGCGCCAGGCCAAATTGGATGGGTAGGCGCAGCTATAGCCGCTATCGCAGTCGCCGGATTGCGAGCTGCCTTCGAGTCCCAGTTCGAGCGAAGCAAAACGAGTCTGGTTTCCCAGGTTCTGTGCGATGGCTTGATCGATGGAAATTCCATTAAAAATATCCGAGCCATTGGTTTTCTTCGGATGCGCTCCGGTCAGAAAAGCGGCCGCGCTGCGTGCATGATCGCCGCCGCCATCGCCGTGCGCGGCTGCCCCATCGAGCGTCAAATTTGTCAGAATGTTGAGCTGCTGTTTGAGGTGAGCGACGGGTTCTAAGGTCGGTCGAATGTCAAAATCGGCACCTACTTTGCTGGGCGTCCAGTCTGGCATGTGTTTGCCATTGGGTACGTTTAGGTAGGCGATTCGCAAGGGAGGTTTGCCCGAGGCAGCATAGCCCTGACGCGAAATCATGGCTTCCAAAAAGGGCAAGCCAATCGCGATGCCCATGCCGCGCAATAAGGTACGTCTATGAAGTTGTAGTGATTTCATTATTCGAACTCTCTTACTCCCTTTTTCTGAAAGGGGTCGCTCTTCACGATTTCAAGCAGTAGGGTACTGAATTTATAATCGGCCTGGTCCATTTGTGCGACGATTTTATCCACAGCACACTTATCGTAATACTCGAGTCCGCGACCCAACGCATACGTCAACATTTTTTCGGTCAAGCACTCGACGAACTTGGCTTGATTCTTTTCAACTAGCACGTTTCGTAATTCGGCGGCGCCATTGACCGAAGTACCGTCCGGCAATTCGCCGCGAGCGTCGATGGGTTGACCATGATCCTGTTGACGAAATCGTCCGACCGCGTCGAAATTCTCAAGTGCAAAGCCCAGGGGATCCATGAGTCTGTGGCAGCCCGCGCAGGCCGCGTCGGCGCGATGTTGTTCGAGTCGTTGCCGGAGCGTGCCGGTCAGCTCGCCTTTTTCCTTGAGCTCTGGAACGCCGGGTGGGGCGGGTGGCGGGGGGGTTGCCAACAGATTTTCTAAGATCCACTTGCCGCGCTTGACCGGACTGGTTCTGGTCGGATTGCTGGTGACAGCCAGCACGCTGGCTTGAGTTAGCAAGCCCGCGCGGCCGGTGCCCTTGAGCGACACGGGTCGAAACTGTTCTCCCTGTACATTGGGAATGCCGTAGTAGTTGGCAAGCTCTTCGTTTAAGTAGGTAAATTCTGCATCGAGCAATCGCATGACGCTCATGTCGCGACGCATGACGCCAGCAAAAAACGTCAGCGTCTCTCGTTCGACCAGCGATCGAACGCGGTCATTCCAATTCGGAAACAGCTCGGCGTTGGGCTGGAAGTTCTTAAGCTTGCGCAGGGTCAGCCACTGTCCGGCAAAGTTTTCGATGAATGAATTGGACTTCGGGTCGTTAATCATCCGCTTAATCTGAAGCGACAAGTTATCGCCGTGGCGGAGCTGTTTGGACCAAGCCAACTTGAACAGCTCATCGTCGGGCATGGTACTCCACAAGAAATACGACAGCCGCGACGCCAGCTCGAATTCGTCTAGGTCGCGATATTTTTCGAGCGAAACGGAGGCGCTAGGTGGCTCGACACGAAATAGGAACTTGGAGGAAATCAACACGGCTTGCAGTGCGACTTGTATGCTCTCTTCGAACGAGTCGCCGTCGTCTTGGATCGACATCGCCAGCGCGACTAGGCGATCGACATCCTCGGATTCCGCGGCGCGACGGAACGCGCGGCTGGCGAATCGTTCTAGCACTTGCCGTGTCGCCGCTTCAGCGCTACCGGCCTTCTGCGGATCGGTGAACAAAATCTGCTGATGGATTTTGGACAGCTTGGTGGGGTCCAACTTTTCTTGGGTCGCCTGTTTGCCTGTTAGCGAAACATGATGGATGATCAAGTTGCGATCTTGTTGCGGTTGGTCGCCTTGGGCGGCCACATAAAAATCATTGAGAAATGCGATAGCGATTTCGCGATTTCCAGCTCGTAATTTTAGTGGAATCATAAACTCGCCCGGCGAGTTGCGTTCGTTGGGTACGGCGATTCGCTTGACCACTTTTCCGTCGACGCTGACGGCCATCGCGCAGGGCTCGCTGCCAGCTTGATCGCCCGCGGCGGAGATCGTCAACTGGAATAGACCGGCCCACGGCACTTGCTCGCGCAGTTTGGCTGTGCCTGCCGATGCGAGTACCAGCTCTTTGCTACCGCTACTGGCACCCGCATCGACCTGCAGTTGTCCGCCCGCGTAGGTGGCTTCAAAGAGCTTGGCTGGCTGCGGCGTTTGGATCGCATACCGCGAAATTTTTTCGGCAGCGATCAAGTACTTTTCCATCAGCAACGGTGGCAGTGTCAACACGTCGCCAATGTTGTCGAAGCCATAGCCGACATCATCGCCAGGGAACCCTTCGGCGGGTGAATAGTTGACTCCGATCAAATCGCGAACTGTATTTTGATATTCGGAGGCATTGAGTCGCCGCAAAGTGACTTGGCCAGGATTGGGTTGCAGTCCGCAAGCGTAGTCATTAATCGTCGTGGTCAGCCACTGGATCAAATAGCTGCGATCATCCGTTGAGAGCGAGCTGCTATCTGGCGGTGGCATTTCATCGAGCTGAAGTTTTTGGATGGCTTTTTCCCAAACGCTTCGGCCCTTGAGAAACGCCAGCGGCTTGTCGAAGTTGTCCAGCGCGAGACCCGCATCTGGCTCATGCCCCGAATGGCAGTCCAGGCAATGCGTCTTGAGCAGCGGTTGGATTCTCGAGCTCAGCTCGCGGAGCTTGTCTGCCTCGTCGCCAAATAACGGCGTCAGAACTACCAAAATGGTGATCGCTGCTAGGCCTGATCGCAGCATAGAAAGCGTCTCTCGCGTGAAAAGAAGAGTGAGGAAGTTTGGAGGCTCCGGTGTAGCTCATTATAACTCGAAGGCAGCAAATTAATGTGTAACCGCTCAAGGCCGCAAGCCGTGAACGGATGTGATTTTTTGTAGGGCGGGTCAAATCGCGATAGCAATGAAGACCCACCGATACTGTAATCACATAAAAATGGTGGGTCATCGCGGCCTATCGGCACGCTTAACCCACCCTTCTTCTGCTCATTATGACCCGAGGGCAATAAATTAATATTACTCGGGGATCTGGTTTCTCAAGCAGTTTGGGTCCTCAGCACCTGGCTCGCCGACAGACTCGACGGGATGAGTGTAGAGATATTTCCAGACGGATTCAAACAGAAAGGCTCCATCTTCATTCTGGGGCGAAGCCTTTCCAGGTGTCACCGAGGAGTGGGCTCGGTTTGCGTCTTGGCCCACATCTGCGGCTGAAATCAGTCGCCGCGAATTGGCGAAAGGAGCTGTCGCTTGATCGACGTTCACGATAGGTCCGTATTGATGCAAGCCGAGCATTTCCCAGGAACGGCAGTAATGGTCTCCGGACCACCCGCCATCCAGGACGTGGCTGAAACCAAAGTAGCGGTTGGCGGGTGTGGCTGAGTCCCCGGCTTGCCAATCCTGATCTTGATCTCTGGGACCACACAACATGACGACTCGGTCGACACGCGTGTGCTTAGCAAATCGAGCGGCGGTGGTCGAACCATGCGAGCTACCTGAAATGATGACTTTGTCCCAGCGAATACCCTGTCCGCTCTCGTCTAAAAACTGTTCCCAACGCCCCTGTGGATTTTCGGTGGCCAGCCACTGGACCATCTTCAAGGTGCGCTGCATCATGCCATCGGCAGGCTGTAGCTCCAGTTCGCGACTGAAATCTTGGCCGGTGGCAGCTTCCAAGCGGACGTTACCTCGCGCCTGAGCGTCTTGGGGTTGAGGACGGCACAATATACCGAACCATTTGTTGGCATAGCTAACTTGGATGGCATGCAGCCCGTAGCTGTTGAGTCGCTCAAAGAGCGGTTCGTTGTATCCCATCAGCCAAATCACCAGCTTGCCCTGCGGTGCCACTCGTGTATCCACTGCGGCTTGCTCCAGGTCTTCGGGCTTGTCAGCCGTTCCAAACATGAATTTGATTGCAGGGTATTCGCGAGCGCTGGGATCGAGCGCACTGGCGCGTGCTTTGAACGTATATCGTTGTGGCTGCGGATCATTGAAGCCGGACGCGATCGGACGGGTTTGAGCCGTTTCTTGAGCGAGCGAGCGTATGGCGCCGTGGCTGAGCACCAGCGTCAGAGTACAGCCAAGGTAGGCGATCGTAGATTTAAGTTGCATGGGTGTTACTCTGGATTTGCTGAGAGCTAGCGGGATGGAAAGTAGGTCGAGCGGTCTGTTTGCTTCGCAGGCACATTGTAACCCACTTGATCAAGCGGAAAATAAAGTGGGATTGGCTTCCAGCCTGGCATGCGGGAATCGACAGGCTGGAAGCCTATCCCACATTCAGAATCAGACGGTAATTTTCCGCACGATCCTAAAGAATTCGTTTCCGACAGTAGCCGCAACGAAAAAACCCAGTCTTGGGGACTGGGTTTGAAAGCTGGTTTGCTAATTTTTTGACGGACGCTACCGCCTGTCGCCGTGCTGGCGACGGGAGGGGTTACGAGCCGACAACTTCGATTTGGTTTTCGTAGGATTCGGTACCCGGATCCAGCGAGGCCAATTCGGCTTCGACGGCTTCGATACTCTTCAAGAGCTGTCGTTCTTCTTGGCTGAGCCTGACATAACCCAAGTCGCGAATGACTTCCAAGACTTCGCTGCAAGTTGGGAACATGCGCCCGCTGGCGCGTTTGTAAGCGTCCATGGCTTGCATGAAAACGATTTCGTCGTCGTTGTAGTCTCGTTCACAGGTCGTGGGATCGATTTGACGGCGGCGTTCTTTGCGGCGGCGTGGTTCCTTGAACTCTGCGGCTGGACCGGCCCCATCCTCCAAACCGTCCACTACGCGTCGTTCACTGCGGCGGCGATCTACTTTGACATCAACTTCAGCGGTCTTAGTCGACTTCGGCATGATTTCCCTCGGGCGTCAAGGTTCACGGAACTGGCATATTTAGCCAATCTTTTATTTGCGATGGAGAAACGTACCCCAGAGCAGCGAGTTTACCGGTTGCGGTGTAGTTTAATTGCCGGAGAAAGCCTAAGCATTAGTGAAAAGGTGCCGACGATAGGGATTGTATGGCTGGCAGCCGCTGCCGAGCCGCTTTCCAGCTAGACTCCAGCGCGAAACCTGGCGCCGTCCAGTTCGAAAAAAGGACAGACATCGAAAAAAAGTGGATATCAGGTGGAGTTCAGCGAACAGGGTTGAAAAAAGTTACAATGCAGGTTCCCTTACTTTGGCCTCCGTCCCTCTCGAGAAAGTTCGTAGACATGTTAGTAACTTCCATTTTTCGCAAGCTGGTGTTGGCCGCAGTGGTCATGGCCTCATTGACCCACGGTGCTCGCGCGCAAGAAGCCGAAGCCAAGCCGAGCGGCAAACTTTACGAGCTGCGATTTTATACAGCGAATCCTGGCAAGCTTCCGGACCTGCACGCCCGCTTCCGCGAGCATACGCTCAAGCTGTTTGAAAAGCATGGTATGGAGAACATCATTTACTGGACTGTTTCCGAAGGCACAAAGGAAGATGGCGACGACTCGAAGAACATGATGATCTACGTCATTGCTCACAAAGATGCGGCCGCCAAGGATGCGTCCTGGGCGGCGTTCCGCGCCGATCCTGAATGGCAAGCGGTCGCCAAGAAGTCTGAAGAAAACGGAAAAATCCTGTCCAAGCCACCTCGGGCCATCCTGATGACCGAAGCGGAGTTCTCGGCGGCGGACGAGCCCGCCAACAAGGATTCGGATCCTCCGGCACGCTTGTGGGAGTTGCGTCAGTACAACGATGGTCCCGAGCGCGTACCAAGCACTGTAGAACGATTTGGCTCGGGAGAGAAAGAGTTGTTTACCAAGCACGGGATGCAAACCGTCAAGTTCTGGACGGCAACTGATGCGAGTGCTTTCATCTACCTGCTCGCTCACAAAGACAAGGCGTCTGCCGAAGCCTCGTGGAAAGGCTTTTTTGGTGATTTCAAGGACTTCATGGAGAAATATCGCGCGTCGCATCCGAACCTACCCGGCGGTCGAGGCAACGGTAACGAAGTTCGCTACTTGATTCCAACCGACTATTCGCCCCGCAAGTAAGCGTTAGGCCGGACTACTAAAAGTTTGAGGTTGTGTGTTGGCATTGGTTGCACTGGTTTTGTTCCTGAAACTTGCAACAGTCTGTTAGCCCAGAGGGCGAAACATTCACTGCCCGTGGCGTAAGCCACCGGATCGCATCTAACAACACACGCAGCCCAGAGGGCGACACATGGATTCAAATGCGTTTTTTTGTGTCGCCCTCTGGGCTGCCCGCGGTGAAAACGGACACCGGTGGCTGACGCCACCGGCAAAGGTTATGTCGCCCTCAGGGCTGAAAAGGCGGAGTGAAAGCGGCATCGAAAGTATGCACCGAAAACGCGGAGCAAAAGCAAACTTTTTGGCGGTCCAGAGCTAGAACCGCTCGGCGAGTAATTTAAACATCAACGCAGAAAAAGGTAAGTTTTTATGCAGGCTAGGTTTGGTTGCAGACTGCTGTTGTCAGGCCTAGTCGCTTGTGCATGTTGCGATTTTGTTTTTGCGCAAGAAAGCCACATGCTGACCAGCGCGCATGCGCACAACGACTACTTGCACGATCGACCCCTCTTGGATGCGCTCGAACATCGTTTTGGCAGTGTGGAAGCGGATGTTTTTCTAGTGCGCGACGACCTGTGGGTCGCTCACGCTCGGTCGGAGCTGTCGGAAACTCGCACGCTTAGAAAGCTGTACCTCGAGCCGCTCAGGCAGCGCATTGACGAGAATCAGGGGAGTGTCTATGGCGACGGCCAGACGCTGACTCTGCTGATCGACGTCAAGACCGACGCGGAATCTACTTATCGCGCTCTGCACAGCCAGCTTGTCGAGTTCGCGGGTCTACTTACAAAATTCCATGCGGATAAAATCGAACCTGGCCCAGTCACGATCGTTCTCAGCGGCAATCGAGCCGTTGATTTGATTGCAGCCCAAACACCGCGCTTCGTGGGTATCGACGGGCGAATCGGCGATTTGGATCGCGACCAATCCGCAGTACTATTCCCGCTGGTCAGCGACAATTGGGGCCTGCACTTTAGTTGGCAGGGGGAAGGGACATGTCCCGCAGGCGAACGACAGAAGTTGCAAGAATTGGTTCAGCGCGTGCATGCGCGGGGACAGAAATTTAGGCTATGGGCGACTCCGGACAAGCCTCCGATGTGGGCCGTGCTGCGGGAAGCAGGTGTTGATATGATCAATACGGATGAATTAGATGGCTTGGCTAAATTTTTGAGTTCGCCAGCAAACTAGCTGTCTCGCTCAGACCGCTTCGACGACAACGGCTGTGGCATTGTCTCGACCGGATACTTCAACTGCGGTTAGCACCAGTTGTTCGGCTTTAGAACGCGGTGCTAAGTCGGCGACCGATCCGCGAGCTAGCTCTTCGATACCTCGGTCCCACAGGCCTTCGATGACGCCGTCGGAACACAGAACAAAGCGATCGCCCGCATCGTAGTCGACCACGCCGACCTGAGGTACCAAGTAGCGGTGACCTGCACCGAGCGCCTGAGCCAGCACGTTCTTGCGAGGGTGCATGCGGGCTTCGCGCTCGTTGAGTTTGTCGTTCCGCTTCAGCCAACCTACGTGGGTGTGATCTTCAGTGATCTGCCGCATGCCGCCGCTGGCAGGCAAATGATACAGTCGCGAATCCCCGATATGGCCGAAGTAAACCCGGCCGCGGCGAAACCAGGCCAGCGTAAGCGTGGCGCCCATGTCGCGGCAGTTGTCGTCGTAGCGACCCAATTGAAGCATGTCGTTGTGGATGCTCTTGAACAGGTCGACCAGAATATCATTGCTGTATGCGTTAAAGCGATCTTCACGCAATCCGAACTGTTTGGGCAACTGGAGTGTGATCTTCTCCATCGCAATGCGACTGGCAAATTCACCGGAGCGTTCTCCGCCCATGCCGTCGCTGACCGCGAAGATAAAATCACTCGTCTCCAATGAAGCTTCGCCGTTTTTGCCCAGGTAGCGAATGCCACGATGGTCGAGCAACATCGCGAGGAATTGGTCTTCGTTATTAGGGCGAAATTTGCCTGGATGTGTCGTCCCCGACCAACAGACCTTACGGGCCGTGCTGTGATGCGCGCTTTTGGGATCCACGGTTGCCAATGCGGGTTCGCCAATAATCTCCGCGAACTCGAAATCGATCACACAAAATATGCCATCGGCCGCACGGTAAGTAATGTTTCTCAAAAATGGATCGTCGTGGCGAACGCCGTACTGTTCGAGTTGCTTGAATATTTCTGCCACGCGATCTTCGGTAATATGCTGAACCCGGGCTCCGCAATTGGACGTGATGATTTCGAGAGTTTCCGCCTTCGAGTCAAGCAGACGCGGCACAAACGGACATTTACGAGCCTCCAAGTACTTCAATACACGAACTTCATTTTCGAAGCGCGTGTCGGCTTGTGGTCCCCGAAACAATTTATGAACTCGACCGTCGAATCCGATGCGTACCAGGGCTCGCTGAGTGTTTTTCGCTTCATGCATAATTGAAAATGGACTAGGCCGTCTAAGAGGTTTTCTAGGGCATTGAAGGGAAAAATGAATCCTACTGGATGAGCAAGCTCACCGCCAAGCAATCGCTTTGCGGTTTCAGTGCGGAGTCATCATCGAATCCCAGGTAGGGTACTGCGATTCGCTTAACGGATCGTGAACGTTTTCGGCTCAGCGTCCATTTCTTTTTCCCAGGCGACCAACCGCGCTTTTAGGTCTTCCACGATTTCGGGATGTTGATAATACAAGTTGCGATGTTCGCTGATGTCGGCTTCTAAGTCAAACAATAGATCCATCGTGCCGCCATCGTCGATATACTTCCACTTTCCGAAGCGAATGGCTCGCATCTGGCGGTTCGAGCGGGCGATACGCCAGCAAAATGTTCGATTGGGTGTTTGCACTTGCCCTTGGATCAGGGGCATGAGGTTCACGCCATCCATTGGAAAGCCTGCAGGTGGACGCGCACCTGCAGCGGCGACAAAGCTGGCCGTCAAGTCCATGGTGATCGCCGGTTGCGCAATGATCTGACCTGCAGGCAACTGGGCGGGCCAGCGCATCAGGCAGGGCACGCGAATTCCGCCTTCCCACAGGGTAGCTTTGTGATGAAATAGTGGTTGATTGCTTGACCAGCGCTCTCCACCGTTGTCGCTCGAGAGCACGAACAGGGTGTTTTCGGCCAAGCCGTGCTCAACCAGTCGCGCCTGAATCATGCCCACGCCCTGGTCGACGCGCTCAAGCATGGCTTTGTAGATAGCCCGACTGCCGGTGTGCATATTTTCCGCTGTGACTTTTGGCTCCGGTCGCCCCGGCGGCTGGAACGGGGCGTGGACGGCCAAGTGGGGCACATAGAGAAAAAATGGTTCGCTGGCGTGCTTGTCCACAAATGCGGCGGCCCGCTCGTTGATCAAGTCGGTCAGGTAGCCGGCCGTCTTTGGGATTTCAAGTCCGTCGCGCAACGCGTAGGTGCCGTCGTAATAGACGTGCCGATAATAATCCGCATGTCCTAACAATTCACCGAAGTACTCGTCGAAACCGTGATTCAGCGGATTGAATTCGTCGTCATATCCCAAATGCCATTTACCAAAGGCACCTGTCGCATAACCGGCCGCCTTGAGCATCTTGGCGATGCTCGGTTGATCGGTAGGCAAGCCGATTCCGTGGTGCATGGAATCCACGGTTTGCCATTGCCCATCGATCAAGCGCCGTCGCTCGGCGGTATAGCCGAGAGCCCATTCGAAACCGACTCGCTGCTGCCAACGACCTGTGATAAAGCCGCAGCGGGTCGGCGAGCATACTGGAGCATTCGCATAAAAGTCAGTGAACTTGACACCCTGCGTGGCCAGCAAGTCGATGTGGGGTGTTTCGATATCCGTGGCTCCCATGCAGCTTAGGTCTCCATAGCCCATGTCATCGACCAGGACAAACACAATGTTTGGCGGGCGATCCGCGGCGACCGCTACGCAGTTGGCATGGTGCACATGCAAAATCAGGATGGAGCTAAAGACAAACGAGCGAAAGAATTGACATGAGAGCATGCTGAGCCTCGTTGCTGCGAGAGGGGAGTCATATCATAGTACGCCAAAGCGGTGTCCGTCGGAGGCAAGCTCCGAACGGACATGCGGGATTTCCGAAAAGTCTGTTGAATCGACCCAAAAAAAAACGCCGCATCCAGAAGGATGCGGCGTCGGGTGAATTCCCAACCGGACTCTGCGCGGGAAACTAGCTGACCGACTGGATCGTCTTGAGCACACGACCCACGATCTTATAAGGGTCGGCTTGCGAGTTCGGACGACGATCTTCCAGGTAGCCCTTGTGCCCGTTGTTGACGAACGAGTGGGGTACACGGACGGAAGCACCGCGGTTGGCGACGCCCCAATTGAACTTGTCGATCGATTGCGTCTCGTGCAAACCGGTCAGTCGCAGATGGTTGTCTGGGCCATAGACAGCGATGTGTTCGTTGGCATTCTTTTCGAACGCCGCCATAAGCTTTAGGAAGTAAGCTTCGCCACCCGTTTCGCGGAGGTACTTCGTCGAGAAGTTAAGGTGCATGCCGGATCCGTTCCAGTCGCCGCGAATTGGCTTGCAATGCAATTCGACGTTCAAGGCATACTTCTCTGCGAGACGGAACAGCAAGTAGCGGGCCATCCACATGTCGTCGCCGATTTTCTTGGAGCCCTTGGCGAAGACTTGGAATTCCCACTGGCCCTTAGCGACTTCAGCGTTGATGCCTTCGTGATTGATGCCCGCATCCAAGCACAATTCGAGATGTTCATCGGCGATTTGGCGAGCGATATCGCCCATCGCCTTGTAGCCAACTCCGCAGTAGTACTCGCCCTGCGGTGTTGGAAAGCCATCGACTGGAAAACCGAGTGGACGGCCGTTCTCCATGAAGAAATACTCTTGCTCCAGACCAACCCAGAGATCGTCGTCTTCGTCGATCGTAGCGCGGAAGTTCGTCGGATGCGGCGTCTTGTCCGGCATCAATACTTCGCACATCACCAGGAACGCGTTCTTGCGGCCCGAATCTGGATACAAAGCGACTGGCTTGAGCACGCAGTCGGAACTCTTGCCCTCGGCTTGTTGGGTTGAGCTTCCGTCGAAACCCCAGTATTCACAGTCTTCGACGGACTTGGGCGCCTTGTCGACAATCTTTGTTTTGCCGCGCAAGTTGGGTTCGGGTAGGTAACCATCGAGCCAGATATACTCGAGCTTGTATTTGCTATCTGAGGACATTCGACGCATTCTTTTTCTAAAAGATGTGGGAAGCAACGACCATTTAGCAGTGGCCCTCAAGCCGTCTGCCCAGCGAATTTACCGAAATTCGCCGATCGAGTTACGAAGTCTGCCCAGGCTGTGAAGCCAATGCTTAAGCCATGTACCTTTAGCTGCTGTAAATAATTTTCTCGCCGCCCTACCCAAAGCCTTGCGATAAATTCCCACAGCTCTCCAAGGTCTCGATTTTTCAGTTCAAACATGCCTTCGGAACTCGCTCAATGCACGAATAGGCTAACACGCCCGCCCAATGACAGCAACCGCCAATTTGCTGGTTGTGAGATCGAACAACGCAGAATTTTTTGATACTTGTTGCCGAGTGCTTGCCTCCAACCTTCGCCGCTTCGGCCTACTGAGGGTCGTGCGGAAAATAATGTCTGATTCTGAACGTGGGATAGGCTTCCAGCCTGTCGAATCCCGCATGCTAGGCTGGAAGCCAATCCCACTTGTTTTCCGCTTGATCCTGAGACGCGCTGGATCATTCAGTCTGTCTTCGCGCCGTCAGTACTTCCGCAACTTTGTTATCGCAAGTCGCTTCGCGAGTGAGGACACAATTTGAAGGGTATTGGGCTTAAGCGTGTGTAGCTTCGTCTTCAAATTCAGACGTTGTGCAGGCAGCCGACGAAGCGGTCGCAGCACTCTCTGGCTCTGCGTTCATCCGGCGTTTGAGCTCGCGACAGGCCGCTTCGGGATTGGAGCATAGGTCGCAGGAGCCACCGCCCTGCCCTTGCCCGCCTTGGTTCAAACCGCCGCAGCTACCACTGATTTCGCGCCGACCCAACATGACACCTATCGCCATGAGGCCGATCACAAGCAGGAATGCCGCGAGCGTAATTAGAAAAATGATCCCGAGACCTAACATTGGAACGGCTCCTCAAAAAAATCTACACAACGAAAAATGCTTCGGTCGTGGGGTGCGTCATAACCCACGGGGGCGGAGCAATTCTGGCGCAGCCCGCTGCCGTCGCACATCGCACTTATTCGGAGGGAAACATGCGTCTAAAGGCCGTGGAGGTGGTTACTTCGAAATCGTTTGGGCCGAAGGGGCGTAATAAGTATACCGCCCAGTCGTTTTTTTCTGCCAAAGCGAGTCCCTTTGTGAAACCCGCCGACATCATGCTGGTGGCGATGGCGTCAGCCGATGCACAATCCTGAGCAACCACCGAAGCGGAGGCTATCGAGTCTTCGACAGGCGCACCCGACTTGGGGTCGATGGTGTGTGAAAAATGTTTTCCGTCGGCTTCGAAGTAGTTCCGATAATTGCCACTGGTGGCCAACGAAAGATCAGAGAGCTCAAGTGCTTTCTGAATTCCACGTCCTGCGATCATCGGTCGTTCGATTCCCGCCGTCCACGGCTGGCCATCGACTTTTGTTCCGGCAGTACGAATCTCGCCACCGATCTCAACAAAATGCGAATTGAAGCCTAAGCGGCTGAGCAGAGCGGAGACGCGGTCGACCCCGTGGCCCTTGGCAATAGCTGACAAGTCGATTTGCAATTGCGGGTGCTGTTTGCGCAGTGCGGCGGGTTCAAGACGTACTTTTAATTTGTCCGAGCCCACGTACTCTAGCACGCTTTGGATAGCTTCGGTTTCGGGTAACACCTTTTCCCCAGCCTCGGGCCTTCGACCCTTGGGTCCAAAGCCCCATAAATTGACTAACGGTGCCACGGTCACGTCAAAGGCACCATCGCTCTGCTGGTGGATTTCCAGAGCCAGTTGCACCACTTGGGCCGTGTCGCTCGAAACGTCAAACCACTCAATCCCCAATTGTTGGTTGAATCGCGAGATTTCCGAAGTGGTGAGATAAGTGGACATTTGCTGATTGACGAGCTCGAGCTCCGCGTCGATGGCTCTCCAGACGCTCGCCAGCGATGGCATGCCGTCAAACGGCATCAACTTGACCGAGTAGGTTGTGCCCATCGTCTGGCCGGCGATCAACTGAGCCGCAGGCACGGACCGCGGTCGACTGCAGCCAGTCACGATCAACAGGCCAGCGACCAACAGCAGCGGCATCACATAGCGGTCGATAACGACGACGGGAGCGTCCCGGAGATCAGCCACCGAAATCATCATAGGCAATGTTCTCGGGTTCGACGCCCAGGTCGTCGAGCATCTTAAAGACAGCCGCATTCATCATTGGGGGCCCGCACAAGTAGTACTCGATGTCTTCGGGTGCCGGATGGTTTTTCAAATAGTTTTCCAAGACGACCTGGTGGATGAAACCGACGTAGCCAGTCCAATTGTCCTCGGGCTTGGGCTCAGACAGGGCGATGTTGAACTTGAAGTTCGGGAACTCCTTTTCGATACCACGGAAGTGATCGATGTAGAACAACTCGCGCGAGCTTCGACCACCGTACCAGTAGGAAACCTTCCGCTTGGATTTGCGGTTCTTGAACAGCTCGAAAATGTGACTGCGCAGAGGTGCCATGCCCGCTCCGCCGCCGATGTAGACCATTTCGCTGTCGGTATCTTTGATGAAGAATTCTCCGTAGGGACCGGAGATAGTGACCTTATCGCCGGGCTTAAGTCCGAAAATATAGGAACTCATTTTACCGGGTGGTGTTCCATCGGGAGCTCGCGGGGGCGGCGAAGCCACGCGCACGTTAAGCATGATGATTCCCTTTTCACCTGGATAGTTGGCCATCGAGTAGGCGCGGATAACCGTTTCGTCGACTTTCGATGTGTACTTCCAAATGTTGTATTTGTCCCAGTCCTCGTGGAACTCCTTTTCGACGAGAAAATCTTTGTAATGAACAAGGTGCGGCGGGGCTTCAATTTGGATGTAGCCACCGGACTTGAAACCAACTTCTTCACCAGCGGGGAGCTCGAGAATGAGTTCCTTGATAAAGGTGGCGACGTTGCGATTGGACCGCACCGTGCAAACCCATTTTTTAGTTTCAAAGACCTCCGGCGGTACTTCCAGTTTCATATCCTGCTTGACAGCTACTTGGCAGCTCAAGCGGTAGCCCTCGCGGGCTTCCTTGGTATTGATATGTCCTTTTTCGGTGTCGAGGATGTCTCCGCCGCCTTCGAGCACACGCACTTTGCACTGCGCGCAAGTTCCACCGCCGCCGCATGCGCTGGACACAAATATCCCGTTGTCCGCCAGAGCGCTCAATAGCTTGCCGCCGGCTGGAATTGTAAGCTTTTTACTCTCGTTGATCTCTAAGTGCACCGGCCCTGACGGCACGAGGGCCTTTTTGGCACCGAGTATTAGGAATACTAACGCGACGACCACGGTCGTGAACACAAACACGCCGAGGAAGACGATCATAGGGCCAGACATAGGTCTCAGCTCCGAAATGTTACGAGGTAAAAAATGTTAAAGTTGAATTCCCGAAAAGGCCATGAAGGCCATCGCCAACAATCCAACTGTAATAAACGTGATACCCAATCCACGTAATCCAGGTGGAATATCGCTATATCGCATTTTCTCGCGAACGGCGGCCAGGGCTACGATTGCTAATCCCCAACCAAACCCAGAGCCAACGCCGAACACGACGCTTTGCGGGAAGTTGTAGTCGCGCTGCTCCATGAACAACGAACCACCTAAGATCGCGCAATTGACCGTGATCAACGGAAGGAAAATACCCAATGCGTTGTACAAAGGCGGGAAGTAGCGATCGAGCACCATTTCCAGAATCTGCACGACGGCCGCGATCACACCAATGTAGGTGATCAGCCCTAGAAAGGACAAATCCACCGAGGCGTACCGGCTGTCGCCCAGCATCCTGGACAACCCACCTTCCTTCAGCACGTACTGGTACAGCAAGTTGTTCATCGGGACCGTAATACCCTGCACAACTGTAACTGCAATTCCGAGTCCCAGAGCGGTCTTCACGCTTTTGGAAACAGCCAGAAAAGTACACATGCCTAGAAAGAAAGTTAACGCTAGGTTTTCAACGAAAACTGCTTTCAGGAACAAACTGAGATATTCTTCGATCATGGATTAAGCCTCCTCAATCTGTTCAGGTTTGAATGTTCTTAGTAGCCAGATGATGCCACCAATGATGAAAAACGCGCTGGGAGACAGCAGCATTAAACCGTTGGGGTTGTACCAGCCGCCGGGGTTGGTGATGGGATTCAGAACTGTGATTCCGAAGAGCGTACCCGAACCCAATAGCTCCCGAAAAAAGGCAACCACGATCAGGACCGCGCTGTAGCCTAGACCATTGCCGATGCCATCTAGGAAGCTCAGCTTTGGGTCATTTTTCATGGCAAAACCTTCGGCTCGTCCCATCACGATGCAGTTGGTAATGATCAGACCCACAAACACGCTCAGCCGCTTGCTGATATCGAATAGAAACGCTTTGAGGAGCTGGTCCACTAGAATCACCAGCGACGCGATGACCACCATTTGCACGATGATGCGGATACTGCTGGGAATTCGATGCCGGATAAAGCTGACCGAAGCACTCGAACAGGCAGTCACTAGTGTCACGGCAATGGCCATCACCAGTGAAGTCGTCATTTGAGTGGTCACGGCCAACGCGGAGCAAATGCCGAGAATTTGCAAGCCGATGGGGTTGTTGTCAAAGATCGGTTTCAGCAAGACATCTTTAGCTGTTGGGGCTGCCATGAGCGGCTCCTTCTTGTTGGGATGCTAGTTGGCGCAGGAAGGGACCGAAACCATCGTCGCTAAACCAATATTTGAGCATCGAATCGACGCCGCGGCTGGTGATCGTAGCACCCGATAGTCCATCCACCATGTAGTCTAACTTTTCCGGAGCTGGGGCACCCTTGGCGACTCCGACCATTAGGTTCTCATCTTCGCGTGGTTCGCCAGTCTTCCAGATTTGCTTGCCGATCCACTTGGACTTCCAAGTCGGGTTCTCGACTTCCCCACCCAGACCGGGCGTTTCGCCGTGTTCGTAGTAAGTCAAACCCTTGATGGTTCGCAAGTCTTTGTCCACCGCCACGTAGCCGTACAGAGTAGACCACAGTCCCTTTCCGTAGATGGGAATAACGACTTGTTCGACTTCTGCGTTGGGGCCTTTGACCAGATACACCCAACTTTGCTTTTCGCGTTTGGCGATACCGATATCGAATTCGCTCTCGATATCGGTATTGAGCTTGTCGTCTTTGGCAGCTTTGCGTGGTTCGTAGCTCTCGTCCGCATCTGTTACCGCTTTACCGCTTTCGAGCTCGACCAACTCCCGCGACACGCGCGACGCAA
Source organism: Pirellulaceae bacterium (assembly GCA_041741955.1). Taxonomy (GTDB): domain Bacteria; phylum Planctomycetota; class Planctomycetia; order Pirellulales; family Pirellulaceae; genus Aureliella. The sequence continues at coordinate 10,419 of JBGSJL010000054.1, read as the reverse complement.
AGAGCTCTTCGATTTCCTTACCAGACAAGGCTTTGGGATCACCCAGTCCGGCGGCTTGGATAATGTTGGATTGGCGATCGAGTAGTTTATTTCGCTCCTGCAGCGGCTTGAGCGCCACGGCAGCACCGCTGACAAGCAGCGAGCAGACGATGCACAGCGTGAGGGAAACAATGAGCGTGTTAGCGATCGAATCTTTAGGCGGCATAACGGGCTGCCCTCCGTTTGATATTGGCTTGAACAACAAAGAAATCTATCAATGGCGCGAAGACATTGGCAAACAAAATAGCCAACATGATGCCCTCGGGGAACGCCGGATTGATAGCGCGAATCAATATAGTCATGGCACCAATCAACGCACCATAGAACCATTTGCCCGTCTCGGTCATCGACGCGCTGACGGGATCGGTCGCCATAAAGACAGTTCCAAAGGCAAAACCACCAATCACAAAGTGCCACCAGGGTGGAACCAGGAACATGGGGTTGGTATCGCTGCCTACGATGTATAGTACCGAAGAAAACGCCAGGGCACCAATGCAAACGCCCGCCATGATCCGCCAGGATCCAATGCCCGTCGCAATCAGGATGACGGCTCCGATCAAGCAGGCGAGCACGCTGGTCTCACCCATCGAGCCTGGAATGAAACCGATAAAAGAGGATAACCAAGTAATGGTCTGTTCCTGACCTCCAGTGGTCACGATATGTTCGAGCGAATCGATCGGGCTGGTGTATTTGGCCATATCAGCCATCTTCAGCTGCCCCAACTGTCCCAACGCGGTCGCACCGGAATAGCCGTCGACCTTACCGTCGCTGACGTATTTGGCCGCCGTCCAAACTCGGTCTCCGCTGATTTGTCCCGCGTAAGCGAAGTACAAGAACGCGCGAGCCGTAAGGGCTGGGTTAAGAAAGTTGCGGCCCGTACCACCAAAAATCTCCTTGCCAATCACTACGCCGAACATAATGCCAATGGCGACCTGCCATAGCGGAATATCGGGTGGCAGAGTCAGCGGGAACAGCAGACCGCTGACCAGGAAGCCTTCATTGACTTCGTGACCGCGAATGCAACTGAAGACCACTTCGCTCAGCCCGCCAGCCGTCATGCAGACGATGTAAACGGGTAAGAAATAGATCGCCCCATAGACGAAGCAGTCCAAAAAACTGGCAGGATTATGACCCAGACCTAGCATCGCGTGTAACGTTTGGTGCCAATCGAAAGCAGGCTCGATACCAGCGGCTTGCATGCGCTCGATGGCCGCGTTGGCTTGGTAGCCCGTGTTCCAAAACGCCATCAGGATGCAGGGTATCAGCGCTACGACCACCATGGTCATCATACGCTTCAGGTCGAGTGAGTCGCGTATGTGTGTGAAGCCCTTGGAAACCTGGCCCGGAGTGAATAAAAACGTGTCACCCGCTTCGTACAGGGGATAGAGCTTCTGAAGCTTTCCGCCTTTGTCGAACAGCGGATGCATTTTGTCGAGCATGTTGCGCAGGAACTTCATCGAAACGCTAACCTTCCTTCTCTATTTGGAGCAAATTGGCTCGCAGTATTTCGCCATATTCGTATTTGCCGGGGCAAACAAACGTACACAGTCCGAGATCTTCTTCGTCTAACTCCAAGCAACCCATCTGTTGAGCCGACAGTGTGTCTCGCGATATTAACGAGCGCAGCAAGGGCGTCGGCAGCAGATCCAAAGGCATGACCTTTTCGTAAGTGCCGATCGGAACCATCGCCCGCTCGCTGCCACCCAAGCTGGTGTTCATCGGAAACTTCTTGGGGCCTTGCCATGCAGAAGCAAACGCACGCGTGACTGAGAATTTACTAAAGCCAGGCATCTGCCAGCCTAAAAACTCGCGCTCATTGCCCTCCGCTAGGCAAGAGATTTGCAAGTGGTAGCGCCCTAGAAAACCGATCGGTTCTGCTAAAACGCGTCCGCAGAGCACGGAACCAGAAACCACACGCTGCGGGCCGTCCTTCAATTCTTGCTGGACAAGATCCGACAGCGAAGCGCCCAGTTGCGTGCGAATCAAGCGAGGTCTCTTGACGCCTGGACCCGCCAGCGAAATAACGCGAACGGGGTCCAACCGGCCCGACAGAAAAAGGCGGCCAATGGCTATCGTGTCCTGGTAGTTCAAGTACCAATTGATGCGTCCCGCAGAGGCAGGTTTAAGGAAGTGCATGTGGGTACCCGAAAGTCCCGACGGATGCGGACCCTCGAACTCCGCCACGCTCACTTGTCGCATCGTTTCGCCGGGTACTTGGGACTTAGGCGCTCGGCAGACATACACGGCGCCTTCGGTGAGCTTGGCCAGTACGGTCAAGCCAGCTTTAAAGTCTTCGACGTTGTCGGCCACGATCGGTCCCGGATCGGCGGCTAATGGATTGGTGTCCATGGCGTTTACGAAGATGGCCCGTGGTGCGGAAGCCGGCGACGGCACTTTGCTGAACGGACGGGTCCTCAAGCTGGTCCACAAACCCGACTGTGTCAGTTGTTGGATGGCCAGGTCGCGATCGAGAGTTGTTAGCTGTCCCGCATCGTAGCTAGCAAAGGCGCGGCTTTCCTGTTTGCCTTCCTTCTGAATGATCAACGATTGAAAGCGTCGCTTCTCAGCGCGGTGGATCGATTGTACGATTCCGCCGGCGGGTGCCGTAAACAGCACACCTTCGGTCTTTTTGTCAGCAAAGAGGGGCTGTCCGAGCTCGACTTGGTCGCCTTCGGAGACGAGCAGAGTGGGACGCATACCCACATAATCGTCAGCGACAATGGCAACTCGGGAGACCTCTTTGGCTTCGACCTGCTGCACGGGCTCGCCGTCGATCGGTACAGCTAGACCGCGTCCGATTTCAAACCTCTCAACCATCTTCTGAAAGCCCTTTTCTACTTAGCTTCATCCAGCATTCGAAATGTGTCTTGTCGCCCGCGATCACCCGGCGAGCCTTCTACAGGCCAGCCTTGTGGAAGTAGGCCAGCCTTGTGGAAGTAGGCCAGCCCTGTGGAAGTAGGCCAGCCCTGTGGAAGTTGACTAGCTCGGTGGACGTCTGCGGTGGGACCGTCGCTTGGAATAAACCAGTAATATAGTTTGTGAAAGTTTTCACAAGGTGTTTTTCAAAATAATCCCGCGGCAAAGGATTCACGCGCGGGATATGTTCGCAGGGCTTGGCGGCACGCTGCGACCCTGAAGTCTTTCGATTCAACTTCCCATATGATTACGCACTTGGCCACTTCTGACAACGCCATATGTGACCAGCCCTGCCAGGATCTTCAGATTTATTGTTAGCTCCGGCGAGCAACTCCGACTAACACTGTAGAAAAGCGAACACCCAGTAGAAAAGCGAACACCCAGTAGAGAGCTATATGCGTCAGCAGGTGCCGAGCCGGGAGAGTCAATTTTGAATTGCATAACGGTTGTTTCCTTAAATGCTTGATCCCAATCCTGCGGCTCATGCCAATTCTCAGGACGCTGAAGCTGCATTGTTGGCAAGCTGGGTGGATGATCACGCCGAAGCGATGTTCCGTTTTGCGCTGATGCGCGTTCGCGATCGACACGCGGTTGAGGATCTGCTGCAGGAAACATTTCTGGCTGCCATAAAATCCAGTCCGTCATTTCGACGGGAATCGAGCCCCAGGACTTGGCTAGTGGCCATTCTAAGGCTCAAAATAATTGACCACTTTCGCAATAAGGGCCGCAAAAAATTCGTGGAAGAGGCTAGTGCGATCACGCACGATATGGTTTTCGCGCGAGTTGACAAGTTGCGGGCTTGGGACACTTCTCCCAGCAGCACACTGGAGAATCGCGAGTTTTGGGAGGCATTCCAAAATTGTGTTAGCAAATTACCCGATACGCTTGCTCGCGCTTTTTCGCTTCGAGAGATCGACGGTTGTACATCAGCCCAGATCTGTGAGTTACTCGGAATCTCCAACGATAATCTGGACGTGCGAATTTTTCGTGCTCGCTCCGCTCTGCGCGATTGTCTGGACAAACACTGGTTTGCGAAAGACTAACCCACCATGAAAAGTTTCTTCAACAAGTTGCAGCTAATCCTCACGATACAGTGTGCCCGAGCTGCCGAGCTAACCAGTGAGTCGCTCGAGCGGCCGCTGGAGCTTCACGAAAGAGCCGCGCTGCGCGGGCACATCCTTGGTTGTTGGTCCTGCCGGCAATTCGAAAAGCAGATCCAGTTTCTGCATACGGCCTTTGCCCAAATGAAGCGCGATGAAATTGCTTCGCTAGCCCAGGGTGAGCAGCTCGATGAAGCCTTCAAACAGCGTCTGAAGCAACTAACGCGAGATGATCTCAGCGATTAAGGCTGTGGGACAAGAAGATTGGGGATAAGAAGAATTAGGGAGAAGAAGATTTAGGGGTAGGTAAATTTGGAGTGTGAGCGACTGGTCGCCGCTTTGGATTGCCCAAGTGCTGGAAGAATATGGTGATGCAGCATACTGGGATAAGGATTCAGGGCGCGGCTGACTGTGAATGGACATCGATCTGAAATCGCTGACTCGAAGCGGCACTTATTTGGGTGCGAAGCTCTGGCGATAGCTGTCGAGCAAATCTAGCGTGGCGGGATGTTTATGCTGCCGAAGCCAGGCTTCATACGAAATGAGCTTGTCGCCGCCTGGCAGCGGTTTATCCCACTGCAGTCCATCGCCCTGCACGTTGATGGTCGAAAGGTCATTCGCAATGCGCGCCCGCAGTTCAATCTCAACAGTATCTTTTTTCTCAGTTTCCTTTTCAAAGGTCAGAAAGACATAGTCGTCTGCCTTGATGCCTGGACCGTCCAATTGCCAACCCAGGGACGTCATTTTCTGGGTGTAGAACTCGGCTGCGTCGAGCAATGGCACTTGCGCCACGGAGAACTCGAGGCTTTTGGCAATGGGATCGAACTTGACCGACTGCGCATCCTTCATCAATGGAAAATCAATCGCGTCGATGCCCACGGCAGGCACGTTCGCAGCGGTTGCTTCTGACGCCACTACTTCAGGCGCGGCCAATTGCCACGAAGATTTTTCTAGGTCCTCGCCTATACGCACGAGCGTCTTGCCTGTCGGAAGGGTCATAAGTCCAACGGTCAAATCTTGCTGCTCGCGCACATACGATCGCCACCGCTGATCTTTAGCGTCGGCAGCTTCGGTGCTGCGTGCCAGCCAGCCTTGCGCGGCCAGTTCCGCATCGTAAAACTTTGTCGCTTGAGTCAAATCCAGGTTCGTCGAAGCCACCAACAGCGGCTTGGTCGACACATCCAGCTCGACAAATCCCGCGTCCGCTGGAATAGGCATCGCATTCATGGTGAGAAACCGTCCGTACTGGATCGTATAGCTCGACGGGTCCGTGGGCTGCCTACGAATAGAAACTCGAACGGTCGTACCTCCACGCAGAAACTCCATGTCTCGGACATCTTCCACTTCCGAATGCGACGAATGTAATCTCGCATAGGCGGTCCAACCGGCCGCGTGCATTTTTTTGAGTAGTGAGGTCTCGATATCGATCAAGTTGGCGCGAGTTCGATAGTTTACCGAGTCCTCGTTTTCGAACATCATTTCCGTGGGCTCGTCGTCAAACTTCGGTAGCCAGCGCAGATCAAAATTGCCAGCAAAATTGACGCTGATATACGTCTTAGAAGGTGCGCTCTCGTAGAACGAAGCCGTCAACATACAGCCCTGCTTAGCAAATCGCAGCGTGCTGGCTGCGTCAGCCACCGAGCGCGCCTGTTCCCAGCCGGCTTTGGCCAGTTGGTAAGCGTAGAATTGTTTTGCTTCCTCCGAGCCAACGTCCGCTTCGTGGGATAGGTTGAATGCATCGCTGGCGGACACAGTACCCCCGGGCAGTCTGGGAAAGGTCCGCAGGTCGATAACCGGCTGCAACTGCCAAGCTGTAGCGGGTTCGCGAACTGCCGAGTCAGGCAAACTTGCTGGAGCGTGCATCGGTACCAACCCCAGCGATTTGCCAGTCAGCGTGGAACCCCACAGGCGGAGTCGCGAATTGAGCGACGAAATCGCGAGCAAGTCCGACTCTGGCAGCCAACTCAAGCCCGTAATTGGCCAGCCAAATGTGTCGATGACTTGGACGAGTTGGCCGCTGGCGATATCCCACAATCGCACCGCTGAACCGTTGGCTGTCGCCAAGTGTTTGCCGTCGGCGGAAAAGGAAACAAGTTCCTCGGTCGCAAAGCCACCCCGGAGCGCCGCGGCTGGCTTTTTAGTAGAGATGTTCCAAATTTGCAGCGAGTCCTTGTCGCCAAATAGGAAGTGGCTGGCGTCGGGTGAAAGGCCCATCGTAAAGTTGTAGCGGGCGCCCGCGAAAGTGCCTGCGATGCTTCCCGTGCGGACATTCCAACTGGTCGTGGACTCGCCCGCTGCCACTAGCAGCTCGTTGGTCATGAATGCGATGCGCTTGAGTCCGTTGGTCGTGACCTTAAATTGCGACTGAGGCTCGAGCCGATCAGCGCTCCACAGGCTGACTTCGTTGTCGTAGCTGATGGTGGCGATCTGTTTAGAATCGGGTGAAACGGCAACTTGAATGAGGCCGCTGGAGCCCAGTTTTTTGGAAATCAGTTCACTGCGATCTGCCAAATTCCAGATCCGCAACGTACCTTCGCTATCGCCGGCCGCACACCACTTGCCATCGGGAGCCACCGCCAGCGACTTAAAAGTTTGTCCATCGCCCAATTTCGCCAGTACCTGTTGCGGTTTATCTTCAGCGACCGACCAGAGCACGACTTGGTTGCCAGCGGTAACAAAGGTTCGTCCGTCTGGCGCATGGGCTAGCAGGCTGGCAAAACCGGTTCCTTGCGGCTCGCGACAGGCCAACAGTTGCAGCGGTTCAAAAGTCGCCCGCTGCCAGCGCGCAAGTTGCTCGGGCGTTGGTTTCGCAACTGGCGGACTGGCAACTGGCGGACTGGCAACTGCACGTGATACTTCGGATGGTGCGACGGTCTGGTTGGACTCGGACGCTGCCTGCCCAGTGGTGGGTTCTGCGCTGGCTGCTTTCAGGTCCGACGGGGGCTGGCCAAGCTCCGCATCAAACGTCGACTCGGTAACTTCCGGCGCGACGCTTTCGCTGTTCGAACTGCTAGATACTTGGTTCCGTGGGTCGCTGAGTGAATCCGCAGACGCTTCGCTTACTGGTGCCGCGTCATTGGCAGACTGACTAGCATCCGTTTGGACCGAAGGCTTTTTAGCGACGCCGCAACCTCCGCTGTTGAGCAGCATGATTGCCAGCAACATTGCTGCAACCAGTCGACTTGCAAGGATGCACGCAACGTCCGAGACGTCGAGGATTTCAGGAAATTGTAGATTGTCGAGAGATTGCTTTGTGTGACCCATCACATGACCTTGTTGAAGCTGCTCGATGAAGCACTAATTACGGAGTGAATTTTCGGGTACGGGACTCGTCTGCTGTTGGGAAGTCCGGTGGAATCGGCAGGGTAACTTCGCCCGTCGCAGCCCACTCGGCGCCTCGCAGGAAAGTGGTGATGAAGCCAACGCATTCGCAGGAGTAGTCGGCGTGACCCAGCGTGGTATGGAAGATCTTGCCCTTTTCATACTCGATTGCTATCAGCATCGGTTCGTGACGTCCGCTGCCCTTTTGATCAGGTGCAGCGAATGCGGTGGCTAGAATTGTCATGTTCTGTCCCGGTCCACGCAACTGTTCATATAGCTCATCTTGCGCGTGGAGGAAGCTCTTAGGCATTCCGTCGGTAATGGGATGCGACTGGCGCATGACGATTTCGAACTGATGCTGCGGGCCGTGGTTGCCGCCCTTGCCTGCTGAGTTGTCGCGCACGACCTGACCTTGACCATCGTAGTAGACGTAGGGTCCGCTCTTCTCGGTGCGGCCGCCCCAGCCGCCCAGTCCGGTCATCTGGTTGTACTCAGCCCAATCGGGAAAGCAATTGTCGGCGGCGTGGACGGAAACTAGACCGCCGCCGGACTTCATGAACGCGACAAACGCAGACTGAGTCTCAGCAGGCCAGTCGGCCGCGCCGAACCCAAAATTGTTGACCACCAGATCGTATTTCGAAAAGTCGGGTTTGAAATCCGGGTCGGTCTTAGATTCTGCCACTTCTTGATAATCTTTGCCGTCCTGCAAGGCAAATTCTTTGAGCATTTCGCTACCGTTCTGCGTGAACCGCGAGCGCTGGACGTCGACTTCGAACCGACCGGATTGCACGAGGTACTGCTTCATCATGGCCGTCGTTTTCGGCCAAGCTGGATGATAGTGATTCTGCCCATCGACAATCAAAGTCCGGATCTTGGGCAAGTTCTGGCTGGCCGCCGTATCCTTGGATGCTTGGCCGTCGTTTGCGTTCTGCGCCCAACAGGGCGTCTGAGTTAACGCGAGGATGTACAGTAAAGCCGTCAGTGAGAAGCGATAAGATTTTTCGCGAAGCGATTTCATGAGAGGAGTCCAATGGGAGGGTGGAGCTGGGGTAAAACGCTTTCCAGCTACCAAATTCTAGCAAGTTTTTGGTTGGTCCAAGGCTCGTGCCTAAAGTGCACTAGGGCGACGTGGGATCGTGGTCATCTGGGAACAGCCCCGCGTAGATGGCATCGGCCTCTTTGGCAGGTCCGGTCCAGTGCAGGTCTGCCAGCAGTTCGCGACGCTTTTTCAAGAACCAGCGCTGGTTCAACTGGCTGCCCATATTTTCGAGCAGTGCCAGGGCGCGTCCATTCCATTGGTCGCTGCGCAACATGCGAATATCGAGCAATATAAATTCGGGGCGATCCTCTTTTACGATCGACTTGATTTGCCGATGGATACCCACCAGGTCCAACTGGTTCTGGGCGGGATCTGCGAGCGGCAGTTTTTCCAGCACATCGGGCAGCTCTCGATAGGCCAGAGCCCTGCCCTGGCGATATAGGGAAAACAAAAATGCCAATTCGGTTTCGTTTGAGTCTGGCAATGCGTCCAGTAGTCCCGTCAATTTGAAAGCGGCTTCGCTGATCTCAACGGGGTATGTCTTGCGATACTGGAGTTGGTCCAGCCAGTGTAGGTGCAATTGCCGAACGCCTACGTCGTCGGGGAATTTGGCCAGCAAACCTTGTAGCTCGCGCGTATCCTTGGCGGTGGGCATCGCACCCTTACCGAGCAGTCGTTCGCGAAGCTCGCCGACTCGCTCCTCCGGATCGATGGCGGGCTCCGCTAAAATGTCGAATTTTTTTTCACTCGCCCATAGCGGTTCTTGGCTGAGCTTGCCGGGTTGCCAAGCGCTCAACCATTTGACTTGGGCTGCCAGCTCGAGTTTCATGTCGCCTGTAAACTGCGGATCAGCGAGCTGCTCGTTCAATAGCGCGAGCTGCGTTTCTCGCCATTTGGATTGCTGGTTGCCTTTAGAGAGGATCGTCAATTGACCATGAGCCTGCGGCGACAGAAGGCAGCAGAGGACCAGGGCCAGACTGGGCCCGACACGAAACCAAAGCGGACAGGACTTCACGGTTTTGGCACTAATTCGCAGCCAGGACGATATTTTGTTGGTGGCAGGCATCCCAATCAATTCGCTAATAAAGTAGATCTGATGATTTCGAAATTAGACTCCACAATTTACGGCCCAGCTCAGGAAAGCAAGTGCACGCAACGAAATTATCTGCAATTGTTATCATTCTTCGGTGTTGGCGGATTGCGCAAGACCACCCTTCCCCATCCTTTTCATTACGCATTCTTTACGCACAATTCTACTTGTCTGTCGCACTCGCACTCAGTGTAACGGGACTCGTAATCGTACTCGAATCGCCCCGAGTACGAGTACCTTCCTGCGGATTGAGTACGAGTGAGTTATTCTGACGAACTGCTAAAAGTCAGTGGTCGCTAATCGGCTTGAGACCCTTTAGAATGGACGCATGGACTTTTCGCAAGTTGTTTCTCGCGCTGCTAAGGATTGAAGAACACTATGAAAAACGCATTTGCCATTAAATGCATGCTGCTGCCTTTAACGATCGTGGCGATCGGCTGTCAGCCCACTGCTCCACCCGCGAATTCTAGTACCTCGACCGAGGTCGAAGCAGATGCACATGCGGGACACAATCACGGACACGATGACGTTGGTCCGCATGGTGGTCACTTGCTGCATCTGGAACCATCGGGAGTACATGCCGAATGGACCCACGATGACGATGCCAAGTTGATTACCGTACACTTGGATGATTTTGATGCGGCTAAAATTACTTCAGCCAAGTTTGTCGTCAAAATCGGTGATGTGACCGAAGAATTTCCGCTGACAGGAACCGACACAGGCTGGACGATCACCAGCGAAGAACTATTGACGCACATCAATATGGGCGACGCGGCGCAAGTGAAGTTTGTGGTCAGCGACGATGCGGGCGAACAAAGTACGAAGATCGAGGCCCACGAGCATCACCACCATTAGCTATGCTGGCTCGTGCGGAAAAAATGGGATAGGCTCTTTCGTGGGATAGGCTTCCAGCC
>JBGSJL010000053.1:0-7614 GCA_041741955.1 Pirellulaceae bacterium | reverse complement strand
GGACACTGTTTCAACTGATCCGATCGTCCTCGTCAGAGACGTAACTAAGGACTATCGTCGCAATGAAATCGTCGTGCCTGTCCTAGCAGGCTTGAGTCTTGAAATCGAGGCAGGCGACTATGTGGCGCTCATGGGGCCCTCTGGGTCGGGCAAGTCGACGCTGTTAAATCTAATTGCAGGCTTGGATCAACCAACCTCTGGGCAAGTGGTTGTCTGTGGGCAAGACTTGGGCAACACCTCGCAGGGAGCGCTCGCCAAGTGGCGTTCGCGACATATCGGTTTCATTTTTCAAATGTATAACTTGATACCTGTTTTGACCGCCTACGAAAATGTGGAACTGCCACTCACGCTGACTCCGCTCAGCCGACGCCAGCGCGACCAACAGGTGCGAACGGCTCTGGAGGTTGTTGGCTTATCGGATCGCATGGACCACTATCCACGGCAATTGTCCGGCGGCCAGGAGCAACGGGTGTCGATTGCCAGAGCGATTGCAACCGACCCAACATTGATCGTAGCCGACGAGCCAACGGGGGACCTGGATGCCAAGTCGGGCAACGAAATTTTGGATTTGATGGGCCGACTGAATCAAGAATTTGCCAAGACCATCATCATGGTGACCCATGATCCGCGCTCTGCCGCCCGCGCCAAACGCACGCTACATCTGGCCGATGGTCAGCTCGTCCGAGAGACGCATTCATCTTCAAACGCTGGTGTATCGGTTGGGCAATCCGCATGAAACTGTTGATCTACATTTGGCGCAATGTCACGCGCAACAAACTCCGCTCGGGCCTGACGATTTTATCCGTAGGTTTTAGTTTGGCGCTGATGACGATCCTTTACGGCTACTTGGCGATGCAAAGTGTCGGCGAGCGAGAGGCCGCAAAGCACGATCGGCTGGTCGTGCTCAATAAGCTGGGCTTTGCCGCTCCGCTGCCAATTGCTCACGCCGAACGAATCCGAAAAATGGATGGCGTGACTGCAGTAACTCCCTTCAGTTGGTTCGGTGGAAATTATAAGGGCCAGCAGGTGCCCTTCGCTCAGTTCGGCGTCGAACCGAATTCCGCCTTTGATGTCTTCGAAGAGTACCGCATCCCTGACGAACAAGTGGCTGAATTTAAAAAGACGAAACAGGGCTGTGTGGCGGATGCAAGCCTAGTCGAACAAATGAAATGGAAACTCGGCGAGCGTATCCCGTTGGAAGGTACGATCTATGCTTACAATCTCGATTTGCGATTGGTAGGTATTTTCAAAGCTCCCGCCAATACGGGCTCGTTGTGGTTCAACTGGAACTACTTGGACGAGGAGCTAAAGAAATCCGGCGCTGGATTTTCAGGCAACGCAGGTTCGATCTATGCAAAGTGCAAAGTGTCGGACGAAGTGGCTATCGTGAGTGAAGCGATTGACAAGCAGTTTGCAAACTCAGAAAATTCAACACGCACGCGGACCGAAGCGGCTTTCCAGCGAATGTTTGCCGACATGCTCGGCGATGTACAAGCCTACATACGCTACATCTCACTGGCTGTCGTGTTTGCCCTCGCCCTGGTCGCGGCTACCGCCATGTCGATGTCGATGCGCGAGCGCACTACCGAAGTGGCGATCCTGAAAGCCATCGGCTTTTCCAAACTACGAATACTCGCTTTGGTACTCGGAGAGTCTTCAATGATCGCCGTTCTGGGAGGCCTATTAGGCATTTGTGGTGGACTGGCTGCATTGCAGCTTTTTTCGAGCGTGCCGATCGCTGCGATTCTATTTCCAATACCTGTGTCAGCCCTGATTGGTCCGTGGCTGTTAGGGCTGGTAGGCTTGGCGGCCGCGATCGGTTTCGTCAGCGGGCTTGTGCCTGCCGTCCTGGCTGCACAATTATCCGTAGTCGATGGACTGCGCCGCGTTGTCTAAGCAAAAAGAATCGAAGTCGAGTGCCGTATGATTCCACTGAAGTACAATTTGCGCAGCCTGCGTGTTCGCTGGGTCAACACACTGCTGACTTGCGTGGCCATCGGAGTCGTTGTGTTCGCCTCTGTGCTTACATTCGGCATGATCGATGGTATCGAGCACGCACTTACTACGTCAGGTGACGCTGCCGATTTAATTGTCATGCGTCAGGGCTCCAACGACGAAATGTCCAGCACCGTTTCTCCAACCAGCGCTCGCGCGCTGGCTAACCTGTCGGGTATCGCGACTGGCCTTCAGGGCGAACCTTTGGCATCGTCAGAATTCGTCACGATATTGACTGCGCCACGCCGCGATGATGGCGGAACAGCCAACGTGATGGTACGCGGCCTCGAGTTTGTCGGTCGGCAGTTGCGGCCCGATTTTAAAATCGTCGAAGGCCGAGACATCCAACCGGGGCTCAATGAGCTCATTACCAGTCGCAGCCTGGCCAATCGCTTTCAGAACTTGGGATTGGGCGAGGAATTGGCGGTCAACAGCACGAAGTTCCACGTTGTTGGCTATTTTGAAGCTGGCGGTAGTTCGGCCGAGTCCGAGGTCTGGGCGGACTTGCGCGACCTCACATCGGCCCAACGCTATGACGGGGCAGTGTCCGTCGTGAATATGCGCACTAAGGATGAAGTTGCTCGACTACAAATCATCGACCGTATTCGGACCGATGAGCAGTTTAAGCTCAAGGCGGTTACGGAGACGGAATACTTTGAGAGTCAAAAATCTTCGTCCGTGGCGCTCAAAGCAGTCGCCTATTTGATCGCGGGCTTCTTAACATTTGGCGCAATGTTCGCCGCCGCCAATACCATGTACGCCGCTGTTTCGAGTCGCGGACGCGAGATTGGTACGCTCCGCGCAATGGGGTTTCGACGGCGCTCGGTGCTGACATCATTTTTGCTAGAGTCGCTGGTGCTCTGCCTGCTGGGAGGCCTACTGGGTTGCTTGGCGACATTGCCGCTGAATGGGATTTCTGGAGGCACACAGAACTTTGTGACCTTCAGCGAGATCACTTTTTCCTTCCGCTTTGGACCCAAAGTACTGCTGCAGGGTATGTGTCTGGCACTAGCCATGGGCCTGATCGGCGGCCTGTTACCTGCGATCCGCGCCACTCGTCTCCAGATCACTGATGCGCTCCGCCAACGCTAACGATAAAATGCTGATACACAAGCGACGGCGGATAAGAACAGCGGCTATCGCGCTGGGATTGTTTCTTGGACTGGTCATCGCAGAAATCGGTTTGCGGATCCTTGGCGTTGGTTTTCCCGCGCTCTACTATCCCGACCTGCATTGCGGTTCGCGGCTGGTCCCTTCGACAACCGGAGTCTGGTGCGAGGAAGGGCATGGCCGCTTCCAAACGAACTCGCTAGGCCTTCGCGGTCCCGAAATCGAACCCAAGGCAACCAATGTCTTTCGGATCGCCGTGCTGGGCGATTCATTTATCGAAGGACTCCAAGTTGATTTCGAGCAAACCTTTTGCTCGCAACTCGAACAAGTTCTCAATAGTGCTCAGCAGGCAGAAACGTGGCATCTCTCGGGCACGCGGTTCGAAGTCATCAATTGCGGCGTGTCGGGCTATGGAACCGCCCAGCAACTACTGATGTTTCGCGAGTATGTTTGCCCATTGGAACCCGATGCGGTCCTGCTGTCGGTTTTTCCAGACAACGATCTCTGGAATAACTCGCGCACACTCTCGGGCGACCCGACTACACCCTACATCAACATCGACTCCAGCGATGAACTGGTTATCGACAACAGCTTTCGTCAATCGGTTGCCTGGAAAACAGCCCAAACTCGGTATCAGCAGTGCAAGAGGTACATCGTCAATCGTTCGCGTGTACTACAAGTACTCAAGCGAACAAAACTGAATTGGCTGCATCCGAGCAACCAATCTATTGGCCCTGCAGCGGAATCTAGTGAAAGCTTACAAGCCATGATTGGCGATGCTATCTACGTTTATCGAGAACCCGAAGAGCCCGACCATCAGGCCGCCTGGGAGATTACTGAACGCTTGATCGCCGAATTGGCCTACGACTGTCGCGCGCGAAACATGGCCTTCGTCGCGTTTACGGCTTCGTCTCCGGTACAAGTCCACCCTCAATTGGATGTTCGCAGTAAGTTGGTCAGAGAAAATGCGCTGCATGATCTCCTTTACCCCGATCGACGGCTGGAAGAATTTTGTCAGGGTGCGGACATTCCGTTCGTGCCGTTGGTATCGCAGATTGCAACCAGCCCCGAAAGCCAAACTGAATTTCTGCATGGCTTTGGTCGTACACTGGGACTAGGGCACTGGAATCAAGCTGGACATGCATTGAATGCAAAGACACTGGCCAAGAACTTGATTCAGAACCAACGACTACTCGACGCGAGTAGCGCATCGACAAATTCGCAATCCAAAAAATCCTTCAGCTCGAGTGTCTCACGGTAATTTGTTTCGATCGAGAGCGTGAGCTGATCGCGCAGTCGCGAACCGAAACGAAAGCGCTCTGGCAGGCAAGCCAGTTGCTCGTCGGTGACAGGCACGCGTAGTCGCAGACAGGCTGGCCCTCCGCCGTTAGCCATGCTTTGCTCTAGACCGACAAAATGGACCGCGTCCAGCGGATTGTCGGGGTCCGCGATCAGGCGCTGGATCAACCTGAGTGCCGACTCAATTTCTTGGCACTGCGCCGGACAGACGAGTACCATTCGCGGCGGACTGCGATCTCGATAAGAACTACCAGGTGTGACAATCTGGCTGTTAAAAAAATAGCTGCGTACCGCATCGTGTAGTGGCAATTCCTGTTGAGTGACGCGCACACGTAGCAACGGACAGCCAGCGGCCTGTTGGAATCGAGCATCCAAAAGATCGAAGATAGCTTCATCTTCTACGAAAGCGTGCTGGTGGTAGATCAAAAAATTGCGATGGCTCGTCGCGATGACATCATTGTGAAAAACGCCAGCCGAAATCGCCGCCGGGTGTTGTTGTAAGAAAACGGTGCGCTCTGGGGCCAGTTGATGACGCCGCGCAATCGCCTCGCAGGCGGCTCGCGACTGACGAGGAAAGAAGTCGGGTGGGCGAGCGGCCGAGCTCGGGCCATCGCCATAAACAAAGAGATCGAAACCATAGCGACCGGTGGCGTCGCTCACGCGCATGTGGTTGGCTGCACCTTCATCGCGGAGCGCGACGAGCGCGGGCAACGCGTGGTGAATACTCACTTTGGGGCAATTGGCAAACAGGACTTGTAGGTCCCCACGCCGCTCGCCGGCTTCTACGCTACGGTGCCAACTGCTAATCAAGTTGGCCGGCGTGAAGTGCAAATGGCCATCGGAGGTATCGCAACTCGCGGAAACGGTAGCCGAGTTGGCGGCCCACATAAAAGCGCCGCTAAAGGCGGCTGACAAGAGATGTGGGGCCGTATGGAAGGCAGCTTCGATTTGTGATTGCCTGTCGCCCTCGAAACCGACGGCTCGCAGAAGCTCCAATCGCGGTCGCATAGGCGGTAGCCAGATAAATTGTGGAATGCCAAGGCCATCGAGCAGCGCAGCCTTGCGCATGCCTTCCAGCGCGGCCGCGCGGGGACGGCTGACGCAATTTGCGTGTTCTTGTGACGCGAGGTTGCCAACACCCAGTCCACCAAAATGATGTGTAGGGCCAACCAGGCCATCGATATTAATTTCGGTTAGCATCAAGTTGTCAGCGCGTCTACTTCTTGTCCTGATGACTTATTTAGAAATCGAGACCCGCGATGGGTTGCTCGCTGTCCGCCAGTTCGTGACTCTCAAGTGAGGCCACAGGATACGAACAATAGTCGGCGGCGAAATAGCCACTGGGCCAATGGTTGCCGCTTTGGCCAACACCACCAAAGGGCAGTTTGCCGCTGGCGCCCGTGGTTTGTCGATTCCAATTGATGACGCCGGCTCGCGAGTGATGTAGGAAGTAATGAAAGTCCTCGACGCGTTGTCCGATAAAGCCCGCCGATAGTCCAAACCGCGTTTTTCCAGCTAGTTCAATTGCGTGATCCAAGTCGTCCGCTGGCTGTACCAAGAGCAAGGGACCAAAGTGTTCGCTGTCTTCGATCTCGTGCCCTGAGGGGAGCGCGAGTAGACCGGGTGTCACTAGGGCGGAGCTGTCATTGTTGTGCTGCATGGGGACCAGTGCTTCAGCGCCGTCAGCGATGAATTGACTTTGCGCAGTCAGCATGCTCTCGGCGGCCTGAGCGTGAATCAAGGGCCCCATGAATGGTTGCGGTTCATCAAACGGTCGACCACAAACGATCTTAGGAAGCAATTCTTTCAGCGCGCCCGTCAATTGTTCGTAGGGTTCTTTTCCAGTGATGATTAATCGACGAGCGCATGTGCAGCGCTGTCCAGAAGTAATGAAGGCTGACAGGATCGTCGTAAGTGCCGCGCTGCGAATATCGCTGGGGTTGTGAACGACCAGCGGGTTGTTGCCGCCCATTTCGAGTGCCAAAACTTTGTGGGGCTGGCCTGCCAGCAAACGATGCAAGCTCACTCCAGCTCGTTGGCTGCCCGTGAAGAGTACGCCAGCGACATCTGCATGGTTGGCAGCGACTATGGCCACATCGGCTGCTCCATAGACCAGATTGATCACTCCCTTGGGCAAACCAGCCTGTAGCCAGGCCTCGACCAACCATTGACCGGTAGCGGGCGTCCATTCGCTAGGTTTGAACACCACCGTATTTCCAGCCAGCAGTGCGGGCACGATATGCGCGCCGGGCAAATGAGCGGGTAAATTGAATGGTCCCAGCACTAACATCCCGCCGTGAGGACGATAGCGCGTGACAGCCATGAAGTTGCCAGACTGCTCGGTTGTCGTCCAGCGTCGCTTCAGTATGGCGTCGATCGAGTTGGTAACTTTGGCAGCGACTGCCGCAGCTTCTGTGAGCGCCTCCCACATCGGCTTGCCGGTCTCGACCGCAACTAGCGTCGCCAAGTCGTCTTTATGAGTAGTCACATATTGCGCGAACGCTTCGCAGGTTGCGATGCGAGCTTCTAGTTTGGTTTCAGACCAAGTTGCGAACGCGGTTTTAGCGGCATAGATTGCCGCTTCTACTTGTTCTTTCGCAGCCCAATTGCCGTGCCACACCAGCCCACCGTCGCTGGGCGAAAGCCGCTGGTGGGACTCGCCAGTCCCTGCCAACCAACGGCCATCAATGTAGCACAGACCTTCGCGGGCTCGAAAATGTGATTTCATAGTGGATGGCTTTCAAGTAGGCGTATCGGGGTAGGGTGCTGTAACATAAACGCTCTCGCCGACTCGAACTTGCAAGAGTGAAGCTGCCAATTGACTTACGACAATATCATCTCCGGTTATCATCGCCGTTTCTGCTACCGCACGAAAGCCGCTCTTGAGCGAAGCAATGATTTGATGCGTACCCGTTAGCGTGGGTTCAATCTTCAACACTTTCATCGTGCGCGTGCGCAGTACGGCACGTATCTGTTCGCGGCGGCAGCGCACCACAGGCCCGCCGTCGAAAATATCGATCAGGTCTGTCTTGGTAAATCCTTCCGCTTCTAGCATTGCCAGGGCGGGGTGGGTGTGTTCATGCACACCACCCAATGTCTCTATGGCCGAATCGGGCAACATACTCGTGTAGATCGGATACCTGGGCATCAGGTCTTCGATGAAACGCTTATGGAGTGTCGACAAGCTATCCGCTTGCGGAAAATCCATTT
>JBGSJL010000052.1:0-5358 GCA_041741955.1 Pirellulaceae bacterium | reverse complement strand
ACCACGCGGCCTCTCTGGCGTTGAAGAAATTGGCCTCCTCGTCCAAGTGTGGCTCGCCGGTGTTCGTGTCGCCAAACGCAATGACGTCGCCTCCGCTCAGCGACTGGAATGCTTCGATCACGGCGTCCTGGAACTGGTACTTGTTACCGGCGTCGCGAGTTGGGACGTGCAGCACAATCACATCGAGTGATTGGGGGTCAGCGAGCTTTACGTGCAGCCACCGTCCGGTATCACCCAAAAAGCCCTCAACGGGCTGCCGTGTGAATGGATGCCGTGATGCCAGTAACAGACGGTACTCGCTGGGATTGTCGGGATTCACCGTGGTAGCTTGATGGACGAGCCCCCAATCAGCCATCGCCTTTGCAATGCTCTGGCTTGGTTTCGTCCCACGGAACTCAGAGAGACCGACGATATCAGGCTGCCATGCCTCGATCTGAGCAGCAATTGATTCGGCACGGGCGCCGCCACCTTGCAGGATGTTCCAGGAGAGAAACTTCATGGGGGTGGTTTCATCAGCGTTGTTGATGGCTGGCGTTTCCTCCACCGCCACCACGACTGCACTAATTATGTAAATAGTGCGAGTGACGTTGCCCAGGTGATTGAGGCGTTTGGTGCCAGTCTGTTTTCCATGTCCGCATTACGTCAGCAACCTGCGCATCACCGAAAGGCTAACCGGGCACTATGACAACAGGCCGTCGCCTTAACCTGTGTAGAGCCTCATAGGTCAGCGACCGGGCGAATGGCGACGCGGATTTCATTCGCCATCACAGTAACTGCGGGGTCGCTGCAGATGGCGTAGCGGACTTTATCGGTGATTCGTTGAGCAATAGTGATTGTCGTATGATCAGGTCAGCCGCATGCAGAGGAGCAGGTGTCCTCCACGAACCGTGCGAGTTTCTCGACGTCATCCGTGCCTACTCATAGGATACGCTTGCGCAGTCGCAGCACCATACAGTCACGGGGCCCCAGATACTCCAAACTCAGTCGCTCCGAAAGCTCATGCGGATGCCTCGCTCACGATCTGCCTGCCCCGTGGCCACACTGCCCAAGGAAGATTCAAGCTTTTCCTACAATCTACAAACGGCCTGCAAGTGGCTCTTGGGCCGAACTCAGGCCGAGCCTTTGTTGCATCTTCGCTAAAAAGATTGGCTGGTCCTTTGCGGGCAAAAATACCTTACTGAGCAGCGATTCGAGACTTAGGTCGAAGTAAGCAACGCTCGCTTTGCATTCCCGTAGATGGTCGATAAACCATTCGATTCGATAATGTTCTTCGGGGTCTTCCAGAGTCATATCGTCTTGTTGTCCCAATCCATCAAGGTCGTTGAAACAGCCTTGCAACCAGAGCGTGTGCTGCAACTTTGCAGGAACCACCTGCTCAACAGATTCCACATTTCGAGGCAATGACAAGTCTTGTCCGTGTTCCTTCAGGGCGGTGTCTATCTGCTGCCAACCGTCACATTTCACACCTTCGTGGTAGTCGAAGGTCCGAAACGGCTGGATTTCTAAGTGGGGCACGACCTTGTTGAGAATGACGTGCCAGGGGTCGCTGGGCCGTGGGATCTCGTCGATGTAGAGGGTTTGGACATCTCCCTTGTCATTGAAGTTAAAGAGACTCCTCAATGCTTTTTTCTGCTTGGAAGTAAGAGGCAGTCCTTGTTCATCGCAAACCACTGCCTCCCATGTCAAGAAATAATCTTCTTCCATCAAATGGACAAAGCTTTCAACCGCCTCTTGGAGGCTCCAAGTATCGTCCAGTGAGCCACCATCGAAGAAATCGTGGGTGGGAATGTCAGGGCCGAATTCCCAACGCATCTGGGCTGGCTGCTTGGACGCCGAGTTTTTCTTCTTTGGCACGGTTGTTTCCTTTTCAAAACGCACGGTTGCCGCCTCTTTCGACCCGACTACTGACCTGATCAGTAAAA
This sequence comes from Pirellulaceae bacterium, assembly GCA_041741955.1. Taxonomy (GTDB): domain Bacteria; phylum Planctomycetota; class Planctomycetia; order Pirellulales; family Pirellulaceae; genus Aureliella. Next base: position 3,436 of record JBGSJL010000052.1, on the reverse strand, counting down.
ACATCAATTGCCAGGTCGAAATCCTCTGTTAAGAAAGTGACTGCGGTCTTTTCGGGATGTACGGGATCAATCCTTTGCGAAGTACCTCTTCTTGAATCTCGGGCTTCAAGAATCTAGCGTCAACCAAGAATCCGTTGATTTGAATCATCCAGGTCATCGGATTCTGGTCTATCCGGCTTCGCAGGGACCAGGCTGGGTCCGATGGCCGAATGCGAAACATCTTGCGGATCAACATGGACTTGCCCTGACCCGTGCTTTCACCGACGCCGAACGCCTTGTCGATGGCGGTCAACTTCATGTGCGGCTTCTGAGTTTTGTCGTCAAGGAAATTGGCCCAGCCAATCGTACGGACGATGCCACACGCCCACGAGTTTGGCTTACCGCTATCAATGGAGTTGGACGTTTGCGAGCTAGCTTTTCAGTTAGCTGCCTCCGCTCATCGTCAATCATGATGTGGCACTCTAATCTCGATCCCATAACTGGGAGCTATTGTCAGTAACTTCTCGATTTCTTCCTTGGTCGGCGGCAAGGCGGACGTCGAACCTTCCGGCAATAGTACGCCGAACTCGAAGAACATTTTCTCCAACCCAGCGGGAGCGATCGAGATCAGCATCTTCGCTGGTTGCTGCCCTTCGTTCTTGAATGAGTGTGCCACACCGACCGGCATGTTGGCAAACATACCAGCTGTCGCCACAACACGTTCCCCGCCGATCTGGAATGTGATCTCGCCTTCCAAGATGAAAAAGCCCTCTTCTTCCCGACTTTGAACATGCGGGGGTGGACCGCCGCATGGAGGCACGATGGCTTCCCACATCGCGTACTTGCCGTTCGTATCCTCGCCCGTCGCCATGAAGCGGTATACATCACCCACGACTGCAATGGTTCGGCCTTCGTTCAATTTGCGGAGAGTCGGTGGATTGTTAGTGTTCGTCATGTTCTATTTCGATCGTTTCACCGTTGGATTTCAAATTTGCTATGACTTGGTCTGTTCACAAACCGTAGCAAAGGTCTCGACGCCGAGGTCAAGTGGCTAAGCCGTAACCGTAGTCATCAAGGGTAAGTTTATTAACCTCGCGCCGGCGTCCTTGAGGTAGGTCGGTTTGACGCCACCCGGAACAGAGTACCAGCCGTGAAGGAAGAGGGTTTTCATGACGATCCGCAACTTTGCTGATGTTGAAGCAAGGGAGGTTAGCTGCCAGGCTTGTGATTCTCAACTGCAGCTTCATACACAGTGACTGCGGCCTTCGCCATCAGATGCATAGTGTGATTTGAAGGCAAAAACGGAAGATCTCGTCGTCCCAACTCACGGACGACTTCGGCTATGGCGTCCTCGATTTCATCCTCGAACTTGCGAACCGTCTTATGGTCCATTGATCACCCTTTCTAAAACGGCTCATGACTTTACCAATAGGTCTCGCGGCCGGCGGCGAGGAGTGCTCGGAATACTTTGTTGCCGTATTTGTGTTGGCGGTTCGATGCGCCGGCGACTGCATAGGTTTTCGTGGCGAGAAACTTTTCGATATCGCTCTTGTTGCTCGCCGAGGTTAGTTTGAGATTCCGAGGCTTTTGATTCGGGACGATAGCGTGGTAGGTTTCATGCCTAGCAAAGCGGCTGCTCCTGAATCGCCGTAGACTTTGCCGTCACAGGCTTGCAAGGCTCGGCGGATATTGTCCGCTTCGAGCGTTCGGAGCTGTGATGCAGTCAAGATTTTATCGGGTTCAATGCATCCGGAGGTTGCGGGAGTCACCTGTGTTGACTCTGACGAGTTGAGTTCCAATCGCAATTTACCTTTTGGCGACGTAATCAAGGCACGTTCGAGCACGTGTTGCAGCTCTCGGATATTGCCTGGCCAATCATACCGACTTAGTTCCGCTACATTAGCTTGAGTTAATCTCGGTGCCTGTTTACCTAACCGCCGAGCGAGAACTCCTAGCAGATGTTCGGCGAGTAAAGCAATGTCTTCTTTGCGTTTTCGGAGTGGCGGCAACTCGATCGGGAACACGCTCAACCGATAATACAAATCCAGTCGGAACCTACCCGCTTCGGCCTCGGTCTTTAAATTGCGATTTGTCGCGGCAATGATGCGAACGTCCACTTTGCGAGTTCGCTCCTCGCCAACGCGTTCAAGTTCACCCTCCTGTAAAATTCGAAGCAGCTTGCTTTGCAAGTCAAGCGGGATTTCGCCGATCTCGTCGAGGAACAGCGTGCCGCCGTCCGCCAGCTCAAACCGACCAATGCGATCTCTCAGCGCACCTGTGAAACTACCTTTCGTGTGACCAAAGAACTCACTCTCATAAAGCTCCCGTGGAATCGCGGCGCAGTTGACTTTGATAAGCGGTCGTTCGTGGCGTGACGAACGAGCATGGATCTCGCGTGCCACCAGCTCTTTGCCCGTGCCACTTTCGCCCGTCACTAAGACGGATGCGTCGGTCGGTGCGACTAGGTTGATTTGCTGTGCGACCATTTGCAGCGCTGCACTTTGGCCGATCATCTCACCGAACGATTCACCGCGTAGTTCTTCCTGCAGGTAAACGTTTTCGAGTTCCAGACGTTCGCGAAGCGACTCGATTTCTTCCCATGCCTCAGCACTCGCTATAGCCGTTGCGACGTGGTCAGCAATCATCCGCAGCCAATCGAGGCACGCATCGCCAATCGTTGTTCGAGAGAATACACCGAGTACGCCAAGCACCTTTCCGCGATGCACCAGCGGTTGTCCGCCGAAGCCTCGGATGCCTTCCCGTTTCGCCCACTCAGGATTGGCAAGCCACTCTGGCTCACCGTCAATGTTTTGAATCTCAAGCGGTTGACCAGTCGATGCGATTCGTCCGACCTTGCGCACACCCAACGGAAAGCGACGAAACGATCCGTCAATCCGACGCAATACCTCATCGGGACCAGCGATCGACGTGCCGGCACTCGCGACGAGGTGAAGGCAGTTCGTTTGGTCAGGACATTGTGAACGCATCAGGCACGTCTCGCACCCTTCACCGGGTCGAATCAACCAGATTCGAACGAGCGCGACGGCCCCAGAGTTGGCAAGATCGTCCACGACCAGCTTTAACACATCGGCAACACTTCGCTGCTGGGCCATGGCCAACAGCAACGCTTTCGGATCTTGGATCAGAGGTAAATGCTGCTCGATCATTTGTGCATTGATAGACGAAAAGTCGTTGGCTGGCAACGAGATTTCGTGTATCCACGAGATGTCGCGTCCGGTGGCAATGCTTATGGAATGACGCAAAGTGTTTTATGTAAACGACTTATGCGATTGTGTGTGCATTTGGAACGCATGGTGCATAAAGAGGAAACATGGTCAGCAAAAGATGCTGAGAAACTTGAATCCCCTTAGATCCAATTGGAGCCAAACGATGTCTCGAATCGAAACCGTAAACCCTGCACAAGCGACCGGCAAAGCCAAGGAACTGCTCGACGGCG
>JBGSJL010000051.1:0-1780 GCA_041741955.1 Pirellulaceae bacterium | reverse complement strand
AGGATGAGTTGAGAGTCCCGAGTAGTTCTTCAATGTTTTTGTCGGCTCGTTGCATGGCAGCCAATCGACTGGCGTTCTCGCTGGCCAAAGACTCGGCGCAGGCTCGGAACATGGACACGAAAAGGTACTCGCCCGTTAGTTTGCGTATCGTTTGAACTTCGTTGCCAAGAACTTGCGGCAGATACTTCGTCGGCCACGGGGTCTCACAGAGCTGACGACGCCACGCGTCGTCCAGCGGCAGGAGACGTTGACTGACCGGTTCATAGAGGGAACCGATCGTGGGACGATTGTAAAACAAAAAGAGTTGGCTTGCTGGATGTCGTTCTGTTTGCGTCTCATACTCGATGAGGAGCTGACCCACCAACGGTGCGATCGCTTTCACCGTGCTCGGCACATTGAACCGACCAATCAATTGAGAATCTGTGTCCGCCAAACGCGAGTGAACTCGCTCACCAACGGCCCAAATCATGTGTTTGCCCGGCAAACTAGATAGCGTTTTTAGCGCCTCGTCAGCAATGATTGCGTTGAATTGTCCGACGAGGCCCTGATCGGAACCGAAGACGATCGCGGCCGATGTGTTCACTGCAGTTGCGTGATTGCTCATCAGCCGTCGTGCGTTAGCACCCGGTTTCTGCGGGAACCGGACGCTAACGCGTTGCGGCTGATCGACCTCGCGAAGGCAGACACTCAGCGCGAGTTCAACGGTGCGACTGTAATCGGCCAGCGCACGTACCGAACGTTCAAACTGGACAATATTGGAAGCGGCCATGGCCTTCATTGTCCGCACGACGGATTGCAGATCTGTGGCTCCGCCAATCTGTCGCTTCAGAGTTGCTGCTGTTTGCGTCAAGTGGTCGTTCCTTTGCTTGAAGTGCTGTTCATTTATTCGAGTTGCTCCAATGAGCCGCAACGCGTTAGCGTCCGGTTCCCAGGAAACCGTGGGCTAATGCCCAGCGGCTAGTTTACACATTCATAAAACTGACTTGCCCTGTCTATTGCTTGGTGGAGGCTTCTTATCGTGTGTCTGAAAGGATTGAAGCGCTTCGCGGGCGGTTTCCAGAATTGCGTCGCGGTCCGGATCACTTAGCGAGTCTGCTGTCTGGAGTCGATTTTGTACCGCGGCAGGAAGACTTTCTGCGGCGGCTCGAACTGCGGCTTCGGCGTCCGTCATCTGATCCATCGGAACCAGATCAAAGAGGCCATCCGTCAGAGCCAACAGTACCATCACCTGCGCCGGCACAGAGACTGGTGATTGTTCAGCCTGTTTAAGACATGCGCGGATACGTCGTCCGTGCTCGATCAATTTCCGGGTGGATTCATCGACCCGAGCTCCAAACTTGGAAAAGGTTTCCAGCTCCTCGAACTGCGCGTACGCTAACTTGAGATCGCCCGCGACCGCACGGTAAGCCGCCCGTTGTGCCTTGCCGCCGACCCGCGAAACCGATTTGCCCACGTCCACTGCTGGCAAAATACCCAACTCAAATAATGACGGTGATAGATAAATCTGTCCGTCGGTAATGGAGATTAAATTAGTTGGGATGTAAGCGGAAATGTCTTGCGCCTCCGTCTCGATGATGGGAAGTGCCGTCAGCGAACCACCGCCAAGTTCCTCGCGCAGATGAGTTGAGCGTTCCAAGAGCCGTGCGTGAAGATAAAAAATGTCACCAGGAAAAGCCTCGCGACCAGGAGGCCGCCGAAGCAGCAATGACAGCTCGCGATACGATCGGGCGTGGTGAGTCAGATCGTCATAGACAATCAGCACATCGCGACCCTGTTCCAT
>JBGSJL010000050.1:0-1711 GCA_041741955.1 Pirellulaceae bacterium | reverse complement strand
TCGACAGGCAAATTGCATCAGGTCCGAGACTGGTTGGATATTGCGTTTGCACATGTTGGACTAGATTGGCAGGAGTATGTCGAATTCGACCCAAGGTTTTTACGCAAAGCCGACCCGCAAACTCTGGTTGGTGACTCGCGGTTGGCGCAAGAAAAAATCGGCTGGCAGCCGCGCAGCAGTTTTGAACAAATGGTGCAGCAAATGGTAGATGCCGAATTGGAGCAGACCTAATGGAATCCGGTGCAGCCAACTCCAGAGAGGGTTCTGTGGGCAGATTTCGTGGACTGGGACTGGATGGGCTACTGCTGCTAGCCGTCGTAGTCACGCTGCCACTGCTGGCGGCTTTCTGTTTGGATTTTTGGATTCGCACGGATTTTTGGTTTTTTCCGTTATTGCTGATTGTACCGTTGGTTCTGGCCGCTTGGTTTGGCCTTCGGCAGCGGACGGTACTTAGCGAGCCGGCCACGGCAGAGAAAACGGGGACGGAAACGGTCGGCATGGTAAAGCCCGCTTTGTCCACCCGCGATGCACGCCGTCATTTGCTGGCGGCGGTACTGTGGGTTATTGGCGGTGTATTCGCTGTGCTTGCCGCCTGGCTCGTTTCTCCCTGGCTGGGCGTGTTGTCGCTTTTACTTGCCTCAATTGGTTGGTTGCTCCTGCGCAGCGTGCAGCCTTGGGAGCGGCTGGTGGGCTGGACCATGCCGGTATGGGTGCTGTTGCTGTTCCCACTGAGCGATGCGGCGGATTGGACGCGGCACTTTCAAAGCTCCGTGGTCTACTCGGCCAGCAGTCTGCTGGATTTGTCCAGCATTCCGCAAATGCCCAGCCACGATGCTCTCGATTTGAAGACAGCCAGAGTGCCGATCGTGCCCGTCTTCAGAGGCTTGGGCAGCCCCTACCTATTGCTTTCACTAGCGGTCTTGCTGTGCATGTGGGTTCGCACCAGCTTCTTGATCGGTTTGCTCACGGCGGTGACGGTGCCCGCCTGGGCGTGGCTGGCCGGATTGCTCAACGTGACTCTCAGCAGCGTATTGCTCGAAAAGTATGACGTTTTTGTGTTTTCGGGCGCGCGTCAACTTGCGATTCAGGGCGTCATGCTGGCGCTGATGTTGTTAGCGATTTGGTTGACGATCGTCGCCCTAAAAGGGTTGCTGTCTCCTTTTATCGCCGAGAGTGCCGGTGTGGGCGCGATGCATCGGTTTTACAACGCGACGGTCCTTTGGCCGAGGCGCGATCCACTGCGAAAGCGTCGTAGTGGCGAATCGGGCGGGTTGAAAAATTCGCCGCAACCATCTTCTTCTCATCTCCGCGTCACCAGCCTGTTGGCCGTAGCGGCAGTAGGGTTCGTCGTCGCAGGTGTGCTCGGATGCAGGCAAATCTTAAGTGGACCAGCTCTGGCTGCCACGCTCACACAGAGCGTAAATATCGAGCAGGTGCTGAGCCGGCTTACCAAGGAAAGCTTCAAGCAGTCTGGGGAAATTAGCGGTGGCGATAACGACGACCAGAACGAGTTCCGAGGTATGCCGATTATCGCATTTGAAAATTCGCAGTCGCTGGTTGCCAGACAGTCCGGCCGCTACGCATATCACTGGACATTTTTGCAAGGCAAAGAGCGTCTCGAACTTTCGCTGCGGCTTCCCCAACGAGGGCGCTACCCCGCCGAAGTGGACTTTGCGAGCGACGTTCGAGAAATTCTGTACCCCGTCGAGTC
>JBGSJL010000049.1:0-3692 GCA_041741955.1 Pirellulaceae bacterium | reverse complement strand
GTCCGCGATGGGAAGCTTTTTCCGAGTGACGCAGGCCGGCGGGAATCCGGCTGTTCAGCTCCAGAGTACAGCATCGGCTTGGAACATCCTGGCGACCTTTGCTCGTCGCAAACTGTCGAGAGTTCTGGAGCGAGAAACGGCTGCGAAACGCGGCGGCGGCTGGGAGCGGACGCCACTTGATCAGATTGACAATGCAGGGTTCGTCAAGCAGCCCCCGTCCAGCTTAGATGCCGACGAGTGCATCGAAGAGCTGAATGCTCTGCTTAGTGCCGACCAAAACCTGCTTTTGCAACTACTCTTGGAAAACGCTCCACAACGCGAGATAGCGGTGGCGCTCGGAGTTGATGAGCGCACTGTTCGGCGGCGAATCGCTGTTATTCGGTCACTTGTTACCGACCAGTTTGTAGCAGACACCGATCACAAGGAATCCGCCGATGAGAGTGCATCTGAACTATCTACGGCCAACATTGAACTGCCTCACATCAGCTACAGGCAGTTCGTGCTTGGCAAAATGATTGGGCGCGGTGCTTTTGGAAAGGTCTACCGAGCAAGAATGCAGTCTGACGACAGTTTGGTGGCAGTGAAATTCATGCACCGGCACTTGTGGGCCGATCCGATCAGCAAGCATTCATTCGTCCGAGAGATCGACCACGCGTCACGCATCACCCACCCAGGTATCGTGAAGTATCTTGGCTGGGGCGAGTCACCGCACGGCGGTCCGTTCATCGTCAGCGAACTCATCGATGGCCCGTCTCTGGCGCATCTCAGCCGTGCAGACGCTGAAATGGCCCCTCGTTGGCTCAAGCAGATTTGCGGTGCTATTGAGGCCGCACATAGTGTCGGTGTTGTGCATGGTGATATCACTCCCAACAACGTTTTGCTTGACAGCAAGGGCAGAATTGTGGTCACCGATTTTGGATTCGCATCTACTTCGGGACTAGCTCATGATTCCCGCAGCCATGTTCAACATATCGAGCCGCGTGGCGGAACCTTAGGGTTCGCAGCACCCGAACAAATCTCATCAGCCTTTGGCGAAATTGGTCCGGCGACTGACATCTATGCCATCGGTGGCATAGCCTACTACTTACTCACGGGATGTGCGCCCCATGGTACGCTGTCTGAAGCGATGGGCGAAACACTTTCGGACGAAGATGCTACTGTCGATCGCCCGTACCAGTTCGGCGCTGAGGCCAGGCTGGCTCAGGTCGCTCACGCCGCGTTGAAGAAGGCGATTGCCGACCGCCCGAAGTCTGTACGCGACCTGTTGAAGTTGTTCTCTGCCTAAAGGAAGATAGCGAGCATCAATGCTTCCTACTATTGAACTCGAAGACATGGAGCATTTGCATAATTTATGCCTTTAGACGCAGATAAAATCTTCGGAAGCCTACTCGGCTTGGCAGCAATGCAAAAGTAGACACGTTGTAACCGGACTGCCACCGGTGCTAATGCTACTCATGATCCCCACGCTGAGGTTAACTCCATTTGAGCAAAATACATTACCAGCATTTGCGTTAATCTGCCTTTCGTACACACAAAGATGGAAGCTTTCGACTCACTCTGTACCTTCGGAATTTTTTGTGGTTCGAAATAACTCTCAGTCGTTTGGGCAAGTATCATTTCCCAATCTAAGCGACAAGTACACAGCGGACACGTCATTCCACGACGCTCCATTGATTTGAAGCGACTTTAGTTCGGAGATCCGCAACACGACTTGTTCCGGCTTACTGTGCAGGTGAGCAGCCAAAGCGAAGGCAGCCAGGGTTGGCGATCGCGACATGCCAACGGAACACGCAACCAGAGTAGGCAACCTCGCGTCGAGTAGATTCACGATGGTTTGTAAAGCCAGTCTCAAGACAGATGGTTCGTTTCCGCCTCCATCGACGAGAGGAAAACGGCAGTGGATGAAATCGCGAGGTAGTAGGGCTGGTGATTCAGCAAAAGCGAGATCGACCACCGCCTTGATTCAGCATCGGACAAAGCGCGGGGTTCATGTGCATTCAAAGCGTGTCCTAACCAGAGCAATTTGGGGTGTATCGAAGTTGGCGATGAACCACGTCCTGTTTGTTCGAACCAGCAAAGCAACAGATAATGGTATGGCAACGCCGAGAATTGGACCGCTCCACAGTGTGACCAGCGGTCTAGGATCCGGTTCGAAGATACTGTACGGCAAGTGCCAAGGAAGAAGATCAGCGTCTTTCAAAATTGCGCCGCTACACCACCCTCCAATAATGTGGCCCATTTCGTGAGTGAACGTCATCACGCACCATGATACAATGAGCAAACCGACAAAGTGGAGTGCGCGATAAATCAACTTGCTGTATGTTTCGGCAATTGGTCGCTTAGGGGTTTTTCAGGACATACCCGCTCCGAACCTACCGCTGGTATGGAAGTCAGCTCAAGTCAAAGCCAATTTTCCCAAGAACTCCCGCTTTTTATATGAACGGAAGCTAGCGGTCGCGGATATCGAAGGCAAATTCGCTGCTCTCGATCGACAGAGCGTACGTTTCAGGACTCGTCGCAAGTGATTTGAGCTGCTCGAAGACGTATCCACCCAGCGTTGGGCTTGAGCCGGAGAATGATGTTTGGACCACCACAGTGCATTTCGTTCGAGGTCCGCTGCTGCTCGCGGTAGTATGACGACTTGATAGATCATTTAGACGTGGGAAATCCGAGTTTTTCCCGCAAATCCGAAAATGCCTGATCAAGTGCCTTGCCTTCCCCAGCTTGCATCTGGGCCAACCCCTCGGCAATGGCAGCATGCGATTGCTGACGGTCTAACACCTTCATCGCACGGTGATGCGTTTCGACATCCACTAAGACATAGGTGCGGCGAGTCTGTAGATCGACAAGTTCAAGGCCTCTTTCTCCACTAGCATGCAGCGCAGCCGCGAGTTCTTGAGTCAGTTCCACAGTCATCGGAGATGTTCCCGAAACGAAAAAGGATTGCCCACTAACTTTCTATTTTAACGAAATTTTGGCGAATCACAATCTGCAACGCAATTCGGCAGAGCAAGGTTATTGCTTGCAGAAGCGAGTAGGCGACTTTCGCATCACGTCAGTTGTTCGCCTATTCCAGCCAAAATGCCGCAACCAGTTGAAGCGGCGGTTTCCCTTGGCCGCCTTTCTCACGAGGGCCGAATGAAGTCATGCCATTCGTAGCCGTCGGATAGGGAATGGGCAGCAGCGAACTCCATATGCAAGATGCGTCGGTGACGATGCGTGCCTTCGAGCGATGCTCCGCTGGCGTGGCTGATCAGTGGACGCATTGCCAGCACATCGCCAGCTGCTGCGAGGATGGTAACCGCGCGTTCCACGCCGACTCCATCGCTATCGCTTGCAACATGCGAACCCGGAATGACTCGCAAAGGACCATTTTCGTCGGTAACGTCATCAAGGTGAATTCGTAGGGTCAGCATCTTGCGCAGAATATCATCACAGGCAATCACATGGGGGACGCCAGCTTTGACCGTTGGCCTTGAGAAAGAAGGCGAGTTGCCCGAATTGTCCTTGACTGCAATCGAGGTATCCTTGTGCCATGGCAAATTCCATGTGCGTTCGGGTGGCTTGTCAAAAAACAAGGCTCTCACCATTCCAAAGTCGCTCCCCAGCTGGTTGCATAGTAACTCGAGCATGGAGTCGGCTTGCCAAATAGTCGTGACTTCAGGGATCGAATCAATCAGGTTGCGCGCGGC
>JBGSJL010000048.1:0-14061 GCA_041741955.1 Pirellulaceae bacterium | reverse complement strand
CACCATGTCGTCCACATTGGCATGTTGAGCAACTTTCAGGCTTGGGTTCAACTTGAAAGAGCCTTCGTTCGCATGGGAGCCGAGGTAGCCTGCCCACGGTCCATGGCCGGCTGGCCGCTGGCTGTCGGCGGACTGCTGCTGCTCGCCTTAGCTGTCCTGCCGCTCGTTGCCGATCCCAACTCCGCGCAAGCTCAATTGACGGAATTTCTTGCTCGGTAGGGTTAGCGCGATTAAACGCTAAGCAATTTCGCCCCATTCTCTTGTTGACCGATCGGCGTAATCAAAGGAATATCCGCCATTGCTAGTGGCACGGGCGTCTCGCCCGTAGAATGATAGGACATGGCCGAGACGGCCAAGCCACGTCTCGCCCGTAACACTATTACCAAAACCATAAGTCGATACACTATGAAAAATGGAACGGTAACGGGCGGGACGCCCGTGCCACCGGACGCGAAAATGAGGTATGGAGCGTACCTTCCCCATCTGACTTGTAGCAACGGTATTTATGCGGTGACCTTTCGGCTTGCTGACTCATTGCCACAATCTGTGGTCGTTGCGTGGAGACGTGAACGTGATGAGATCATCGCTAAGGCCATTGCGGAAGGCAAAGCACTCTCCAAGGCAGAGGATGACCGTCTGAAGCAAATCTTTTCCGAACGCATCGAGAGCTATCTCGATGCTGGTGCTGGCGAATGCTGGATGAAGGATCCGGTAATTGCCGATCTAGTCGAGAATGCACTGAAATACTTTGACCAGCAGCGGTATAATTTGTTTGGTTGGTGCGTGATGCCTAATCATGTTCACGTCGTCGTTCAACCCTACCCAGCCTATGAACTCAGCGATATCGAACATTCCTGGAAGTCGTACACGGCTCACGAAGCCAATAAGCGACTTCGACGATCTGGTGTCTTTTGGCAACCTGAACCGTATGACCATTTGATACGCGATGAAGAAGACCTCAATCATGCGATCGAGTACATCCTCGCCAATCCCAAGGCGTCCGGCCTGTACAATTGGCGCTGGGTCGGAATCAGCCAAAACATCTCCGAGATTCTAAATCGTGGCACGGGCGTCCCGCCCGTAGGACATGGCCGAGACGGCCATGCCACGTCCCGCCCGTAGGACATGGCCGAGACGGCCATGCCACGCCCGTAGACGAGCTGTGACCCCCACAGAAGTCCCCCGCCAGACCGTCGTCTTGGTAGAAGGCTTTGGCATCAAAATTGGGGGCAGGAAAATAGGCGGGAGTTATAGATATTCAGGCCCCCATTTTCTTGCCAAACGCGAGACTCAAACTGAGCAAGACAGAAATTTGTGGCGCAAACTCTTCAACACTTGCTAGCTGTGGCTAACAGACCTTGTATTTGCCGACGAACCAGGATCGGCTAAAGCCTAGACTCCAACGCGAAGGCGACAAACGCCCAACTTTGGAAGGCTGACATAGCTCCAAAGCGGCGACAAGTCGTAGCCACTCCAAATAAAAATCGAATGTCTTGTGAAAGATTGGACAACCTAATTGCAGGTTTAAGGTGATTTTAGTTGACTTTGGGCGTCGTTCGGCGAATGATTAGATAGTGGTCACCAGAGTACCCGGCGACCCACGGAAATACCGAGACGACTAAGTCGCAGATCTTGAGTGACAGTTGAGTTGTGGCCACCCAAAAGAGGGAGGAATGACGATGTCTACTGTGCCCTATGATCCATTCGCAAACCGAATGGAAGTTCCGACAGTTACGGTTGCTAGCCAAGGCGGCAGCGGAGTCTATCCCCGTGGCGTGGCTCGGCGGCTGGCCTATCCGACCTTTCCCGCGTGGGGACTACTGGAGCGGGCCGCCGGTCTGGTTCCGCATCGCATTGCGACCCATCTTCACGGTGTCGAGTTGACTTACCAAGAGGTCCATAAATCTGCGGCGCGGCTGGCGAACTGGCTTCAGCAGGCGGGTTTGCACTCGGGTGATCGGGTGGCAGTCCTGCTGCCCAATATGCCCGAGTACATGGTGGCTCTGAACGGCATATGGCGAGCTGGAGGCGTGGCGGTGGCGCTCAGTCCGCTGTCGGTCTCCGAAGAAGTCGCCGCTTTTCTCAAAGCGACCGAATGTCGTTACGTCATTTGTTTGGATGTCCTCAAAGGTTTGCTGGCAGACGTATCCAAGCTGGAGATGACGCTGCTGGTTTCGCTGCGAGATTATCTGCCGGCATGGAAGCAAGTGGGTTACATGGCGGCGCTGTGGCAGCGTACGGGGCAGCTCAGCCTACCCAACGGTTCGCATCAACATTGGTTTTGGGAGGCTATCGCCGAAGCGCATGACAACGTCATCCCGATCGAGACGCTGCCCGGCTACGATCCAGCCTACATCTTGGGTACAGGTGGCACGACGGGCAATCCGAAGGCGGTGACGCTCAGCCATCGCAACATCGTTTCCAACGCGTGGCAGCAATCGCGTTGGGCCGGTGCGACGATGGGTGAGGAAACGATGCTCGCCGTGCTACCGTTCTTTCATAGCTACGGCATGTCGACGATGCTTGCCAGCGGTGCGGCGCTGGGAGCTACATTGATTATGCTGCCGCGCTTTGATGTGAATCGCACGCTGGAGGCGATCGAACAACATCGACCCACGGTGTTTCATGCGGTACCCGCCATGTTGTCGGCTATGAACGCGCGATTGCGTCGTCAAGCTGCGGACTTGAGTTCGCTCAAATGGGTCATCTCAGGCGGTGCTCCGCTACCGGCATCGATTGCTGTCGAGTTCGCACAATTCTCCGGTGCTGAGGTTGTACAGGGTTATGGCCTCTCGGAGGCATCGCCGGTCACGCATGTTGGACCCTTGGATGGTTCGAACTTGCTCGGTACGATCGGTTTGCCGCTGCCGGATACCGACTGTCGTATTGTCGATGCGGAGACAGGAACACACGATCTGGAGCTAGGCCAAGTCGGCGAACTACTGGTGCGTGGGCCGCAAGTCATGCTTGGCTATTGGAACAATCCGGCGGCAACCGAGCAAGCCATTCAAGAGGGTTGGCTCCACACCGGCGATCTAGCCCAGTGCGATGCATCCGGTTTCTATCGCATCGTGGATCGCAAGAAAGATCTCATCATTACTTCTGGATTCAATGTTTACCCAGCCGACGTGGAGGAGGTCTTGGGCGGCTGCGAATCGGTTGCGGAAGCGGCCGTCGTGGGTGTACCGGACAGTGAGCGCGGCGAAGTGGTCAAGGCATTTGTGGTCCTCAAAGCGGGATACAAGTGGGAGCCCGCCAAGCTCGCGAGCTATTGCAAGTTGCACTTGGCCGCGCATCGACGTCCGCGCATTTGGGAACACGCCACGCGCGGCTTGCCCAAGAATTTTCTGGGAAAAGTGTTGCGTAGGCAGCTTCGCGATGAAAGTTCGCCAGCTTGCATCGAAGCAGGAGGCCCATCATGACTCAGTCTCATCGGCTGGCCATTCTAGCGGGCGCTCGAACTCCGCAAGCCAAAGCCTTCGGGAGCTTGGCAGCATGTTCGGCGGTCGAGCTCGGCGTGCATGCGACACAGGCAGCCCTGTCGAAGGCCAGTCTTCAACCTGCCGCTATCGCAGAACTGGTCATGGGCAATGTGGCCGGTCCACCCGACTCCGCAAATTTGGCGCGCATCATAGCGCTCAAGGCGGGCATGCCCCAAGATCGCATCGCGCATACGGTCAATCGCTATTGCGCTTCGGGCATGGAAGCGATTATCGCGGCTTGGCAAGCGATACAAACCGAGCGCGGAGAGGTGATCGTCGCGGGCGGAACAGAATCGATGTCGCAGATCCCCATGCTCTTTTCGCAAACCGCCCAGCGCAAGTTGCTAGCCATTGCCCGCAGCAAGACTTGGGCAAGCCGCCTGGCGGGCTACGCGGGTCTACGTCCACGCGATTTCAAACCGGTATTGGGTGTAGAGCTGGGGCTGACCGATCCGGCCTGCGGCATGAACATGGGACAAACGGCCGAATTGCTGGCTGAAGAGTTTTCCATCACGCGCGTCGAGCAGGATCAGTTTGCAGTCGACAGCCATCGCAAGGCGATCGCGGCAGCCCAGCGCTGCTTTATGTCGGGGGAGATAGCTCCACTGGAAACCGCCGGTCAAGCGATCCAGTGTGATGTAGGTCCGCGCGATCATCAGTCGCTGGCGGCGTTGGCGAAACTAAAACCACTTTTCAAGCGCGACGGCACGGTGACGGCCGGCAATAGTTGTCCGCTGACCGATGGCGCAACAGCCCTAGTCGTGTGCGCTGAAAAACTCCTTCTAGAGTCCCCAGATCGCTTTCAGCAGCCACCGCTGGGCTATGTATCGGCCTATGCCATCGCAGGCTGCGATCCTCGGCGGATGGGACTCGGGCCAGTTTTCGCCACTGCCAAACTGCTCAAGCAAACGGGTATGCAACTGGGCGATTTCGATCTAATTGAAATCAATGAAGCGTTTGCGGCGCAGGTGTTGGCGTGCCTCAAGGCGTTTGCATCCAAGCGATTTGCGGCGAGCGAACTGCAGCGTGGCGAGTCGTTGGGTGAAGTCGATCCAAGCAGGCTGAACATTCACGGAGGAGCGATCGCATTGGGGCATCCTGTCGGTGCCAGTGGAGCTCGCATCGTACTAACGCTGCTTCGAGCACTACGAGAAAAGGGTCTGCAACGCGGTTTGGCAACATTGTGTGTGGGTGGGGGGCAGGGTTACGCCGTCATGGTCGAGAGTTCGTAGATCGCCGAGTCTACTGGGTCGCGTCTACTGGGTCGCGTCTACTGGGTCGACGAGTGTGTTCGCTGGGAGCTTGTATGAATGTCGTAAGCATCAGCCGTTTTGTGTCACTACTTTATCGGTGCCGTTTGTCGAGGAGAAAAAACAATGCATAGAATCACTCCGAGCCTACAGTTGGATCCCAGCCAGGAAGGTGTGTTGACATTGTGGATCGATTGCGCTGAGCGCAGCGTCAACGTCATCGACGACCGAGTGTTGGGCGAGCTGGAAGCAGCCATCGCGTGCGTGGAGCGCGAGCCACGGTATCGCATTGTGGTAATTCGCAGTCGCAAGGCAGGTAATTTTTGTGTGGGTGCGGACGTAGCCGCCATCGCGTCGTTGACTTCGCCCGCTCAGGTGCAGGCGGTCATCCAGCGCGGGCAGAGACTGTTTGAGCGCATCGCAGCTTTGCCCGCGATGACGCTGGCGGTCATCGACGGTGGCTGTATGGGAGGCGGGCTCGAGCTGGCGATGGCCTGTACCAGCCGCATCGCCACCGACTCGCCGCGAACGAAATTTGGTTTGCCCGAAATTCGACTTGGGCTAATTCCGGGTTGGGGTGGTACGCAGAGATTGCCTCGGCTAGTCGGGTTGCGGCAGGCGCTCAAGATGATTCTCAGTGGTGGAACCATAGACGCTGGTCAAGCCAAGAAATTCGGTTTGATCGAGCGAGTTATCTGCAGTTCGGAGCTCGACGGCGAAGTCAAACGCTACGTCGAGATGCTCCTGCATGGGCAAGTGTCTCGCCCACCACAACGCTCGATCATCGATTGCTTACTGGATCGCACAGCACTGGGACGACAGATCGTGCTAGCGGCAACGCGAAGACGAATTGGTTCGCCAGCGGGCCACTACCCTGCCCTGCTGGAAGCCACCAGAGCCGTAGGCTTGTCCGGCAAGCAGCCTGGCGAAGGCTATCGTTTTGAGAAGGAAGCGTTCACAGAGCTGTTGTTCACGCATACGGCGCAGAGCCTATTAGGCGTGTTCCTACAGCGCGATCGGGCGAAGAAGGTTTCGACTTGGACGTCGCAAAGCGCCGAAGCTCCCGCTGCCGTAGCGCGTGTGGCTGTAATTGGTGCGGGTGTCATGGGCGCGGGCATTGGCGTACTTGCAGCCCAGCGGAAAATTGAAGTTGTCTTTAAAGAAATCAGTGATGTCGCGGCTCAGGCTGGGGCTAAACGTGTTGAAGGCCTATTGAGCGAACAAGTTCGCAAGGGGCGACTGACGCAATTGGAAATGCGCCAGGCTCTACAGCGTATTTCATACAGTACGAATTGGTCGGAGTTGTCAAACTGTGATATGGCCATCGAAGCGGCCCTCGAAATCGAGTCGGTCAAACGCGATATATTCAAATCGCTCGACCAAAATCTGCCTGCCGAAGCCACGCTGGCTTCGAATACGTCCTCGCTGAATGTGACTCAAATGGCGGTCGCTACTGGACGCAAGCCGCAAGTGGCAGGTTTTCATTTTTTCAACCCCGTCGATCGCATGGAATTGGTCGAAGTTGTGCGAACCGAGATGACGGATGACGCGACAGTGGTTCGACTCTTAGAGCTGGCGCGTCAACTCGGGAAAACGCCGATCGTAACTTCCGACAAGCCTGGATTCTTGGTCAATCGCGTGTTGTTTCCATATTTGGGAGAGGCTGTCCGCATGGTCGCAGATGGTTTCGCGGTCGCCAGGATCGATCGCGAACTTAAAGATTTTGGTATGCCGATGGGGCCACTAGAATTGATCGATCAGGTGGGTGTCGACATCGCCAGTCATGTGGCGTCGGGGCTGAGAAAAATTCAGTTGGATGCGGATGTACCGGCTGCCTACTTGGCAGATATGGCCGATCGCAAATGGTTGGGTAAAAAGTCGCGAGTTGGCTTCTACCTTTGGGGCAAGCGTCAGCAACCGAATCCCGAGCTCATTCAGGGAAGTGGACAAGTTCCGCGGTTGGGTGACTTCGAGTTCGATGGTCTGACCGATATCCAAAGAAGGTTGATCTATCCACTGGTCAACGAGGCGATCCACTGCCTGGACGAACAGGTGGTCGCGCAGCCATGGATGGTCGACCTTGGTTTGGTTTTGGGAACTGGATTTGCACCGCATCGTGGCGGGCCGCTGCGTATGGCTGACGGCATTGGTGCGGCTCGATTACTACACAACATGCGGAACCTTGAACAGTCTTTGGGGCGACGGTTTGCCGCAGCAGATGGACTGCTATCAAGAGCCTCGCGCGGCACACGCTTCTTTGTGCCCAGTTCGGTCTCGGATCCTTTAGCTTGGGAGAGCAACGATGAAACTCGATGCACCACAGAGTCTTGATCATCCACGGGTCGCACCGATTGCGGGTGGTGCCCAGACCGCAAGCAGCGAAGTAAAGCCTTCGTTTGCTGAAGCCGCTTTGCGGCTTGGTGGAAAGAGCGCTGATGAAGCTTCGCGAACGGGCAAGCTCGATATGGCGGACGACCAAGTCGAGGAGATGTTTGCGATCAAGTATCAGACGGCGGCGAGTCCCCTCCATCGCGCCGTATGGGACCGTCGTATAGCAGTAGAGCTATTCGGCTTCGAATCGGCGGTGATGGGCGATTCGATCAACACGTCCATGAATCGGGCAGTGGCTCTCATCGGACGCCGCAAGCGTGACGGGCGTCTGCTGGATGATCAAGGTAAGATCAGCCAAGCCGCGCTGGATGACTTGGCGACCACGGGCTACTGGGGGCTACTGATTCCCAGCGAGTATGGGGGCCTGGGAAGTTCGTTCTTAGATTTCACACGTCTACTGACACAGATGGCAACCGTGGAGCCGACTGTGGCGGGCTTAGCCTCAGTACACGGATGCATCGGTGCGGTTGATCCTGTGCGGACATTTGGCAGCGATGACCAGAAATCGCGTTTCCTGCCGAGTTTGGCAAGTGGTGAGCGGCTGAGCGGATTTGCACTGACAGAACCTGGGGCGGGTAGCGACTTGACTGCGCTCCGTACGACAGCCGTGCTGCATGGAGATCACTATGTGGTCAATGGAGAAAAACTGTTTATCACCAATGTGGCCCCAGGTCGTGCGCTGGGCCTAGTGTGTTTGATTGACAATCGCCCAGCAGTTTTGGTGGTCGAGCTTCCCGAGCGCGAGAACGCTTCATTTCAGCTCAAAAGCTATGGCCTGTACGCGCTCAAGCAGGCGCACAATCGCGGAATCGTCTTTAGGGATTTTCGAGTACCCGCAGAGAATCTATTGGAGCCTGCCCGAGGAGATGGTTTGACCGTCGCCTATCACGGTTTGAATCTTGGTCGGGTGTCGCTGTGCGCCAACGCGGCAGGCACGATGCGGATGATGTTAGCCAACATGTTACCTTGGGCCGCGTATCGCATGACCTATGGAGAAGCCATCGATCGTCGCGAGTTGGTGCGTCGCCGCGTGGGTGAATTGGCTGGCTACATTGTGGGCTGCGACGCCTTGACGGACTGGTGCGCTAATCTAATCGATCTGGGCTATCGAGGCGAAATGGAATGCATCATCGCCAAGATTTTCGCGAGCGAGGTCCAAAAGACGGCTGCGATCGAGTTGTTGATGAAAACACATGGAGGACGTTCTTTCTTACATGGGCACGTTTTTGGCGACAACGTACACGAGTTCTTGGCACCATGTATCTACGAAGGCGAAGGTGAAATGTTGGGTATGGCCTTTTTCAAGTCGCTGGTGAAAGCCCACGGCAAAAAGTACTTTGAGCCGATCGGACAAATCCTTTTCGACTCGGGTATCAAGTCGCCCAACCTGGCAAATCCTGCGCATCTTTGGAAGCTTAAAGGTCCGTTGACAGCTTACGCGAAATGGTGGGTTGGGATGCGGATGGCGGGAGCGGCCCAGCCGAATTTAAGTGGAATGCCGCTTGAGCTGCGTCGCTACGCAACCTACGCCTGTGAATTCCTTAGCAAGCAAGGCTTTGAAATTTCAGCCGCCATGCGCACCCATCAACTGCGACTGGCAGACCGTCAATGCTCGATGATCGAGCTCTCGCGCCGCCTTCAGAATGCGGTCGTCATGCTGGTAACGAGCTTGCATGGAGCCAAAGCTATAGATCCATTGACGCGGCAGGCCAGCGAGGTACTGTGTTCTCAGCTATGGCGAGGCTTGCGGGGCGCACGCCCAGCCAACCGCGACTGGCGGCGGGTTACCGAATTGGGCGGAGCGATCGCCGACGAGGGTTGGTGTGAACTGCGAGGAATCGAGGCTGATGACATTAGGATGCAGTATCAAAAGTAAATGGTAACCGGTATGTTGATCCCGAAGGGACATGTTTGCCGTTTGTTCTGTTGGGATATGTTTGCATGTGCCGAAGGTACAAACGCCGAAAGCCCAGGGCAACGCCCTGGGAAGCAATTCCCGCGTCACCGCATGCCCCAACGGGGCAACATCCAGGGCGCGTAAGCTAACGGACCGTCCGCCCCGTTGGGGCTGCGCAATGGCGAGGTTCCAACTCCCAGGGCGTTGCCCTGGGCTATCACCGTTTGTCCCGTTGGGACATCTATGTCGAGAACCTGGCGCGGTCCAATTAGGATTAAGAGTACGATTACGATTGGAAATCTGAACGTTCAACGCTAATGGCCGTGAACGGTTACGAATTAACACGATAGGCTATCGATGACTCAGTCAGGAAGTTGGCATTTTCGTATCGCGGATTCTGGGGATATCGATACGCTGGTACAGTTCAATTGCCGGATCGCGTTGGAGACCGAGGGCAAGCAGCTTGATCCGGCTACCGTGACACAGGGCGTTCGTCGCGGGATGCAGCAGGGCGATGAGGTGGTGTACTATGTGGCGGACGCTGGCTCAGGACCGATTGGTGCACTCATGTTGACGCGCGAATGGAGCGATTGGCGCAATGGCTGGCTGGCGTGGGTGCAAAGCGTGTACGTCTTGCCCGACTATCGCGGCAGCGGTGTCTTTCGATCGTTGCTCCAGCACGTACTGGGCGAGCTGAAAGCCAATGCAGACGTGGTGGGCGTGCGTTTGTACGTTGAAGTGGACAATTCGCGCGCACTGGAGGTCTACGAGCGGTCGGGATTCAGCGATCCCCATTACAAAGTGCTCGAAATGATATTTTGACCATTTTCGAATACTTGGCAATCCTCGTTACCACCAGCGTCGAAGATTGACAAATGGATTGGTGGCTGGGCGTCTGAAGCCCCAGCTAGCGGCTAAGGCGTCGGCAGCATCCTCGATATCGGTGATTTGTCCCCAGCCACCGTTTCGCAAAAATGCATGCGCGAACTCATGCGCGATGATATAGTCCGTAAACGCTTCGGGGGCATCGTTGAGTTTTCGGCGCAGGACCACACAGCGACTGACCATGCCACACGCGGCTGGGCATTCCATAAACAGAGTCCAGCCCTTGCCGGGTGTGAACTCTTCTAACGTGATGCGAAAGGATGGGTCCTCAATAAAATCCTGCTGCACCGGCGCGGGCAGGGCCTGGAGCACAGCCGTCACACGCGCTTGCAGGCAGGGTAGATCTGCGAAGCCATCGAGTTGTTTAGAGAAACGAGCTAAGATCACTGTCATTCCTGTTGAAGAGCATACAGTAAAACATTGATGCCAATCCGCGCTGCATCCTCGCGTACATAGCCACGGCATTGTAAAGAATGACGGCTTTCGAGAGCGCAACTTAAATCGAGCGGTGAGAAGACAACTGCGACATGACCGCTCGTCAATCCATACTCCAAACGCGGTGCAATTCTTCGCTGGGCGGCCACGATACTATCGCCCGACAGATCGGGGTCGATCACGCTGACTTGTCGAATATCATAGCCCGAGTAGTCGCGACTGAGCAGCGGATGTGTGCTGGGTAGTTCGCTGAGTGGTTCGCCGAGTATGTTGGCCATTTCGCGGCGAAAGCTAGTGGTAAAGGCCTCGTCGGCACAAATAGCGTCTGCAAAGAGAAAACCGTTTTTTAAGTACTCGCGGAGTGCAGTGCGCTGCGGTTCTGTCAGTCGCAGTTCGCCGCGCCCGTGCATGAACACGACCGGATACCGCTCTAAATCCGACTGCGTCATATTGATCAGCCGCTTCTCGCTACTGATCTGAAACGGGCTTTCCTTGGCCAGCCACTGGAGCAGATTGGGAACGGCGCGCGAGGCGTCGTCGGAGCCCGCGTTATGCCGCAGCTTCGGCAGGAAAAACACGCCGCGGTCGGTTGGCAGTTGGTTCTTGACTTCTTCCAGCACTGTCACCGTATCGAGCTTTTGTTTCAGCTCGCGACCTGTGGCGTAAGCAAGTACATTGATGCCCATCTTGGTTGAGACATCCAAGTCTTTTTGAACGCCCGCAGAAAAATCGGGTTTCATGCCGTACGGCAAATTCAATTGCCAGCGGCAGGACAGGCTAATGGGCGAATAGACGACGCCCAATCGACAACAGGTTTGCACACCATACAGCCACGCGTTGGGCGGCAAGTCGGCGGGTGATACACGGCTTTCTGCAAACCAAATCGGATGGTCGGGCGAGAGTTTCTCTAGGGGTTGGTCGAACAATTCGACGACGAGCTTACGAAAGAAATCTTCGAACGCTTGACCGTCGCAGCCATTACCATTGCAGGCTTCTGCGAAAATGAAGCCCCCCTGCTCCACGTAATCTTTGAGCAATTGTTTGTGGGCCGCGCTGAGTACGGGCACGTGACTACCGCTAAAAAATAAGACAGGTGACTCCAGCAAGTCTTCCACTTTGGCTCGACCGAGTTCAATGTTCTGCCAGGAAAGGTCGCGCTTCCAGGCTTGTTCCGTATAGGTAACTAAGTGTTGAATCGCCGCTGGGTGATTATGCCAATCGTTATCCGAGCCATATTGGAGGCGGCTGACGACTGTTTGGCGTTTGCCTTTGGAGAGAAACAACAATGCGAACGCGGTTTCAGAGTATTCGTTACCGTGGTAGGGTCCCGACTCGCCAACGATCCGTCCGAGCGTCTTATTTTGAAGCTGCAGTAATTTCTGTGCGCCCTGCCGATACCAATCAGCGTCACCGATGAAGCGACGTCCGGTCAATCGCCCGACACGCTCCAGGGCGTAGATGTAGTACAAGTGTTGAGCGCCGTGGCCTGGATTCATCTGCACGGAAAAATTATCGCCGAGCCATTTTAGTGCGGCTGCAATGCGGTTTTGACTTTGCGGTTCGTTTCCGCAGCAATGGACCGTGTCTAGCGCGGTTGGCGCAAGCGATTCCAATTGGGAACCGACGATGACCAGCGATGCGATCCCAGCGCAGGTCATACTGCCGCGGCCTTCGCCCTCGGAGTCATACGGAAAACTGCCATCTCGATTTTGGAGTGCGTTCCAGTATTTTTCGGCGCTACTGAAAACCGTGCGCCACGTCGCAGGAGGAAAATTAGCCACGCCAGAGCGCTGGGCTTCGTGCAGAGCCAGAAGTGCAAATTGGCTGTTGGACGGATCGCCTCCGCCGCCGCCATCCTTGTCATAGCTCCAACCTCCGTTAGCCAGTTGGGCTTCACCCAGCCACTGTGCGTTGCGGCGAATCTGGGTCGCGTATTTGTTGGGATTGGCAGCACAGAAAGCCATCGTCTGGAGGGCCACGGTGTAGGTCTTCTCGAGCTCGTACTGGCTCAAGTACTGCAGCCCTTTGGCCACTTCTGGCTGATCGGGACGGGCACCGCTATTGAGGAGAGACAGCGTCACTAGCGCAGTCACACCGTGTGGCCAGACGGCGCTAAACTCGGGCCAGCCGCCATCGGCCAACTGGTTGGCAACCAGAAACCGAACCGCCTGACCGATGGCTTGTTCGACTTGCGCCGATGAGAGCGGCGGGCTCTCACGCTTTTGAGCCAACGTAGGCTGGCTGAGAAGCAAAACCGCTAGAATCGTTAGACAACATCCGATTTTAGCTTTAAGCCAAAACATCATGGGGCCCCGTGCTATAGTTGGCCAGCGACAATACACTAGGAGTAGAACCCACTGGTTCTAACGAAAAGGTCGCCGCTAAGTATAACCCCTATCGCCAGCATCGCGCAGCTCACTAGGGCTCGCAATAAGTGGCCAGACAAATATCTACCCGAATCGAAGTATGGAAGCCGCTAGTGTCGAACAAGCCGAAAAATGTTGGGGATTTGCTGCGTGAATTTCGCGAACACCGCGACACCATGCGACAAGAGCTGGCCAAAGTCATCATCGGTCAGGATGAAGTGATCGAGCAATTGTTCGCAGCCATCTTTACCCGCGGGCATTGTTTGCTGGAGGGAGTGCCGGGGCTGGCCAAGACGCTGATGGTGAGTTCGCTGGCAAGAATTGTCGATGTTTCGTTTAATCGTATCCAGTTCACGCCCGATCTGATGCCTTCGGATATCACCGGCACCAATGTGCTCGATGAAGACGAGCACGGTAAGCGACAATTTCGTTTCGTCGAAGGGCCCATCTTCACGAACATCCTGTTAGCTGACGAAATCAATAGGACGCCGCCTAAAACCCAAGCCGCCCTGCTGCAGGCGATGCAGGAGCGGGAGGTTTCCGTCGGTCGCACAACCTACGAGCTGCCGGAGCCGTTCTTCACCATTGCCACTCAAAACCCGATCGAGCAGGAGGGCACCTATCCGCTTCCTGAAGCACAGCTCGACCGCTTCATGTTCAACATTATCGTGGGCTATCCCACTGCGGACGAGGAGGAGCGAATATTATTGGCCACAACGCGCAACGAGAAACCGGAGGTCAACAAGATCCTGTCCGCGCGAGCCATAGTCAATATTCAAAAGCTGGTGCAGAGTGTGGCCGTTAGCCCCTTTGTGGTTAAGTACGTGGCCCACTTGGTGCGCGCCACTCGACCGGGCGATGAACGCGCCCCGCAATTTGTCAAAGACTTGGTCGATTGGGGCGCTGGTCCGCGGGCGGGTCAGTTCTTGATCAACGGCGGCAAGGCCATCGCCGCCATGGACGGTCGCTTTAGCGTAGCCATCGAAGACATCCGCCGCGTGGCCACACCCGTACTGCGGCACCGAGTCAGCACGAATTTTCAGGCGCAGGCTGAAGGCATGAACAGCGCACGCATTATCGCACGCCTACTGAAGGAAATTCCCGAGCCGGATGTACCGAAGTTTGGTGCCGGTGGACTGCCACCCACACCGCCACCTGTTCAACCTAAGTAGTCAATCCCATGGTAGCCGTCGAGCAGTATTTGAAGCCCGAGTTAGCCGCTCAGATCAAGCGACTGGACCTGCGCGCGAAGATGGTCATTCGCGGCTTTCTACAGGGCTTACATGCCAGCCCGTTTCACGGATTCAGCGTCGAGTTTAGCGAGCACCGCCGCTATGCGCCCGGCGACGACCCGA
>JBGSJL010000047.1:0-22956 GCA_041741955.1 Pirellulaceae bacterium | reverse complement strand
CACTGGAGCGCTCAAGACGGTGCCCTGGTGAATGATGGTCAGGGTGTCTTTTTGACGACGGACAAAGAATACGGCGATATTGAATTGCGGGTCGACTACAAGACTGTCGCCAAAGCAGATAGCGGAATCTATTTGCGTGGTACGCCTCAAGTTCAAATTTGGGATACCACCGAACAAGAGAAATTTGCGTTGGGCTCTGATAAGGGTAGCGGGGCTCTATGGAATAATAGCCCTGGCGCAGCCGGAAAAAGCCCGCTGGTATTGGCCGACAAGGCCTTTGGCGAGTGGAATTCTTTGAGAATTGTCCAGGTCGGTGCGCGCACCAGTGTTTGGCTCAACGATCAACACGTGGTCGATCATGCCATTATGGAAAACTTCTGGGACCGCGCGTCACCACTATTTGCCAAGGGAGCTATTCAACTACAGACGCATGGAGGTGAAATCCAGTGGCGGAACCTATGGGTACGCGAGATCGCGGCCGACGAAGCCAATCGCTGGTTGCGAGAACACGATGGAAAAGGCTACACGTCGCTGTTTAACGGTAAGGATCTCAGCGGCTGGACCGGGGCGGTCGAAAACTATGAAGTCATCGATGGTGCCATGCGCTGCAAGGCTGGACACGGCGGCGTGCTGCATACTTCGGCTCAGTACGGCGACTTTAGCGCGCGGATGGAGTTTCAAGTTCCCGCTGGCGGCAATAACGGTTTGGCGATTCGCTATCCTGGCGAGGGCGACACGGCCTACGTTGGCATGTGCGAATTGCAAGTCTTGGACAATGAAGCCGAAATGTACGCCAAACTGGATCCACGTCAGTATCATGGCTCGGCTTACGGAATGATCGCAGCCAAACGTGGCTATCTACGTCCATCCGGTGCATGGAACTATCAAAAAGTTACTGTGAAGGGCCCGACCATTCGTGTCGAAGTCAACGGCACTGAAATTCTCAACGGCGATGTTAGTCAGGTCTCCGAATTCATGGCGGGCAAGCCTCATCCGGGCAAAGATCGTACTTCGGGCTACTTTGGATTTGCTGGACATAACGATCCAGTCCGATTTCGCGCGATCGACATCAAGGCTGAGTAGTTCTCCAAAAGTTTGTATCCGCGCAGCTCAGCGTCTGTCGGTAGCGACAATCTGACCGACAATGATCCATACGCAGATAAAGAACGCACCAAGCATTGCGTGAAACCATTCGAGCGACATGACGTGCCTACTAGCGCTAAGTGATAACAATCTAGCGTCGTCCATGCGCAACCATGCAGATTCTGGATCCTGAATCTACCAAACAGTACGGAGCAAGTGTAGGAAAGAAAACCCCGCTCAGATAGCTTGGTATCGGCGTTTGGTCCGAAGCGCGCTAAGATAAAAAATTCGCGTTGGCACATGCCTCACTTCCATTGCGATTGCATCCGCACGTAAACTTTCGCGCACTATCGAACTCTTGCCAATCGCCATATCTTCACACGCCCCGCTGGCTTGAGATTGTTAGTCATTGATTTGAAAGAGTCGCCGCAGGGCGTCAAGCAATGTTGCATGATGACCGCTGTCGGAGTTCTCACGCAATGCATGCAAAGGTGGGTGTAGCAGCTTGTTCACCAAGCGATCGAAGGCGATGGCTATTTCTTTCTTGGTTTGTTCGTCCAGACCGCGTGGTTCGAGTCTACCAAGCAGGCGAGCCAATTCTTCTTGTTTGGTACTTTCGGTTCGTTCTCTGAGTTTTCGAATGGTGGGACCCGAACCACGATGGACACTTTCGCTGAGAAACTTCTGAATTTCGGCATCGACGATCTGTTCGGCCTTCGGCAACTCCTGTTGCCGTGCTTGGATGTTTCGATCGCAAACCTGTTGCAGATCGTCGATGCTAAAGAGATAGACATCCGGGAGGTCCGCGATCGCCGGCTCAAAATCGCGAGGAACGGCCAAGTCGAGTATTAACACGGCTCGGCTACTGCGTCGCGCTCGCAGCGTTTTGAAGCGTTCCAGCGTCATGATCGGCTCGCTCGCACTGGTGGTTGAGACGACCAGGTCCGACTCGGCAACGATTTGATCCAGCGTTTCCCAAGGTTTGACTTCGGCCCCGAACTGAGTTGCCAGGGATTGAGCTTTCTCCTGATTGCGATTGACGATGCGAATGGACTTGGCACCAGCGTCGACCAGGTAGCGGAGCGTCTCGGTGCCCATCTCGCCAGCACCGATCAGCAGGACGCGTTTGTCGTCAAAGCGTTCGAAAAAGTCGGCTGCTATTTCGCTAACCGCCACACTCGGAACGCTTATGCGCCGGCGATGAATTTCCGTTTCGTTGGCAACCCGGCGAGCGACGACTGTCGCGCGTTGGAAGGCCAGGTGCATGAGGGCGGAGGCCGTTTGTCCCTCGCAGGCGAGTTCGTAGGCCGCTTTGACCTGCGAGAGAATCTGCGCCTCGCCGACGATCATACTGTCTAAGCTGGCTGCCACCATAAAGAGATGTTTGAGCGCATCTGCTCCCGAACTCGTCGTTGTCATACGACCGACTTCGGAAAAATCACAGTGGTGATAGCGGGCGATGAAGCCGCCCATGAGGTCCGTTGTGGGCAGCCTGTCCTGTTTGTTCGTTGCGCAGTACAGTTCGACTCGATTGCAGGTGCTCAACAGCACGGCTTCGGTCTCAGGAAACTCTACGCAAAATTGCTGTAGCGCTTCGACAACCTGCACCGAGGAAAATGCAAGCTTCTCGCGAACGTCTAGCGGGGCGCGGTGGTGGCTCCAGCCAACCATAGACCAATACATTAGGCCAGCCTCTCCCTGCGCGTCGCAGAGTCGAGGGTAGTCACCATTTCTTGGCTCGAGGCCTCCTGAGCAGGTTGGCCATGAGAGGAATAGAACAGCATGGCTAAGACGATTGCGAGAAAGATAAAGTTAGCAATCACCAAATAGGCACTCTTGCGTCCACCCAGTTTGCCGCGCGAGGCAAATTCGAGTAGGGCTGCCATTAACACCCATACGAAGAGCGCAAATGGAAAGACGATCGATCCACTCAACCAGGCGATATGCCCTTGGCTATTTAGATTTCGAATCACTCCCGATATCAGTCCGATGGCTAGCCCGGTGGCGCTGGCGAACAGACTCAATCGATTCATCGATTGCAGAAATTCTAAGGTTGGCAATTGGAACTTGGCATTTTTCTGTCTGCGAGTTTTCAGCCGGTGCGACTGCACTAGGTACATCAGTCCGAACGCCGAACCGAAGGCGATGAACATCGTGCTAACGAGCAGGCTCACGCCATGAATGGCTCGCAATAGGTTAAGCGTTGTCTCTGGCTGGAACGATGGCGAATCGCGAAGTAGCAAGGCCAAGCCGATTAGCGCGAGCACCATGGGGATAAGGAACAAACCCATGGCGCCGTTGGGATTCCGCACCGTTAGAATCAGCGCTGCCAGCGCTAGACCCCAGGCACCCAGCACCAACCATTCGAACCAGTTAGACAGTAGATGCGGTTTGGCGCCAGCCAAACCCTCCCAACTTACTTGGTTCACGAGGAAGATACTGTGGGCGAGGAGGCCGGCAAAAAGCATTCCGATAAGCAACAAGTTCCGGCCCGGCACCTTCAGCACGATGCGCGACGCTTCCATGAGCAACACCACGAGGTAACTCAGCAGAAAGCAGGAGACAGTGACGCCGGAAAGCACAGATTTTCCTTTACAATTTTCAATAAAAGCCGCCGGTTGCCTGGCGACAGAAACCCTTAAATTCCGCCCGTTCTTGTTTCCTAGTGCTTAGTCGAAAATCAAAACGTGGGTGAGCCGTTTTGGCTATAGCGGCCTATGGTTTATCGAGTTGGGCGAAATAGCGGTTGTACGATGGCCTACCAAGGCCGTCGAATGGCATGGACGACGGCCTTGGTAGGCCATCGTACGTTAAATCAACAGCCCGATAGCCACGGTTCCTATGCACTCAACAACTAAGCTATCAACTGGGTAAGCTATCAATTGGGGCTATCGCCCAAACGGCTCATATTGCGAACTCCGTACATCACTTTGGCAAAGCACTCGCGCGTGTTAAATTCAACGGGCCGATTGGAAGGGCTGACTAGGCGATGACCCAGTATGAACAAGTTTCGCTGGAAAAGCAGGCTTTTAGGCGGGGCGCTGAGGTAAATTTTGCTGTAGCCGGAGTCGCCCAACTTCGGATCCTGCGGCCTGAAGTCTGGCGACTCCAGCCACGACTTCGCGCAGACCACGGAAAAAATAAGCCAGCCTCTAACAAGGGGCTGGCTATGAAGCGATTTAACACGATTCTAGGTGAGCAACGGGCCCAAATGGGCTAGCTCTTAATCCCAGTCTTCATCTTCGTCATCTTCCTCGTCATCGTCGTCCCAGCCGTCCTCGTCATCATCTTCATCTTCGTCGTCTGCTTCCTCTTCGTCATCGTCCTCGTCATCGACCTCTTCCCAATCCGCCTCTTCCTCATCTAAGTCGTCGGCTTCTTCGGTGTCTTCATCGACTTCGGCATCGTCGTCTTCATCGACTTCGTCTTCTTCGTCGTCATCCCACTCTTCGTCTTCTTCCTCGAAGTCGTCCTCGTCGTCCTCTGCTTCGTCCTTTTCGTCATCTACCTCTTCAAAATCGTCGTCGTCATCGATGGCGGACGGGACCATCGTTGAGCGTGCAAAGCGAGAATCGTCCACGCGGAATACATTTCTCTCGAGTAACGATGCGCCAATAAAACTCAACTTCACGGTGGACTCCTTTGACTCCGAATCTAAATCTGCTAATTCTCTGGTGGACAGGCATGATGGATATCGTTGATCCATGCCATCCGCGGTAAGCGATCGGCAGATCGCAAGCCAAACATTTGTAAAAAGCGTCGAGTCGTTCCGTAAAGATACGGTCGACCCAGGTCTTCACTTCGTCCGCAAATGCGAACCAAGTCCAACTCCATCAACTGTTTTAACAATTCACTGCAACCGACACCACGGATGGCCTCTATGTTCGCACGCAATACCGGCTGTCGATATGCAACCACAGCCAGCGTTTCCAACACGGACTGGCTTAACTTTACCGCGCCTGGGATGTGGGACAAGCGTCGCAACCAGGGAGCGAACTGCGAACGGGTCATAAAAGTGTACCCGCCTGCCACTTCCTCGATGCGATAAGCCCTGCCATCTTCATCCAAGCTATGGTTGATTTGGCGGATCAGTGTACGCACTTCCGTCGCGTCCGCCAACCCAGCCAACTTCGCCAGTTTGCGACTTGATTGTCCTTGCGGCGACAGAAACAAAGCTGCCTCCAGTCGACGCCGTTTGTCTGTTTGCAAAAATTTTGGTTCGGCAGACTGACGACCTTCGAGCGGGGTGGTCCTTACGTCTAGTATTTGGTGTATAAAAAACCAGTAGGCGGTGCGGCCCGCTTTTTGCTTGGCCCCCCCTGCCTGCGGGACTCTCCGGAGTTGATTTGAGGTTGGTTGAAGTTGCATGGCTGTTCGCCCCTCGCAGCTATCGACTTTTACACTGAGATTTCGCGTCGAATGTTTCAAAGTTTTACGATTAAATGACTCTTTCGAATACTGCGAAAACAAGCTATTCGCGAGCCCTGCCGTCGCGAACATGGTCACAGCGCTGGCGCTCGGTTCGCATTCCCACCTATCTGTTCGCAGCTTTTGGCCTCATTTTAGCCATTATTGCCTATTTCCAATCTACCTACGTGGCGGGCACCGAACTCAATTCGCTGACCTGGGAAATTCGGGACTTTGCTTTCCGCCGCGATCCATTTACTAGCGCACAATTGACCGGAGTGACGCATACTGCCGAGCGTTCTTACGGGGTTTGGACGGGCGGGCCGGCGGCTGGTTCGGCCAGCCTGGACACTTCGATCAAAATACACCTCAAACCCGCTGGCTTGCTATCCCCACGTTGGGACTTAGTCAGCTTGAAAGCGGCTTCCGACTCAACCGGCAGAGCCATGGTCCTGGTCGAATTGCTCGGCGCCCTGGATCGTAACTATAAGAATCATTGGTCGACTTGGAGCTCCGACAACCCCAGCAAAGCCGCTGTTTTTTGGCCCGCTGTCCAAGATCTTGTCCAACTTGGTTTGTATGCCAAGCTGCCACCACTGTTCGAATTGACCCTGGTCGAGCATCCCAACGATTCCAAATCCGAAAAATTCTCTGAGCTGCTTGCAGCATATGTTCAAGCGGCCCTACTGGAACATTGCCTGCGCTTGCTGGCCAACGAACAGCCCCGCGATGCTGGGCAGGCTGCTGAAATAGGATTGACCTACGGCGAGAATGCCGAACTACGAGCCGTTCTCAACCGTTGATGGACTCTATGCCTGCGCCTTCGATTTATCTGGACAATAACGCGACGACGCGGATGGACCCACGGATCGCTGAACGGATTTTGGAGCTTGAATTAGAGGGTATCGCTAATCCTGCGAGCCAGCACGGCCCTGGCCGCAGAGCCCTGAGTCTGCTCGAAGCTGCCAAGAGCGATTTGTTGTCCGCGCTGGGGGCTCCCAACATTGGCATGGGTTCCGCCCAAGTCATCCTCACCAGCGGCGGCACCGAAGCGAACAACCTGGTCATCCAAGGCCATGTGTCCGAAGCCTCGGACATCGTCGTCGTTGCAGCCACCGAACATGCCAGTATCCTGGATGCGGCCCGCCAATTGGGCTCCCGCTGTCGACTGCTGCCGGTCGATCGAGCGGGCCGCTGCGATTTGGATGCGCTTGAAGATTGGCTCAAGCGGGATGCCACCCGCATCCGCTTGGTGAGCATCATGCTCGGTAATAACGAAACCGGCGTGATCCAGGATTTGCAAACTGTTTGTCGGATGTGTCAGACCTATAGCGTGCCGGTACACAGCGATTGTATTCAAGCGGTCGGCAAAATCGATCTCGACATGCGCGGCTTGGGTTTGTCCGCTCTGACGTTCAACGCACATAAACTGCATGGTCCGGTTGGCATAGGCGGTTTGGTGCTGCTAAGTGGACAGAAGCTGACACCCTTGCTGCTTGGCGGCGGTCAACAACTAGGGCTGCGCCCCGGCACCGAACCCGTAATAGCGGCCGTTGCCATGGCCGAAGCAGTCCGACTGAGCTGCTTGGCTCGCGACCAGGGACGCTACGCCGAGCTCGCTCGGCAGCGAGATCGGCTTGAGGAGTTACTCGCTGACTTACAACCGCTGCAAATCATCGGCCAAAATGCACCTCGCTTGCCTCACGTGACCAACGTCGCCTTCACGGGATTAGACCGCCAAGCACTGCATATGGCACTCGATTTGGCCGGAGTTGCGTGCAGCACCGGCTCGGCGTGTTCCAGCGGCAGCAGTCGCTCGTCGCACGTCCTAACCGCCATGGGCGTCGACTCGCCGAGCCTTGGCAGTTCGCTGCGGTTTAGTTTATCCCGTTTCACAACCCCAAAAGAAGTAGAAAATGCCGCCAGCATTATTTCTAAAGTGGTCACCAAGCTCCGAGCTCACCTGTAATCCGAGCTTAGCGATACATCCTGCCCTGGTGGCCTCTAATGCGGCTCGGTGGTGCCCACCGAGAACCGCGTTAGAGACCAACGGGCCACTTTGCGCCGCCCTGTGGAAAACTTATTAGAATGGTGGCTTGGTCGGAGCAGTTCCTGTTTGCTCGTTTGACAGATGGATTTGATCGAGCTCCCCTAAATCCTTTCGCGAGAAACCCGTGTTTGTCGAGCTGGCTTCTACGACCTCCAAGATTCCGCTCGAACGATCTGCGACGATCCGTCGTCATTTGCCATTGGCATCCGACGTCGGCTGGGTTTTGCCCGACTTCTATGTGGGGTCGGAAAACGCTCCCCTACGATACCTGTTCGACGACAATAATATTCGACAGCTGGCTCAGCTTTCGCCGATTGTTTTCTACGGTGACAAGGAAGTTGGCAAAACCGCTTTGTCGATCACTTTGGCAGTCAGTTGGTCGCGACTGAGCGGCTTAAGACCGTTATCGTTTTCAACTGGTCAAAGTTTTTCTGATGATTATTCAGCCGCGGTTGAGATAGACGACGTCGATTCTTTTCGTTCGCGGCATCGTCAATGTCAACTGCTGGTCATCGATAACTTAGAACAAATGGTTCGCGCCCAGGCTTCACAGCAGGAGTTGGTCACGACGCTCGATGTATTGGCTGAAGCCGGACGACCCGTGATTGTGTCGGTCAGTCGCCTGCCATCGACTATTCGTGGTATCCATTCCGCCCTGGCTAGTCGTCTGTCTGGCGGCTTTTCTGTCGCCATACATAAACCTACCGCTGACACACTCAACCAGTTGGTGCCTGCGGTTGTCAAAGCCATCGACGCCAAGCTACCGGTGGATGAAGTGATCACCGTTTGTACACGCTTTACCGCGATGTCACTATCCGTTGCTGATATCCACAAGATCGTGACGATCGCTTCGCAAAATAAACTGCCTTCGGGCTGCGTCGATTGGCCGGTCGTTTCGCTGCTTGCCAACCAGCTATTTATTGGCGAAGGCCCTACGCTGGCTGGCATTGCTAAAGTGGTCGCTCGCAAGATGCACGTTAGGCTCTTAGAAATGCGAGGCGCTACCCGTCAAGCCAACATTGTTCGAGCGCGTGGCCTAGCGATCTACCTCGCTCGCAAGTTAACACCCTCCAGCCTCAATCAGATCGGCGAATTCTTTGCCGGTCGAGATCATTCGACGGTCATCCATGCATGTCGCAAAACCGAAAAGCTGCTGGACGTCGACACCGAGCTGGCCAACCTGCTGCAAGAGGTGCAGGCTGAAGTGTTGGGCAAGTAGTTTTGTTTCAACTGTGCGCCTTGGGCTGCCCTCACTCTTTCGGTCTGCGGCATGTGTGGTACCTCTATTTTGTCCCACTGCCCTATAAATCCGACTCTGTCGTAGAGTCGATTCTGGCTAAGCAAAATATGTCAGTTCTGTGTCGGTCGGCGTTGGCTCTTTGGCTGCTTACGGATGTTGAAAAAGCCCGCTGTTCATTACCGGATTTCTACGCACATTTACCACACATCATTTGACGTTCCACCGCTAACTTTTCCTCTGTCAATTGGCTATCGATAGTCTGCTGTAAACACTTACGGTTAATGTACTTATCTCTGCGGGCTAGCCCGTGGAAAACTCTATTTCGCCGCCTCTTAATACTACTAATATTTAATAAATATATATATAGGGAAAGTTGTCAGTCAGAGTCGGACCTGCAAACCAGCCTTACATGGGCCTTCTTAGACCATCGACGGGTTTTGCTTTAGTGGAACTGAATGTAAAACAACCATTCCCAAGATAGGGTTGTCAATCGTACCGGAGTCGAACAGGCCATGAAAATCACTTGCGATCGCGAAAAGTTAGCTACAGCCTTCCAATTGGCTGGAAGTGTGGCACAGTCGCGTAGTCCCAAAGAGGTGCTTCAGAACATAAAGATAGAAGCCACCGAGGATCGCGTGACTATGATGGCGACCGACATGGAAACGGGTATACGCTTAGACGTTGAAGGCGTGGATGTGCAGACGCCAGGCAAAGCTCTTTTGCACGTGGGGCGAGTCGGTATGATCCTGCGGGAGAT
Source organism: Pirellulaceae bacterium (assembly GCA_041741955.1). GTDB lineage: Bacteria > Planctomycetota > Planctomycetia > Pirellulales > Pirellulaceae > Aureliella. The sequence goes on along the minus strand of JBGSJL010000047.1, from coordinate 13,419 downwards.
CAGCGATGACCAATTGTATTTCGAGTCCGATGGGTCGGCGACAAAGATTAAGGGGTTGCACTCGGAGTTCAATTTGCCCAGTGCAAATCCCGATGAGTTCCCAACCGTAGTGGGCTTCGAAGAAGAAAAATACCATGAAGTGGCGGCGCGACTGTTCAGGGAGATGGTGCGCAGGACGGCTTTTGCGACCGATCCAGACAGTTCGCGTTTTGCGTTAGGGGGCGTGCTGTTAGAACTCAACGGCTCGGACGTATTGGCGGTAGGCACCGATGGACGTCGCTTGGCTCGCATGAGCGGAACAGCGAAGAGTGTCGGCGACCATCAAACTACCGGTAATTCGACGATCGTACCCACCCGATCGCTAACGCTGATGGAACGATCGATTGGAGACAAAGAGGAAGTAGTGCATATAGCGTCGCGAGGCAATGACGTGCTTCTAAGAACAGGTCGCTGCACCATCTACTCGCGACTCGTCGAAGGACGATATCCGAATTGGCGACAAGTCATACCCAATCGAGATAGCTCGGTGGCTATCGATATGACGGTTGGACCGTTCTACAACGTCATCCGCCAAGCAGCGATCGTAGCGGATCAGGAAACGCGAGGTTTGGATTTTGAATTCGGTGGAGGTTCGCTAGTACTCACCGCCAAAACAGCAGACTTGGGGCAAAGCCGCGTAGAATTGCCAATCGACTACGACGGAGAGGTTATCAAGCTAAAACTAGACTACCGCTATGTCAGCGATTTCCTAAAAGTATTGGACAGCAGTATGAAATTTAAGCTCGACATAGCCTCGTCGACTCAGCCAGCGCTGCTGACGACCGACGACGGTTATGCCTACGTCGTGATGCCCATGGCTCTGGACGCTTAGCATTAGGACGGGCAAGTACCAGTCAGCGGAAACAAAGGAAGGCGAAGAATCATGAGCGTATCGGCCTTTATGGAGCAGCATTATCGTCATTTCAATGCACGCGAAACACTGGCTGCAGCTAAAGCGTACAAGCAGTTCGTCGATGATGGCGGGAAGATGCTCGTATCGCTAGCCGGTGCTATGAGCACGGCAGAAATAGGTATCTCACTGGCGGAAATGATTCGTCGCGATAAGGTCCATGCAATTAGCTGTACCGCTGCGAATCTCGAAGAAGACCTGTTTAATTTGTTCGCTCACAATGAATACAAGGTCATTCAGGACTGGCGAGCTCTCAGCGGGCAGGATGAAGTCGACTTGCAAACGGCCGGTTTCAACCGAGTCACCGATACGTGCATTCCAGAAACAGTCATGTTCCACATGCAGGAGCGGCTGACCAAGTACTGGGTCGAGCAGGCCAACCAGGGTAAAGGCAAATTCCCCTATGAATACTTCTATCAAGTGCTCGACGAAGAAGACCTAAAACAGCACTATCAGATTCCCATCGAACACAGTTGGGTGTACGCCGCCAAACAAAAAGGACTGCCCATCGTGTCGCCCGGTGCGGAAGACAGCACCTTGGGAAACATGTTCACCGCTCGCGTTATGGACGGAACCGTCAAGTCGCACGCGGCTCTAAAAAGTGGCACGGAGCAATTGCACATGCTGGCCGATTGGTATCGCGAAGTCAGCCAGCAACACTCGATAGGCTTCTTCCAAATCGGTGGCGGTATCGCGGGTGACTTCGCTATTTGCGCAGTGCCCATGTTAATTCAAGACTTGAACGAAGATACGCGACTGTGGGCCTACTTCGCGCAGATCAGCGATGCCGTGACCAGCTATGGCGGCTACTCTGGTGCAGTGCCCAATGAGAAAATCACTTGGAAAAAGCTCAGCAGGGACTGCCCTAAATTCATGATTCAGAGCGATGCCACCATCGTCGCCCCGCTGGTGTTTGCTTACGTCATGGGACAGTAAATCCACTCCGCCCCTGCCCTACTGCACAAAGCCGCCGGTCGAACTGTCGGACAACATCTTGTTCCGTAGCGCCTGCAATCCGCGTTTCAGCAAGCCCGCCACGGCCATCTCGCTTTTGTCCATCGTCTCGGCAATTAACTTCAGCGAGTGACCTTCGACATACCGTAATCGCAGCGCCTCGCGCTGCGTGTCGGGCAATTCCTCCAGACAATCAGCCAGAAATACCGCCGCTTCATCCTTCATCATGCGCTGACTGGGCGAAGTGGTCTCGGCGGGCGCCAAATCGGTGATGGCGGGCCGGCTGTCGGTGGGACTATTGGACACCTCGCGTTTCGCGGAACGCTTTTGAGTAGCCAGGTGATTCTGGTGGGCCGACGATACATTGTTCCTCAAAATGTGTCGCAGCCAACCCAGCAGCTCTTCAATATGGTGTCCGCGAAAGTTCGGCAGGTCGCGTTGGGCTTCCATGAAAGTTATTTGCACAATATCGGCCGCGTCCAATCGACCCTGCAAACGCGTATCGAGATACCGCTGCGCGAGCACAATCAAGTAGGCCCGGTAGTCTTCCAGCAGTTCACCCAATGCCTCCACATCGCCCTTCAAAGCATCGTCCAGCCGTTGTTGATGATGCGAGCGGTTCACAAGCCGAAAATCCAGGCGAAACATGAAGAAAGAACGGGTTCTATTGTACACCATATCGGGCGTAAACTCTCAGACAAACCATCAACGCTCGGCGTCCATTGACTTCCCTCCCGCGAAGTTTGCTCGATGAGCTATAATGTTCCAGGCACAAACGGCACAAATCGAATAAAGAGTTTGCTCAATGTATCTACGTATGGCCAAACGGCTGGTCCTGGAAACCGACAAGCGACTGCTGTGGAAACTGGCTTACCAGGCTGGTTGGAAGGGCCTGCGTAGTGTTCAAAAGCACAAACAGCGATTGAAGCGCGGAGAATTCTTCCCTCCATTCCTCTATCTGTCCGTCATCAATAGCTGCAATTTGCGCTGCCAAGGTTGCTGGGTCGACGTTTCCGCCAAACAGGTCAAGATCGATATCCACGCGCTGAACCGCACGGTCAACGAAGCCAAAGCCATGGGCAACGCTTTCTTCGGTATCCTTGGAGGCGAACCGTTTCTGCATAAAGAGCTGCTCGATTTTCTCGAGGGGCAACCGGATGTTTACTTTCAAGTCTTCACCAACGGTCATTTTATCACCGACGAAGTGGCCAAGCGCCTGCGCAAAATGGGTAACGTCACGCCACTCATTAGCGTCGAGGGATCCGAGATCGTCAGTGACGAGCGCCGCGGTCGCGCCGAAGTTCTCAGCCAGACTATGCAAGGTATTCAGAATTGTCTGAACAATAAAGTGCTCACCGGCGTCTGCACCAGCATCTGTCGAACCAACATCGATGACCTACTGACCGACAAATGGGTGGATCGTCTGATCGAAATGGGAGTCATGTACTGTTGGTTCCACGTCTATCGCCCGATGGGCCCCGAACCCATGCCCGAATTGGCGCTTGATCCCGACCAACTCCGCCGCGTTAGGCAGTTCGTGGTTGACACCCGCGCCACCAAGCCGATCGTCGTTATCGATGCCTATCATGCTGGCGATGGAAAAGCACTCTGTCCGGCCGTCACGGGTTTCACACACCATGTTGGCCCCGCTGGAGACATCGAGCCCTGCCCCATTATTCAATTGGCAACCGAAAGTATTCACGACAAACGGCCGCTTAAAGACACTTTTAACAATAGCCAATTCCTGCGCGACTTCCGCGAGCTGACCGCTCAGCATACGCGTGGCTGCGTCGTGCTGGAGCGACCCGACCTGCTGATCGAGTTGGCGAAAAAACACAATGCGCGCGACACGACTCAGCGGAAAACTGCCATAGCAGAGCTCGAAGCCACCATTCCACGGCGCTCGCAGTACGCGCCGGGCACCGAAATACCCGAGCGAAGTTGGGCGGTGCGCTTCGCCAAATGGATTGCTTTCAACGACTTCGGCGCCTACGGCAAGTTTTTCAAAGCCGATGAGTGGGTCGACCCAGAAGCATCGCCCGCCAATCGAGCCAACGGTAAGCGCCAACTGCCAGTGCTGGAATCCCCAAAAGTCAGCCACTGAGCCGCTTTGATTTATGAAATCACCTCAGCCTCCTGACATCATCGCGCAGGCGATGCAGGCAGACCAATTCCGCTTGCGAAAATCTTGGCAGCGGCTTCACACTGGCAGTTCGCCCAACCCGAATGCGTTAGCCACTTGGCACGCTCAGGCAGAATCTTCGGCCGAACTCTATCAACGTCGACTGGCCAGTCTGCCCGAACTGAAATACGATCCCGAACTGCCGATCACTGCCCATCGCGAGGAAATCGTGCAGCTAATTCGCTCCCGACAAACAGTCGTTGTTTGCGGAGAAACGGGCTCGGGCAAAAGTACGCAATTGCCCAAACTCTGCTTGGAAGCGGGGCTGGGTGTCCGAGCTATGATCGGTCATACGCAGCCCAGGCGCTTGGCCGCTCGGGCCGTATCCAGCCGACTAGCCGATGAACTCGCCACCCGCGTGGGCGAGAAAGTTGGTTTCAAGATTCGCTTCACCGACGCAACAAAACCAGAGACGCTCGTCAAACTCATGACCGACGGAGTGCTGCTGGCAGAGACGCAGAGCGATCGTTTCCTGGACCAGTACGATGCGCTGATTATCGACGAAGCGCATGAACGATCGCTGAACATCGATTTTCTAATGGGCTACCTGCGGCAACTCTCTGCCCGTCGTCCCGATCTGAAACTGATTATTACTTCAGCCACGATTGATCCACAGCGCTTCGCTGAACATTTTGCCGACGAATTGGGCCCCGCGCCGATCGTCGAAGTCTCGGGCCGAACCTATCCGGTCGAAATGCGTTATCGATCCGGCGTTCAAGCCGAAGACGCTCATACAGAAGAAGAGCAATTGGCAGCGATTTCCGAAGCGGCCGACGAGTTGATCCTCGAAGGATCGGGCGACATCCTGATCTTTTTGGCGACGGAACGAGATATTCGTGAAACAGCTAAGCACCTGCGTGGTCACTTCACGCGCATCGGAGGTTCCCTCGAAATACTGCCGCTCTATGCGCGACTAAGCCAAGCCGAACAAAACAAAATCTTCGCGCAGCACTCGGGCCGGCGAATTGTGCTGGCCACCAACGTGGCCGAATCTTCGCTAACGGTGCCTGGTATTCGCTACGTCATCGATACCGGCTTGGCGCGCATTTCGCGCTACGCGCCGCGCAGTAAAGTTCAACGGCTGCCGATCGAAGGCGTCTCGCAGGCATCGGCCAATCAGCGCGCCGGGCGATGTGGTCGACTAGGCCCAGGCATCTGCATCCGACTGTATACCGAAGAGGATTATGCGTCGCGCAGCAAATACACAACGGCGGAAATACGCCGTAGCGATTTGGCCAGCGTCATGCTTCAAAGCAAAGTGCTCAGACTGGGGCCTCTCGCCGAGTTTCCCCTGCTCGACCCACCCAGTACCGAGTCGCTGCGCGATGCCGAGCGCACGTTGCGCGAGCTGGCCGCGATCGATCCGCAAGGCGACTTAACTGAAATCGGTCGACAATTGGGGCGTCTGCCCTGCGAGCCGCGGGTCGGTCGAATGCTGCTCGAAGCGCACGAGCAAAATTGTGTCGCTGAAGTCGTCGTGATCGCGGCAGCCCTGGAAACGCAAGATGTCCGCCAGCGGCCCGTGGGGCTGCGATCCCAAGCCGACGATGCGCACGCTCAGTTCGCCGATCCTCACAGCGATTTTTTGTCGTATTTGCGAATGTGGGATTTTTACGATCGCCTGCGCGCGGACCTCGGTCGGTCGCGGTTGCAGAAAGCCCTCAGCCAAAAATTCCTCTCGCCACAGGGCTTCCGTGAATGGGCTGACGTCGTGCGGCAACTCAAGGACTTGTTAGCCGCCGCAGGTATCAAAACTCAAGCCAGAAAGTTCCGACTTCCGCCCATTCAACGCGAGATTATCGCCGAAGCAACCGAGCGGCGCAACCGGCGTGGACCGATCAGCCAGCGGCGCGACGAAGAGAGCCCAACGGAGAAACTACAGCGGCCCGACGGCTACGCGCCCATCCATCAATCGCTACTGGCAGGTCTACTCAGCGGCGTGGCACAACGTGGCGATACGCACGAGTACAAGGCCTGTGGTGGACTGGGTATCGCGCTGTGGCCCGGCTCGGGTCTGTTTAGCCGCAAGCCCAAGTGGATCGTCGCGGCCGAGATCGTAGAAACGACCAAACGCTATGGACGCACCGTCGCCGAAGTGGATGTCCAGTGGATCGAATCGGCGGCCGGCCCGTTGCTCAAGCATACCTACAGCGATCCGCACTGGAGCAGCAAGACCGGCGCGGCGATGGTCTATCGTCGCAGTACGCTGTATGGGCTGGCCATCGTATCCGGACAGCGCGTGCAGTTGGCGCCCATCGATCGCGATGCAGCCCGCGACATGCTGATCGAGCAGGGTTTGGTCGAGGGTGAGTGGCATTGCCACGAAGCTTTTTATAAGCACAACCAAGAGATGTTGGCCGATATGCACGAACTGGTGCAGCGGACCCGCTCGCGCGATTACATCCTCGATCGCTTTCACCTAGCCGCCTTTTACAACAGTCGCATTCCAGCCGACGTCTTCGATTTAGGGACGCTTCGCGCTTGGTTGCGCAAGCAGCAGGGTCAACCCGCCGAGCGGGCGCTATGGATGCAACCCGAGGATTTACTCGAACCCGCCAAACAACCCGTAGCTGTCGAAGAAGCATTTCCCAATACACTGCAATTGGGTCCTACCGAACTGCCACTGGCATACCATTTTGAGCCCGGCCATGCCCATGATGGTGTTGCCATCACCGTGCCCCAAGCTGCCCTGCGTCAGGTCAGCGAAGAGGCGCTGGGTTGGTTGGTACCAGGTCTATTGGAAGAGAAGCTGCTGCACTTAATTCGCTCGCTACCCAAGTCGCTGCGAACTAGTTTTGTGCCTGCTCCGGACGCAGCCAAGAAACTCGCAGGTCAATTAGCTCTAGTCAGTCACGATCGTCCGTTTTCCAGTGCGCTGTGTGAACTGATGAGCGGTCATGCGGGTGAAACCATTCATGCATCGAACTTCGATGCGGAAAAGCTGCCCGAGCATCTACGGTTTCTCATTCGTGTCGTCGACGACGAGGGCAAGCTGATTCAAAGCAGCCGCGACATCGCGAAACTGCAAGCCGAATTAGCGCCACCGCCCAATGCCTTGGGTGGCTCGATCCAGGCGGGCAGCGGCCCCGTGGATACCAGCGACTGGACTCATCGCGTCGTGACACCCAGCGATTTTGACGAGCTGCTGCCACAAGTCACAGTCCGCCGCGGTGGTCTGCTGGTGGCAGCCTTCCCCGCTCTGATCGATGTGGGCGATACGGTCGAGATGCGTTTGGCCGATACGCCCGCTGAGGCCGAGCGACTAACGCAACTCGGTGCCACGCGCTTGTTTGCCATCCAGCATCATCGATCGCTGCGCAGCCAAGTCGCCCACTTGCCCGACCTCACTCCAAACTCTGTCAAACTTGGACATATCCTGCCCAGCAAGCAGCTTATGGCGCAGCTCCAAGATCTGATCGTCCGCATCGCACTGGTGGAAGGACAGTCGCCCATTCGCAATCGCGACGACTTCGAAGCTCGCAACGCACGCGCCGCCGCTCAAATATCGGTGGCAACTCAGGAGGTCGCCGCTTGGTTTCCGAAACTGGCCGAACAAGTTCATCAAGTCCGATTGTTGACCGAGAAGACTCCCGAAAGTTGGCGCGAGGTTTTCGATCAAGTGCGCCAGCAGCAACAATCGCTGCTGCATCCAAGTTTTCTGAGCGAGACACCATGGAAGTGGTTGGTCGAACTGCCGCGCTACCTTCAAGCCATCCGCATGCGGATCGAAAAACTGAAGTCGGGCGGTATCGCCAAGGACCGGGGGCTTGCCGCGCCGATTGTTGCAGCCTGGCAGAGCTACACGACCTGCAAAGCTAGCAGTCAATCCAACCTAGCCGAAGTTGCGCAACGCTTGGAAGAACTGCGCTGGATGATCGAAGAACTTCGCGTTTCCATATTTGCTCAGCAGTTGGGCACGAAAGTGAGTGTCTCGCCCAAACGCATTCAATCGCTGGTCGATTCGTTAGTGCTATAGGTACTAGGCATTAATTTGCTCAGCACCTGGACGTCCGGCTTCGACGACAAAAGATGCCCGCTGGAGACACTTTCCATTGGGACGCAGCACGTCTTCGACGGCGATGTAATCGCTCTGCCAAGTCTGTGGAGTTACGGTGCAGCGAACATAACCGCGCTCGGTATTGTGGAACTTCAAACATGGATTGTCAGCGAGCAATTGCGCGAGCTCTTTCGGCTCGGCCGAGCCATTGCCGCCGCTGGAGATCGACGTACCTACGAACTCTGTGGCCACCACGGGCGCGTCGGCTTGGCGATCATCGACGCGAAGATTGTTGACCCAATTGGAATGAATATCGCCCGTCAATACGATGGGATTTGAAATGCGGCGATCTGCCATGAATTGGACCATCCGCATCCGCTCGTAAGCGTAGCCGGGCCACTGGTCCATAGAATACGCGGGCTGGTCTTCCAACTTCGAACGTGACACCAGACCCATCATGACTTGCTGCGCTAACACATTCCAAGTGGCCGACGACTGGATCAGGGACGAACTGAGCCAATTGCGTTGCTCGGTGCCCAGCATGGTATTGGTCGGAGATAGCGCCGATTGGTTGAGTTGGCCGCGACCATCGCCGTTCGGTTGATCCGTGCGATACTGCCGCGTGTCAAGGACCAAGAATTCCGCCAATCGTCCAAAGGGCGCACGACGGTAGATCTTCATGCTCGATCCCTGCGGCAGCGATGTGGCCCGCAGTGGCATGGCTTCGTAGTAGGCTTGATACGCATTGGCTCGACGCACTAAGAATTCATCGGGATGCACTTCCTGTTCTTCGGAGATATCATTAGCGCAGTTGTTGTCGAATTCGTGGTCATCCCACGTCACCAACCACGGGCACTGGGCATGCATGTGCGCCAACAAGGGATCGGAGCGGTACTGCGCGTGCCGAGCGCGATAGTCGTCGAGCGACTGAATTTCCAGACCATGATGTTTGCGAACACGATTGTCGACGCCGCTGCCTTCGTAAATGTAGTCACCCAAGTGGACAACTAGATCGAGATCATCCTGCGCCATTTGGCTGTAGGCTGTGAACAGACCCTGTTCATAATTTTGGCACGAGGCAAAAGCAAACTTCAGTTTTTCAGGCAGAGTGTTAGCCTCCGGCATCGTGCGCGTGCGACCCACGGGACTCTGGGCATCGCCCGCAGTGAAGCGATACCAATACCAGCGATCTGGTTTCAGTCCCGCAACTTCGACGTGAACGCTGTGGCCGAGCTGGGGTGTGGCGATATGCGTCCCGCTGGCCGCCAGCTTGCCAAACGATTCGTCCTCGGCGATCTCCCAGTCCACCGCAACCGCCGTATTGGGCATTCCGCCAAACGGTTCGAGCGGCTGTGGCGCCAGACGTGTCCACAACACCATGCCGTTGGCATCGGGATCTCCCGAGGCCACACCCAGCGAAAATGGATCATTCGAAAAGCTGGGTCGGCTATCCGCCCAACTCGCGCGACTCAGGAGCGGTATCGCAGCCAGGCTAGCCGCATAGGCGGCGAACCTTCGCCGACTTAGACCCTCTTTGGCAATCACACGAAGTAGGTCAGAATGCGCGGGTGGGGGCTGGCTCATCGTAGTATTTCCAGGTCGTCAGAATCGTGAGGAAGTCCGAACTTTTCGCCTATTCTAGCTGCTAGCTCGTTGGACAAGGAGCGAGAAACGGAGAGGATTTGGTTAAGCCCGCAAGTTCGGTTCGGCCAAGCGCCGGCAATTTAGATCTACTGCCAAGAAATCTATACGATGAATCAACGATATCCACTCAAAGATTGTCCACCCAGTCCTAACTGCGTGTGTACGCTGGCCACGCGTCCTGAACAAGTGATGCCGCCTCTGCCTTTTGAGGGCGATGCGACTGCGGCCATCGCCCGCGTGATCGGGATACTCGAGCGCCTACCCAGAGTTCGTATTGTCGAGCGTCGGGATAATTATTTTCATGCCACCTTCACCACGCTTGTCTTCCGCTTTGTGGATGACGTCGAGTTTTTTGCGGATAGCGAAACCAAGCTGTTGCATTTCCGTTCGGCGTCGCGGATTGGTTATTCGGATCTTGGCGTCAATCGTAGACGCATGCAGCGGCTTGTTAAGCGTATAGCGAGGACGTTGGATTAATGATAAGTCAAACGTCATTACATCCCGCAGGGATGACAGCCATTAGCCGGTGGTCGCGCAGCGCACCACCGGAACACGGCGACACCCGCGATACGATCCCGGAGGGATCGCAGACGGACGCGCTGTCATGCCTGCGGGATGAATGCAATGCGGGCGACGGTCGTCCGGTGGTGGCGCTTCGCTTACCACCGGCTAATGGCTTGGACCCCTTCGGGGTAAAGACCAATTAATGAACTGACCCATCTATTAAGGCATTCAAATGAGTTCGACTTTCATCAGCCTTCATTACCACATCGTCTTCTCCACTAAGGAACGCCGCCCATTAATCGCCGACGCTTGGCGAGATCGTCTGTTTGAATACCTTGGTGGCACCGTAAATGGATTGAAAGGCTTCAGCCAAGGTGTTGGTGGAACCTCCGATCACGTTCACCTGTTGGTAGGACTGAAATCTACACATTGCCTCGCCGATTTTATGCGGGAACTGAAAAAGGCCAGCTCGATCTGGATACACGAAACGATTGGTTTGAAAACGTTTTCATGGCAGGAAGGATACAGCGCGTTCACCGTGAGCGCGACCGCGCGTGACCAAGTGAAGCAATACATCGCAAATCAAGCCGAGCATCACCGTGTGAAGACATTTCGTGAAGAGCTAGAAGAGTTGTTGAAACGAGCCGGAATCGAATACGAAGACAAATGGTTGGATTAATGATAGGTCAAACGTCATAATATCCCGCAGGGATGACAGCCATTAGCCGGTGGTCGCGCAGCGCACCACCGGAATACGGCGACAAGCACGATTCGATCCCGGAGGGATCGCAGACGGACGCGCTGTCATCCCTCCGGGATGAACGCAATGCGGGCGACGGTCGTCCGGTGGTGGCGCTGCGCTTACCACCGGCTAATGGCTCAAACCCCTTCGGGGTAAATACCGAAGGCGATTCCGACTCCGCCGCACTGAACACGCGAGCCCATCCCAAAGGGATGACAGCCATTAGCCGGTGGTCGCGCAGCGCACCGCCGGAACACGGCGACAAGCACGATTCGATCCCGCAGGGATCGCAGATGGACGCGCTGTCATCCCTGCGGGATGAATGCAATGCGGTCGCCCGTCGTCCGGTGGTGGCGCTGCGCTTACCACCGGCTAATGGCTTGGACCCCTTCGGGGTAAATACCGATGGGATCGTAGATGGTAGCCTAGGGTCGCTGCGCAGCGGCGCACCCCCGAGCTACTTGTTAGTCCTAAACGCGGCATACTCTTCAGCCGTGATGATGCCATCGCCGTTGGTGTCAGCACCGGTGGGCTTGATGAGCATCTTCTCCCACTCGTTCGCGGTCAGTTGCCCGTCAGAGTTCAAATCGTATTTGGAAATTATACGCTTGGCCACATCCATCTGTGTGTTCATTTCCTGTGGTGATGGAGATGCGGGCAAACCAGCCTGAACGTAATCTCTTAGTTCTTCGACAGACACCAGTCGATCGGCGTTCTTGTCTGCCATCGACAATTCCAATTTTCGCGACGCATCGCTCGAAAGACTTTCCAGTTCCAGTGCGTTCAGCGAGCCATCGCGATCAGCGTCGTGCTGGTTGACGAGTGCCGTCAACAGATTCATCTCGGACTCCTGCCGCCAATCGGCCATTAAACTGTCGCGCGTACTAGCGGGTAAAGCCAACACGGTTTGCGCCATTAGGATGCACGCTTGCCAATGCTGCGATGCGATGGCAGAGTCGATGACAATATTCGCGCGGCTATCGACATGCATGTTCGGCCATTGGATATCAAAGCCGCTACGGCTTAAACCAAAATTGCGAGAAATGAGCCATCTTTGCTGCTTAATGTTCAGCAGTTTTAGTTCGACATCCAGCGCGAGCGGTTTGGCTGCTTGAAATAGCTCCACCAGTTCCGGTTCGAGCTCGCGACTGAGCTGTTGTTCGACAACTAGGTCAAGTAGCTTCAACGCCAACCAACATTTATCTTGGGAAGTAGACTGCATCGAAACGGAGGCCACCATCCCAATCCAGTCTCCACGAAAAGCCACCTGCCTCGAGAAGGCAGAGTCAATCCGCGCGGCGGCGTAGAGTTGCTCTGGGTCCGCCGCGAGCTGGCGAAGCCTGTCGCGGAGCGCGTCGCGCAACGCATCGATCCAGACAGGGCGGTCCGAGCGGGACGTGCGCGCAAGGATCATGGCCGCTTGGGCCACGAATTGAGGCGGTGTGTCTGGGGCTGCTAATGCGGCCACAGCCTGGCGGCTGACCGCATCGCTATAGACTGGGTTCCACGCGGAGGTCTCAACGGACGTATTAAAAACTGAACTTGTAGATTCAGTTTCCATGCGACTCAACCAGAAATCGTTGCCTAGCGCCTCGCACTTCAATAAGCATTCAATCAACCTACGATCCTCGTCTGCGCTCAGCATGGATTTGTTGACGACGTTGCGCATGAAGTTAGCCATGGCGGGCCGCAATGCTCGATACGGCTCATCGACCAAGACTCTCGTTTCCAATAACCGGAGCAGCGACTGCATATCCGCAGGTGGATTGGCTTCCAGTGTTGCCTCTGCGCTCAAGCAACGAGCCAGCCAGGCCACGTCCTGCGAGCTGTCGATTTGCTGGATCATCAGGTCGTAATAGGCGGAGCCGGGGTTGGCTGTCTTGAGCAAGGGGAAAACGCGGGCATCGATCGTATAAGTTCGCGACGACGTGGACGGCAATCTGACCGCTCCATCCAACTTGGGTGCCAGCCGAAGTAACGACTGAGTAACCAGTCCACTCGTCTCCGGCGTCATCAGCGATTTAACAGCGGCAAACGCTTCGCCCAGCGCAGTCGGACTCCGCTCTTGAGCCAACAGTTTCAGCCACTCGACCAAGGTCTTACCTTCGTAGATCAGTTCGGTAGGACTTGGCTTGACATTCTGTAGCTGCGGCGGCGCTGCTTCGGCACGCGGGGCAAGTTCGGGTAGCAACTCGAGTACGCGCAGATGCGAGAAATAGCTCAGCCAGTCTGCCGGTGACGGTGTCGGGCCGCTCGCTTGGAGTTGCGAGGCTAGTTCAGCAGGTAGGTGTGGCCACATCAAATACACGACCCTGTCCCTGTTCTTCTTCATGAAAAAACTAACGATCTCAAAACCGAGCTGCGTTGCTTGGTGCACGGCCTTGAGTTCAGGCTCAAACGTTTTGGAATTAAGTGGACTCACTAATTTCAAGAGTTCAAGCTTCACA
>JBGSJL010000046.1:0-93730 GCA_041741955.1 Pirellulaceae bacterium | reverse complement strand
GTGCGACTTGTCGCCGCTTTCTAATTGACCAAGAGTCGGTACGAAGCGGGAATCCTGAGTCGGCAAGTTTCGGCGGCATGAAACATTGGCGGTATAAAATTACCGATGTTCGCAGCCGACGGCTCACAACAATACGTTTTGCTTTGGCTTCGCTTGGAACACTGCCAACCCGCTTGGTTTGAACACCATGGCGAGTGGAAAGCTAGGACAAGTCCCAGCACTCCAAATTTGGAGTGCGTGCGACTTGTCGCCGCTTTCTAATTGACCAAGAGTCGGTACGAAGCGGGAATCCTGAGTCGGCAAGTTTCGGCGGCATGAAACATTGGCGGTATAAAATTACCGATGTTCGCAGCCGACGGCTCACAACAATACTTTTCGCTTGGGCCCCTCTGAGTACACTGCCAGACCCGCTTGGTTTGTGCACCAAGGCGAATGGAAAGCTAGGACAAGTCACAGCACTCCACATTTGGAGTGCGTGCGACTTGTTACTTTAGATGTCTTTACCGGATTATTCGACGCTTTCTTGAAGCTCGGTGACTTCTGCCTCTACCGATTCAGCATCGACTGTTTCGGTTGTGGCCGCATCCGCCGAGGCGCTTTCGTTGCCAGCAGTGGCAGGACACTGATCTGAACTAGGGCAGAGCGAGCAAGCCGACTCGGTGCAGCTGGATGCTTCGGCGACCATCATATCGGCAGGGCACATGCCACTCGACTCAGCGCAACAGCTTTCGCTGGCTTCACTTGCACAATTCTCACAACTTGCAGCAACGCTTGTCGAGCTGCATGATCCCGTTGCGTTTGAGGACGCAAAGCCAGGCACGAACGACAGATACTCGACTAACTCGGGTTTGGCCGAGATTGCGCCGTACGCAGCCATCGATCCCAACGCCATCAACGCAATGAGTCCCACGATCGCTTTGCTCGCAAACCCTTTACGCCCGTTGGTTTGATTCTCTCCAGTGGTCTTGTCCATCGCGTTTTCCTTAAAAAATGTGATCAAAATGTACGAGCGAACTCGCTCTAACCGTTTCTACACTATCAGTTTAGGCTTTTCGAATCTGTTAGCAAAGCCACAAATTATTCGACAAAATCGGATTTTGCCAGTTTCAGCAGACCAGCTAGCCCTTAATGGCTGTCAATTCGCGAAAATCTCAGCACGTCATGTCCATCGGAATCAACCAGAAAAAGCAGCCCAGTCTTTTCGATTCGAAACGATCGAACTCGGTCCAATGCTTGTGTAAACTTCGATTCTTGATCCATGAGTGCCGGGGGTCCGGCTCGACGGGTCGTAGCTAGCGGACCCAATTTGATCTTATTGCCGCTGATCTCAGCGCGACCGGAATATCGATTGACGGCCGTGCTACCGGAGACAGCTCCATCGACAGCAACTTCCAGTGTACTCTGGGCGTTATCGATCACACCTCTGCCGTCGATATCCTCGGCGAGCCATTGACCAGTGAGCTTTTGCGTTTCAGTTTTTTCAAGCGAGTCCTTCATCGCTTCGCTCCAAATTCGCTTCCAATCTTCTTTCATGTCCACCACGGTCCATCCTCGTTGCGGGGCGACTTCCAGGGCCGTCACGAGCTTGCCTGAACTTGGCGGTTTCGCGTCATAGGCATACTCGCGCTCGGCGTCGGTATGGTGAACGATCAATCCAAAACTGGGCCGTGGATTGTCAATCGTGGTGTATTCCAGCATCGCTTGATCGCCATCGCTGTTGCCAAAGCAGGCGATCGGCCGACGTCCGATGAACTGATGAATGCCAACGGGTTTCCCCTCTTTATCGTCAACAAAAATATGATCCAGCGTCTTGACCAAAGTGGGTATCCCGTCGCGCAGTTCGTACTTGGGTTGCGCCATCGACCCCACTACGTTTTCTGCCGGAATGCCATAGACACGCTCGGACCACACGCGCATAAAATCGGCCCCGCCGCCGGAAACAATAAAGCATTTAAATTGGTTGGCACGCAGGTACGCGAGCAATTCCTGCATCGGTAGGTAAGTGATTTCTAGATAGCGCCTTGCAAATCTAGGATGCTTGGCAGTGGTCGACCAGTCGTTGACGCGTTGCGAAAATTCGTCGGTGGTCATGCCCGCGTGGGTCAAAGCCAGGATGTGCATCAAGCCGTCATGATGCTCGCCCTCCAGCAGTTTTCCGATATTGCCTGCCAGGGCCGCTTGTACCATGGGATCCGCTGCGAGCCGCGGTTCGTTGGGTGCCCGCCGCTTGATTTCGTCAAATGCATAAGCCGCTTGGAATGGAATCGGCGCCTCACACCAAAGCGTGCCGTCATTGTCGAACACCGCGACTCGGTCTGTTACGGCCACGAAGTCTGTCGATCCCTCGGTCGTCACGCGCTGTACGAACTCGACAATCGATTGCTTGGCAGGCCCCTCATTCCACGATCCCAGCCACTCGTCGGCTTGAACCCTCGTCGACGGCAGCCAAGCCGCAGCCAGGCAAATAACCCAATGTGCAACCCCACGAACGCAAAAAAGTTTTCGCCGATCCATACTCATGGTTTCTCGAGTAAAAAGGTGATAGTTCTGTTGAAAGCAACTGGCAAAGTCGCATTTTTCTTCAACGATTTTACTATCGGCTCGACGCGCCAGCGAGTGGGTCAATACTCCTCCCAAAGCATGCTTTGGTGTCCTAAGATGCTATTGATTCTCAATCAACTCTTGCAGACGATTCTGGATGGTCTCCGCGCGACGCTCATCGCGTTGGTCGAGCCACTGTCGCGACTGGTCCAACAATGTTTGTAGTCGTTCCAGTTCAGCCCGACGCGACTGCTGCTGAACAGCAAACTCCGTCTCTAAGTGTTTCTGCAGTAATTCTTTTAGCTGCTCGCGATCCGCATCTGGGCCAGCGGTTTGCAGCCACTGTTTGGCCAAATTTTCTGCGGGGCTGGATCCCGATGGACTACGCAAGGTAGAAGCCGCAGAAGATAAACTACTTCGCCAAGACTGTACGGGCCGCAAGTCCAATGGGGACTCGGAAACCGGCGGGCTTAATGAGCGGAGGGCAGCCAATTCGTTTGAAACATCCAAATCTAGCGTTTGGTTGGTATTTATCTCGAATACCTTGGCATCATCGAACTGGCCAGTTCTCGCCAACCATGCTTCCTGTTCGGCCAGAGTCGTCGAGTTCTGGTTGTATATCTTCAACTTGTACTTGCCTACCGGCAGTAGTTCGATGACGAACTTCCCATCATTGTCCACGAGACTGGAGCATTTCCCAATCTGACGATAGCGGTATTGCGTGCCTTCGGGCGACGACAAGTAGCGTGCGTATTCGTCGGCCAATTTGCGATTACCTGTCGACGGCGGATCGGAAAATGGATTGTCGATCGGCCCTGGTCCACCGAAGGGATCCGAAGTCGATCGCGACAGTTTCTCGAGTCCCTCAAAAGATCTTTGCACACCAGCCGATACTTCGATCGACTGAGCTGGAATGATGTGCAGTAATCGATGATTGATACCACTTGTATTCTCCCAGTTCGGCAATTCCGTTCCGACTTCGCAGCGCCCCGTTACCGATCCGAATTCCGGCAGCTTGAATTCTGCAGTCTGCGAGCTAACGGTACGAACGATCCCCAGCGTCAAAGTCGGTGGCTGTAGATTGATTCCAGGCTGCGCTCGGCTGAGCGTGATCGTCACTTCGCCCGGCGGGACCATAACGGTTTGGTCTTCCATGTCGACTTTTTTACACCAGGCCACGTAAGGCGTGAAGCGCCAATCGAGGGCGAGCGGTGATGCGAATGTTCCAAACGGGTCTTTACTTCGCTGCGGCGGCAAATCGGAAACATGACCTGCGAAATTATTGCGCCATACAATTTCCATTTGATACTGAGTACGAAGTTTTTCGGGTACCGTCGACGTATCCAGCTTCAATGTTGCCCAAGGTCGCAGCGTCACCTTCTCGGGAAACTTGTTCGAGGCCAGGCTCTTGGGTGTGAAGGCAAAGCCCTGGGGGCTGGCCGCCACCAGGGCCCTGGTGTTGGCGTGCAGCATGATCGAACCCTCTGCGGCAATCGCATTTGCATTCTGCCCCTGCTGAGTTGAGGTACGGGCCAAGGAAACCACATTCAGATCAGCATCGAAATAGGCTACGGGTTGTTGCACGCCGATCGTGCGCACATCTGAGGCAGGACTGCCGTCTGGATTGAGTAGCTCAATGCTTTGCAGTTTGAGTTTCTCCAGTGTCGTATCCGGGGGGGTTTGGCCGGCTACCGGCATCGCGGCGCTGCATATACACATGACGGTCAAAAAAACGCTACTCGTTCGTGCACGCATTGTGTTGATTCCAATGGAGATGTGGTTGTGAATCTACTCGCTAAATTTTTCTAAAGACTGACGTACGTGATTCATGACTGGGTCGAGTTGATCGTCCCAGCCCTCTTTTCCCATTGGCCGGGCCCAGGGGAAATCGCTTTGTAACTCAATCGCGTGCGGACGCTCGGTAGTTAGCGGAGCAATTTGCTCACCAACACTTGGCGCCAGAGTGCTACCCTCAATCGAGTCGCCCCGAGCCGTCGACCGCTTATCAACAGCAGACCGATCGGTAGCCTGATGAAGACTTTGCGAAGAGAGTTTTTCTGCCGAATGCTGCCAGCCATACCAAGCGCCGCCGACCAGCGAAGCAGCCACTAAACCAACCGCCAGCCACGCGCGTTTTGCATTCCGCCAGTGCGGTGGCTTAAGCACGAGTTCCGCCGGCAACGCGTGCACGGTGGGTTGACTGGCATGCGCAAGGCACTGAGTTAACAACGTAGCGACGGCCTGTGCCGAGGGATAACGCTCGCGCGCCGACTTGCTATGCAATCGCTCGATCAGGCGACACAGCCACATGGGTATCGCGGGATTGATTTCTTGAATAGGACGCGGCGTATTGTCGGTGATGCGCCGCAGGACGCCCATGGCCGAATCGGCTCGGAACGGTGGGCGCCCAGTACAGCAGGCGTACAGCAAACTGCCTAGGCTGAACAAGTCGCTGCGAGCGTCGATGGCTTCGCCGCGAGCCTGTTCGGGGGACATGAATTGCGGCGTGCCAGCAATGACGCCGGTGCGGGTCATGGAAGCATCGTCGGCGGCACGAGCCAAACCAAAATCGGTAATCACCAATCGCTCAACGCCTTGATCGAGCAGAATGTTGGCAGGCTTGATATCGCGATGCACGAGTCCCGAATCGTGGGCCGCAGCCAGACCTGCCGCAATCTGGGCGCCGATGCGCAGTACGTCGGCCAGCGGTAGCGCACCGTCGCGATCGAGTCGTTTCTGCAGCGACGCGCCGCTGACGTAGGGCATCACCAAATAGGGCAATACGGCGTCCGTGGATACGCCGTAGATGGCGATTATATTGGGGTGAATCACAGCCGCCGCAGCGCGAGCTTCGCGCGCAAATCGCTGGCGAGCTACGCCGCAGGTGGCCAGGTGAGGTGCCATGACTTTGATGGCAACGGTGCGATCGAGCGGGCGATCTAGGGCCTTGAGGACCACTCCCATTCCGCCAGCTCCAATCGCAGCAGAAACTTCGTAAGTGCCCAGTCGCCCGAGCATCGCTGGGTCGTCGGTCGGTTGCAACAGGTCGAGGACTTGGGATATCTGCGGCGCGATTGGCACGCCACCTTCGATCGAGCTGATCGAGGATTCGTCCAGTGAATCATCGCGCAGATACGCACTGGCATGTTGCCAACTCTCTGGGCTGGCAGCCATCTGATCAAGCAGAATTCTGCAGGCTGCGCAATGGTCGAGATGCGAGGATAGATCGGATTCGTCCTTGGGCGTCAACTGGCTATCCAGGAGTGCTTCGAGCCGCTGAGGCTGGCAATGGGATGAACGGCGGATCATTCGTCGGCCTCCATCAATTCGCTAGCGACCGTTTGTAAGCGGCGCATGATACGGCTGCGGGCAGCATGCACGTTGCCAATGGTTTTTCCCAGCCGTTCGGCGACTGCTGAAGTTTCTTCGCCCTCGACGACACAGTACAGAAACGCCCGCCAAGTTGGTTCGTCGACTGCGTCGCGGACGATCGCTGCAGCGCGACGATAGACTTGACGTCGGTATTCGAGTTCAATCTGACGCGCGAGTTGATTGTCGTCGTGGGGAAATTGCCTTAACACTGCCAGAAAATCGCTACCACCACCTGCCAGCTCTCGCGGCCCACGAGTTAGCGCGTTGAGAATGGCATTGCGCGCGATTCGCCCGAGCCAGTTTCGGAAACGCGATCCATCGCTGCGTTCCCAATTCGGCACAGCCCGCGCCACGGACAACAACACTTGTTGTGCCAAGTCCTCTGCGTCGGCCGCTTGCAGCCCACGACTACGGGCGAGCCGAACCACCACGGGCCGATAAATGTGCGCGAACGCATCCCAGGCGGCTCCATTTTCTGGGTCCTGAATCTGTGCAATCAGGCTGTCTCGTGTTTCCGGCAAGTCCACTGGGCGTCTCCTGCCAGTATTAAACACCGGCCTGCCCACAGAACTGACACGCTGCTTCAGATTTTAGCAGAAATCGCGACGCTTCTCGTCGATCACCGCCATCTACAAATAAGCAAGCCAGGGGTCTGGAATTCTTTCTTGCTTGCTTTTCATCAGATACTCAACCAGACACGTAGGATTTCAACTGACGGTACGTCTGCGCCCGCAGAGGCAACTCAGCCCCATACTCCACAGGACTAACAGAGACGATGGTTCGGGGACGGCTGAAACAAAGGGGCGACCACTAACGTAGCTCGCTACCTGTTGCCCTGTGAGTTGTCCCTGGAGGTCGTCGAAATTCCAATGGATGCCCATATAGACGCGGCTACGGCCGTTTTCTGCCATCGCTTCGCTGAAGGTGGTGAAATTGCGCTGGACTCCGATGAGCTCGTCAGAGGCAAGTGTAAAGGCGATCGCGTCGGTTCCGTAAAATTCTTTCAACGTCTCGAACAGTGCACCGCCGAATGTTGCGTGGCCTGAGAGATAGGTCGGGAAAGGTGGTGTAAAATTATTGCCGCTGCCGCCAGGGGCACCCAGGGGTACCCAGTTTGCGTCCGCGTCCGTATTTGGATTGCCATCCATGTCCGCGTTACGAATTCCGGTCACGGGGCGCCACAGGTCGAATTCGAATTTTGAGTTCCAAGCCACGATGCCTGCGTCCGCCATCGACACAGCCGCTTTGGCAAATAATTCTGCATTCTGCTCGACGGTATTTCCCTGTTGGATCGCGATTGTTTGCAGTGATTCGTTATACAGCCGGATTGGTGTCCCCATGCCTACCCGATCGTAAGCCCAAAAGTCGGCGATCTGCGTTTGCTCGGCAGTGCGCGTCGCGCTGTTTAATGCACCGAGCGACTTCACTTCATTGAAAGCGTCTGCGTAGGCTTTACTCGTTAGCTCGGGGGGCGGCGGTGGCATGAACTGAGTACCCGAGTCAAGTGCGAACGGCGTTACGTTTCTCCAGTTGGGTCCCCAGGCTTGTTGGCCCGGGTTGATCGGGTCGGGCTGCCAATGTCCGGCCGCAGGGTTAGGCTGATAGGGAACGCTGACGTTATAGCCATCGTTCGCTCGACTCTGCAAAATCGAATTGCCAATCATCGTCCCCAGCGCAATTCCCTCCGTCTTCTCCACTCCATCGGCCACCGTCGACAGACTCGATGCCAAACGCGAACTGATCGAACCGGTAGGGTCTTGGTAAATCGAGCTTAGTACGGTGTAAGCGGCTTGAGCCGCAGCGGCGGTTCCCGAAGCAGCGTAGCCGGGTGAGGTATGGCCAACTCCATAGTCGTAAAACAAGTTCGCTCCGGACCGCGCCATCGCTAAGCCATCGTAGATCGCCAAATTTAGCATGGCCATCGTCCGCGTAGCCATGCCAGGATTCTGATATTCAACATTAGCGACGAGCGTTTCGTTAGCCATGTCGTTCCAGTCGATCACAATATCGGCGTGTAACCCGACAGGTTTAGCCAGGATCAAGAGCAAGAGTGCGATTGCGGTTCGCCGATTCATCGGATCGCCTTTGTTCAGGGGGGGTGAGAAGCCGGCCGAGGAGCATCGGTTTGGAGGTGCAAACTCCTGTTAATCTAATCAATCCGCACTCGCAAAACAACTGTTTTGCTCGCCAACTTGCGTGGGATAAGCTCTTAGCTTGTCGTTTTCGTGGGATAAGCTTCCAGCTTGTCGTTTTCGTGGGATAAGCTCTTAGCTTGTCGTTTTCGTGGGATAAGCTTCTAGCTTGTCGTTTTCGTGGGATAAGCTTCTAGCTTGTCGTTATGTCGCTTACTTCCGTAATTACTGGTACGACCCGTAGCTCGCCACTCCAGCCTGGATGCCTAAGCCACAGGGATTGTGTTTTGCGTTGGGCGGCTTGTGGTTGCTATACTAGCGGCGCCTCCTCTGCTTGTCACAAACTATATCTTGGTGTTCTCATGCTGCGCCTACTGGACATCGCTCCGTTCGTTTTCGCCATTGTTTGTTCGCTAGATTCAATTTTGGCTGAAGTGCCTACCAGCGGTCCTAGGGCGCGTACACCATGGGACCAATCACGGCTGGTGGGGTCGCCCGAGCCACCGCTGCCGTATGTACTTCAGCCAGCTTTTGACGTCGAATTCATGGGACCGGTTTCGCTCAATCGCGTCCCGCACACCAGTCAATATTTGGTTAGCGAGCAACAGGGCAAGATCTACGCGCTGGAGTCCTCACTGGCTCAACCCATAAAGACACTGTGTGTCGATTTCAACGCGACTTTGCCACCCACCGCCAAGGCGTTAGCGGAAGAGCAGATCCAACTTTTCAGCTTAACCTATCACCCAAACTTTGCATCCAATCGCTGGGTGTACGTCTGCTATGTTACGCATGGTGGCGCGCGCGAGGCGCAAACGCACATCTCGCGATTTGAACTACCGGAGAGCCAGCCATTGCAATTGGCAGTCCAGAGCGAATTTTCCATATTAAAATGCGGTGGCGGGGGCCACAACGGTTGCACACTGGCATTTGGCAACGACGGCTACTTGTACATTTCGCTCGGTGACATCGAGGTTCCCAATCCTCCAGATCCCCGTGACACCGGACAGGATATCTCGGACCTGTATGCATCCATACTGCGAATCGATGTCGATCGCACCAGTTCAGGATTGAATTACTCCATCCCCGACGACAATCCATTTGTCAACGTATCGGGCGCGCGCGCGGAAGTTTTCGCTTACGGCTTGCGGAACCCGTTTCGCATGAGCTTCGATCCGCCAACCGGCGATCTATGGGTGGGAGATGTGGGCTGGGAAGCTTGGGAGATGGTCTATCGCATCAAGTCGGGTGGCAACTACGGCTGGGCTATCAAAGAAGGGCCTGGAGATGTCAAGCCACAGACACCTGGCCCATCTCCAATCCTACCGGCCGATATCGCTCTAAATCATGCCGAAGCAGCATCGGTAACTGGCGGCATGGTCTATCGCGGTCAAAAGTATCCCGATTTGGTAGGAACCTATATCTTTGGCGACTGGATCACTCGCAAGTACTGGGCAGCCCAGTTCGACGAGCAACGCGTTATCGACTATCGCGAGATCGCCTTGGGAGCTATCAAGCCCATTTGTTTTGAGTCAGAGCCCAACGGCGAATTACTGATCATGGATTACAGCGAAGCCAATCAGCCATCGCGCATTTATCGCTTGGTGCCCAATCCGGCGGTGGCTGGTTCTGCCCAGGATTTTCCGAGGAACCTAAGCCAAACGGGGCTCTTCGCAGATACCGCCGCCGCCATCCCAGCGGCCGGTGTCTTGCCGTATACCGTCAATGCGCCCATGTGGGCCGACGGTGCCCGAGCCGAATATCTAGTGGCCATCCCAGGCGACGGACAAGCCCAATTCCACTCGACACCCCAAACGATGTTCGCATGGTTCAAGACCTCCGTGGTGCTGCCGCTGGGGAGTGTGCTGGTCAAAACTTATAGCTTTGGCGAAGCGCCCAATATCCGCCGCATCGAGACTCAGATCGCGCTCAAAGATGAACAGGGTGACTGGCAATACTATTCTTATCGCTGGAATGATGGTGGCACGGACGCGACGCTGGTTGGCAGCTCTGGCGAAATGGCCACCTATGAAATCCCTTTGGCCAACAAGTGGTTCCCAGACAGCGACAAAGTCGGGCAAACAGCAAGTCAGAGCCACGCCACGCCAGCTCTGGAAAAGCTTGACTGGCAATTCGGCTCGCGAACCTCGTGTCGTATCTGTCATACTGCTTGGACAGGCGAGACGCTTGCATTTATTGAGCCGCAACTGCGAACGCCACATGGCCGCCCCGACAGTTGGCAAGCCTTACATTCCAGCGGAGTGATCGGCTCGCAGGATGCTCAAGGTTCCAGCAGAACTCTACCGCCGAGCTTCATGCCCGATCCGCAGGATGCCACGCAGCCGCTCGATGCCCGAGCACGCGCCTATTTGCATACCAATTGTGGCCACTGCCATTTGAATGGTGGCAATGCGTCGACGACGATGGATATCAGTTTCTCTAAGTTACTGTCCGAGACTCGCATCGTCGATCAGCCACCCATGCGCGGTGACCTAGGTTTGACAGGAGCAAATATCGTGACGCCTGGTCGGCCTGCGCGATCGATTCTCTTTACGCGAATTGCCAAAAGTGGCGCTGGACGGATGCCGCATGTTGGCTCTCAGCGGACCGATCCACTGGGTGTGCGACTGATGCATGACTGGATTGCTCAATTGCCCTCATCACCCGAATTAAGAGATGCTATAGACACACTCTGCGCGCCCCAACAATCGCGAGTCAACGAGGAGCAACGACGCGCAGCCGCCCACGAGCTGCTAACCGACTACAACGGGGCGATCGAACTAGCGAGCGCCTTAGCTGAGCAGCGAGTTCCGCAATCGCTGGTGCGCGAAATTGTAACTCTAGCTCAAGGTCGTGAGCCCGCCATTCGCGACTTGATCGAACCCTACGCTGCCCCCGACCAACGCGTGCAGCGACTGGGGCCTGCTTTTGATCCTGCGCAAATTCTAGGCCTCGACGGTCGCATCGATATGGGCAAAAAGCTGTTTGCCGAGGGAGTGGGAACATGTTCGAGTTGCCATCGCTTGGAGGGAGTTGGCAAGGATCTCGGCCCCGATCTGAGTCAGCTCGCAGACATTCGCAGAACTCAGGCCGCCTTGCTCAAAGCCATCATGCAACCCTCACTCGAAATCGAGGAAAAATATCGAGCGCTATCCGTGCTCGACGACTCGGGATATGTCTGGGTAGGACGTGTCCTAAAGCGCGATGAAATGCAGATCGTCTTGCAGGATGCATCCGGCAACTCGCTGGCGATCGCGAAGGAGTCGATCGAAGTCGAAAAGTTGGCAACTGTTTCACTTATGCCCGAGCAATTGCTGGCACCACTCACAGCCCAACAAGCCGCCGATCTCATTGCTTATGTGAATAGCCTATAAAAAAACGCCGCAAGTCAAAGCATAGCAAGACTTGCGGCGCATTGGGATGCGACTCTAGGTGAGCCGACAAGGCGGAGGGCACGGGGATCGAACCCGCAACCCCTTACGGGGCACTTCATTTCCAATGAAGCCGCTAGCCATTCGCTTACCCTCCAGGCATCATCGATGGTTCGATGTTTCAAGCGAAAACGCATTACGGTAGGTACTACTGAGAAGTAGGACCCTTCTCGGCTGGTCGCCAAGTCTGCCTATCATAGTCGCTGGCTGTTTTCTCGTACAGAGCCGAAAAAGCCACTCTTCAAACCCAACGCGGGAGCCAATTGTTTGCAGGTAATCCGCGAAGATTCGTAGATCACGGGTAAGCCGCTGCCAGGATGCGTGCCGCCGCCCACCAAGTAAACACCGTCCAGGTCTTCGAATTTGTTGTGCGGCCGGCGATGCAGCATTTGCCCCAAATTATGAGCCAAATTAAATGTTGCACCGCGGTACAATCCAAAATCGTCCTGCCAAGCTTGCGGCGTGATCACGCGCTCAGTCACAATTCGCTTGCGCAAATCGGTCAAGCCTATTTTGGCTAACTGGTCCAACGTCAATTCGCGATAGGCTAATCGAGTGGCCTCATCCCAGACGACGTTTTTGTGCGCATGAGGCACAGGCACCAAAACGTACAGCGTGCTTTGGCCGGCAGGGGCCAAGGTGTCGTCGGTGACGCTGGCATTCTGAACATAGAAACTGGGTAAATCGGGTAAAGTAAAGTCTTGTTCTATCTGCCTTAAATTCCGCTGATAGTCGTCGGCAATGTGGATCGTGTGATGCGGCAAGTCCGCATAGCGTCCCTCGATGCCGAGGTACATCATGAACGTCGAGCAGGAGAATTTCTTTTGAGAAATTTTCTTGTTAGTCCAGCGCTTGCGAAGCGAATCTGGAACAAGGTCGCACATGGCCTGCGAAAAATCGGCATTGATAATGACGGCGTCCGCATCATAGCTCGCTACCGACGTGTGCACCTTTCGCGGCCGCCTGCCGTCGAAAGTAAAACCAGTTACCGCCTCGTCTGTGTGAATCTCGACTCCCATGCCGCGAGCGATTTCCGCCATCCGTGTACTAACCTGCCCACAGCCACCCAGTGGATGCCAAACACCGTGCTCGTATTCCAAGTAGGACAGAATGGAAAATAGACTTGGGCACTTGAAGGGTGACATCCCTAAGTATTTTGACTGGAACGAAAATGCGATCGCCAGCCGTGGGTCTTTGAAGTAGCTTGCGAGCTCCTGTCCGAGCGACTTGGTTGGTTTTAGCCAAGGCAGCGCAGCCAAAACCTTAGGGGACAGCAGGTCCATTGGGCTATTGAAGGCAGCTTCCAGAATAGGCCGGAACTTCGCTAGCTTGGCTCGGTTGTCGTTCATATACCTGGTGATGGAACCGCGATCGATCGGCGAAAACGCAGCAATCTGTTCCTCCATCGCGGCGATGTCAGGTGTCGCATCGAGCTGACCTCCAGCGGCAAAGCTAATTCGATATTGCGGGTCCAGTCGCCGCATAGGAATCTCGGACATGAGGTCCAGACCTACCGATTGAAATATCTCGCCTAGCACGCGCGGGTAAAGAAAAAAAGTGGGACCAATATCGAAGCGAAATCCGTCCTGTTCAAATGTGGCAGTCCTGCCGCCCACCCACTTCTGTTTTTCGAGTATCGTGACTCGCGCACCCGCTTTAGCCAGTTGCAATGCAGACGCTAGGCCACCGGGTCCAGCTCCGACAATGACAACATGCGGTAACTTCATACGCTGTGATACTCCACAAAAAAACTTGCAAGAACCGTAATATCGATGGCTTGGCGGGGAGCCTGCCTCCCCCCCGAGCCTGCTTTGGCGCCCCAAACGGCCGCAGCAAGTGACGTATTGTAGCCATTTGGCAATTTCAGCTAGACAGCTTCTTCATCTAGACAGCTTCGCCTACCACTCTTCGCCGCTGGCCGCCGCGACCTGCGTCCATCCGACGATTGCTCCCGCGAGGAGCAAACAAGTTATCACGGTTGCCAGTGCATGCCAGCGTGTCAGCCGAACCTGGCCATCCTGAGTGGCAGGGACGAGCATTGAGACAGCCGCCGCCATGGCGGGACTGGACATACCAAGCCAGCTCAACCAATTTGAGAGTCCGAGATACGAGTTGAATTGCGCGCTGGCAACGGCCACGGACAATGCGAACAGACAGGGCCCTGCGACCGCCGGCAAGAGTTGCTGTGAATTGCGGCTTAGACAACTCGCGATACTAACACAGCCCACGACCGAAGCGACTGCCAGCAAGGGTTCAGTGACTTTCAAAAACGATTGAGCAGTCAGAAACGCGCAACTTGCGAATAAAAAAATCCAGCCGAACCCCACTACCGCTTGGCGTCGCGGCGTCTGATAGGAAATCAGCAGCCAGCCTAGAAAGCTACTCAGCGACATGGCCGCGATCCACGCGCTCCTGTCCTTGGTCAGCTCTTGCCAGGCTTCTCCTGTAGGGAAAATCACGATCGCCGCACCGACCAAAGTTACTAGGCGGAGTGTCCATCGTATGAACGTATTTGGAATCCATTGTGTGAGAATCCCGCCCAGCGCGACCAGCGCTACGGACTGTGGCAGTCGCTTCCAAGCATCTTGGGGCCACAGGACAAATTCCGTCCTAAGCCCGAAAGCCGCCCAGATGGCCGCCACCGCAGTCAAAGACAGTAGGCTGGCATAAACTGTTGAAAACGGAGGCTCTACAAGTGTTGCACTTGCCGAATCGCTGGCTTCGCGTACAGCAGGTGCTGGCTGTAGAGCCAATTTTCGCTCGGATGGACCCAAGTTGGCCACCGCATTGCGCGGCCGACAAAGCCATAATGCGATAACACTGATGATAGACGGGACGAGCACATTGATTGCAAGCACTTTGAGTTCAAACATTCAGTATTCATTTTTAATAAGAAGATTTGCTACTGTAGGATCAGCCTAGCCGACCGGACAATTCATCCAATACCCGGCAATGACAGCCAAGCTACCAGCCGTTTCTGGGTCTTGTACCCGACGGCTGAGGCTTTCGCGTCCGGCAGGGACAGGCCCTCAGCGGACGGAACGATTCCAAGCAAATTGTCGTGTTTGCTCTACCCAAGCCAACCTCGAAATCCGTACGATGCATTAGGCATAGCGATCAATGCCCCAATCGTCCAGTGCCTCACAACCTCCTTTTGAAGAGCAATCCCATGGCCCGAGGCGATCATATCTACGTGAATAACATGGCGGCGGGAATTCCCTACCAGCATCATGGGATCGACATGGGCGATGGGACTGTCATCCATCTGGCCGCCGCGGATGGTACTAGAATCGTGCTTTGCGATAAGTCCGATCGCTTTTGCGTTCGCCGAGATACCCGCGAAGATTTTTGCCGAGGAGCGGCAGCTAACCTGGTTTGCCATGCAGAGGGCCATGCAGCCGAACAGGTTGCTCAGGCAGCCGAGAGCCAAGTTGGTACGTGCGGCTACAGCCTGCTCGACGGCAATTGCGAGCACTTTGCCAGGCAGTGCGCATGCGGTAGGGCGGAGAGCCATCAGATCGATTTGGGACAAGCGACTCTGTCTGCCCTGGCATCGATGAGCACCAAAGCGTTTTGGTCTGCTACCGGCCGCATCACCTGCCGCGTGGCTGTGCGCGGAGTGACCAAGGTTCACCCGGCATCGATGCTGGCCGACGGTGTGGAGGTGGCCGCACTGGCCATCGGTTGCCAGCAGGGTATGAGCAGCCAACGTGCTCGTCGCGTGGCGCGGCTGAGCGGTTCCGTCGCAGCCATCGGGATCGGAGCTGTAGTTGGCGGACCGGTTGGCGCCGCACTTTCGCTGGCCGCGCATTCAAGTTCCACGGCCATCGCAGATCGGCTTTGCCAAGCCATTCGCCACAGACTGTCCAGCTAGTTTAGTGAATCACTTCCATTCGCTCCAGCCAAGCTTGGCACAGCGCAGGCCATTGGTTGGCTCCAGGCACGTCGGCTCCCAACCCAATACCGTGCTTGCCCCGTGGAAAAACGTGCAATTCAGTTGGGACACCCGACCGCACCAGCGAGGATGCAAACCTTAGACTGTTTTCAACCGGAACCACTGTATCTTCGGCCGTGTGCCAAACAAAGCAGGGCGGTGTTTGCGCCGTGACTTGCTTCTCGTTGGACATTAGGCGAACCAGTGTTGGATCTGGGTTTTCTCCCAGCAAGTTTTTCATACTGCCCTTGTGCGTATACTCTTCATCGAAAGCAATAACCGCATAGCACACGACTCCAAAATCAGGCCGACAACTGAGCTGATCTATTGGGTCGGACGAGCCAGCTTGACCTGAGTCAAAGTGAGTCAGCACCGTGGTCGTGAGGTGCCCACCGGCCGAGAATCCCAGCACGCCAACTTTCTGTGGATCGATATTCCATGCCCGAGCCTGGTGTCGCGTAAGTCGAATGGCCCGTTGCGCATCGAGCATCGGGGCTGGGTGGCCATAACCCCGATTGCGATGCCGATAGCTAACCACGATACCTGCCAGTCCCATGTCATTGGCCCATTTGGCAATTTGATGACCTTCGTGGTCGATAGCCAAATGCCCGTATCCGCCGCCAGGAAATATGACAAACGCTCCTGCCGCAACTGCACTTTGCTCGGGCAGATAGACGATGGCAGTTGGAATATCCTTTTCCTCAGCACCCACCGCACCGGGCGCGTCCGCGTCCCACAATCGAATCGTGAGCGGCTCCGCACAAAACGTCAGCGAGTTCAGGGTCAACAGATAAACTACAAAAACGAACGCGCGAAAAAACATCAAATTTGCCTTACGGATTTGAGAGGGGATTGGCGAGTGGTTTAGCTGGGATGGTAACAGAATGGTAACAGAACTGAACTGCGCATTGCGAATCCATATTAATTTCGATCGGCTTTCAAGCGGGATCGAGCTGCCTTGAGTACATCGCGCAGTACGAACACTTGTCGGGCTCCAGACTTGGATGGGTTCAACGCGGCGTAGCGAATTCCCTGACGGAAACTGTCCGCCATCAAGCGCAGCAATTCTGCCTGTTCGAAACGCATGGGCCGCCATAATTCGACGCCTGAGGCGGTTGCAGGCGCTGCCGGTATCAGGTTTTCTTGCGCATACTTTTCGGCGGTCGCACGATCCGAAAAAATCGCTAACGACGGCTCTTCGGCTTGAGCGATTTTCCAGAGAGCGACCGTGGCGTCAGTTGCCTGGCCTCGAACAATCAACCAAGGGTCGAGTTCATCTTCAGTAAACATGCTTTGAAACCTAAGCTTTATTCAGTGGGAGGCGGCTCAGAATCAACTGTGCCACGGTTGGCAGGCTGAGAAATCTGTCGTATCTTGGCCCGTGCCATAGCCCTTAGCGACGTTCTTACTCTGACTACTCTAAATTTCGATTTATGCCACGCGATTTCCTTAAAGGCTGCCAAGATTACTACGATGTCGTCGTGATTGGCAGCGGCTTAGCTGGCATGACGACGGCAAATATTCTCGGCAGGGCCGGACACCGCGTGCTACTGCTCGAACAGCATTATAAGCTCGGCGGGCTGGCGACATGGTTTCGCCGCCCCGGAAGTCACATTTTCGACATTTCCCTGCACGGCTTTCCTGCCGGTATGCTCAAGAGCTGCCGCCGCTACTGGAATGAGGAGATCTCGTCGAACATTGTACAGTTAAAGAACATCCGCTTCGACAATCCGATGTTCTCCCTCACCACGACCTTCAATCGCGAGGATTTTACCCGCCTCCTGTCCACCGATTTTGGCGTGCCTGCCAACCGCGTGGCTAGCTTTTTCGATGCTGCCCGTGGCATGAATTTCTACGACGATCAGTCGATGACCACGGGCGAGTTGTTCGAGAAATTCTTTCCAGGCCGCGAAGACGTAGTACGATTGCTCATGGAGCCCATTACCTATGCCAATGGTTCAACCTTGGAAGATCCGGCGATCACCTATGGCATTGTCTTTTCGAATTTTATGGCTAAAGGGGTCTACATTTACGAAGGCGGTACGGACGATTTAATCTCCAAGATGGAGGCCGAATTAAAGCGAAATAATGTCGATTGCCGTATTCGTAGCGACGTGTCGAAAATTGAAGTGGGCGCCCAGGGGGTCGAAGCGGTCGTGGTCAACGATCGACGCATTGCCTGCGGGGCTGTCATCAGCAATTCGAATCTGAACGCCACAATCTTCAATCTGGTTGGCGAGGATAAATTCGATAGGAACTTTGTCGAGGATGCACGAAAGGTACGTTTGAATAACAGCAGCACTCAAGTCTATATGGCGTTAAAAGAAGGTGTCGAAATCGATGAGAGTACGGGTGATTTACTCTTCAGCTCGACCGCGCCTTTGTTTCGAACTGAAGCTCTACTCAGTCGCGACATCACCAGCCGCACGTTCAGTTTCTACTATCCCCGCACGCGGCCCACTAACAAACGTCGCACGGCCATTGTCAGCAGCACCAATGCCCGGTTTGAGGATTGGTCCGATCTGAGCGACGAGGACTACGCGGCCAGCAAGTTGGACTTGATCGAAACTACGCTCAGCGCGCTGGATAAGTACGTCCCCGGTATTCGAGAAAAGATTGACCATGTGGAAGCGGCCACTCCGCGTACGTTCCAGCACTATACCAAGCACCTGTCCGGCGCTAGCTTCGGTACCAAGTTCGAGGGTTTGGCGGTTAGCCGCTCACTGCCCGATCAAATTCGCGGACTCTATCACGCGGGCAGTGTAGGCATCATTATGTCGGGCTGGCTCGGCGCAATCAACTATGGCGTTATTGTCGCCAACGACGTCGACCAGCACCTCATGAAAACCAAATAGCAGCCACCAAGCCAAATTAACGTACCATCGGACCCATCATTCACTCTCAAGTTGAAACGCATCATGTCCCATCCCGACGCGGCCGTGACCTCCGCCATTCCCCATCGTCCGCCGATGCTACTGGTGGACACGATTGTCGAGCAGTCTGAAAATGCAATTCATTGCCGCAAGACATTTCGCGCGGACGAATTCTTTGTCCAAGGGCACTTTCCAAATTACCCATTGGTGCCGGGAGTCATACTTTGCGAATGCGCACTGCAAAGCGGAGCAATCCTGCTGGCTAGCAAAACGCCAAGCAACGGTGCGGTGCCCGTGGCGACGCGTTTGGATGGCGTCAAGTTTAAGAAGATGGTGCGTCCGAATGATACGATCGATATTCATGTCACGCTAAACGACGTTGTCTCAACGGCTTATTTTCTGAGCGGCAAGATCATCGTGAATGGAAAAGTGGCCGCTCGATTGGATTTTGCTTGTACCGTTGCAGACCCAGAATAACTACCTGAAGGCGAAGCGAGCATGGATTTTCTGCAACTGGCTGGCAAGCGAATCATTGTCTTTGGAGTCGCCAACAAAAAGAGCGTGGCTTATCGTATCGGTAAGACGTTGGAAGAAGTGGGCGCGGAGGTCATTTATGTCGTCCGTAGCGAATCGCGCCGCGAACAACTCGCTAAGCTGCTTGGCGAGCGGCCAATCTACCTGTGCGATGTCGAGTCGCAGGAGCAGATCGACGCGCTGGCTCATCAACTCAAACAAGATTTTGGGAGTTTCTACGGGTTCGTGCATTCGATCGCGTTCGCCGACTACAGCGATGGGATCCATCCTTTTCACGCAACGACGCGTGGGCAGTTCCTGCAAGCCATCGATATTAGTTGCTTCTCGCTGATAGCCCTGGCAGGAGCACTCAAGGACCTGCTCGAGCCCGCTGGCTCCGTCGTTACCATTAGCATTTCCACCACGCGCATGGCCAGCGAAAGCTATGGCTTCATGGCACCCGTCAAGGCCGCACTGGACTCGTCGCTGGCATTCCTAACGAAATCGTTCAGCCGCTTCAGCGAAGTGCGCTTCAACGCGGTTGCGGCAGGCTTGCTGAAGACCAGCGCCTCGGCGGGTATCCCCGGCTACGTAGACGCTTACCTGTTTGCCGAGCGCGTCATTCCGCGCAAGCGAGCGCTGGGCACCGACGAAGTAGCCAGCGCAGCCGCGTTCTTGCTGAGCCCACGTTCCAGTGGCATTACAGCCCAGTCCCTGGTCGTGGATGCGGGTATGAGCATCAACTACTTCGACCAGGAACTTGTTGCCGATGCGATGCGTCCCTGATACCGATCAAGTCAATACCCTACGCCAAAGCCGGAATGAACCAGTTGATTATCGACACGCACGCGCACTTAACTGACAAAAGCCTGCTGCCCGATTTGGAGGACTTCCTCGCACAGGCTGCCCGCGCTGGTGTGGGGGCGGTCTTGACCGTCGGTACAACGCTCCAAACCTCCCAAGCATGTGTGGAATTGTCCGAGCGATTTCCGAGCATACGGGCGGCGGTGGGCTTACATCCCAACAATTGTTGCCAGGCAGCGCCCGGCGACTGGCCTGCCATCGAACAGCTTTGTCGCCATCCGCGTGTCGCTGCTTTAGGCGAGACCGGCTTGGACCGTCATTGGGACGATTGCCCTTGGGATGTCCAAGTCGACTATTTCCGCAGACACTTCGCACTGAGCCGCATAACCGGATTGCCCGTCGTCATTCATACGCGGGATTGCGCGGAAGAAACACTCGAGATACTCCGCGAGGAAGCTCTGATTGGCCCGTTACGCGCCGTCATGCATTCGTTCACGGGCCCTCAAGCAGTGGCGGATGGCTGCTTGGAATTAGGGCTCTACATAAGTTTTGCGGGCATGGTGACTTACAAAAACGCAAGTGATATCCGAGATATCGCCAAAACGATTCCCGCCGATCGCATTCTCGTAGAAACGGACAGCCCCTATCTCACGCCACATCCCCACCGAGGGAAACGCCCGAACCATCCAGCCCTAGTCGCCCACACGCTTCGGCAACTCGCCGAAATCAGGCACATAAGCCCTACGCTACTTGCCGAACAAACCACGCGAAACGCACAGTCGTTGTTTGGTGAGTGGTAGGCGGAAGTTACTCCGCCTGTTTCTTGCGGATGCGAATGTTGAAGGCTTCGACCATCATCGAAAAGGCCATGGCAAAGTAAATGTATCCTTTGTTGATGGGTGTGCCGACGCCCTCAGCCACCAGCATAATACCAATGAGCAGCAAGAAATTTATGGCTAGCATGCGAATCGTAGGGTTGCGGTCTACAAAATCGCCCACTTGATTTGCGAACAGGATCATCACCGCCACCGCCAGGATGACCGCCGCAATCATCACCCACAATTGATTGGCCATGCCCACGGCTGTGATCACGCTATCGAGCGAAAAAACGACGTCCATGATGGCAATTTGGAATAGGACGCCTCGGAAGGTTACCTGTTTCTTGGGTGCAGAAAGTCCGTCAGCGCCGCCTTCGACTTCATGGTGGATTTCGCGAACGCTGTTGTAGATCAAAAACAATCCGCCGGCGATCAGAATCAGGTCGCGCCACGACACTCCGTCGAATTCTTCCCAAGCTTCGGCGTCAAATTTTTCGGCGGGTTTTAATGGGGTTGTTTCGGTCGCGCCTGCGTCGTGCTTGTCAGCGTCAGGTTGTTCGCTGTGCGCGGATCTAATGGGCTTGGTAAAGTGGGATTTGAGTCCCTCCACCGGTAGCCACTGAGAAGTGGTAAACACCGGCGAAGTAAGTTGCGCGATCCAAAAAATACAACTCAGCAGGACAATCCGCGTCCCCAATGCCAGCACCAGCCCCAGCCGACGTCCAGC
The DNA here is from genome assembly GCA_041741955.1 of Pirellulaceae bacterium. GTDB lineage: Bacteria > Planctomycetota > Planctomycetia > Pirellulales > Pirellulaceae > Aureliella. The sequence continues at coordinate 72,588 of JBGSJL010000046.1, read as the reverse complement.
GCTTTGTTGGTCGACCGGCAACTTAGCGGTCAAAATTGAAATAAAGACGATGTTATCGATGCCGAGCACGATTTCCATCAAACTCAGCGCGATCAAGGCGATCCAGGCTTCCGTCATAGCGAGCTCTTAAACAGGGATTGAATCCAGGGATAAACGGAACTTGTAAGCCAAGGTTCTAAGAGACTTGTGAGTGCTAAGCAAGCCAAGCCAAGGTATGTGGCTGGTCGCAGCCAGCGTTCGCCCAGTCGCGACCCAAGTTTCAAACCGAGCATAGCAGCAATTAAAACAAGTGGCATGGTCAGAAATCCGATCAACATGCAACGATAGACGGGCGAACCGAATTTCCACCATAGCAACATAATTTGCGGAACAAAGTTGCTGATGTACATAGCGAACAGAAATGCCCGTGCGCGATCGATGGAATAGCGTTGAGCGTGGACCCACAATACCATCGGCGGCCCACTCACGCCCGAGATGCCTTGCAGTATTCCGCTAATACCAAAAACGGTCCACACCCAAAATGGCTTCTTGGCCGATTTCCACTCCACTCCCGCCAAGGCTTGAATAGCGATGGCCATTAGAATCAATCCGCCGACGAACTGGTTGATCAGAGTGGCAGACCACGTCAATACGATGGCTAGACCAGCGATCCCGATCGGCAGTGTGGAGATGCGAATCGCCGCCGGTAAAATGACCTCTCGGTAATCAATGCTCTTGCGCAGCCTCCACACTGCCAGGATGTTTTGCGGCAGCATCGCTGAAATAATCAGCACTTGCGACTCCATCAGATTGTTGCCCGCCCAGAGCAATAGCGGCAATCCAAAGACGGCAGCCGCGAATCCGACCGTGGCTTGAACCAATGCCGACGCCGCTAAGATCGCAATGGTCCAAAGTGTTTTTTCTGAAAGCAGGAGTTCAGAAATAGGCGCAACCTGGCTCAGCAGTAGATCAAGTGTGTCGCCGAAAGCCAAGTCGCTTCACTCCAATTCCTGGACTTCAATTTTGCGGATACTCACCTTACTGCCTGGATCGTGCTGTTGGAATGCGAAGTGACCTTCCTTAAAGGTCTTTTCAAAGTCGAGGAATTCGAACAGTTCGTTTCCATCGATCGTGATTTTGATGCGCGTCATTTCGCGGCCACGCCATACGTCGTCGCGTACTTCCAATTCGTATTTGAACCAGGTGTCTGGCTTAACGAGGTCCTTGTAGACATGGCACATGCCGTACAAAGAACCCGTGCGAATAGGATCGGTGTGGGTGCTGTCGATTTGAGCTTCGTAGCCATCGCTGAAACCGGGTGTGCGAGTTGTACGAAAGTAAAGACCCGAGTTGCCCTTGTCGTTGATGCGAACCTCGGCTCGATAGCGAAAGTTTTTGTACGGACCCTTGGTACACACAAGCATGGAAGCCGGCCCAGAGCCAGCCAGAGCGCCGTCCTTGACCTCCCAAACACTGGTGTCGTTCTTGCCAACTTTCTCCCAACCGTCCAGCGTCTTGCCATCGAAGAGAGCGACCCATTGCTTTTCTTGGGCTACCAAACCTGGGGTGATCGCAGCGAGCTGTACCGAAAATAGGACCAGCGAACTTAGGCTTATCGTTCGGAACATTTTTGCGTCTCTCTTTCAGTTGGCGGAGGGGTGGGGATCATGGAATTCTTGCTGCCTTCTGCCTCGGTACTCCCCTCTCCATGGGTACTCGGAGAAGGGCTGCGGTTGAGGGGGCTTGGCGAAGGGTGAAAGAAGAAGCTTGAAGTGTGACTTGAAGTGTGAAAGGTCGATTTTTCAAACTTCTGCCCTCACCCTTATAACTTCCAATTGAACCGTATTCTAGTTGTTACTTGCCGCCACCAATAGCACGCTGCCTCGCGATTCCCGAATTTAACGCACTGAAACTACTGCGACGACTGGCGGCTAGGTATCGAGCTAAGGTACTTCAACAGCGAAACGAGCTGCGTATCGTCCAGCACTTCCGAAAAATTGCTGGGCATAAGCGAGTGACTGTTTTCGCGCCGCCGCTCAATGCGATCAGCTGACAACTGTTGTGACTTGCCGTCCTGTCCGGTAATGATCAGGCTGCCACCGTTTTCTTCGCGCACCAGTCCCGTCAATACGGTGTCATCGTCCAGCAGGAGTGATGTGGTTCGAAAAGCTTTGTCGACATTCAAGTTGGGCTCCAGGATATCTTCGCACAATCGTAGCGACCCTCGCACAACAGCTCCATCCAGTTGCGGACCTATCAAGCCGCCCTGACCTGACAACTGGTGACAAACAGCACAGTGCTGAACAAAAATTTGTTGCCCCGTAGCTAGGTTGGCCTTCGACCAGTCGCTGGATGCTAGCCGTGCCTGCGACGTATCGACGGTGTCTGCCAGTTCACTCGCCGATTGTATTTTTTCCCGTAGCACGTTTGCTGTTTCAACAGGCAGCGCATTGGGAAGCAGCCCGCTTGCCGATCTCAGGCTGCGGAGTGCGACATGACCCGAGTCGAGCAAGCCAGTCAGCAACTGGCAACCATCCGCGGATTTCAAAAGCGTACCGACAAGCTGCTTTTGCTGCGAGCTCGAACACGTGCTAGCCAAAGACTTACCTAATTCGAATGTTTGATCTGGCGTAGGAGCACCGTCCAACCAAGAGGTCGGCACCAGCTCGGCGCGTTGCAGCTCTAGGGCCTGGTTGACCAGCGCAGCGTGCATCGTCTTTCCGGAACTTACGAGCTCCGCCGCGATTAACTTCAGTCGATCCTGAGGGCTCAGTCGCCAATGCGTTTGCGATTGAGGAGACTCCAACTCGAATCCACGGCTAACGATGCGTAAGTAGCTCTCAAATAACTCGCCGTTTTTCATGGGATTCAGCGGCGTGTGTGAAAACTCTCCCAACGCAATCCAAGCGTACGCATCGCCAGCGTCTCCGTCGCTGACCACTAAACGTACTTGCCGACCGACCGAATTTTGCAAATCCCAATCGACCCTCTGGGCCACATCGCTGCGAGGTGGAAACGCGGCAACAAGCTCTGCGCCGCTGGCAATATCTTCGAGCAAAACTCGGTTGATACGAGCGTCCGCTGCTGGCGGGCGACCATTGTGACCCGCCAGAAAAAACTGCAGAGATGCAGGACACGTAAAGGATTCCGAACACAGTTTGCCAGTGTAGCTCTCGCCACGCGTAAAACTTGACCTCAGCACAATTTCCGAGCCATCGCCCGTCTTGCGAATCTGCGTGCTCCAATCGCTGCCAGCGGCGTCTGTCCAGTCCACAGACGCCGCATCGGCGCTCGGCAGACTGCTCAAATTTTCAGCAAGCAAACCTCGCAATACTTTGCCGTATACATAAAGCGGCGGTGAAAGCTGCCGATGCTTCAACAGATACGACTCGCAGACTTTATCGAACAGGTCGACTCGAACTAACAAATTGTCGTCAGACGCGCGGGTGATGACCGCCAGTAACCGCTGGACGAGAATTTCCGAAGCTAGCCTGGTGGCGCTGACAATGGCGGCGTCTAGCAACTTCGCTTCTGCGCTTACATGCTGCGATACAAAGTCTAACAGTCGCTCGGCTGCCAGCTCGGTGTTTAGAGCAGGTAGCACGCCCGCAACGATGCGGCCTGCTGGCGAGTCAATGGCAACTGCAGTCCGGGGCGCATTTTCGCTCGCGTCGGCCTGCGACCGTTGGTACCAACCTTCCGTAGCGGCTGCCAGATTACGTTCGTCGGCCAGCAAGTCACGGATGGCGATTCGCGCAACATGCGCCAGTGCTGGGTCCTGTGCCTCGCTCGCGAAACGCGTCAGTGGCTCGATATCCTGCCAACTGCCGGCTGCACCCAGCAGTGCAATAGCCGACCGATTGACTTGTGGGTTGGCGTACGGCAGACTCGCGCGAACGGGTAGTAGGAACTCAGAGCGGCTACCAGGGGGAAGCTGAGTTGCCAAAGTGAGTAGTTTCGCCAGTAGCCGTTGATGTGGCGTGTCGGCTGGCAGCTCTAAGGACTTAGAGTTTAGTTTGGCTAGCCGGAAAACAATTTCCAAGCAACTCATTCGCAGAGTTTCGCTCTGAGTCGAGTCTTGCAAGCGCTCGATAGTCTGCGCGAAGGCAGCGTCAGACTGCTGTAGGGCTAGTTCGATCGCCAGCCGGCGCCGCGACACATTGGAGCTGGCTAGGTCTTCCCACATCGAGGACAGCTCGACCGCTCGCGATACCAGCGGAGTGAAGGCAGCATCGCCGCGATAGACGATTCGCCAAATGCGCCCGCTGTCTCGATCTCGCTCCGGGTGCTCCAGAGGCACTTCGTAGTGTCCGATGATCTTATTGTAGAAATCGGCAATATACATTGCGCCGTCGCTACCCAACTGGATATCGACCGGTCGAAACCAGGGGTCGTCGCTGGTCATGAAATCGGGCATCTGGACGGCCTTCGCAGTCGCTCCCTGCCACTGGAGTGCGTTGCAATTGACGCGGCTGGTCATCACATTGCCGCTGTAAAATAGCTTGCGATAGTTTTGCGGGAAATGCTCGGCTTGGTAGAAGAGTAATCCACAGATTGCCGTACTGCCATGTAAGTGATTCATCATGTCGGGTGCAAATCCCAGTCCATCGTGTGCGCGACCGAAGCTTGGATAGCAGGCACCGGACAACAGTGCCGTGAGCGGTTTGCTGTGGCAGTCTGCCGAATAGCAGTTCCCCCAATCGTCGCGCGTCATCCCAAACGGATTGACTTGACCATGTGTGTAATGCTCGATGCGCGAACCATCGGCTTTGAAGCGAAACGTATTTCCGGAGTTCAATTGAACGCTAGAACCATCGCTGGCCGCGACCCGCGATTGGTTATTAAAACCATGGCAGGCGTAGATCCAGCCGTCTCCCCCCTGGTGCAACGAATTGATCATTCCGTGCGTATCACGCGACGTATCAAACGGACCCAGCAATTGAATTTTTTCGTCCACGTGGTCGTCGCCATTGGTATCGCGTAACAACCACAGGTTGGGAATGCTGAAACAAATAACCCCATCCGCTACAGGCAGTAGACCCATAGGAATGTTCAGGCCATCGGCAAAAGTTGTACATTTGTCTGCCGTACCATCGCCATCGACGTCTTCCAATATCTTGATCGAATCGCGCGAGTTTGCGCCCTGTTCAACTGGGTATGGGTACTCGATGGTACTGGTCACCCATAATCGACCACGGTGATCCCAAGCCATGTTGAGTGGTTTTGCAATCATCGGTTCGCTGGCGAACAGTTGGACCTCAAAGCCGGGCGGCACATGAAAGCCCACGCGTTCTTGCTCTGGAGTTCTCCACTGGGTTTCGCGGACTCCCTGGCCGAAGACTTCTGTTGGCGTCGACGGCTCTAACGCGCCCACAAAATGCGGCTCGAATGCCAGTAGAAGGAGCAAAACAAAGGTGTCAGGAGTCATTGTTTGGGTCGCCGGAGTCATTGTTTGTTAGTGGATGGACTTTTGGGCGTCCACGCGGACGTAAAGTTGGTTCAAGGTCAAGGCGGCGGGCGATTGAGCGTGTTTTCCGATAGGATCTGACCATCTGCGTACATGTTGTAAGCGGTCGTGTACGATCCACTGTTGTACATACGGACGTTTTCGACAAGCTTGTAACCTAGTTGCGCCGAACCTGCACTCTCGCGTCAAGCGAGCGTCTGATTTCAGTAGCTTGCACTGCCGCCGCTGGCGTGATTGACTCCAGATAACAGATTGAGATCGTTGTAAGAGTAGTTGGAAACGACTGCGGGCGTGCCCGTCGCCGTTGAATTCGCAAAACGACCGACTCGATCCAGTCGACCATCGATCAGGTAAGTAGCGGACGAAAACCCACCGTTGGTCGTACCACTGATGCTCTGCGGATTGCTCGCAGCGAAATAATTGCTTTGGATCGTATTCGAAGGAGTCACGGCGGAACTGTCAGCGAACCATTTTTCTAGGGCAGGTCGACCCTGGTAATCATACTCGAATTTAGTGACACGGCCCACACGATCGGTGATTTGTTCAAGTCGACCCTATTCGTCATACAGATGGGTGACTTGCTTGCTATAAGGGTCGCTCGAGCTGAATTGCCTTCCGAATCCGTCAACCACAAAAGTGCTGGTGCGTCTACCCCTCCGCTCGAAGCGCCAGTGGGTGGCAATTTTTGGCTCGACGTGTGGAAGCCGTCTGGGCAACGTGGTCATTCAATTCGCGCCCATCATCGAGCCCCTCTTGTGGTCGCAGTCTAGTGGTCTATTGTCGAGGGAGCAATACGGTAAACCGAGTTCCGTGAGGGCTCGTTTCAAAGTCGATGGTGCCGTCATGCTGCCGGATAAATTTGTCGCAAAGCGCCAGCCCCATACCGATTCCTTCATTGCGAGTCGTGAAGTATGGGTCAAATATCTTGGATTGAATTTCGTTCGGAATTCCATTTCCGCTATCGCTCACATCAATGCGTAGGTTCTCTGCCTGCTCTGCTAGCTGGAATGCCAGTGTACCTCCGTCCTTCATTGCGGCGAGACCATTGAGGGCTAGATTGAGGAATACCTGTTCAAGTCGAGTCGCATCTGCCGGAATCGACTTTGACCTTTCGAGAGGTAGATCCACGCGGATTTTGACACATTGCTGTTCAGCCTGCGGTCGTAGCAAACGCGCTAGCTTTTCAATTAAGGACGCCACGTCAACCGGAGACCGGCCAAGATGGGTCACGGAGGCATAGTTGCGAAAACCGTCTAGAACTTCATTAATGCGGGTAACTTCGGTGTTTAGAATGTCTAAGAGTTCATCGATCTCGGCATCGAAACTTTCTTTTGCCAATCGTTCGCACAGCAGCTGAATGTGCAACGAGAGAGCGCTCAGCGGGTTTTTGATTTCGTGTTGCAGGCCTGCCGCCAACGAACCTAACCCCATGTAGCGCTCCATGCGCCGCAAGCGATCTTCCATCAGGGCCTTTTCTGTAACATCGCGTACATGAATCACGATTCCAACTTGCTCGCACTTCCGATTCTGCAATCGCGTGCATCCGGCTCGAAGCGTCCGATGGTGTCCATGGCTGGTTACACGGTAGTCGCGATCGCGAATCGGACGATGGGAAGTATTGATTTCGGTACAAATGTTTGCCAGCAAGTTGTGCTGATGGTCGATGTTGGAAAGTTTCGTTCCCAGGCCATCGCCTTCAAGTCCCAGCAGTTCGCGCCCGCTGGGATTGACGCTTGTGATTACAGCATCCTTGTCCGTGGTGATCACACCTGCGTCCATGCTGGCAAGAATATCCGTGGCGAGAAATTTTACATTCCTTAGAGATTGCTCACTGGTCATGTACCCTCGAATAACCCAGGCAAACGCCATGCTGGTCGCAATAATGTTCAAGACCAGCAGTACCGACAGGCTACTCTGTAGACGCAGATCTCCGGACAGCTCGTTGGCAACCTGCAGGTCGCTCTCGGGCAAATGTTTTGTCAAACTTGCGACGATGGCCTGTTCGCGTCGCACGTTGGAGAGAATCCAAGCGGTAGCCGCCACCGTCAAAAGTGTTAGTAATGCCAGTCCGATCCCGAAGCGGCGCACACTGCGCCCATCGTGAGTATCAAACATTTCATTTCCAGTTGGTTGGCCGATCAAAGCGCGAGGTATTGAGTATATTTCAGCCAACCCAATTAGTGCAGTCCGTAGCGGCTCATCTTGTAGTGCAATGTTCGCACACTGATACCGAGGGCCTTGGCTGATTTCTCACGGTGCATGGCGCATGACTCCAGCATGCGTGCGATCGTCTCCCTCTCACATTTCTCGACAGCCTCGATCAACGAATTTGGAAGCGGCGTGGTCGCGGGTGACGACTTTCTCAATTCCAATGGCAACTGATCGTCCAAAATCATGTCGCTGGGAGAAGTGATTACAACGCGCTCGATCGCGTTGCGCAACTGGCGGACATTACCCGGCCAGGATGCATTCACCAGTGTTTGCATGGCATCCGTAGTCAAACGCTTTAATTCTCGATGGTGCCTTTTGCAGAACAACTCTAAGAAATGCTCGACTAACAACGGAATATCCTCGCGACGACTTCGCAATGGAGGAACGTCGATCGGAATGATATTCAGCCTATAGAATAGGTCCTCGCGGAAGGATCCGTCTTCCAGCAACTCTTGGACGCTACGATTGGTAGCCGAAACCACACGTGCATCCGTCGTGAGTACTTGTTCACCGCCTACGCGTGTAAACTGACGTGTCTCCAATACTCGAAGCAAATCTACCTGGCTCTTGGCCGACATTTCGGTGACTTCGTCGAGAAACAGCGTCCCCCCGCTCGCCTGTTCAAAGCAGCCCGGCTTCTGGCGCGAGGCTCCGCTGAAAGATCCTTTTTCATGTCCGAAAAGCTCACTCTCTAGCAGCGTTTCGGGCATTGCCCCCAGATTGACAGCGATGAAAGGAGCGTCGCTGCGGTCGCTCAGGTCGTGTAACGCTCGGGCAATCAGTTCCTTGCCTGTCCCACTTTCGCCATGAATCATCACCGTGGCCTCCGTGGCGGCGACCTGATGGATTTGCTGAAACACATCCTGCATGACGGCACCATTGCCGATGATGTTCGCCATCTCACCCGATCCCGCGAGGCGGTTGCGGAGATGCTGTAGCTCTACGCGCAACTCGAAGTGCTCGCGCGCCTTGCGCACCTGCTGCCGCACCAAGTTTAGGTCGAGTGGTTTAAGTACGAAATCGAAGGCACCCGCCCGCATCGCTTCGACGGCTGTTTCGACGGTACCATGGGCAGTGATCACAATGACTGCCGTCTGAGGTCGTGACTGATGAATTTGTTGCAGAAGTTCGATCCCAGACATGCCGCAGTTCAGACGCACATCGACTATGACCAGCGGGAAGAAAGCGTTACGGAATTTGGCGAGCGCCTCGTCGGCGTTGGCCGCAGTTTCAACGTGCTCTGCTTCGCTGGCAAGGCCCTTGGCAAGTCCCGAGCGGATGTTCGGTTCGTCATCAACGATAAGCACGCCAAACGGTTCGATCTTCATGTGTCAGCCTAGTCGTTCCAGGAATACCGCTGCGGGCCAGCCATTAAGTATGGTGGGGAGGTTGGGTTAGTCGCTTGCCATCGACTTCGTAGCGGGCAACGCAGCCATTTGGATCGATGAATCCGTCTAGCCAACCGCAAGGCAATCGCCGTGCCAATTTAATGGAACAGCACCAGCTTGCCCGAAAACATGGCGATCTTTATATCCCACAGCGCTGGCGATGGATTCGACCCAACCCAAACCTTGCTTGGGCTTCAGGTCATGTCTGACCCAAGTTGACCCAGCCGTTCAAAGTTGGTTTCCTGCTTGACAGGAGCAGACCATGCAATCGCCTGCACTCATTATGCATTGTATTGCATGTCGCGGAAACATCGGATTTCAATCACCTCCGAGCCGACCAGGCTCCATCCATCATTTCACGTATTGCTTCTGTAATCAACTAGCCAATACTGTTGCTTTTGCAAACATCTAGCCTCTACGACTCTACTACTCTACAAAAATACGTCTACGACTCGACAAAAATACGACTCGACAAAAAATACAGTTGGCACATCGGTTGCTACGAGTTCCTTTCAAGACCATCCCAGACCAAAGCCCGGGCGGACTTCAGTCGGGTCGATATTGATCGGGTTCTGATCCGCTGCATACCGCAGCGAGATGGCCTTACCGATCAAACGTGAGGAATGCTCATCATGTTACGCTTGTTTCGTTGCGTCGTTATGGTTGCGTTTGTGGCAATTGCGCTATCGTCAATGAATATTGCCAGCGCATCGCAGATCCGCAGCAGCATTGAACGACACCAGCACCCCGGTCTCGGCTTCTTTGCCAAAGACACCTGTCACCATTCTCAGGTTGTGCGACTCATTCGACGTTGAGTCGCAATTGCGAGTGTATTTGAGCCGAATTGCTCCAGCCGTGTTGGTTCTGGGATTGGAGGAGCGATTCGGCGTTCGCGATGCCTGGTCCAAAGTAGAGCGAATCGGCGGCGATGGTCAGAAGCCACCACCCAGGGCTTGGTAGGCGTTGACAATAGCGCTTAGTTGCTGTCGCTTGGTGTCGATCAGGACCATCCTGGCTTCCATCATTTCGCGCTGGGCCAGGAGGACCTCGACGTATTCTGCCAGACCACCTTGGAATAGCTTGTTGGCTGCATCAACGGAAGCTTCCAACGAGGCCAGCTGCTGTTTCTTGACTTCGATGCTGCGGCGAAAGTTTTCGACTTTCGAAATCTGGTTCACTACTTCGATGTGAGCTTCGAGGACGGTTTGTTGGTAGCTGTAGATACTCTGTAGTTGGGCGGCATTGGCGCTACAGTAATCGGCTTTGATCGCCCGTTTGTTGATTAGCGGCCCAACCAACTCGCCAGCCATCCCGTAGATCAACGATTCCGGAGTTTGGAACAGATAACCGCTACTGAACGCGTTCCAACCCAACCCGCCGGTGAGAGTTAGCGAAGGATAGAATCGCGCTCGAGCCACTTGTACATCCAGCCCCGCCGCCGCTACGTTGCGCTCAGCTTGTCGAATATCGGCGCGGTTCTGAAGGAGCTGGGAAGGCACACCTGCATTCAAGGTATTGAGGTTTAAGTCGATGAAAGTATCGGCGAAGCGCTCGACCCGCTGAGGATAGCGTCCAGCCAAGAAGTTGAGGCGGTTCTCGACCTGGACGATCTCCTGATCAATAATTGCACGTTCGCTCAGGTTCTTCTGGACCTCCGCTTGGAAACGCTGTACGGCCAGCTCTGTACCTTGGCCAGCCGCCTTTTTAGCCTCGGCTACAAATAGACTTTGTTGTTGGAGCTGGATGGTCTTATCTAGAGTGATGAGACGATTGTCCAGTGCCAGCAATTCGTAGTATTTTTCGGCGACTTCAGCGACCAGCCGCGTCACTGTATAGTTTCGACCTTCCTGGGTACCCAGATAACGCATCGCCGCCGCCCGCTGTGCGTTTCGCAGTTTTTTCCATATGTCCAGCTCCCAAGAGACGTTCGTTGCGACCAAGAAATCGGGCAGCGGATCGGGAAAATCTCTACCTGGGGCTACCTCGAGTTGATCCTCGACTGCACCCGCACGTGTGTGCCGGCCAGATTTTTCGACACCTAAACGAGTTCCAAGAGTAACGAAGGGTCGGTATTCACCGCTTCTCGCGTAGGTTTCGTTGCGTGCAATTTGAATCTCCTCGCCGAGAATCTTTAACTCTTGATTGCCCGCCAGGGCTTGGTTGATCAAACCAAGCAAATTTGCGTCGGTGTAGAAAGCATTTTGAGGCAGCTGGGCCGAATTCTCCAGCGTGATCGGCTCCGCACCCAGAGCACCTGGGCCCGAACTCAAATTGGCGAAGTCCTCAACTGGATATAGGGAAGTGTTATTGATTTCCCCAGCCACTAGCTTGTCCGACTCCGCCGAAGGTTCAGACTTATCTTCTGCGGGCGCTGATTTGTTTAGTTTGAGAAAACTGGCAAATTTCACAAATCCATTGGGACCTTTGCGATCGCTGGGGGCGTCCAGTCGGGCCGAGTCATCGTTTGGACTGCTGTCCTGGTCCTCCGATTGGTTCTCTTTGCCAGTTGCGGCGTTGGTCCCAGAATCAACACCCTGCGCGGCAGCCGCCGCACCCGGGTTCGCAGTATCGAGCCTTTCGGGTGTACCGCTGCCGCTCCAGAAACCGTTACCGTTATTCCAATTATAGGCTTGCGGCATCTCGCTGCCCGGCTGGGCGCAGCGGAGTCCTGGGATTTTACAACCCGGCACGAGCAGGATGCTGCCCAAGACCAACCCACCAACTCGAGCGAGCTTTATTGACTGTATAAGCCAAGTTGCTGATAGACCGTTGTTCATGTTCGTCCCTGATGAACCTTTTGAATTCCGGCATCCTGCCGAATGTAGCGTCTCGACCCATCTCAGCCGAAGTCGTGGAGCCAGCCGAATGCCATTCGATCCCGCCAGCGAGCGAATAGGTCTACGGGATATCGTCAACGGCTCTGCGAGTGTACTGTCCGTTACACTGTTTGTGTCGATTGTGCCAACATTTGCAGATCGCTTGTTCCGGAACGGTAAGGTGTAATGGGCTGAGTTGTTTCAGCGGGGTGCGGGTCTAAGATTCACGCTCGAAGATCTCGCTGAGAGGAGCATCATGCTCGTCGCGAATTAAACTGCGACCATCGGCAAGTTTGGCGAACAGGTAGTATAAACCAGGTATGACTATAATTCCGATTACCGTGCCCAGCAGCATGCCACCCACGGCCGTAGTGCCAATAGTGCGGTTGCCGATGGCTCCAGGGCCCGTGGCGCGAACCAAGGGAATCAAGCCAGCGATAAATGCAAACGAGGTCATCAGAATCGGCCGGAAACGCAATCTTCCGCCTTCGATGCCGGCATCCATGATACTCATGCCCTCCTGGCGTCGCTGAACAGCAAATTCGATGATCAAAATTGCGTTCTTTCCAAGGAGCCCTACCAGCATAACTAAACCGATCTGGCAATAAACATCGTTGGCTAGACCCAACGTTTTTAGAAACAAAAACGAACCGAAGATTCCGACAGGTAGCGAAGTGATCACCGCCAGCGGAAGAATAAAACTCTCGTATTGCCCAACCAACACCATATACACAAATACCACCACGATGATAAAAATGTAGACCGCCGTATTACCGGCCTTGGCCTCGTCAAAAGCGAGGCCTTGCCAGTCGATGTCAAACCCTTTTGGCAATTCTGCGGCTACCTCTTTAATCGCCGCAATGGCTTCACCGCTGCTGTAGCCTGCCGCAGGAGCGCCTTGAATCGGCGCGGTGGGATACAAGTTGTAGCGACTGATTTCGTTCAAGCCCTGATGTTTCTCGATTCTCATAAACGCAGAATATGGGACCATCTCTCCTTCATCGTTCCTGACGAACATATCATCCAAGTCCTCCGGGTAGCGTCGAAATTGCGGAGCCGCTTGGACATACACTTTGTAGAACTGGCCGAATCGCACAAAGCCTTGTTCCCAAGTGCTACCCACGACAATGGATAGGTTGTCCATGGCGTCGCGAATCGACACTCCCTTCTGCATGGCAACGTCATTGTCGATAACGATTTCATACTGCGGGTAATTTGCCGCAAAGAAAGTGAACAATCCCTTGAGTTCCTTGCGGTTTCCCAGGGCCTCCATGAACCGATCTGTCTCTTCTCCCAGGGCTTGGTAGTCGCCGCTGTTCGTTTTGTCGAGCAGGTTCACTGAGAATCCGCCCGCAGCTCCAAAGCCTGGGACCGCAGGAGGCTCGAAGAACTCCAGCTTAACGTTTGCAATCTGCGTTCCCTTCTTCTCCAATTCCTCAATAATCTGTTTGGATGTCAACGCGCGATCCGCCCAGGGTTTCAAGTTGATGATGCACGTGCCCGCGTTGGAGCCGCGACCTTCGGTTAGAACCTCGTAGCCGGCGATCGAAGAAACAGAAGTGATTTCATCCATTCCTTTACAGATTGTTTGCAGCTCGTGACACTTGGCATTGGTGTATTCGAGAGTCGACCCGGGCGGCGTCTGCACGATACCGTAAATCATGCCTTGGTCTTCTAGCGGAATGAAACCGGTGGGGAGCACGCCATTGACCACCAAAATTCCATAACCGAAGACGCCAATCACTACCATTGTCAGCAACCGTCGTGTGATGATACGGCCGAGAATTGCCGCATAGCCACTGGTCACTTTCTCGACGCCCTGATCGAAACCACGTAGCACAATCTCTAGTGGGCTGCGTTTCTTTGCACCCGCCTCGCCGCCCGAAAACGTGGCTCGAAACGTAAGGCAAGCCAATACCGCAACGATGCCTGCGATGATCTGTATCCGCAAATCAGTTAGAGGTAGTTGCTCTGACACAACTTCATGGACTAGCTCAACATGCAGGAGGTAGTAGCAGCCCACGCCAACCGCCATTCCAAGCAGAATGCAGAGCAAGCTGCGCACCACGAAGGCGTAGCGCCCCGCGAGCTTAAACATGCTGCGATTGAGCAACCCGACGAGTCCACGCTGCTGTTCATCATCCGAATGGGGTTTCAAAATCATGGCACACAGCACCGGCGTGAGCGACAAAGCCACCACGCCAGAAATCACAATGGACATGGCCATCGTCAGTGCAAACTGGCGATAGAAAACGCCGACGGGCCCAGTCATAAAGGTTACAGGAATGAATACGGCGGTCATCACCAGCGTAATTGCGATGATGGCACCGCTAATCTCATGCACTACTTCCTGAGTTGCCTGGTATGGACCAAGATGTTTTGTATGCATCTTTTCGTGTACGGCTTCGACAACCACGATCGCATCGTCAACCACAACCCCGATCGCGAGAACCAGTGCGAACAGGGTGATCAAGTTGATGGACATGCCGAACATCAGCATGAAAAAAAACGTGCCAATCAACGAGACTGGAACTGCCAGAGTAGGAATCAGCGTGCTGCGAAAGTCGCCAAGGAATAGATAGACGACCAACGAGACTAGAATGAAGGCCTCAAATAGCGTATGCAAAACCTTCTCGATCGAAGCGTCAAGGAAGTTGGAAACGTCGTAGGTTACCGCGTAATCCATCCCCGGTGGGAAGGATTTCGCTCGAATCTCCTCGACCTTTTCTTTGACCTTTTTGATAACTTCGGCCGCATTGGAGCCAGGTGTTTGCTTCAACACAATCGCTGCCGCCGGTAGCCCGTCGATATCTGAATAAAGATCATAGAACGATGACCCTAAAGACACTGCGGCAATATCGCTCAGTCGTAGGATTTCACCATCGGAATTGGCCTTAATAATGATCTTTTCGTATTCCTCGGGGGTTGTATAACGTCCCACCCACGTCAACACGTACTCGAGTGTTTGCGACGTCTGACCGGTTGCCTGGCCTAGACGTCCTGGCGAACCGATCATGCTTTGGTCTGCAAGAGCTTCCATGACGTCTTCGGCCGCAACGTCATAAGCTCGCATACGATCAAGATCCAGTTCAACGCGCATCGCATAGGAGCGGTTGCCGAGTATGGTCGCACTGCCGACACCCTGAATTCGCTTGATTTCGTTCAGCACGTTGACCGTGGCGAAGTTGTAAAGAAAATTCTGATCGACACTGGGGTCTTTGCTAAAGACGTTGATATACATCAACATGCTGGGCATGTTCTGCATAACAATAATGCCCTCACGCTCCACAATCGGCGGCAAGTTATTCTTAACCATCTGCACACGATTATTGACATTCATTACCGCCAAGTCCGGATCGGTGCCTGGTTCGAAGACAATCTGTATCGTGCCCTCGCCAGCGCTTGTGGCATCACCCAACATATAGCGCATGTTGGGGACGCCGTTGATAGCCTGCTCAAGCAGCACCATCGTCGAATCGATTAAGATCTTGGCACTGGCACCTGGATAGGAAACGGAAACACGCACGCTCGGAGGGGCGACCGAAGGGAACTGGGAAATCGGTAACACGGTGATGGCCAGCCCACCCATAAACAGGATCAGCAGCGAAATGACGATGGCCAAGGCGGGACGGTGCAGGAATTTTGCGAACATAATTTTTGTTGGTTAGCCCGATGTTTCGGTTCTGTTTCTGTCTGAGATGAACAGAGCCTCGGAGATGCTCAGAGTCTCGGAGAGATACTCTGAGTTCAGGAGATATTCAGAGCGGTAGCTCAAATACTCCAGTCATGAAGCGTCAGAAGGCAGCACTTAGAAGCTTGCAGCCAGGTCTACAAAGTTTCAGCAGGCTGCTTATTCCGCGTGATTTTTTAGACGGGCCAATACTTCGTTGGGCTCGCGGTATTCGTATTCGACATGCTCACCATCGCGGACTTGCCGGATTCCTTCGAGAATGATTTTGTCGCCTACTTCCAAACCACTAGCAACCACGAAGATGTCTTCCTTTTTGTTCTGAATAACGATTTCACGTTGGTGAACGATATTATCGCTATCGATAACGAAGGCGTACTTCTTGGCAAGGATTTCGAATGTCGCTCGCTGTGGAATGACCGTTGCATTTTTGGAAACTCGATTGATTAACACCGTCCCAGTCTGGCCATGGCGCAAAAGGCCTTGTGGATTCTCAAAATCCGCACGAAAGGCAATGTTTCCAGTTTTATTGTTAAAGTCAGCCTCGATCGCACCAATCTTGCCACTCTCCGAAAATTTCTGGTGATTGGCCAAAACCAGATCCACGTCCAATGCCATTTGACCAGGGTCCTCGATCAAGGCGGCTTGGTATTCCAAGTACCGAGCCTCGGGAACATTGAAGTAGACCCACATCACACTATTGTCCGACAGAGTCGTGAGCATCGCTCCCTCTTCGATCAAGCTGCCCTGCTGCTCGCGCAATCGATCGACGATTCCATCAAACGGCGCTCTAATGTCGGCGAAGTTGACTTCAGCCTGGGCCAAATCCACCTGGGCTTGCGTCTTGGCCAACTTGGCTTTGGCCAATTTGAGGGCTTGGTCGGATAAAATGCCCTGCTGAACCAACTTCAGTGTGTTGTCGTATTCGACTTGAGCCAATTGTGCCTCTGCTACATCTGCATCCCGCTTGGCTTGGTAAAGCGTTGGCAGGATGTGAAACATCACATCCCCCTGCTTCACGGCTTGACCTTCATTGATGTTGATCTTTGCCAAGTACCCACCCTCCAGTGCACAGACGTCGATATGCCGGCGCGAGTGTATTTGGCAAACGTACTGGCGAGTTAGCATGACGTCCTTTGCAACTGGGCTGGTCACAACAATCTTGTGTTTCGCGTGGTGCTCTCCATCGGTTTGTGCCCCCTCAGCCTGTGCGCCCACCTCATCATGTTGCGTCGAAGGCTGAAGTTCTAAATGCCCGGATGTGTGACCAGGTGAATGGCCTGTGGGCTGCGCTTCACCGGAAGTCATCATCCCGAATTGGACTGCCAGCGTTTCCTTCACTTTGTCATAAGTAGTCAACCCAAGCGATGCGAGTGCGACAACCGCAGCGAAAATCAATCTGATGCGCATAGAACATGAATTCCTAAGAATTGCCACCGAAATGGATTTTCGGGGCACTAAATTTTATCTGCAAGCGCTTGCCGAGGTAGCGTCGCTACCCAGGCGGCCAGCACCAAGTGCATTGAATAATGCAAACCCCAGTGCATGTCCCACCCGCTGAAAGCATTTCGCGTGCCAAGAGGCCCAATCCCTCAGTCGCTTTCCGCTCGCATTGGTCATCTCGCCCGCGAATTGGGTGCAATGCAGGGTTTTAGAAATCTTCAAACTTCGATATATCGCATCTCGGAGCCTGCAAATCGTCGCATGGAACCTGCAAACCACCGCACTAAACATGCAAGCTCTTGCACAACTGATCTTGGGTAGACGGTTACCGAATAGTCCGGTTTAACTTTTGAATGGGATTTTCAACCAACAGCCACCAGCAGATCTGCTTTGACGCTTGGTGCATAATTCGCAACGCTCGGAGACACGCTTCGATTGTGCCGAATGCAATTTGTTTGGGCGCGCTCGACGGACTTATCCACCCCGCTCGAAACTATTGCAGGGAAGTAACTTATGCGGACAATTTGCGAAGTCGCCTCGATGGTCGTCTTGGCTGGCATTGGCATACTATGCATCGAAAATCAATTCCGCATTAAAGTTGGCTGCATGGGAAATTCATGGCGACTTCCGCTACCGGTACCGGGCCTTTGTGCATGTTTTTTGGGCACGACCACCGGCGGTATTTGATGTTGTTCAGGCTGAACAATCCAAACTCGTGCGTAAAATCTGATCGAACATGAGAGCGACATTAAGTACAGGAACAAATATCAAACTCTCTGGCCGAAAAAGTGATTAAGGTTGCAGCCTGCCTAAACCTTCTGGATCGACCGACATCGACGCCTACATTTCCCAGTTCCCAAGGGAAGTGCAAGAAACACTCCGGAAAGTACGGGAAACAATTCAGGCTGCTGCACCGAATGCGGAGGAATTCATCAGTCATGCGTGTACTTCTCACGGAACTTTTTAGTGAACTGCCATGCGATCTGTGCTTGCTGAAGTCCTATCCTCGAAAGTAATTCTTCAACTGACAGGCTGCTCCGGCTTTCTTTTCGGGCACTTCAGGAAGGAGTAGACAGCCAGCCAACGAAGTAATTGTCTGGTATTGGAATTGGCAATCTGCGGACCGTTCGGCTAAGCACTTACGCGTACTGGAACGCCCTGAGTACCAGTCCAAACGCAGGATTCTCTCGAGTTTGACGCTTGGATCTGTGCTCACGACAAGGTATCTTACGGCCAGTCTACGGTGAGCACGTGCGGTCAAAGCTACAGCAAGTGCCGGGCTTTTATTTCGAGATATTGATTGACCAGCGGGCTGGTCATGTCTTCGGGAAAGACGTCCAGCGCCAGTGCACCGCGAGCCTGCATGCTGCGAATTATTTGATTGCGCCATACCAGCAACTGACACGCCGCCGCGCTGCGATACATCACCGCTGGGTCTGGAGCTGGGTTGTCGGCCGCCTCGAAGATGCGATGGTCTCGCGTCAACACCAGCAGCGGCACATGGCAACCAATTAAGTTCCCCATGTAACTCTCCACCTGCTGGGCGTTGACTTGATCGATCACGTTGGTAATCAAGACAACCAACGAGCGGCGGCGGCAATGGGTGGACAGATATAAGAATGCTTCGTCGAACCGCGACTGCACCAACCTTGGGAACTGGTCGAATCCCGCGTGCAACAAACGGTTCATCTGTCGCTTGCCGCCGGCCGGTGGAACATAATTGTGGATATGGTCAGAGAAGCAGACCATGCCTACCGAATCACCCTGATCGAGCGCCACGTAGCTGAGCATCAGTACCGAGTTGAGTGCGTAATCGAGCAGGCTCAGTTGCTCGTACTCGTTGGTCATCATCCGCCCGCAATCGAGCAAGAAGATAACACGTTGACTCTGATCGGTCTGAAACTGTTTGACGGTCAGCTTTTGTCTCCGCGCAGAGGCTCGCCAGTCGATATGTTTGTAGTTATCGTCCTGCTGGTAATCTCGTAAGCGTTCAAAGTCGTTGTCTTGGCCGGGCCGCCGCGTACGTCTTACTCCGATCTGGCTGAGTCGATTGGTACGGGCGAGCAACGCATATTCGCCTATCTGTTTGATGTCTGGATACACATGGAGCGTACTGCGGACAGCAAACGCATGTTGCTTCCGCCAAAAACCACAGCGACTATAGACGTGCGCATACACGGATTCCAATTCAAAGGCACCACGTCGGTGCGGAGTAATCAAATGCTGCAGCGTCGTCCGCTTGCTTGGCAGCAACGTGAGCGAATGGACGGGTGGCTCGATCTGTAACCCGTCGGCGGCATCTTCAGCCAAGTCGATGCGGATGGCCGAGCTACCGCGATTGTCAACAATCAAGTCCACAGCATGACGGTTGCCCAACGAGGCCACACGCGGCATCGATCGCTCAATATGCAAATTAGCAAGGTTGGGCAATGTGAGCAAATCGAGACTCAGCACCAAGCACACGATGGCACCCACCCAGGCCAAAACCAGCCACCACGCATCGAACATCCAAGGCAATGGTAATGACAACGCGAAGGGTAGACTGGCCAGCACTGCCATCCGCCAACTGGGGAAAGTCTTTCCAAATTGCATCAGCAGCAATAGCGGCACTAGGCAGGCCAGCATGACCGTCCAGGGCGTAACACCCCACTCGAGCAGCGAGAACGACTTGGCCGCTTGATCTGGTTGCATGGTTAAGACTTTCTGGGGCTCATGGCTAACCGCGTGGCACTTCGATACTGCGCAGCAAAAGTTGCAACTGATCGTCGACGCGTAGGCCTTCCACTTCGGCTTCAGCAGTCATGATGACGCGGTGCCGCAGAGCGGGCAGCGCAATATCTACCACGTCGTCGGGTATGGCGTAGTCGCGTCCACGAAATGCGGCCAACGTGCGGGCACCCTGCATCAGCGCCAGCCCGGCCCGTGGCGAGGCGCCGAGGTGAAAGCTGGGCCAGCCTCGCGTTTGCCGCACCACACGATTGATATATTGCACCAAGGGCGGCTCGATGCGAACCAACGCGTTGGCGGCGATGAGCTGCATGATCTCCGCGGGCGACGTCACCGTTGCGAGCTCATCCTCCAAGCGTCGGTTCAGGTCGAGCTGCTGGCTGTGCAAGGTGAGAATGCGTTCTTCCTCCAATTCGCCGGGATACTCGATTAACACCTTGAACATAAACCGATCCAACTGGGCTTCGGGTAAATTGTAAGTGCCCTCGCTCTCGATCGGATTTTGCGTCGCTAGCACCAAGAAGGGCCTGTCCAGCGTATGGCTCGTGCCATCGACGGTGACTCGATACTCCTGCATAATTTCCAGCAACGCGGCGTGTGTCTTAGCGGGCGAACGATTGATTTCGTCGGCAAGCAGCAACTGCGTGAAGACTGGGCCTGGGCGAAATCGAAACTCTTGTGTTCGTACATCCAGCAGTGGTGCGCCGGTGATGTCCGAGGGCATCAAGTCCGAGGTGAACTGTATCCGCCCAAACTGACAGCCCAGAATTCTCCCCAGGGCCCGCACGAATAGCGTCTTTCCCATGCCCGGCAAACTTTCGATCAGCACATGTCCGCCCGAAAATAACGCGACTTGAGTCGATAGGACCAGCTCGTCCTGGCCAATAAACAGTTTCTTCAGCTCCGAAGATATGGTTTCGAAGAGTTCTTTTGTGCTGCGCATGAATGCCTTGCTTAATTAGTTTATCTACTCAGCGTTTTTCTACTCGGCGTGACTCGATGTACTCGACGTCGCAAATGATAACAGGGTTGGATGATGGCTGTCGGTTGCTGCAGATCAAACCGTCAGTAGCTCGTGGGCTTCCCGATGCATGTGGCATGTCGATGCTGGCGACGACCCGTCCGCGTACTGTCGATCGTCTGTGCCCGACCAGCCACCGCGTGGAAAACTTGCCAGAATTACTAACCAGCGCACCGCCAAACCTGCCAAAAAACACAATGGGAATCATCCCCCTGCAGAGTGTTGAGCAGGTGAGGTTCCTGGAGATCCCGCGATAGGTCTGTTTCATTATGGTTTAGGCGGAAATCGACCGTCCATGTGCAGCACCTGTCGTTCCAGAATTCGGTCATCGTGATTCATTTGAAGTATTGCAATGGTCGCCTCGCCAATTGGCGTCAGCGGAACAACGTTGAATTGATCGAAACGAAAATGTTCATTCCACCGATCCGATCGAGGATTGAAAAATCGTGTAAACTCGCAAGTGGAAGTTGCATTTGATCCGATGTCAGACCCTTTCGAGCGGTTGCAGAATACACAGGCCAATGCCAGATTGTTAGATGCTGTTTCACCGAAATGTTTTTCTGCAATTACGTGGTCGACCTGACATCCATAAATCGTATCGTCCGAGTGAATCAGGCAGTATTCGCATCTATCGCCGGAACGTTCCAGTACAATCCGACGAAGTTCGGCTGAAATATAGGATGTCATTCGCTGGTTAACATGCGTGCCTTGGCCTTAGCAAGCCGCATGATATGTTCAAGTTGCATGAAATGTTCCAGTTCGGAAGATTCCTCGGTGGACAACCCACTAGTTTTCTCACGTCGAATCAAATCGGCAACGTATTCTTTGGCCGCAATAGACGGCGCGAATTTCACAACCGATTCTGGTGTCGAACCGGCGGCGATGAAGTCAACGAACTCAGTATAGGCTTTAATCATGGGTAAATTGTAAGCCGCCAATCCGATGAAAACAATACATAACCCCGATGTTGGAGAAGTAGGTGTGAAGCTATTACTTAATAGAGGTGTTAGAATTTTATTCGCTGTTGTCTTCGCTTCGAGAATACTGTTGTATTTCCGTCCAGTCGGATGCGTACTCTTACTAGTGCTGCCCTGCTGGACGACTTTATTTGCCGAAGATACTCAGGTAATGAGTGCCGATGTCTGCATTTACGGTTCAACGCCGGGCGGCATCGCGGCGGCGGTGAGCGCGGCCAAAGGCAATTGTACTGTGGCGTTGGTTGAACCGACTGATCGCAATGGCGGGCTGCTGACAAGTGGACTGTCGAACACGGACTTCCGCTCGTTTGAAGCATTGACTGGCTTCTTCTTTGAGTTCTCACAGCGTGTGCAGGCTGACTACGATCGACGCTACGGTTCGAAATCTGAGCAGGCGAAAGCCGCATTTCGGGGAACTCACGGAGAACCATCCGTCAACCTGCGGATTCTGGAGTCCATGTTGGCGGAATATCCGTCGATCAACGTGATTAAGGAAAACCGCATTCAGAGCGTTCAGACGAGCGAGTTCGTTCGCGGTCGGCGGCGATTGGTGTCAGCAAGTTTTGCTGAACCTGGAAATAAGTCACGAATGATCGTGGCGAAAGTTTTCATCGATGCGACGTACGAAGGAGATTTGATGGCCATAAGCGGAGAGTCGTTTCACGTTGGCCGTGAGTCACGAGAGCAATACGGTGAATCGATGGCCGGCAATGAACTCGGACAGGCCGACGGACAGGTGCAAGGCTACAACTTGCGTCTGATCGTGACAAACGTCGATACGAACAAGCGTGCTATTCCAAAGCCCGAAGGTTACAACCGCAGCGACTTTCTCGGCGTGTTGCCCTGGTTCGAGAGCGGGAAACTAAAGCGCGTCTTCGCCGCCGACCACAGCGGAATCTTTCGAGCCCATTTTCCTTACTTGCCCAATGGCAAAGCCGACGTTAACGATACACCGCACGCAGCCGTTCGGTTGTCAATGCCTGATATCAACGATGCCTACCCGAACGGCGACGATAAGACGCGGGCCGAGATCGTTCGCCAGCACTATTATTACAACACTGGCCTGCTTTATTTTTTGCAGAACGACGCAGCCGTTCCGCAAGCCGTCCGCGATGACGCTGGACAGTGGGCCTTATGTAAAGACGAATTCACGGAATCCGATGGCCTTCCGCCGAAGCTTTACATTCGTGAAGCACGTCGCATGGTAGGTCAACATATTTTTGCGGAAAACGATACGCAACAGGTCGACGGCGACGCACGAGGCATGTTGCATACCGACAGCATTGCGATCGGTGACTATGTTCACAACTGCCATGGCACCGGACGAACCGGCTCTCGCTTCGATGGAAAACATTCCGGCGAGTTTTATAAGCAAGTTCCGCCTTATCAGATTCCGTACGGCGTGATCTTGCCGCAAAAATGCGAGAATCTACTTGTCCCCGTTGCTTGTTCTGCGAGTCACGTTGGGTTCGGCGCATTGCGCATGGAACCGCTCTGGTGTTCACTTGGGCAAGCTGCGGGGTGGGCTGCTGTGGAGAACATCAGCAACGACAAACCGGTTCAGGACATTGACGTAGCGCAGTTGCAACGACGACTTCACCTGGACCGAAGCGCAACGATCTATGTTTCGGATGTGCCGCCAACATCGCCGGACTTCGGCGCAGTCCAATGGTGGGGCACCAGAGGAGGCCTTCATGGTCTGGCGTCGGCGGAGCAACCGCAGCCACAATCACTCGGAGGTCAATATGTCGCAGCATTTCCAGGACATTTTGTCGAACCGACGACTATTTTGACAGATGAAATACGGAGTCGCTGGAATCAGTTGTTGCCGCCTGGAGTTCAAACATCTACGGAACTGAAGCGTCTGCAATGGATAGCCGCAGTTTTCGCATCCTTCAATGATTGACAGGCATTCTGCCGTGTGTTTAACGCGATAAACCTGGAACTTCTTTCGATTAGCTAAGTCGACCAACGTTCAAACTCAATCAAATAATAGTTCTGTGATGACTCGAATTGCCCTTGGTTTCATGCTTTACGTGATGAGCGGGTCTGCGTTTGCGGACGGTCCGGCGAGGCACAACTTCCTACAGGAATATTGCGTTCACTGTCATGACGGTGGCACGTCGGAAGGTGGTTTAAACCTCGAAGATCTGGAAGTCAAGTCAACCGACCCAGTGAACCTCGCGACCTGGGCGAAGGTTTATGATCGAATTGTTTCTGGCGAAATGCCGCCCGAAGTCGAAGCGCGTCCTGACCCGCAAACATTGAATGCTTTCAGCCTGGCCATTGCATCGGCTATCACGGATGCATGGAAATCGCGATACGCAACGCAAGGCCGTGTCGGAGGACGACGACTCAATCCGGTCGAGTATGAATATACGCTCCGCGATCTCTTGGCTGCTCCGTGGTTGCAATTAAAGGAGATGCTCCCTCCCGATCCTGAATTGCACGGTTTTGACAATGTCGCCGCCGCGCAGGAAATCTCGTATGTTCAATTGGCGCGCTATCTGGAGGCGGCCGAAGTGGCCATCGATGGGGCCATGCGTTTGCGGCCTGCACCACAGCCGACCAAAGTCCGAACTTGGTTCTCTGAAGAAGGCCGCTACCTAGGCAAGGACTGGCAAGACCGCTTCCCGAGTGTCGACGACCGTCCAGAGTGGATGTGGTTCTGGCAACAACCCAACAATGCTCAAGCACCGCGACACATTCGCAATACTTCGCAGAAAATCCCCGGTTGGTATCGCTTCCGTGTTCGCTGCCGCGCGGCATTGTGGGACCACGGCGAATTACTTCCCCCCGAAAAGGGGCAAGTAGCATGGATCACGACGGCCGCCAAACGAGTCCTCGCCAAGTTCGATGTCCCCGAAGCCGACGAGGGCGGCGTCGTTGAGTTCACGGCATGGCAACACGAAGGCGAATTGATCGATTTCTTCTGTGCCACGCTGGACGATCGGATGGTCTCCTTTCGCACGGAGACAAAAGACGCCAAGACTATGCGAGAGGCCCATGAGGGATTTATGAAGGAGTATCGTGGCCATGGTATCGCGGTCGATTGGTTCGAGATCGAAGGACCGTTCGCTGAAGAAACCTGTGTAGGTGCAGCCGAAGATCAAACTTGGCCGTCTGCCAGCTATCGACAACTGTTCGGTGATTTGCCGATTGCGCCCTGGAGTTCGTCGAGCGGTCTGAAACCGCCGGAGCCCCTAAACCTACCCGATTTGACCGCGAATAAGCACGGGCTCCGCGAGACGTTCCAGTTACCACCTGACCAGGTAATGGTCGTCTCCAAAGAGCCGCGCATAGACGCGGAACGACTGTTGCGACGGTTCATGGAACGCGCCTATCGAAGGCCGCCCGAAGCGTCCGAAGTGCAGCGCTGTCTCGCATTCGCGATTGAGGCGATCGACGACAAGGCCTGTTTTCAGGACGCAATGCGATTGGCTTATAAAGCCGTGCTATGCTCGCCCGACTTCCTTTATCTCCAAGAAGTGCCCGGCACACTCGACGGCGATGCATTGGCAGCTCGGTTGTCCTACACGCTCTGGCGCAGCCTACCGGACCAGGCATTGTTGGAGTCGGCTGAGTCGGGTCGATTGCTGACCGACGAAGGCTTGAAACACCAGTTTGCGCGGCTGCTTCGCGATCCTAAGTTCCAGCGATTCATCAGCGACTTCACGGGCCAGTGGCTGGACCTACGCAGGATTCACGAAACGTCGCCGGATCGCGATCTGTTTCCGGAGTACTTTTCGGACAACCTAATTGTCGACTCGGCTGTGGCTGAAACCGAAGCAACTTTTACAGAAATGGTTCGCGAGAACTTGCCCGTCAGCACGATTGTGGAGTCAGACTTCGTCATGATCAACGAGCGACTCGCCGAACTATATGGTATCGAAGGGATCAAAGGAAAAGAGATCCGCCGCGTTGCGCTGCCTGCGGCGTCACCCTATGGCGGATTACTGACTCAGTCCAGTGTGATGAAGGTCACAGCCAACGGCTTGACAACTTCGCCGGTCCTGCGCGGTGTGTGGGTCATAGACCGGATTCTCGGAACTCCTGCCGCTGCGCCCCCGCCTGGTGCTGGCTCGATCGAGCCCGATACACGAGGAACAACCACGGTCCGGGAGTTGTTGGCCAAGCATAGTCGCTCGGAAACTTGTGCAAGTTGCCATCAGTCGATTGATCCGCCCGGATTCGCACTCGAAAACTTTGACGTGATGGGCAGATGGCGCGACCACTACCGTAGTATGGGTGATGGTCAAAAGCTGGATGTTGCCGTTGCTTTACGCGAGGTCAAATACAGGCAAGGGTTACCTGTCGATGCGTCGGGCGTCAGCGAAGACGGTCATGCATTTAAAGACATTTACGAATTCCGAAATGTCCTAGTCGCTCAGGACGAGCAGCT
Source organism: Pirellulaceae bacterium (assembly GCA_041741955.1). Lineage (GTDB taxonomy): Bacteria > Planctomycetota > Planctomycetia > Pirellulales > Pirellulaceae > Aureliella. The sequence goes on along the minus strand of JBGSJL010000046.1, from coordinate 46,469 downwards.
CGCGCGCAATTTGTCCGAACGGTTTTTGACCTTTGCCACCGGAGCGGGCGTGTCTTTCGCAGATCGCGATAGCATCGAATCCATCCTCCGCGAAAGCAAAGCTGAAGGTTACCCGATCCGCACGTTGCTTGAGCAAGTCATCCTCAGCAGAATATTTCGATCGAAGTAGGAAACCAACATGACAAAAACCTCCCAAGCCTCGATCAGTCGCCGTACCGTATTACGCGGTCTGGGTGTCGGCCTGTCATTGCCGATGCTTGACGCGATGACGCCAGCCTTGGCCGCTTCTCAAATTTCAGTTGGACCACAGCGGTTGATTGCGATCCAAACCAATCAAGGTATTCTCCCCAAATATTTCTTCCCAGATGGAGAAGGTCGCGACTATAAAGCTTCGCCTTACCTACAGGTCCTCGAAAAATTTCGAAATCGAATGACGGTCCTTTCGGGTGTCTCGCATCCCGGAGTCGATGGCGGGCACGAGGCCGAGCAGTGTTTTCTGACAGCCGCGCCGCATCCTGGCATGGGTGGATTTCGCAATTCGATTTCGGTCGATCAGTTCGCCGCCGAACGAATCGGCCACTTGACGCGGTTCCCATCGTTATCGCTTTCTATCGGCACCAAGCGAAGTCTGTCCTACACGCAAGCCGGCGTGCAGATACCTGGCGAGGAGTCGCCGTCGCGACTGTTCCGCAAACTGTTTGTGCAAGGTTCGAGACTTGAGGTCGAAGCACAAGTCGCCAAGCTTCGACAAGGACGCAGCATTATTGATTCGGTGGGCGAGCGCGCACGACAACTTGGCAACCGAGTCGGTGCGTCGGATCGCGGAAAACTCGACCAGTTTTATACCAGTGTCCGCGATCTTGAAAAGCGATTGCACAAAAGTGAGCAGTGGGAACAACAGCCCAAAACGCCAGTCACAATGGACCCGCCCCAAGACTACGATGATCCCGGCGCTTTGATTGAACGAACACGCGGCATGTTCGACTTAGCTCGTATCGCGATTGAAACGGATTCCACTCGCCTGATCTCCATTTTCCTCTATCAGAACGATGCCAAGCCAAATATCTCGGGTGTCGACACTGGCACACATCCGTTGACTCACCACGGCAACCAACCGGAGAAGCTTGAGCAACTCCGCCGAATCGAAGAGGCCCAGTTCAAGGAGCTGGCAGAGCTACTCAATGGACTCAGTGAGCGCGATGCGGGCGACGGTTCTTTGCTCGATAAAACATCCGTCATCTACGGTACCTCTCTGGGCAACGGCAATTCCCATGCGAATGACAACCTGCCCGTCTTGATCGCAGGAGGCGGCTTCCGCCACGCACAGCACCTCGCTCTTCGAGGCAATAGCGATTACCCATTACCAAACTTGTTTGTCAGTGTGCTACAAAGACTTGGAATTGAGACCGAGACATTCGCCACGAGTACAGGAACAATGCGTGGACTGGATATATCATGACCTTTTTTTAGTCAATTAGTTCGTCACAGAGAGCAGTAGTGGGTCACTCAAGTTTAGCAGCTAGCTACAGACCCCCAAAGTAGGTGCAATACAAGTGACGGCCAAGAACGCGATGGCATCTACCAGTCGGTAATCAGATAATTGATGTGGGTAAACGAGGGCAGCAACGTTGTCTTTCATTCCGGCAGCTCGTCGAATAGCGATAGTTGCTTTGGCTTTGCTGGAAGAGCTACGGCGAACGCATTTTCGTGCAGAGTACCCAGAACACGACCGGCCAGCGACATACCGCTTTTTAAGGCGCCTTCAACCCGTGAGCCTCCGCACCAATCTCCGCATGCACCCAGCCGGTTACCCTCGTCCCAAAGCGAGGATTCAGGTAATGACTCGACCGGACGCGAGTAAAGCCAGCGCTGAGCTTTGACGTGGCAGGGTTGAGGCATCTGGCTTCCCGTGACTCGTTCAGCCTCTCTTTGCAATATCAAAACGACTTGCTCATTAGTTGCTTCCAGATTCTCGCTGGCCCAACTAGCGGTCGAATGCAATACCCACGTCTCCAAGCGAGATGGGCGGGCTGGTTTACTGGAATCACGCGCAATCCAACTGAGTATTCCATGATTGACAAATGCACCATCGAGGGGAATATCCCAGCGACGCTCAATCGCGATCATGACGGCCCAGCAGGGCAACATGTCGACTTGGCCGAGTCGCTCTTGCCAGGCGCAATCCGTTGGGACTTGTTTTGCCGTTTGAACTGGTGGGCAGTTCCAAAGTACGGTATCGAAGACTCCCAAGTCGCGAGCATCGCTTGTGAATAGTTGGTATTTGGAGACTCTTCCAACGACGCGTTCAACCTCGGTTTCGAACTGGATATCTACTTCATTCGCCAAGTGAAGCGCTAACGATGCCATCGTCGGTGTGCCAACGTAGCGCTGAACTGCGGGCAAGTCATTGAATTTGCCTGGCTCGTCAATCGAAACGACTCGTCCCTGCCACAGGGCCACATGCTTGTCTGCTAGCCAAGAGTCAAGGTAACGCTGCAGATTGTGGTCTCGAATCGTAAAGTATTGTGCGCCATGATCGAATTGACAGCCATCGTCAGCCTTTCTCGTGGACACCCTGCCGCCCGCCCGCTGTGATTTCTCAAAACACTGCACCTCCAAACCGTGATCTCGTAAGATCCGGCTGCACATCAGTCCACCCAATCCGGCTCCAACCAAGGCGATGCGAGGTAACGGGGTCAAAATCCCTCGATCGACTCTTTTTTCATAAGTGGCCAAGTCCGATCTGTTCTCATGATCGCGAACTGGTCGGGGACGAATTTTCCCGAAAACCGGTTGTTCGGGGAGAAAGGGACGATCGAATTGCCCGAGGCACCAAAGGATTCCACCGTACGATGCAGGATCTCTACCATCGAGCGCATAGCGATGATTGAGATCGATCAAGCGTTCAAGTGCTTGATGATGATTTCGCGACCACCCCAAAATCGCTTTTCCCCAGGTCATGCGAATGTTGTTGTGCAGCTCTCCATGCTTGAGTAAGCTGCGTTGGGCTGCATCCCAAAATCGTTCACCCGAACGTGCACGAGCCAGAGATTCCCAGGAAAGCACGGTCCGTGGGTCGCCTTCATGCTGCGCCAAAGATGCGTTTGCCCATGCCGGTAGGTTAATGACGGAATCTAGGTCGTCGCGATAGTAACAGAACGAATATGCAAGCTCTCTCCAAATCAACAGTTCATCCAAGAATTTTTCAGCGCGGTCGGCGGACGCTTCCCGGGCAAGGCGAAATGGCGACACCATTCCATAGTGCAGGTAGGCCGACATGCGGCTCACACCATCGATCTCGATTTGATTTCGGCGTTTTGAATAGTTTCGAAGCCCCTCTTTTCGAAACGCTTGCCAACGTTCATATCCCGCACTGGAACCACCGCGTGTATCGAAAACTGGCCCAATGGAGTGATCGATTTCGCATTCAGACACAAGCATCGCCAAACTATGACGAGCTAGCTGCAAAGATTCAAAAGGTAATTCAACATCAGGGCGGACGCTGATATTTGATTCTGGCCAAGCTAGGTCGATTCGACTGCGATACAGCTTGGCCGTGGCGTCGCGGAATGCGAAGGCCCGATCGTAGGCCATTCCAACCAGCCGGGTTGGAACGACACAAGCAGTATCCACGAGGACCACTGTGGAATTCGCTTGCACAAGACGATCGGTCCATTGCCTGGTGGCTTCCAAAGGAAAATCTTCAGTGACGACAACGGCTGACGAAAGTGCAAGTTGGGCAAGACGTGGGAATCTTGCAGCGCGTCGCTCAAGGTGGAACGCGAATGAGATCCCAAGCTTTGCGTAGCTTGCCTGCAAGTCCCTGGCAGCCTCAAGAATAAAAGTGTGATGCCTGTCAGATGCAAAGCGGTAATTTTCTGAAAGACCCTGATACACGAGCAGTGGCAACTCAAGGCGGTCAGCCAAATGAATTGCCACGTCCAGAGCCGGATTCTCGTCGCTTCGCAATGCATGATGTGTCCAATAAAGTACGCGGTTACGCCCGAGGCGTGGGCGTCCACTGGAACAAATCCGCGTTCGCTCAGAAAGGTAGGCTGGGAAACCACCCAAGAACACACTCGGGTCGTTGAGACCTTCATTCATTTTCGCGAGCAGCCTTGACCAAATTGCGTAGCATGCCGCCAAATACAAAATGGTGGGCTGGTGAAAGTGCATACCAGTAGACGATACCTGCTAGGCCCACGGGATCGAAACTGGCTGTTTGACGGATGGTACTCTGCGACTGATCGCCATTCACCTCAAATTCCAGCCAGGCGCGTCCGGGTACTTTCATCTCCGCCCGCAGTCGCAGCAAATGATCGGCCTCAAACGCCTCCACCCTCCAGAAATCCAAGGCGTCACCTACGCGGATCGCGGTTGGGTGGGGGCGACCGCGACGCAATCCAACTCCGCCCACCAGCAGATCGAGAAAGCCCCGCAGACGCCACATCCAATTTCCATAGTACCAACCGTTTTTGCCGCCAATGCGTTGGATGGCAGCAAACGCGACGTGCGGTGCCGCTGCGATCGTCGCGGTCCGCGAATCGACCAGCCGTGAACCAAATCTCACGCCACCCCAAGCGTTCGGCTCGCCCGCTGATGAAAGCGAGTCCGACCAGCGAGTTGCGGCGAATTCTCGTTCTTCGTTCACCAACGCTCTGGATATTGCCTCAGGAACGGACCTTGGTTTAACCTTAAAAGTAGTCTCCGCCAAATTGTTCGAAACAACCGTCGCGTTCTTCATACTGTCGATCATCTTGCGACCAACACGCGCGTAAAGGGGGGTGACTAGACCTAGCCATAAACTTGACAGATAGGGTGTCAACAGCGGCACAGGGATCATCACGCGCCTGAGCTTTCGCTGTCGTGCATACTCCTGCATGATCTGTCCATAGGTGACCTGGTCGGGCCCGCCAATTTCGAAAACTTGGGACTCCTTACCTGGCAATTTGATCGACTCGATGAGATAGTTCAACATATCTTCAATTGCAATCGGCTGGGCCAACACCCTAACCCACTTGGGACAAATCATGAAGGGCAGTCTCTCCGTCAGCGCGCGAACCATTTCGAACGACAGGCTGCCCGAGCCGATGACAATCGAAGCCCGCAGTTCGATGACTTGTATTCCAGAAACGCGAAGAATATCCCCCGTTTCCTGCCGGCTGCGCAAATGTTTCGACAAGTTGCGATCGCGATTTCCCAGACCTCCGAGATATATAATTCGCCTAACACCCGCCAATTTAGCTGCGGCAGCAAAATTCCCGGCAGCCCGTCGATCTTCTTCTTCAAAATCACCAGTAGAGCCCATCGAATGCACGAAGTAGAACGCGGTGTCGATATCGACCATGGCTTGCTGAAGCGAGTTGGGATCGAGGACGTTGCCCTCCACAATCTCTCGCCGTTTGCCAGCCGAGCCATCCAGCGAACTTGCACGTCGCGTCAAACAGCGGACTGAATACCCGTTCTCTTCTAGCACTGGCAGCAATCGACCACCGATGTATCCCGTGGCGCCCGTCAATAGAATGCTGTGCTTCTCAACAACGGCCATCGGCTGTCTCTGTTTTTTGATAGTTATCGCGATGCCAATGAATTCTTGATTGCCGAGATGGAACTAGCTCTGTTCGGAAGCTGCTACAGCTCGCTTCGCATTGCTTTCTCACAAAACACTTTCAAAGCGACAAGACTTCGCGAAGGTTTAAGCTAACTATAGATTGTTGTACAGAGGTAGTGGTTAGGCTTGCCAAGCTGGCAGCAAAGAGGGTGCCCGGGGAAAACGTACTTGTTCGAGCGGCCAGAAAACCACCTGGGAAAGCGGAGTGTCCTTGCGCTACCTCGTCCCTGCACTACCTCTTAAGTTTATTCGGCCTGGGGCCAGCCATTCCAGATAGTTTTTCGTTTTCGCTCGATTTCTAGGTATCGAGCTGCTGGTTCCACTCGAGTCGCATACAGAGAAATTATCGACCTTTAACGGTATTTTATCCCCCAGGTGGATTGACAGACGTCATTATCATTGCTAAAAAGTAATGTTAGTGTCCTGTTTACTGTCGATTTGTTCATGTAATAAGTCGAGAAACTCTTCTGGAGGTATGTGCCATGTTAAGGTCGCAAACGCGACGCAGCGGTTTTACTTTGGTGGAATTGCTAGTAGTCATTGCCATTATTGGCATCTTGGTCGGGCTGTTGCTCCCGGCCGTGCAAGCAGCCCGCGAGGCAGCCCGCAGAATGCAGTGCAGTAACAATTTAAAACAGATGGGGCTGGCCGCGCTAAATTACGAGTCGGCGCACCGCGCGTTTCCGGCTCGACAAGCTGGTTCGGGGGCCATTCGCGCGCAGCTGCAGCGCATGCGGATGAGTGGCTTTGCGACGATGCTCCCCTTCCTGGAGCAGAATGCTTTGTGGGACCAGATTCAGGCCAATCAGAGGCGCAATCCCTGGCATGGTTGGTTCCAGAACAACGGTGGGCATCTATCGATGTACAGCTGCCCTAGTGACCCAGGCTCGGGGCAGTTAAGGGACCCGAACAATCGCACTGCTCGAGGCACGATCAGTTATGCGTTCTGTGCCGGTGACAATTACGCTCGTTCGGCTTGGACCGACAAGGCGGAACGCGACAATACTGCTTTGTCGTATCAGCAGCCGGTGATTCGTACGCGAGGCATTTTTGGACGCCACGACTACACCAAGATTGGTGCTATTTCGGATGGAACGAGCAATACGCTGGCCTTTTCGGAGCGTCGTGTTCCCTCATCGCGGAATGGCAAGGCCATGGTGGCATGGTCGGCTGGAGACATGGATGCGTACGTTCCGCTGCTGTGTCGGTCGCTGTGGTCAGGCAATCAGTACAACCCGACGTTCGTCCGTTTCAACGCTGACACGCAAGCCGGGCACCGCTGGGCGGATGGGGCGGCATTTTTCCATGCCTTCTCAACCATCTTGCCTCCCAACACTGCGGTTTGTTTGATTGGCGCCTCGGACCGTTGGCAAGCCACCGGAGGGCACTATGGCCCTGGCATCTGGACACCGACCAGCGAGCATACCGGCGGCGTGCAATGCGCCATGTCCGACGGTAGCGTCCATTTCGTAAGTGAGAATATCGATACTGGTAATCTCGGGATCGTTGCGCCATCGGAAAATGATGGAGGCCCGAGTCCGTATGGCGTATGGGGAGCCCTGGGAACTCGTGCCGCTGGCGAAGTAGCTCAGCTTCCGCAGTAATCTTCGCACGGTCGTTTATTCGGCACGTTGCTCTATGGCCTACATCGGGCTGGGGATGCATGATCTCCAGCCCGCTTTAGGTTGTGCTTGAACCAACCTTGTCAGTGTCCGTTACTCGCGCATGTTTGTGCGCGAACTAACATTCAAACTAATTTTATATGGATTCAATGATGAAAAGAATTACTGGAATATTGACGTTAATTACCGCGTTCTGCGTTTCGTTTACCGGCTGCGAAAATGTACCGGACGGTCCACGCACGGTACCCGCTTCGGGAGTGGTGACGCTCAACGGCGAACCGGTGGAGGGCGCAGCGATAGTGTTTATTGGCGACAACGGCGAATTCTCCGCGCACGGCATATCCGATAGCGAAGGGGAGTTTAGTTTGGATGCCTTTGAGTACAAAACGGGTGCGGTACCGGGGGGGTATAAAGTGGTTGTTACCAAAACCGTGGAGATTACCGATGAAAGTGGCACTAATCTGAAAGGAGAGGGGGCCCTACATGCAGGTGAAGGAGCACAACTCGGAATTCGAAACGACCTGCCCAGCAAGTATCAGAATCCAAATAACGGTTTGTCGTTTGTCATTCCAGATGACGGGACATTGGACCTACAGATTGAATTGGTTGCTTCCAATTAACGAACGCCAGGCTTGCCAGCGGGTAAGTTGATCTCGCGGGTGTCCCTGCCGCCTTACCCGCGTTTTTTTGTTGCCGAGGCTGCGGGTCATGAATGATCCGGGTTAAACTTTGAGCCTATTGCAATGCGGTGCGTGAGCTAGGCTCAGCGAAGGGGACAGCGAAACAGGGGACACTCAAGTTTGTCGACTAGACATACGCACCCACAGTAGCGGATATCGTGTTTCAACCAAAATCGCGATGGCATTCATCAGTTGGCAAATAAAGGCTTTGTCAGAAGAATCTGTGGGTAAAAATTGGTTCAGGAAGTGCTCCCAAGTTGTGATAGAGAGCGTTTTCGTGGGCATCTTGGGTTCGAAAGCCGCATGATTTTCTGGTGATCAGTTTTAGATTGCTGTTAAACCCCTCAACAACCGCCGAAGAAAGTTGTCCGTCGGCGCGGAACCAGTTCAGCATTAGCTCTCGTTGATCGCGGAATGTCTAAGCCACCGATTTCATCGGCTCAATCTTGCTACGCATCGCTCTCGTACACCACTGGTCGAGGAAGCGGTCTACTCGGGCGACGTAAGTGTACTGCTGGAAATCTTCTTTCATCAAGTAGCTGCGAACGCTTTTGAGGTTGTACTGAAGTAACTCTTTCATTTTGACCGTTTGCTTGTCAGTCAAGTTCTCGGGACGCTTCAGTAGCAGTCAGCGACCTCGCTTGAGAACCGGTTCGCAACCATCTGCTTTGAATTGTTTAACTTCAGCAGCTCGCACTAAGGAAACGAAAAAATCGAAGCCATGTTTTGGCTGTACGATCGGGGCCAAGCCATTGCAGCCGCTTGCGACCTGCATCGATCTGATACACCAATGTTTGATACTTGTGGCCGCGATGCCACTGAACCTCGTCGACGCCAATGGACTCAATGCCACTGAGGTCTCGATGAGCCAATCTCCAGGAAACAGCGTGTTTTACTGAGTTATAGACGTGATCTCGGCTCACGTGAAAACAGGCAGAGAGCTCTTTCCAACTCATCCGCCGAGCCCAGCCAGCCAGGAACCATTGGAGCTCGGTCGTCAACGGGCTGTTGCCATCGGACCATGGCACCCGTTCCACTTTGATACGACATCGCTTGGCATTTCACCAATCAATTCCAATTTATGGACTACAAACGGCTTGTAAGCTACGACGTGATTGAAGTTAGTTTTAAGTTGCGTCCTGGGGATTTCGGTTTGGAGGAAGGCAAGTTGGCAAACTCATCTTCGTCAAACTGCCGCCGGATGCTACGTTTTCTCTATCTCGTTTCGCTGTAGGCTTTATGGTTCCGATTCCCGAGGTGCTCACTCCCTCCGGCCTTCAGAAACCGCTCAGACCACCCACTAATTCTTCCGAAGAGCCTCTTTATATTGCGATCTCTTCGAATTTATTCGCGAGGGATTTCGTTGAGCGTGTAGTAGGCGTTGGCATGGACGAGTGACTCTTGAAGCTGAGACCGCATGGCTTGCAGGTCGAAGTCATGCACGTGGCCTTGCACTAACCCATCGATTTGTAAATTTACCTGCAGTGCGTCTTCGGAAACTTCGACGCGCATGACTGTGGGGCGCGTATGATCGACCTCTGGGCTGCCGTACGCTTGTCGATAGATGTGTGTGTAGGTCGTCAAAGCATACGACTCAGGGCGCGAAGCTAGGTCTCGATCAACTGGCTGAGTGAAAGTGATGGCGAAGCCGCCCGGGCGTGCATTGATTTCCTTGATCTCAAAGGGAACCACACCGGTCCAATCCAGTCGCTGCAAAGCATAAGCCCGCGGTCCGCGAACCGGCCAGCCACGATTGGTACCACCCACCATCAAGTCGCCTTGCGGAGTGAATTCGCACGCCAGCAATCCGGTGGCGAGACCTTCGCGGAAGGGGTAACAGGCACCTTGCCACACACCATTGATTTGCTCGGTTGTCGCCCGCATGACAACGCTCAGACTGAAGTCGCTTACAAAGATCTGATTCTCGAAGGGTCCGAACTTGCCGCCCGTTCGGTCGACTACAAATCCTGAAATCGATCGCCCCATTTTGATATACGGAAACACCACCGCGTAGGGCACTAATTCCTCGACACGCTGCCGTTCGATTTCCAACCGCGAGGGCGTGTTGGGAATCACAGGCGGCGGACCCAGCAGCCCGCCGCTCATTTCGTTCGCCTGGGGATACCAGTTGAAACTAATGGGATGGCCCATAAATCCACTGGGCTGTAGTACTTTTAGGGAGCACGATCCATTCCAGGGGCCCTGGCTCTCGGCATAGAACATGACTCCATGCTCGTTGGCCCCAATGCCGCAGGGGCTGCGGATGCCGCTGCACACGGGAATCGTCTTGCCTTCAGGCGTAACTTTCAGGCACCAACCGCGGAAGGGTACTTTGGAATTGTAGGACTCCGACAAACACAATGCGACCCAGGTGTTACCCTCCGCATCGGGTTTGGAGCCGAAGGCAAATTCGTGATAGTTGCGGAATCCCCAAACGTCGCTAAGCGTTCTAAAGTCATCGGCTCGTCCGTCTCGATCGGTATCGGTAACGCGGGTGATCTCGGTTTGTTGGGTGACAGTAAAGGCTCCGTCGCGGTACGACATTCCCATCAATTCATCCAAGCCAGAAGCAAACAGCGAAAACTTAGGCTGAGGGTTTTCGTCGAAGGCTCCGCTGACCAGGTACAAATCGCCACGACGCGTACCAATCGCCAGTCGAGAGTCGGGCATCACTTCGAAACATCCTGCTTCGAGCGCTAGCGTGCTGGGGATTGGTATCTCCACGATGCGGTAGTACTTGGCTTCACGCTCGGCGGTCCCCCAGTATTCACCCAGCGTCTCAGCGCGGGTCTGGGCAACAGCCACCACCAGCATCCAAACTATGACGATCATGCGTGTCATCGAACTTCACCAGACATATTCAAGAGTTAAAGTGCTGCGGGGTCCGGTTGTCGTGAGTGGGACTCGCAATTCAGAGTCATCGCCGCGCTGGACCACTTCAGCTCGATGAGTCCCTGCAACGCGAATTTTCAAATTCTGGTCAATCAGATAGGTCCCTTCGTCGAGCGTCTGAATGACTTTGCCGACTGCGATGCGAAAGGACACAGAAAGTTCGTCGCTGATTCCAACCAAAGTCAACTTGCGGCGCAGGATCGGCTGACCACTGGCGGCATCAATTGCATCGACAAAGTAGTCTTCGACCTCGACCGTACCAAAGGCGTAGCGGAATGTCGGGCGTTGTTGATCATCTAGTGAATAGCCCTGGAACTGATGCTGGGGCGGTCGCCCGTCGTCGACGATCCAGGCGGATGTAGCGTTGTCCAGCTCGGGGCCTTTGGGAAACTGAATTACTTGATCTCCCAGTGGACGCACGGTGCCATGACCTTGACTACGCCACACACCGGCAGGATCCGCAAACGGCCCTTTCCAAATTGTGGCTAAGCGCATTTGCTCTGCGTCGAAGGCAATGTTCACGCCGCCAACATAGCCGACTCCTATGCCGCGTTTACCAATCTCCGGATAGCTGCGTCGCAGCATGACGGCTTCACCAGTGGCGAGTAATCGAATGGGCTCTTGGATCAAGCCACGTGGCACTGCGGCTTGGCGACCGTCCAGTAAATACTGCCACAGCGCCTCGATCTGCGCAGTGGTGTTCCCATCCAAGATATCCTTCCGCATCGACTGGCCACCGGGCCAGAACGTGGGCATAACCGTATGCGGGCTCAACTTTTGCGGTGCCAGCATGTAGTGGTAGAACCAATTTTTCTGTAGCCGCTCCGCCATCTCAGTCAAATCGACGGCGGGCATGTTGGCGGCTTCTTTGAGTTGAAAGGTATGGCAGGCGATACAGTTCAGGCCATCGGTTCCAACCAGCTTTGCGCCGATCTTAGTTGCCTGCGCTGGCTCGTCTACACTACCGGGATCATCTACATTACCGGGCGCGATTTCCGGCAGGTTGTCGACGCGCGCGAATAGATCGACCAGATGGGCTACATTGTCAGTTCCGAACTGCGGCATGCGAGTCTTTACGTAGGGCCGAATCGAGCGTCCACTTATGAGTACCTCTCGCAGCCATTTCCCATTCAACTTGGCACCCACATCAGTCAACGTTGGCGGAAGATAGCCTTGGGGGCCTAGGTTCGGATTGGAGGTTTGGAAATGTGGGCTGCGCTCGGCGGAGACACCTCCGTATGCGTTGCGCGTGTGGCAATTCAAGCAGCGAAACGCAGTCAGCGAGAGAGATATTTCTTGATCGTCGCTTAGAGGCGTGTGGGGCTGTGTGAGTGCCAAACGGATCGCCTGCCGCTGTTGTTCGGACAAATCAAAACGCGGCCATACACCGCGTTGTACTGAGAGGCAGCCGCGATCCTGCCGGGTGGGCTGGATGGATAGGTAGCGTGTTTCGCCAGTGGACTGGCCGTGGCAACTCGTACACCTGAGCTCGACAAACCGGGCCTTTCCTCTCGCCACCAGCTCGGCATTGAGACGGAAGTCGGCGACCGACTCTTCCGACGTAGGACTGCATAGATAGTTGGCAATATCGACGGCTTCCCAATGGCTGAGTCCAAGACTGGGCATCCGACCGGAGGGGCGGACGCGATGCGGATCTTCCAGGAATTTACTCAGCGACTGCACACGGTACTTTTGATCGATGGGCCCCAGCGGCACTGAGTCTGCAAGCTCTGATTCCGCGTTCAGTTTACTCCGCGGTGCGTGGCATGCGACGCATCCGACCGTGTGGAACAGTTCTCGGCCACGCGCGGTTGATTCGCTGTCGGCAGTTTGGGTATCGGAGCCAGACGTACGCTCCGAGTCAGAGGTGCTTGCAACGGCTTCGCCCGTCGGGCTGGTATTCTTATCGAGTTCTAAACTCTCGGAACTTGCCAGAGAGACGATGTAATGTGTTAGCTCCGTCGCCGCAGTCTGCCGCAAGTCTGCATCTAGACCTGCCAGCATGTCGGGCATCGTCGTTCCGGGCTTGGTGGCGATCGGATCGATCAAGTATTGCAGGATGTGCTGGGGGTTGATTGCTCCGCCCGACCATGTCAAGTCGGGCGCCTGTTTCGAAGTCAGCAAGTTCTTCGGCAGTCCGTCGTGGCAAGCCCCACAGTTGTATTCCTTCAACCAAACCAAACCTTGGAGAGTGGGAGAGATCGATTGTCCGCCCTCAGTCTGCGGCATGGTACGGCTGTCAGGCTGGCGTTCGACAAGCTGCATCACGTACTGCACCAAATCTAAGAATTCGCCACGGTCTTTCAATGGATCGATGAGATTATCGGGCATGGCCGACGTCGTACTCATTTTCCGCTCTGCGATATTGACCTTTGCAACTCGGATGAATTCGCTTGCCCCAGTCGCACCACGCAAAACCAAGTCGGCATCAGATTCGTTGAGCAATCGCCCAACGATGACACTGCCATCCTCGGTCAGCAATTGCGTCATGGCAAAACCTTCGCTGATCTTTTTCGAAGGCTCCAAGAGCGATTCAACTAAGTGGGTGTCGGTTGTATCTTTAGCTAGCCGATTCAGATCTGGGCCCACTAAGTCCATAGAGGCGGCGCCATGGCACTTCGAACATGCCAGGGCGGGGCTCGTAAACAAAATCGCGCCGCGAATTGCATTTCCGTGGCTCCGCGCTTCGGATGCCAGGGACTGAGTCGATTCGGATTTAAGTTGTTCGCGGAGCGTTTGCGCGAATAAGAAATTCACTTCGATGCAGAACACCGCCCCAGCGAACAGGATGGCAAGCAGAGTTTGGGAGGTTCGGTGGCGGTGCATGGGCTGACTTAAGGTAGGTGATCGATACCCAGCGGTTGGCGACCAGTCGGGGCGGTGCGCCCGCCTTCAGGCTGAGTCAATTTCAACAGCAGTTCCTGCATCTGCTGCCGCTGGTTCGTTTGAGTGAAGTATAGGTTATTGGCTTCTTGAGGATCAGTGGCCAGATCATACAGTTGACCTGGCGCCTCCGGATCCAGCTTAGGCAATGCATACTGCCGCAAAATGCCTTGTTCGTAATTATTACCTCCTGAGCCAGTGTGATCCAAGTATTTCCAATCGCCTTGGCGGAGCTGGAATTCTCCACGAAAACTTTGCGTCAGCATGTGAGGTCGAATCGATGGGCTATCGCCGGCGAGTCCTAGTAGGGCAGGTAGCATATCGAAACTATCAACTGCCGCGTCGTCGGGCAAGGCATAGCCAACTAGCGATGCTACCGTGGCAAAGATGTCGGTCGTGTTGATCATTTGTCGACTGACTTGTCCAGACGGAATGTGTCCAGGCCATCGCGCTATGAACGGAAGTCGATGTCCGCCTTCCCACCCATCGCGCTTCATGCCGCGCATTCCCCCAGCTGCGTCATGATCGTGGTCGACACGCATCCAATGCGTGTGTAGCGTCTCAGGACCATTGTCGGAATTGAAAAGCACCAGAGTGTTCTCATCAATGCCTAGTTGCTCGAGTGCGTCCAGTAGACGCCCAGTGAGCACATCCAACTCGTAGACAAAATCACCCCGAGCACCGGCTTGCGTGGCACCGCTAAATTCCTCTGCCGGTAGAACCGGTGCGTGTGCGATTTGAGTCGACAGAATCGCAAAGAACGGTTGTTGGGGAGTGTGTTGGCGATGTTCCCTGATGAACTGCATTGTCTTATCGAAGAATAGAAGATCCGCGTCGACAAAACGATAGCCAGGTGACATCCAACCTTCATCGTTATCCCAACGCCACTTGCCGCCCGGATTGGGGAGCGTCTGGGGCTGGTGTCGTTGGCTGGCTGGAACGTCGACCCTGCCGTTTTCAATGTACACGTACAGCGGATCTGTGGTTGGACAATTCGGGGTAATGTACGATTCATCAAAGCCGCGTTGGTTGGGACCATCGACGAGCGGCGTGCTTTTTTCATAGTCAATGAGCAGCGCATTGTCGAAGCCACCGCCGAGTTGTTTGCCTGAGCTATCCAACCAAGTCAGCCCCAGATGCCATTTGCCGAAAACACCCGTGCGGTAGCCTTTGCTTTTCAACATTTCCGCGATTGTCAGCTTGCCGGGTGCCAGGTAGCTCGGTCCGCCGGGACCCTCAAAGGCAGTCGGCCGCCTGCCCGTGCGGCAAACCAAATTGCCGGATAAAAGCCCGTAGCGGGACGGCGAGCAGATGGTAGCTGGGCTGTGTGCGTCGGTGAATCGAATTCCCTCCGCGGCCATTCTATCTAGCCGTGGTGTCTGGTAAGCGGCGTTGGGATTGTAAGTCGAAAGGTCGCCGTACCCTAAATCATCCGCGTAGATAATGACGATATTGGGCAGTTGCTGAGCGCATGCACCGCCGGCCACCAGCCAGCTAACCAGTACACAGATCGGACCAGCTAAGATTGATTGGCAAAGTGTTCGCACCGGAGTTTCCTAGTAGTAGTGTTCTGATTCACAGATTACTAGGGTATCAGAATTGACGGATTAGGCTGGCAAGGAACCAATGTGCGGAAACAGACGATGTTGAACCTTCAAAGTCGCCGCCCACAAAACTGCTGCTGCCTACGGTTTGGTCGGGACCGAACATATACTGATAACCTAGGTCGATCCCGTAGTCCTTCGTTCTCCAGCCGTAACCGCACGAAAGCGAGTGCTCGACGATGGCCTGAATGTAGGGAGTCAATGTTTCGTCAGGGATGACATTGGGATGGTAGACATATCCGGTACGGAGAATGTGGCTGCGGCCCAGCGCGTGCTGGAGTCCCAGTCTTACCGCGAGGCTATCGCGCCATTCCAATGGAAAACGCTCGGGTAGCGAGTTGCCAAGTACGGCTTGAAAAATAGGGTTCGAAGGATTGCTAAGCAACATGTCGTAGGCTTGATTGGATTTAGACCATTGGGTCCAAATCAAGTCGCTCGATAACACGGTTTCCGGCCCGAGCTTGTGGGCGATTCCAATACCCAGCGTACTTGGCCACTGTGTTTCTAAATCCAAATCGAAATTCGACTCGCCCAGGCCTGGAATGAACAGTCGCGCCGAACCATCGGCTTTGATATGCGTCTCCGCTTGAAACGAAGCGCCCACCGTGGTGTTCGGACCCAGAAGTAATTGACTACCGATCGACCAACTCAGACCAGCTCCGGTGGCTTGAAGATCGGCAATGGTTGGCGTGCCACGGAATGGAGTTGGGTACTGCGTGAATAGTGGGCCCTCTAGTTCCGTATGGCTTACTGCCACACCAAGAGTTGCACCCACGGACCACTCCGGAGTGAGCGCAACAGATAGGCTGGGCAGGATTCTCATCAGTGCACCTAGAGACTTATAGTTCTGCGGGCCTACCAGTGGAAAGGGTCCATTCAACTCATATTGGGTCGAGAAGCCGGCGTGCGAAAAGGCCCCTAAGCCCCAGGCAAAAATTCCGTCGGATGACTTCTGAATAAAAGAAGCTTGCCCCATCGGAAATGGGTTATTGGAAGAACTAACCCGGGCATTGTCTGGATCGCTGTAGGCAAAATCAGGGAAGAAAATATCCAACCCGACTTCTGCCAAACCAGATCCCTCGATGTTGGTGAGTGCGCCTGGGTTATCGAGAATGATATTCCCATTGTCTGCGAAACCCAGGTTCGTACCGCCGCGACCGGTTGAAATCGCACCAATGCCATCCCGCAGGATGCCGTCGGCAAACGTAGCCTCAGCGAGTACCCAGGCCCAGGCAAATGCGAGCCAAACTGGAGCCAGTCGTCGCCACATTAAGCTTCTGAACATTTGCCACCTCGCTCTGCACAATATTCCGCCAGAATTAACACCGCATCACTGGACAGCGCCAGGCTTGCGCTGGAGTCTAGGCCGTCTTTTAGGCTTGGCGCTGTCCAATTAATTTATCGTCCAGCGCTATGGGCCTTGACTAATTGCATCAGTTATTTCAGTCCAATCAATCCTGCGAATTCGAGAAGATATTCTGTGTGAGAAAGCTGTAATGTCTGACAAGCCCAGCGGATGCTAGCTTGGTCCCGCGTCCTAAGTGCAGTCGTTAGAGGCCCCAACTTGCGTTGGGTTGGATGAGGTCAGCATCGTCTGGCTGCTAATGACATTTCGCGTTCGCTTACGTGGCAATCCAAAATTGCTGATTCAATATGATCGGTGCTTTCCCTAACGGACCGAGCCAGTAGGAAGTGCCGCCAGTCGCACTATTGCTTGGTCCTCAGGCCGAACTCTGGTCTTAATCGCCAGACGGCAACTCCAGCGCAATGCGTAGCAGAGCGACGCAGGTCGGGGCGTGCGTAATCTCGCCGTGCCGGACCGATTCTACGGCTTGCTGCAAGGGCATGACGACGTGTTCGATTTGCTCAGTCCCTTCGGGTGCGGCCGCACAGACGGATAAATCTTGGGCCAAATAGAGATCGACGGTCGACAAAATTGCCGCTGTAAAAGGATCGACTTGCCCCAGCCGCGTCCACTTGGCAGCCAACAAGCCCAGTTCCTCTGCCAGCTCGCGTTGGGCGGATAGGAGCGAGGACTCATTGGGTTCGATACCGCCGCTGACACCCTCCAGGGTTGTTCGCCCGACTGCATAGTGGAACTCCCTGGTCAAATGTACTTGTTGTTCTTCGTCCACTGCAATTACGCATATTCCCGACTTTAAACGAACCGTCGTGTAGGTGCCCGGCAATCCGTCAGGGCGCGTGACATCATCCAAGCGAACATCGATCCAGGCGTCGCGATAGACTTCTCGCGAATCATTGATCTGCCAAGGCCCGTGTGTTCGCATTCTGCTGGTTCCAAAGCGTTCGAGTGTTCGGGAGGCGGGGGACTTGGAAGACTTTAGCGTTTTGTCAGTTATTGCAGCACCCTAAAACGAGGATTTGTGTCCAAATTCTGTACCTACGAAGGGTGCCGCACGCCAAGTTGCCCAGTTATGATAGATCTCAGTTGAATTCGAGAACCGTTAATTTTAGAGCACAGCAATAGCGGCTTCTGAAAAGCCGGCTGGCTTCCTCTCCCGCCTAGAGATATTTGCTTCGATGAGCGATCTTTTCGGCCAAGCGGCTGATCAAAACCGATATGACATTGAATTTTCGGTACCGTTGGTCCATCGGCTGCGATTTACCCGCGATTGCTTCGGCGCGGATTTCCCGATGCTCGTCGGCCTTTTAGAGCCGAGCTCCTACGATGTTGCGCGAGTGCAAGTGTGGATCGATGAAGGCCTAGTTGCCTGGGACGGCCGACTCTGCGACCGCATTGCGGCCCGACTCGATGCCGCACAAGGTGTCGAACTGGTCGGCGACGTTGAAATGCTACCTGGTGGCGAAACCGTCAAAAACGATTTAGCGATCGTCGATCAATTGCTTTCGACGTTCCATCGCGAAGATTTGGATCGACGTAGCTATGTGCTGGCGATCGGCGGTGGTGCGGTGCTGGATACCGTCGGCTATGCGGCTGCGATCGCACATCGCGGCATTCGATTGATTCGATTGCCTACCACCACGCTGGCTCAAGCCGACTCGGGCGTGGGAGTCAAAAACGCGGTCAATTGGTTTGGCAAGAAGAATTGGAAGGGCACGTTTGCTTCGCCCTGGGGTGTGGTCAACGACGAACATTTACTCAGTGGACTGAGCGATCGAGATTTTTGTTGCGGTTTTTCGGAGGCCGTCAAAGTCGCGCTGCTTAAGGATCCTGAGTTCTTCCACTTCCTTTCGCACTCGGCCGAGGCTATTGCCGAGCGCCAGCAGCCGCAAACGCGGCAGGCGTTGAGGCGATCCGTGCTGTTGCACCTCTGGCATATCACGCGGCAGGGAGATCCTTTCGAATTGCAGCAAGCCCGTCCGCTCGATTTCGGTCACTGGTCGGCGCACAAAATGGAAGCTATTACCAATTACGGCCTTAAGCACGGTGAGGCAGTGTCCATCGGAGTGGCCGTGGATGTTGCCTATTCCCACTTACGGCATGGTCTACCTTTAAATATCGCCGAACAAACGCTGGCGACGCTTCAAGGACTGAAGCTACCAATCTGGAGTTCGGCGTTGTGCGAAGAAATCATCTTTGATGGACTCGAAGAGTTTCGTCAGCACCTAGGTGGCGAACTAACCATCACATTAATCGAAGATCTGGGCAAGCCAATCGACGTCCATGCGATCGACCTCGTCGCCATGCGCGAGGCCATGGCCATGGTTGCAGCGCTTGCGGATGGAAGCTGTCGCGCCTAGTGCGACGGCGCCATTTCGACCGACAGAAATTTTTTGGCTGTGCCGTTGCAATATAGTCTGCTTGTTGGGGTACAGCCTCCAGAGAGCTTTGGATCTCAATCTCCTCAAAATCCGCTAAAACCTAGACTCCAGCACAGCTTGGCGCTGTCCAACTAGAACAAGCCGATTAAGCGTAGGGCGGCGGCGGCCGTGAACACCAGCAGGAAACTATCAAATAGTTTCTGCGGTATGCGATGTACGAGCCATTTCCCGGCGAACATGCCCAAGAGAATGCCCGGCGCAAAGATGGCATTGATGGCCAGTGAGCTGAGGTCGATCAGGCCCAGCGCGAAACTAAACGGTAGCTTGAAAATATTAAGTACCAAGAAGAACCAGGCGCTGGTCCCAACCAATTGCAATTTCGGCAAGGCAACGGCCAGCAGATAGAGTGCGATGACGGGGCCCGCCGCGTTGGCCAGCATCGTGGTGATGCCCGCCAGCAGTCCTAGCGTCCACGCGAACCAAGTCGAATGTGGGATTTCCTCGAAGGCATGCGGGCGCCAAACACGCAGTATTTGTAGGGCTGTAAGTGCTAGGATGATTGTCCCGACGAGCGGTTTGAAGGCCGCTTCATCCAGTCGTCCCATCAAGATCGTGCCCAAAACGACTCCAATGAGTGCGGGTGGCAACAGGCGTCGCACGACCGGCCACTGTACTTTTTTTCCGAAGAACCAGATCGCGCAGCAATCACCAAATACCAACATCGGTAGCAAGATACCGGTGGAGGCTCTGGCACCGAACACGAAGGCGAAGATGATGACGTGCAGCATACTGACGCCAGCAAATCCGCTCTTGGAAAAGCCAATGCCAGCCGCGCCAATGAGCAACAGTCCGCATTGCATAGGTGTGAGTGATGCGGGAAGCCAGTTCACAGGCCGATTCCATCGCGCGTGCTCCAGAAGCCGCCCCGTGCGTGATCGCAAACGACAGCCCTACCACGCAAGAACTTGTCAACGTGGCCATCTCTGAAAACGGTTTCGCCGCCTACCAGGGTACGCACGGGCCAGCCTCTGAGTGTCTCGCCCGCCCAAGGACTCCAGCCGCTACGCGTCAACTGTTCCGAGTTGCGAATGGTTTTCTCGCGCTGCATGTCAACAAGTACCAAGTCGGCATCGTAGCCTACGGCGATGCGGCCCTTGCCGACCAATCCCCAGATTCTCGCGGGAGCATCGCTCATCCAACTAGCGATCTGCGTCAGGTCGCACTTGCCCAAGTTGGCTTGATTCAAGAACAGGGCCATGCAATTCTCCACCGCCGGTAGACCGCTAGGCGATTTGGGATAACTCGCTGATTTCTCTTGCAGAGTGTGAGGTGCGTGGTCGGTGGCGACTACCTGAATTTTACCAGCCGTCAGCGCATCCCAGAGCTGGAGGGCATCGTCGGGCGCTTTGACGGATGGGTTCATCTGTATCAAGCTGCCAAGCCGATCGTAGTCGGCGGTCGAGAAGAACAAATGGTGTGGACAGACTTCGGCGGTAATGTATTTTCCGCCTTCTGCAACGGCAGGTATTTCTGCGGCCGTGCTAACATGCAAGACATGGAAGCGATGTTGGTGACGCTGCGCCAAGTCGATTGCTCGCCGCGTGGCGATCAAGGCGGCTTGGGCATCGCGAATCCTCGAATGGTCGTGAATGGTCAGCTCGTCGCCCAGAGCGGCTCGATTGGCGCGGACTGTAGTTTCGTCTTCGCAGTGCGCGCAGATGGGCAGAGTGGTTTCCGCAAAAATCCGCTCGAGTGCTGATTGTTCGTCCACCAATAGATCGCCAGTGCTGGAGCCAATAAAGATCTTGATCCCTGGTGCAAGCGTGCTGGCCTTTTGTAGCTCCTCGATATTGAATTCGGTAGCGCCAACATAAAACCCAAAATTCACGCGGCTGACTTGAGCAGCCCGATGGTACTTCCATCGCAGCGCTTCGCAGGTGGTCGTGGTAGGATTTGTGTTGGGCATTTCCAAAAAAGTAGTGATGCCACCGGCCGCACAGCCGAGACTACCCGTTTCGATGTCCTCTTTGTGTGTCAAGCCCGGCTCGCGAAAGTGAACTTGGTCGTCGATAGCGCCGGGCAACAGGACCAGGCCGCTGGCATCAATGATTTCGTCGGCAGCGGCATTTGAGCTCGCGTCCACGGCGATAATCTTGCCTGAGTCGATTAAGATGTTGGTGCGGGCGAGACCGCTTGGCAAAACTGCTGCGGCGCCGCGGATCAGGATTCGCTTGTTTGTCATGCAACGATGAACCTTATTCGATGAACCTTATTCACAGTAACTTATTCACAATTCACAGTACCTTATTCACATTCGCAAGGGAGCTTTACAGATGATTGCACGTTACCCGCGACAGGCTCGTTCCGCAAGCAGCAGCGGGCGCGAACGAAAGTTCTGGCCCCTGTTAATATGGTTATTGAGTTTCTCGGGCTGCACGCAGGCTCAAGACGCAAAATTGTCCGAAGCGGTTCGGCTGATACGGCAGGCGGATAGTGCGTTTGCGGAGAAAGACTACCAGGTCGCTGCGGACAAAGCGGCTCAAGCGGGCAAGCTGGCTCAAGACACGCCCTTCGTACTGCAGCGAGCCGCAGAGATACTCTATTTGTCGGGCCATGCGCCCGACAGCCTACCCCTGTTCGATCGAGTCGTCGAGCTCGTGCCAGAGCAAGCCCCAGAGAATTGGCAGCGCGGGATCGCGCTGTGCACGTGTGGAAATTTCGAAGCGGGGGCGGAGCAGTTCAAGGAGCATCATGACGTGAACCCCGATGACGTCGAAAACTCGGCTTGGTACTTTCTGTGCATCGCCAAGACGAAGGGACTGGCAGCCGCCCGCGAGACGGTAATCCCCAGCCGAGGCGATGGACGCGAGCCGATGATGAGCATCTTGCAGATGTTGCAAGGCAAAATGGAGCCGGCTCAGGTAATCGCAGCGGCAGAAGCCGACACCTTGACAGGCGACGCGCGTAAACGGGCTCAGTTCTACGCGGCCCTCTACGTCGGTCTCTATTTTGATTCGCTCGGCGACAAAGAGCAGGCCGTCGTGTATTTGAAGAAGAGTCTAAGTAGCGGTGATGAGGGTTATATGGTTGATACGGCCAAGGTCTACCTGGCGGATCGATTTGGCAGGAGTTCC
The DNA here is from genome assembly GCA_041741955.1 of Pirellulaceae bacterium. Classification (GTDB taxonomy): domain Bacteria; phylum Planctomycetota; class Planctomycetia; order Pirellulales; family Pirellulaceae; genus Aureliella. Next base: position 24,299 of record JBGSJL010000046.1, on the reverse strand, counting down.
GATAAGGCGCCCGAACCGGCAAAGTGACACTTTTTCGTTAAACTTTGCCTACGTGGCGAGACAAACGCAAAGCGTAATGTAGGTTTTCACAGCAAGTTTCCCAAACTCTGTCAGCCCTGGGCTGGCTTTTGCTGAAACCTATCGTTCATGCCTTGCTAGGATCTCGCTTGTATGAAGACGCTCAATCAACCGCTGCGCACGCCAGAACAGAACAAAGCTGATGAGTTTGATCAAGTTAAGCGACGGATTCATAACAAGCTAGTCGACAAACTCGACCTCAGCCGCATTGGCGATATGAAAGGCGAGCAGCTTCGCCGCGAGATTCGCTTGGTGGTCGAGCATCTTTGCGACGCAGAAAACACGCTCCTCAATAGAACGGAACGCGATCGAATCATCGAAGAGGTTCTCGATGAAACGTTTGGCCTGGGACCACTGGAGTTTTTGCTCAAAGACTCGTCGATCAGCGACATTATGATCAACGGTCCTAAGAATATCTTTGTCGAACGTCGTGGACGGTTGGAAAAGACCGATGTCGAATTTCGCGATAACACGCACCTCATGCAGATCATCGACCGAATTGTTTCCAAAGTCGGAAGACGGGTCGATGAAACTTCGCCGATGGTCGATGCGCGACTTGAAGACGGCTCACGAGTCAACGCAATCATCCCTCCGCTAGCCTTGGACGGAGCCTGTGTTTCCATTCGTCGCTTCGGTTCCAATCCGCTCAAGCTCGAAGATCTGCTGAACTACAAAGCCCTGACTCCCGAGATGGTGATGCTGCTGGAAGGCTGCATCAAAGCTCGTCTCAACATGATCATCTGTGGCGGTACAGGTTCGGGAAAGACCACGCTGCTGAACACGCTGAGTAGCTTTATCCCTAACGATCAGCGCATCGTCACGATCGAGGACGCAGCCGAGCTACAACTGCAGCAGGACCACGTGGTCCGCTTAGAGACTCGACCCAAAAACATCGAGGGCAATGGTGCGGTCACCGCAACCGACCTCGTCAAAAACGCACTGCGTATGCGGCCAGAACGCATCATCATCGGCGAGTGTCGAGGTGGCGAGACCCTCGATATGCTACAAGCCATGAACACGGGCCACGACGGTTCGTTGACGACGATTCACGCCAACAATCCTCGCGACGGAGTGGCTCGACTGGAAACGCTGGTCATGATGGCCGGATATGACCTGCCGATCAAAGCGATTCGTCAACAACTGTCCAGTGCGGTTAATGTGATCATCCAGGCAAACCGCCTTCAAGGTGGTCCGCGACGGGTCACGCACATCACCGAAATCACAGGTATGGAGCAGGACACGGTTGTGATGCAGGACATTTTCAAATTTATCACGACAGGCGTCGATGCCGACGGTCGCGCGCACGGACACTTCGAATGCACCGGAGTTCGTCCAAGCTTTATGCATCGTTTGGAAGCTGCCGGTGTGCGTCTGCCCGCCAGCGCATTCCGTCAGCGAAAAATTATGGACGCTTAACCTTACAGCTCGGCCGCTAACATACTGAACTAATCGAACGAGTCTTCACATGCTATCCATCATCATCACCATCGCAGTTGGTATTGGAGTGACCGCCCTCATTGGTAGTGTCGCTCTGGCATTGCGACCGCCGAGCGACAATACGGCCGAGGATCGACTTTCTGTGCTTACGGGTGCCAAGCGAGCACCTGGAGAACGCGAGGAAGCCAGCCTACTCACCAGCAGTTCGCTCAATGATACGAAAACGCTGGCTGACCAATTGCTCCTGAAGTTCGGCAATATTGCGAACATGATGGACCAAGCCGACGTGCGCATGTCCGGCTCGAAGTTCCTTACGATCTGTGTGCTCAGCGCAGCGGTGGGCGCCACCATTTGTGTGGTGACTCCTACGCCTAAGTATCTGCTGCCTTTGTTCGCAGGGGTGACTGGCTTCATGCCGCTAATGTGGCTGATGAACAAACGCAAACGACGTATCGCTAGATTCAATCAACAATTGCCCGAAGCCCTCGAGTTACTAAGCCGCTCCCTGCGGGCTGGACATTCCTTGGCTGCTGGATTTGGTTTGATCTCTTCGGAAATGCAGGAGCCAATTGGACGCGAGTTCGGACGGGCCTTCGAAGAGCAAAACCTAGGTATACCACTCGAAGAAGCCCTGGAAGGCATGACCGTGCGAGTTCCCAATATGGACCTTAGCTTTTTCGCCACGGCCGTAATGCTCCAGCGACAAACTGGCGGTGACTTGGCGGAAATTTTAGACAAGATTGGCCATCTAATCCGCGAACGCTTCAAGTTGGCTGGCGCCATCCAAGCCCTGACCGGTGAAGGCCGACTTTCGGGCGTGGTACTGCTAGCCCTACCACCCACACTATTCGTCACCATGCTGTATCTCAACTACGAATACGCAATGGTTCTGATGCGCGATGAAACTGGGCGTATGTTAGCCGGCGTGGCTTTAGTTATGCAGTTCCTGGGTGCAGTTGTTATTCGCAAGATCATTAACATCAAGGTCTAAGCTATGTTGCCGGGTGATTTGCTCTCCAACGCTGTCATATTGCCAGTCGCCGTATTCATTGCCTTCGGAGCAATTATTTGGTTGGCGCTCAGCTATTTCTTCGTGGCTGGCGACGAGCGAGCCGAACAGCGTCTGACTGAGCTGAGCGACCCACGGGCTCGCAAAGGAGATGACCGCGATGCTAAAAAGTCTGAGGCGTTTTCGCGAGCCCTACAGCGCTCAGCGCCCGCTTTAGCCAAGTCGTTGACTCCCACCAACGAACGGGACATGAGCAAGCTCCGTCAGTCGCTCGTCGAAGCAGGCTTCCGCAGCGAAACGGCTCCGATTACCTACCTAGCGCTTCGCGCGATTGTCGCGCTGGCGTTTCTGGCCGTCGGCGGAGGCGGGTCATTGTTACTCTACGGTTTTACAAGCGCCGCCGCGCTGCGTACATTTATGGTCGGCGCGGTTGGGTTCTACTTACCCATCCTAATTCTGAGCCAACTTAGCAAACGTCGAAAGAAACAAATTTTCTACGGGCTTCCCGATGCGCTCGACTTGATGGTCGTGTGTGTTGAGGCTGGGTTGGGACTCGACCAAGCCATGCGCCGCGTATCGACTGAGATGAAAAAGAGCTATCCGATCATCGCCGACGAGTTTGGCATGTGCAACCTGCACCTACAGATGGGCCGAGCCCGAAATCAAGTGCTCCAGGACCTTGGACAGCGGACGGGTGTGGACGATCTAAGAGCACTTGCGTCAATTCTGATCCAAGCCGACAAGTTTGGTTCTAGTGTTGCTACGGCCTTAAGAGTGCAAAGCGATTCGATGCGCGTCCGGCGTCACCAAGTTGCCGAAGAGAAGGCGGCCAAAACGGCGGTCAAGTTAATTTTCCCGCTCGTGTTGTTCATCTTCCCAGGTATCTTCGTGGTGTTGGTCGGCCCTGCCGGTATTCAAATGGCACGCGAGATGTTCCCAGCCATGTCTGGAAACTAAGTATTAGGCAGCGTTCTCGCCGCTGGAACCTTTGTCCGTGGCGCGATTTCCTGGGAGCGAGCCACCGCTCATATCTTCGATGGGCGTGGCGGAGGGCGGCATGAGTTGGCCCCAGCGTCGCAGTCGATAACTGCGGATGGCATACAGCGACACGTAGTAACTAAGGATGGCCATGACGCTGGCCACGACTAGGCAGCCCAAGCACAGCGGCCAGATGAACTCCATCAGACCCTCCCACCAGAACTTAACCCCCTCCCACCAGAACTTAACCTTCAATCCCCAGGTGGTCGCCGGCTCCCGGATCATTTCACGCCATTCAGTGCCCAGTCGGCTCCACGGCTCGTCTACGACCGGAATACCCAAAAGTTTGCAGCCAAGCTTGTAACAGGGGTAGTAAATGGGAATGATCGTAAACGGATTGGAAATCCACACCAACGGAATTCCGACTAATTTGTTCGCGCGGAGCAGCCAAGACAGGAAAACCGATAACATCATCTGAAAGCCGAGCAGCGGCGTCAGCGTTACAAACATGCCAACCGCAATACCAAGTGCCAAGCGATGTGGCGAATCATCAGCGTGCAGCACCCGATAGACGCAGAAATCACTCGCGTTCTTCCAGTATTGCCTAAATTTGTCGCTGACAATTTTCATGGGGTATCTAGGAGCATACGATTTCGAAGTCTTCGGTCCTTTTGCTCAGCCAGAAGTCGCTAACTTAAGCTGGGGAGGATCAACCTGAGCAGCGACCACCATCAGCAATCAGTTTATTGAGATAACCCAATTTAACCAGCCGTCGAGTCGAACCGTTCTATATTAGACTCTATTTTGAGCGCATTGCATGCGCGAAAAACCGATAGATAGCATCGGCATCACGCTCTCGAATGGTGTGAAAATTAAAAAAAAATGCAGTATGCGACATAGGGCAAGATCTTTTTTGCAGATTTTTAACACAACTCGGCAGACAAACTAATGATTGACTGCTGCATTTAGCGGAAAACCTCCAGATTACATTGCTCTGATCGCTGGCGTCTACTAGAATCCGCGCGGAGGGGTGGGGTCTGCTTGCCCCACTTTTGCGGGATAGTCTTGCTTCAAATTCCGGAAGCTGAACGTGTAACATTATCTGATCAGGGAGGATCTGCTAATGCCACCATCCAGATTGCCAATGACTGGTTTGCCAACGACTGGTTTGCCAACGAGGGGGCTCGAAGCGTCGACAGATTGGTCGCGGATCGTTGCGAGTGGGCAGAAAGTGATGCAGGCTGAAATTGACGCTATTCAAAGCGTAGCTCTGCGGCTGGACGCGACCTTTGCCGAGGCTGTGCGGATGCTGCTAGACTGCTGCGGAACCGTGGTGGTCAGCGGTATGGGAAAAGCGGGCATTATCGGACAAAAACTGGCTGCTTCGCTAAGTTCAACGGGAACGCCGAGCTACTTTATGCATCCGGCTGAGGCCGTGCATGGCGATCTAGGAAGTATTCGAAATTCGGACGTCGTCATCTTTTTATCCTACAGCGGAGAGACAGACGAGGTGACTCGGCTGTCGCGAGTACTTAAATCTTCGACGACTAGAACGCTTGCAATTACCTCGCACGATCGCAGCACCTTGGCGACCGACGTCGATTTGACACTCCAGGTTGGAATGCACAAAGAAGCGTGCTCTCTGAATCTCGCCCCAAGTTGCAGCACGACCGCCATGCTAGCCCTGGGTGATGCGTTGGCTCTGGTTGTCAGTGAACAACGCGGCTTTTCCAAAGAGGATTTCGCCAAATTTCATCCCGGCGGTGGTCTAGGTAAGCAACTGACTCGCGTTGAAGAAGTGATGCGTCCGCTGACAGATTGCCGAGTTGCGCAAGAGTCGCAGACAGTTCGTCAAGTTCTGATTCAAGTTGGGCGATCCGGTCGCCGTACGGGCGCAATCATGTTGACCGATAGCCAAGGTAAACTGGCCGGTATTTTTACGGACAGCGATTTGGCTCGCCTGCTGGAGTCATCGCATGAGTTTCAGCTGGACGAATCTGTGGCCAACGTAATGACTCGGAAACTTCAGACTGTCACACAAGGCTGCTATCTGCCGGAAGCCATGCGCAGCTTGGCACGTCGCAAATTAAGCGAGCTGCCCGTGGTCAACTCGGAATATCGACCCGTTGGCATTTTGGACATTACCGACATCATGTCCGTGATGTCCGAAGCTTGGGCCAACGAAGCTTGCGCGGCCAGTGGGCCTACTCCCACAGCCGAGATTCTATCGATCGAAGCGCATCGCCAGTCGTTTATTCGCAAAGCACAATAATAAAATTGGTAGTTCCAAGTACCACCACATTCGCAGTTCAAAGACCTTCGCGGTTAAAAATCTTCTATTGATCCCAACTACTACTGGAGTGCCGCGTGGCCAGCAAGGATTTTGAGATCGCAAAGCCGATCCGACTCATACTCTCAGATGTCGATGGTGTGCTGACCGACGGTGCGATCGTGATCGACAATTCTGGGGTGGAGAGCAAGTCGTTTCATGTGCGCGACGGACTCGCCATTAAACTTTGGATGCGTTGTGGGTTCCAATTCGGAATCATCACCTCCCGCAACTCTCAGATTGTAAAACTTCGGGCCGCCGAGTTAAACATTGAAATCGTTCGACAAGGGTCGTCAGACAAGCTACCTATCGCTCGCGAGATTGTCGCACAGCTCGGCTTCGACTGGCCCGAAGTGGCCTACATCGGCGACGATTTGCCCGATATCCCTGTGATGACAGAAGTCGGATTGCCTATTGCCGTAGCCGACGCTGCGAGTGAAGTTATTCAAGTGGCCAAGTGGACGACCATCAAACCGGGCGGACACGGAGCGGTCCGAGAGGCGATTGAACGGCTGCTAAAAGCCAAAGGTAGTTGGAATCATGGTATCCCTAGTCAGCCAATGGGATAAGCCCGCAATATGTTGCTGTTTGCCAAACGCTACACGCTTTCGCTCGCGGTTCTGCTTATCGCCTTGTGCGTTTACGTTCTATTGGTAGTGCCAGCGATTGAGCCACCGTTGCGTGAAGCCACGTCGCTTCCCAATTTCTCCAGTGCGGTAAGCGGCGAACGATGGTGGCAGCCCTTGTTTGCTGCCGATGCATGGGAGGCCAACGATGCACAGGTCATACAGAACCAAAGTGGCGTTGTGCTATTATCAAAAAACTGGACCCAAGATGGTCCAAAAACGCTAAGCCTAAAACCATTGACGATGATCTTTCCGCAAACGGAGAGCTCCAGCCAACCCAGCTCCATGGGCAATCATGGAGCCGACCATGACGTCATCGTTATCAGAGCCGAAGGTGGTGCCGTCATTCATTTTGAAGAAGCGTTCGACCTGAGCACTGGGAATATACCCACCATCGAGCGTGGCGAATTGGATGGACAGATTCAGATCACACGGGACGTTCGCGGGAGACCAGGACAACAGCCATGGAGCCTGAAAACTAGCAAGCTCTTCTTGGACCGCAGCCGCGTTTTCACACAACAGAATGTGCTGTTCGAATGTCCTGGGACAATCATTCATGGTCACGATGCGAAGCTCACGCTACAAGGTGACCTGCTGGGCGCCCGAGACACAAGCAGTTCGGTTTGGGGACCATTGCGCACTTTGGAACTGTTTCATTTGGATCATCTGCAAGTCGCGCTGGAGCCAGGCGGACTATGGGCTAACGTGAACACTCCCGTGTTGCCCGATCCGATGAACTCCAGCACAGCTTCGCCGATTGATTTTTCGACACTACCCGCACACCTACAGGTCGCATGTGGCGGACGGTTCACCTTCGATTTTACGAAGTCGCGCGCGATTCTAACCGACGGCGTGCAGTTGCTGCACCAGCTCGGCCAACTCCCTCCCGATGAATTTCTTAGCCAACAGTTGGTGATCGAGTTGGAGTTTCCTGGAGAGAATAGTCAGATTGAAAACAGCTCGCAGCCCCAACTGGGCGCTGCGATGGTCAAACAGATCGAAGCCACTGGCATGGATTCGCTGGAAAACTTTGTCGGAGAACGAAAAGTCGAGTTTCGCGCACCAACGATCGGTGCCTTTGCCTCCGCCAAACGGCTACGAGTTGACGTGCAGGAAAATCGCATCGAACTAGATGGCAAACTATCGCATCCCGGGGCAACACAGTCTACCGCTTGGCTCAAGTATCAAGGATATGAATTCACAGCACCTCGCATCGACTACGATGCCGATGGCAATACGGCCACCGCCATCACCCACAGTTTCGAACCAGCACACTTGGGGTACTTGGTTGCCCAAGGTGCTGGCGAAATGCGAACTCCACCCCAGTCTAGCGCAGGCAGCACACTCGTGCGGTGGCAGGATTCACTCGAAATGCGTCCCACAGAAATCGTCGGTCAGCAATGGATTGGTCTCTTCGGCAACGTCCTCGTTGAAAGTGCTCTACACGGCTACACGACCAGCGATCAATTGGAAATCTGGTTGCAAAAAACGGAATCGCCCAACATGGCGCCGGCCCGACCTGGCGATTCTCTGGCTAGTAGCCAGTACCAGCCCCAGCGGTTGCATGCGACCGGGAAAGTTAACATCAACACCGAGCAAATTAAGGCTGAAGTCGCCGAGCTGAGTGTTACCGTGAATTATGTCGCTGCCCAGCCTGATCCCAACTCAAGCAGCCAAACGGGGCCGGCTCTCAGTGATTCAGCGGGACGTCCGATGTATCAATGGCTCCAGCCGCCGATGGCAGCCGCGGCCCCTGCCGAGACAAACGTCGCTTTAGGAAGCAGCGAGTCCTCCGGAATTGCGAACGCCCGAAACATTGGCATTGGAGCCTTAGCGAGTGCAGGATCGGCCGCGCTTGGGCCTCCCAAGCCCGCCAATGCAATGGTGGTCAAAGGGAGTAGTTTGTCGACGATTTTAATCGTGGCCGGACAGCAGAGCTGGGTTGATAGTCTAATCGTGTCCGGTCCACTGGATGTCATCGGGACCTCCCCAAGCGGCCCGCATTCGAATTGGCATGTGGTTGGCGATCAATTGCAAATGGCGACCAATTTGGCGGGTCAAGTTGATATGCAGATCACTGGCCAACCAGCCAGGATTGCTTTGGCCGAGGGGTCGCTCATTGGACCTATTATTCGTTTCGATCAGGTGAATAACCTGATATGGATGGATCAGCCTGGTGAATTCACGGTACCCTTGAGCGCGCTGGCTCAACCCAATACCACGGGCACAAGTTCCGTCGATTGGTTCGAGCCGCCGCACTGCAAATGGCAGGGACGCATGTTGTTTGATGGTAAAGTCGTCCGTATCGAGGGCGCGATTGAATTTGATGGAGCGGTCGCCATCGACAGGAACCAGTTTTGGTGGATCAATGGCCAGTCGGAAGTACTGGAACTGGAAATGTCCAAGGCCGTTGACTTGGACGAACTCGCCGCCAGCCAGCTTGCGTCTGAACAATCCCAGCCACTTCGCGTTACCGTAAGCAAGAACGTCAACATATTAGCCGCGCAACTTGACGCGGGAGGCAACAAGAAGAGTAGGCAGCAAATACAATTGCCCTCGCTCGCATTCGAAATTCAAACTCATGAAATCATCGGTGTGGGACCTGGCTCGATACGATCTTGGCACTTAGCCAAACCCGTGCTCGGACACACCGCTAGCAGTGGCGCGCGATCTGCTGAAAATCTACAGGGTGCTCAGCTTGTCTTCCGAGACAGCATGCGCGGTTTTATGAATCGAAGCGAACTCTATTTTCAGGGCAAGGTCGAATTGGCTACTGGTCCATTGCCATCCTGGGACGAGGCCATCGATTTAGCAGAGATGAAACAATTGAAAATCGATCAGCTCTATTTGGACTGCGATTTACTGAAAGTCTATGACACCAGTAGCCTCAGTTCGACCGGCGGCCCGTCGCGGGGCAGCCTCGCAAGTGGCGCCCCCACACTCGGGAATAAGGCTTGGGAGTTTCAAGCGAAGGGTAATGTCAATTTTGCAGGCCGAGCCGAGAGTGGGTTCTACGAAGGCAGCGGCTCGGAAGTTACCTACGTGCAAGCCAAAGAAGATCTAACTTTGTGGGGTGAACCCAAGCGGCCTGGGAAGATCATTATTACCCCCACCGATTCATCGCAGACACGCCGTATCGACATATCAGTCGAGCACGCCATCATCAATCCACGGATCCCAGCGATCAAGAACTACAAGCCCGGGCAAGACGGTGTGAAGGTTGAAATGGGTAATTCCGATCCAGTCGGTACAGGTTCACGTTCTCAGCCCACAGGTTCCATCCCCAATCCACGCAGTTCCGTCTCCGATTTTTTCCAGCCCAAGTAACGCTTTCATGTGCCGTTCCGACCAATGATATTCGACGATAGGAGCACACGCGCATGGCCAGTACATTTTCGTCGATTGCTCGGCGGAGAGTCCCGCAGGTCGTAGGAGCGTATGTTACGATCGCGAAGGACTAGATGCCAGGAAAGAACATAAACCAAAAGACAACGCAGTGGATATGGCGGCTGCCATGGGCATAGAGCTGCTCACAGAAAAGCAGTACGTCGAACTACAGCAATTGGGGCCTTTCGACACCAAGACTTCGAGCTGGCTGCGTGCACCCATCGAGCTCAGAGTTTTGGGCGGCGCTATTTTTGGCGATTGCCGCTACGGTCGTGTGTTCATCTATCACAACGGCGCTCAATCTTACTACGCAGCCAGAGCATTCCGCGGAAGGCTGCAGATTTAGTCTTTAAACCTTCTATGAATACCTACGTGCCACGAACGCAATTAGGCTCGACGGCGTCGCAGCCACAACGGGCCACATGCCAATCCCAACAGAACGAACGACGACGGCTCTGGCACCGCAGCAAAACCTGGGGAACCGAAGGCTCCGTAGCTGGCCGTGATCGCGCCATTCTGTCCGCTAGCGCTCAGACCCAGACTGTTGTTGAAAGCGTCCCAGCTAAACGACTGTCCAGACGTTGACGCCCCGAAGGTCGCATTGTCTTGCAGAATTCCAGAATTGCTATACACGTTCACTTCGTCGCCGCCGGAGCCCAAGCCTGAAAATAGATTGTTCCCCGTGAATTGGTTTTGAAAAAGGACTTGAACTGTCGAGGACAAATTCCATGCGGCTCGAAAGGCGGAATCAAGTGTTCCCGCTGTATTATCACCCTGATGAATGATGACCGACTGACCGCCAGCAATCATCAAATTCGGGAAAATGGCCGTGTCCATATTAAAACCAGTGGGGTTATTATCCTCCCATTGATATCCCGCCAGCGATACGGCAGTCGTATCGTTATTCGTCAACTCCCACCAATCCAACCCAGCTAATACGTCAGTTGCTCCCGACGTGCTCATGACTTCAGTAATGACCAAAGCCGCTTGGGCTGAACTAGCAAGCTGATTTGTAACAAATGCGATCAAGGTACAGGCAAAAAATGCAAACTTCATCGTTGTATCCTCAATGAGCGGGCCTCTACGGTCGCCAGAAAGACAATTAGCAGCAACCTGCTCGTCAGGATGTGCGGCCCTTTGAAAATTCGATCGGGGCGATAGCTACAGAACATGCTTTTCACCGCGAATCGCCTGTCACTGAATGTAGACCCCTTATCCTATTTGCCTCAACCGCTCAATCAACTGGCGGAAGATTAAGGTTGCGCGAAGAAACGATGAGGATCGCGAAGAAACGATGAAGATTATGTGTTGCGCGCGTTCAACGCTGAAGCTTGTAGTTTGGGCCTGGCCGAGATTCTCGCGAGGTGCATCGTCCGGAGGTGGGGCTGCAAGAAGTGAAATCACTGCAAACGGCTAACGCCATGGCCACGATCGAAAAGGTAAAGATGCATTGTGAGCCGACATGTTCTACACACCGAGTTCGTAATAGTCGCATGAGCCGAACCACCAGCGGTCGTCGGTTTCTGGCACGAGCGCAAGAGTAATGGGTTCAGGTGTTTCGAATTTGAAGTGAAACGAAATGTTGGATACACCGCGGCCGATGCCAGTCACACGACCAAATTTCTTTTTCGGCGCGTCACGAACACGGACTGTTTTGCGATAGTTGAAGTCTCCAAAGGCGTAGATATTGAAAACTACCACAACTACTTTCCCAACCTGATCCCCACGCGGCTGTAGCGTAATTTCTATCAGGTCGCCATCCTTGGGCTCAGTCGACTGGAAATCCGCGAAGTTGTCCTGCGTGTCAAGTCGATCCAAGCCAAACAAGTTAACTGCCGCCCCGAGTCGATCGTCGGCCAATCGCCTCGGATCGAGTCTTCCAACATGCGATACAGATTTCACATTCAGTTGTCCAATTCGGCGTCCAACGAGTTGATCGATCGCGGAATCGCGTGCGGAAAGCGCTGCAATGCCTTCTTCGTAGGATGTGTCAAGTAGCGCCGTGATTGGCTGCTCGCCGAAGCAGAAATGCGTTGACGCTAGGATGATGGATACTGCCATTAACTGGTTCATATTGCAGCTCCCTTACTTACCGCAAAGCATTAGCAATGCAATTCCTTCAAAATAGCACACCCCACGCCACCGGTCCAGAAACAGGCGAAGTTCTCACTGCTTTCCTCAACATGCCACTGCCAAATCGCCAGGATCGTGCAGAAAATTACGTCTGATTTTGAACGTGGGATTGGCTCAGCGCTCTACAAACGGCCGGGAAATAGTCCCTGTTTTTGCGACTGAGCCTTGAGTTCGGACTCGAGTGCCATTACGACTGGATCGGTATGGCCGACAAGTTCTTTCAGCAAGCCTTTGGCCAAGTTGGCGGCCGCAAAATCGCGCTGGTGGATCGCGAGTTGGGCTTGGAAAACAAACAAGGCTTTGGCTTCGTCGATATGCATGCGCTCAGATTTCAAGACCGGCTCCACCAACTGTCTAGCCCGATCGACGTCATTGTCATTCAGAGCAGCGAATTGCGCCACGGCAATACGCGCAAAGACATAATCGGGAAAGGCAGCGTGAATTTGCTCGACGCGGGCGCGGATACGCGGCTGAGCCCGAGCGCCGTCGCGTCCCATCCAGACGGCACATTGGTTGTAGGCTGCAGCAAGGTTTTCGGGTTCCGCCGCAAGCACTTTGTCATAGAGGGCTTCGGCCTGATCGAACTTGCCCGCGTTGGTTGCCTGGACAGCTTCAGTGATAGCTTCGAGAACCCAGGGCGATGATTTCGAAGGGCGCGGCTCGGTGAATATCTCAGCCGTAAAACTCTGTGCGTCGATCCAGCGGCCATGGCTGTACATGCGCTGCGGGCCTGCATCCATTACGCCGTTAGTAATCAGAAAGCGTTGGCAGTCCATTCGCATCGCATCGGGTCCTCGACGGCCGAGCGTGAATACCTTCAGAGCCTCTAGCTGCTCGGGAGTTTTTCCGAGGCGTGCGACGCACACGGCCAACTCGCGACCCTGAGGATCGCCCCGATCCAGCAGAGTTGGAATCAGTGCCGCAAAGGACTTAGGCATTTGCGGCGTTGCCGTTTGTCGCTCGTGTTCTTTTACAATTCCATCAAGAACCGATTTAGGGATCCATTTGACAATCGAAAATGGCCAAGGTGCGTGTCCCGCACTGGCCTCCAAGTCGGCCAGATTTTCTTCGACCTCTGCAGGATGTGGGTGGATTCGGCAACATGCCTTCCAGGTAGCCCGAGCCGTGCGCTCATCGCCCAGTCGACATTGGGCGTAGGCTAATAAATGCTGTTGTATTCCACGTCTGGACGGGTCCAATTCAACTTGGTGGGAGCTGACCAAGGCGACAATATCGGCGTCGCGCCCCAAATAGGCCAACGATTCCACTTGAGCGACATGCGCATCTTCATTCATATCTGGCGTGGACTGGAATTCATCCGCAAGGCAATTGGCGTCGGCGAATCGACCCGTGAGATAATAGAGTTTGGCCAAAGTCGCAGCGGCAAATTGGTTTCTGGAATCCATCGCGTGTGTCGCTTCGACCACCCGCACCGCTTCCTCGATACGACCAGAATGGAAGCAGGCCAAGGCCAAATTGTTGCGGGCCGGCACAAAACTGGGCGCCTTGGAGATTAACTCGCGGCATTTTCGTTCCGCTCTGGCGAATTCCGCAAATTGTATGCAGCGTACACATTGCTCTTGCAGTAGCAAACAGTCCAGTTCCTCGCCGATAGGAAAATTCGATTTTTCGATTCTTTCGACGATCACGGGAGCCACCGTCTCGATGGCTATTTGCGCTCTAGTCGCAAACTCGTGATCGGGCCAGTGCGCTACAAATTCTCGATAATTCACCAGTGCAAGCGCAGGACTGTTGCAAAACATCAGCTCTTGGGCAAATATGACCTTCGCTAGCGGGTCGTTCGGTCGCAGCACGGTCAGCCGTTCGGCCACCTCGCAACATCGATCGTGATTGCCGAGCTCTTGATATACCTCCATCAGCGCCTCAAGGACGTCTGGATTGCTGCTCGAACGCCCCGTATTGATGCCTTCTAGTTCTTGCTGTGCGAGTTGGAAACGTCCGTCGTAGATCAGTTCGTGTGCCTTCTCCAGGCGTCGGAATTCTTTACTAGAGAGGTTGCTGCTTGGGAGCCTAACGATGTTCGACGTTTTTCGGTCGAGCCGCTTACGCGCCTGCTGTAGTTTCTTGACTCGATCGCCCAATTTTCCTTGCTTGCTACTGGCCATGCTTCGCTCCTTCTTGATCCGGTTTCCCAAGGACTGATCCACCTTCCGCCGATTCTATCCCATGAGATGTGCGATGCAAACAGCAGAACGGTTTGGCAAGCTGGAAAAAGCGGCGGCAACTCGTAGGCACACCAAATTCGGTGAATACAGAAAGGAGATAAATCGGCCGCACTAAAAGATCTTCATCGCTCTTCGCATGTAACAGCCTGACGACTACTCCGCTTGCTAGGTAGTTGCGACTCGAAAGTCGAGTCGGCATGGGTTTCTAGTGCAGTTTGGTGGAGCAGCTACCGTGTTTGCGATACTGTTAGTCGCCGCGTTGTTTGTCTTATATTTTGCTGGTCAAGAGGTCTTGCGACGTGGACCGGTCCTGTGCCTGTGGGTGCTGTTTGCGGGCCTACCGATTTTGCTGACCTGGTTTTGGTTTCAAGTAAACGATTTTGATGTTTTTTTATGGATCAAGATTTACAGCGTCATGTTTTGCGTTTGCTGGGGCACTTGGCTTCGCTTCGCTCCACAAGGGAACAACCCCAAGTTTTTGAGAACGATCGCCCTACTACTCGCAGCCAATATATTAGAGGCATCGGTCGTGGACTTTTTGGCTAGCGGCATCGCACACAATTTAAATGCTTTGTCCGGTGCCTTGCTAATCATTACACTGCCTTACGGTGCCCGGCCCGCTCGTATCGATAGCCATAGCCGCTTTCGTGACTTGCGACTCGACTTGCCATTCGTTTGGATCGTGGGTTACACACTTTGGAACTGGTCGTTCGTATTCCTCAACTATCCAGAACTGATTGTGCATCACAGTGCCATCCTCGTGACAGCCCTGGGAGTTGCCGCAGTGGATCCTCAGCGTTGGCTACAAACGCGGGCCGCCACATTGGGAATAAATTTGCTACTGATGGCTACCTGCTATTCGAAAACCACTTGGATCGTAGAAAGCCGGGGATGGTTCGAAGGCAATCTTGCTTTGGTAGCGTCTGCAATTGCTTTTACTTGGTTGGCAATCCATGGGGTGGTTGTGGGGCTGGAATTTGGTCGCCGCTATGCTCGCCCACGTTTTACACGAACCCGCGATCTAGGATTATTTGCGAGGGTCGGACATTGCCGAACACTCGGCTAGCCGCACGACTTCGGTTATATTCCATGAAACTTGCGAGACTACCTGCTAGACGCAACTTCGACTGCAGTCGACGGTTGTTTGAGTTTGACACGGGTGCAAGTAAGTGGGAGCCATAAGTTGGCGAAGAATTTTCAGAATGTAAAACCGATGCTGTGTCCAACTTGAGTCGCACGCCGTTACCCATCGATCCGCATCTGGAAGAGATCGTAGCCAAGTTGTCGCACAGCAACTGCCTGGTGATCGAAGCGCCTCCAGGTACCGGCAAAACCACTCGGGCCGCTCCCGCACTGCTACCACTCGCGGCAGAATTATTGCGAGGGCTGTGTGGCGAGCGTTTAAGGGCTGGCGAGCCTTCAAGAGGAGGCAAGGTGCTATTGCTGCAACCGCGGCGGATTGCCGCGCGGGCTGCGGCGGCCCGTATTGCAGACGAGATGCAGCAGCCCCTAGGGCAGCTCGTGGGCTATCAGGTTCGCTTCGATTCACGGACCAGCGGAGCCTCGCGCCTTATCGCGATGACGCCGGGAATTCTGCTGCGAAAACTGCAGTCCGATGCCGTCTTGGCTGATGTCGCCATCGTGGTGCTCGACGAATTTCACGAACGTTCGCTCGAGTACGATTTGATCCTGGGCATGCTCCGCAGAATCCAAATCGAATTGCGGCCTGAACTGCGACTGGTGATCATGTCGGCGACGCTCGACCGGCAGACTGTGCTGAGCTACCTGGGCGATCCGCCCGTAGTGAGCGTTGTCGCGCAGACCTATCCTGTTAGATTGCTGCATAATCGATTTCAAGCGCCTGTCGCGCGAGGTCAATCGCCGCCCAACCCACGTGCGCGCATGGCCGAGCAGGTAGCGGAAGCGACTCGATCGGCCGCCAGTGAATACGAAGGCGACATCCTGGTGTTCCTGCCGGGAGTTGGCGAGATCATGCTGACGCAAATGAGACTCGAGCGCGATGCAGAGAAATATGGCTGGAAGCTGCTGACTTTGTTTGGAGACATGTCGCCGCAGGAGCAAGATCGCGTATTGTCGTCCTACCCAAACCGCAAGGTTATTCTGTCGACTAACGTGGCCGAAACCTCATTGACCATCGATGGTGTGCGGGTGGTTATCGACAGTGGACTGGCTCGGGTGCAACGCATTGATCCAGCGGTGGGTCTGAACATGCTGGCGCTGGAACCGATTTCAAAAGCGTCGGCCGCCCAGCGCGCGGGGCGGGCGGGGCGCACGGCCCCTGGCGTTTGTTTGCGAATGTGGGACGAAATCACCGGACGTAGCCGCGCAGAATTTTTGGAACCCGAGGTTCTGCGCGTCGAACTCAGCGGAGCGGTCTTGCAGTTGTTGTGCTGGGGCGAAGCGGACACCAGGCTCTTCCCGTGGATCACTCCGCCCTCGGAGTCTGCGGTGGATCAAGCGCATGAAGCGTTGCGCATGATTGGCGCCGTCGATGAACGACAGGTAACGGCCTTGGGTAAAGACATCAACAAGCTCCCTGTCCAACCTCGCTTGGCTCGCTTGCTGATCGAAGGACATCGCTTGGGCATCACCTCTAGTGCGGCTCTAGCAGCGGCCTGTTTGAGCGAGCGCGATGTCTTCGATCGCCGCCATCGCCAAACAACGCTCGAAAGTTCGATGGCTAGCCAACAGCATCATGAATGCGATGTCACACGGCAGGTGCTCCAGCTCCTGCGCTATCGGGAGACAGGCGCAACGGAGTCTGACCTCGGGACGATCAAAGTGGGTGCGGCTCGAAATCTACTTCGAATCGCCCAACAGTTGCAGGACATTGTTATTGACGAGCTAGGCAGTGCAGGCGATTTACCGCTAAACACCGCAGAGCGGGAATCGCTTTTGCAACGCGCGTTGCTGGCGGCATTCCCGGATCGCCTAGCCCGACGTCGTGAAGCCGGCAGCGCCAGGGGGCTCATGGTGGGCGGGCGCGGCGTGAAGCTGGAGAGCACTTCGCTGGCCCAGAAGTGCGAGTTTTTTTTGTGCTTGGATGTGGATGCAGCGGGTATTGAAGCCAAAGTTCGTAATGCGTCGGCCATCGATCCGAGCTGGTTGCCAGCCGAACACTTGTGCCGACGCGATGAGCGGTTCTTTAATCCGACTCAAAATGCGGTCGTCACGCGCCGCCGCGCATTTTTCCTTGATCTGATGTTATCCGAGACGCCGGTCGAGACATTGGCCGATGAGCAGACGGCACGACTGTTGTCGCGAGCCGCTGCGGAGCAATTTCAGCGAATGCTTCCCGCCAAAGACAAACTGCTGCATAGCTGGCTGGCGCGAGTTCGCTGGCTGGCCCGCGAAGTGCCCGAGGCGCCGCTGCCGAGCTTCGACGTCGAGCCGCTGGCGGATACCCTGTCGGGTTGGTGTTATGGCATGCGTAAACTCGACGAACTAAAACAACTCCCCTGGCGAAGCTTGTTGGACAGCTTGTTGACGCCCGAGGGGCGCCGCATGTTGGACGCGCAGGCACCGGAAAGTCTCGCCTTGCCAACTGGCCGACGCGTGCTGCTAGAATACGAACTCGGAAAGCCGCCCGTGTTGGCGGCTCGGATTCAGGAGTTCTTCGGCTGGAGCGAGACGCCACGCTTGGCGGGTGGCCGCATTCGGCTGGTGCTGCATATGCTAGCACCCAACGGCCGCATCCAGCAGATTACCGACGACTTGGCCAGTTTCTGGGCGAATACCTATCCGATTGTCCGCCGCGAGCTCAGAGGGCGATACCCCAAGCACGCATGGCCAGAATCGCCGCAAGCGTGAATCGGGCAAAAATCGGCTAGAGCTAGACTCCAACTGTCTGCCAAAAATCGGCTAAAGCCTAGACTTCAGCGGGTACTGGGCACTGTCTAACTCGTATCGCAGGTCCGCAAAATGGCCCAACTGGTTATAATTAATGGTTGCCTAACGCCGTGCGGCTGGCCCGCGAGGTTCACCTAGAAGTTCGGGTGCTAGGGATCAACGCTGGCGGCGGACCGGGCAAGTCCCCATGTTGAGGATGCAGGACTCCGCCAAACATTCATTTGACCCAGAGAGCTGTAACGGTATGAGACGCAAAGATTATTCCTGGTTGGTGAGTTTCGCTTGGTTGGTGCTGGCGCTGAGCAGCGCGGTAATTGCTCGTACAACATTGGGTGATGACACAGCCGTCCTGCAGGCTCCGGCGGTGGAGGCTCCGGCGGTGGAGGCTCCGATTGCCAGCGCTCAAGCGCTGTCGCGGGCCTTTCGCGAATCTGCCCAGCGAGCACTGCCGTCGGTGGTGACGGTCTTCAGTCGCTCAAAGGCCAATAGCGATAAGAATTCGATCCTCGATTTGATCGGTGGCGAGGACGAGCAGAAATTTGACAGTGTGGGGTCGGGTGTCATCATTGCGACGGATGGTCTCATCCTGACCAACCACCATGTGATTGCCAACTCGGCGCGGACTGAAGTGCGTTTGCAGGACGGTCGGCAGTTTTTGGTAGGCGAGATCAAGTCGGACCCTCAGAGCGACGTGGCCATTATCCGTATTGACGCGCGGGAGGAGTTGCCTGCGGCAGGCATTGGCCGATCCAACGACTTGTTTGTTGGCGACTGGGTCATCGCGATCGGCAGCCCCTTTATGATTGAGGCTTCGGTGAGCGCGGGCATTATTAGCGGCACGGGGCGTAATCAGCAGCTTTCGCAGACTGTCAAAGGACAATTTTTGCAAACCGACGCCGCGATCAATCCTGGCAACTCGGGCGGTCCGCTGCTCGACTTGGATGGCAAAGTCGTTGGTATTAACACGGCCATCAGCTCGCGGACAGGTGGATTCGAGGGCATTGGATTTGCCATTCCCATCGATCGCGCGATATGGATCAAAGACGAATTGCTCCAGTACGGCAAAGTGCGCCGCGGCTTGGCGGGAATTGCCGTCGGCAGCGTGCCCTACGAGACTGCCAAAGAATTGGATTTACCCAGCAATGCGGGTGCTTTGGTCAACCGAGTGGTTCCTGACCGTCCGGGTGCGAAAGCGGGAGTGCAGGTTGGGGATGTTATCATCGATTTTGCTGGCGGTCGCGTACAATCACACTCTGGATTTCGCGAACTGGTCCAGCAGTCACCAATTGGCGAAGAGTTGTCAATGACGGTCATTCGCAAAGGCGAGCGACTGGAGATAAAAGTGGTACTAGATGAATCGCCAAACTAGCGAGCGCAATGATATTTGCAGTTCGCATGGTTGCCAGACAATCTTGCTAATGGGGAAGCGAGCTACATGATCGGATTCAAAAACTCGGTTGGTATTCTTTGTTTGGCCGCAGCGGCCTGCAACATTTGCAATGCTCAATTTCCTAATCAGCTTCCGCCGGATCCAACGGCGGACCTTTTCCTAATGGCACCGCGGCCGTTGCTGCGACTGCTCCGCGAGGGGGAGATCGCCATCAAAGAAGCTCGCTATGCCGATGGGATTACAGCGCTAACTATGCTGCTCCGCGATGGCGGCGAAGAATTGCCCGAGGACTTTCGTGGACAGGACTACTTTATCGAGCAGGGCGTTCGAGGTTTGTTCAACAAGAGCGTCAAGTCGGAGGCAACTCGTTTGCTGAGCGAATTGCCGCTCGAAGGGCGACGCACGTTGGAGATTCAGTCGGGTGTCGAAGCCAAACGCGAATTGGACATCGCGCTCCAATCGAAGGACTTCGAGCAGCTTGGCAATGTCGCGCGGAAGTATGTCCATACGGAAGCTGGCTATGACGCGCAAGTCTTGGTGGCGCAGTACAAGCTGACGGGTGGCCATCCGTTGGCGGCGGCTGGTCTATTGCAGAACCTACTCCAATATCCTGCAGCTCGCGATCGCTATGGTCCGCGTTTGGCTTTAGCCACTGCTCAAGCCTGGCTGCTGGCGGGCGTGAAGGAAAGCGCGAGCCTGACAATGAAACTGGCCTCCCGAAATTTCCCAGGTCAGAGCATCGAGATTGCTGGCGAGCAGATGCCGCTGGATGCGAAAACGGATTGGTTGGGGGTACTCGCGCGTCATGCCGATCGAGACCAGTCCCTGTTGGATGTGGCGGCCAGCAGTACTTGGTTAATGGCGGGCGGATCTCCGGAACGCAACGCGGTTTCCAAAGCCGGAATGCCGATCGCCACAGAACGTTGGGTGCGAGAAATCCATAGCAGCCTACCCGAGCAAGAAGCCATTCTGCAACTGACGGAGTCGGAAAAGCAAAAAGGCAAAGTGCTCTTGCCAAAATTCGAATTGCGGATGGTTGGCGATCTGGTGCTTACCAAGACCACCGACGCTTCGCTGCTGGCCATCGACTTCGAAACGGGCGTCATTAAGTGGCCGATGTATTTTCATAGTGCTCCCGTCCAACTAACCAATACGCCATTCAATAGAGGACTCTCCGACGCGTCGCTTTCAGACGACTTGCAAACTCGATTATGGGGTAGTTCCGCGTTCGGGAAATTCAGTAGTGATGGCCAGTTGTTATTTCTGGTTAGCGAAAAGTCCGATCAACTGCTCAATGCGGAATCGATCTATCGCCCAATCAGCCAAACTGCGGATTCGAACTTTTTGGAAGGCGCGAGCATCGGGGCTCAGGGCGCGGTTGTGTGGCGGGTCGGGGGCGTCAACGGCGTCGACGAGCCCCTGCTGGCCGGTGGCTATTTTCTTGGACCACCGCTGCCCTACCAAGGCGAACTGTACAGCCTGGTCGAGATGAAGGGCGAGACGATATTGGTGGTGCTGGAGGCTGCTTCCGGACGTCTTCAGTGGAAGCAGCAACTGATCCATTCGAACTCACCCATGTTGCGTTTTGACGCCGAGCGCAAATCCCAAGCCCTCTCACCAACGATTTCCGAGGGGGTCATTCTTTGCCCAACAGGTGCCGGAGCCATCGTTGCGGTAGACCTACAATCCAGAAGCCTGCGTTGGGGTGCGACCTACGCAACCAATCGCCCCACCGAACAAAATTTATTTCGCCGCGGCGGTGCGTTTATGGAAAACGGTAGCTTCAACCCGCTAGAAAGACACTGGCAGGAGCCCAGTATGATTGCCCAGGACGGTGTCGTGCTCGTCAGCCCGCCAGAGTCCGATGAAATGTTCGGTCGCGATATTCTAACAGGAGCGCCGCGTCTGAGTCCGAAGCGCAGAAACGCGAATCGCTACGTGGCGGGCATGCGAAATGGAACGATCGTCCTAGTCGGTGAACGTCAGGTCCAAGCCATAGCGCTCGAAAGTGGCAACCCAGTCTGGCAATGCGATTACCCCAAGGGATTGACATTGGCGGGCAAAGGCGTGTGGCAAGCTGATAGCGTGTTGTTGCCGCTAACGCAGCGCACGGTCGTTCGTATTAGCACCGAAAGTGGGCGATTAACCGACGAGTGCCAAGTGGCTCTACCGCTCGGCAATCTATTTGCCTATCGCGATCAA
The DNA here is from genome assembly GCA_041741955.1 of Pirellulaceae bacterium. GTDB lineage: Bacteria > Planctomycetota > Planctomycetia > Pirellulales > Pirellulaceae > Aureliella. The sequence goes on along the minus strand of JBGSJL010000046.1, from coordinate 2,674 downwards.
TTGCTATCCGTCAGTCCGTCCGCGGTTAGTGTTTATTACACCCGAGATTCGTTGAAGGAACAGGTGGCTCGGCGATTGTCGGACAACCCAAACGATACTTGGGCCCTCAATCAACAATCGCAATTGTCGATGGCCAACGGCGATTTGCCTCTCGCACTCGATGCGCTTACTCGATCCTTTGAGCTGGACCCCAACAGCGCCGACACGCGTTACTTGCTGGTCGAACTGTTGCTAACAGGGTTGGCTACCGACTTCAAAAAGTACGAGCCCCTAGCTCAAAATTACAGTTCGATTGTCGAATTTGGGCCGCAGCGATTTCGCTTCCTGCAACAATTGGCGCTGGGCAAAATCCGCGCAGGCCAGTTTCAGGCCGCCTTTGAAAGCCTGCTGGATTTGATTCCACAAAACGGTGGCACGTTTGTCACTTCGCAAAATCGCGAGCTGGAGCTCGATCTGGGCGGCGGCTACCAAGTCGACTCCGATGCATGGATATCCGTCGAGCTGGCACGAGCCTATGAGCAGGCAAGTCCGCAAGAGCGCCAAGCCATGCAGGCCCGCGTTTCGCAAGAATTGGTCTCGATCGATGACACCATGGTACCGATTCGGCGAGAGAAGATGCGCTTTCTACAGTGGTTGCCAGCTGCCAGTAGCACCTTGGCCGAACTGGCTCGCAGCCTGCTCGGTGGCGACGATCAGACAACCGGTGAACATCTCTTGCAACCTTTGTTGTTCTCCAAATCGTCGGAGACTCGATCTATGGCGCTGGCGTTGCTGCACCAAGTCGCCCTGGCCGACAGACGGCTGCGGGTAGACCGCGACCTAAGTGGGCTGTCCATCTTGGACGCTCGCAATTCAATCGCTGGAACCGCTGCCCAGCCAGCGGATCTGGTGCCGGTCGTCACGGACACAGGCACCGAAGAAGCTGGCTGGAATACTGGCCTAGCGCGAATGAGCGCTAGCGACGAAAGCCGCTACAACTATGGAGTTACGCTCGATTTGGTGGCTGAGCGATACGGCAGGCCGCCTGTACGAGTGGCTTTGTCGGGTCCTTCGGTAATCATTCGCCATGCACATGGAGATGACCGCTCCCATTTAGACTTCCCGAGCGCTTCGGCCGACGTACCAGCCGACAGTCTCACGCGAGCTGAGATTCGCGGTGGCCTGTTGCTGCTAGAGAAGAGTTCCGAAATTGCGGCCTTCGATATCCATCGCGACGACGCATCTAGCCTAGATCCATTGCTCTGGCGACATTCGCTGCTGAGCCCCAGCGCCAGTCCAACTCGCGAGTTCGCGCTGCCTGATGTTTTGACCATCAATGGTCCTTTTGGTATCGTTGTCCCTAAACGCAAAATGCCGGATAACCAGCAAGCCATCGTGGGGCCTCTCACGCCAGCTGGTCCCGTCATTCAAATTGGCACTGAAGTCATATTGCTCGACTCGCTCACAGGACGAAAAGTGTGGTCTCGCGACGGCTTTGATAGCCGCATCTCACTGACGGGCCGAGGTCTGGAAGTCGCGATCGTGAACCCGTCGCTTGGTGCGGTGCAGATTCTGGACTGTCGCGATGGGGCTCAGATTCGGCAGGTCGAGTACCGGGGTGATTGGAAGAACTGGTACTGCCACAATGGTATGTTGGTCGAATTCCAAGAGAGCAGTGCCTTGCCACCGCAACCATCCCTGCTGCGAGTCTGGGATGCGATGACAGGCAAAGAGGCCCTGAACGTCGAACTTTCGGCCTCAGCGCAAGTCGATGCCTGCGAAGGTCGGTACTTGGCCATCGTCGAACCCGACTCGAAATTGCATTTCTGCGACCTCCAGGATCCTGATAACTTTGTTTATGCAGTCCATGAAATTAAGAACGCACTCAACATCGCCGCAATCTCCGTGCAGAATTTTGAAGGTAGGGTGATCGTGCTCACCAACTCTAATAAATCGCGACAAGCCGGTAGCGACCTGCTACCAGTCAACGGCTATGTTTACGCAATCGATGCGGCCACTGGCGAGTTGATCTGGGACCAACCGGGGCGACTTTATGAGATGCAATTCCCCGAATCTCAGCCTCGGCAGTCACCGTTTATGGTGGTCTATCGAGTGAACTCGACCAGTCTCACCGATCACCGCGGCTCGTTGGCTCTGATCGACTTGCGCACAGGGCAATTGGCCTATTCGAGCCGCTCGTTGCCACTGCAAACCGAGCAGGGCTTTGCGATGAACCTGCGCCCAGATCAACAGTTGATCGACATTAGCCTGGGCGCTCGTACATTTCGGATTTTCGTGAGCGACCAACCGCGTCCACCACAACCTAGATTCAAATTCGGCTTCGAAGCCCTGCCGCTGCCCGAGCGGCCCTCAAAATTCCAGATTCGTCGGCCTTAGGGTCGAACGGACAATTAGTGTCGGTTTCTCAACGTGGGATAGGCTTCTAGCCTGTCGACTCCGCGTGGGATAGGCTTCTAGCCTGTCGACTCCGCGTGGGATTGGCTTCTAGCCAATCCCGTTCGGCACGAGAATTGCGTCCAAGAATAACAAAAAGTCGCCAAGTTTGGCACGGCATTTGCGCTCGGCCATGACAAGATTTTTTCTTGTCATTGTGACAGAGCGCTATGCCAAAAGATTCGGACAAAGTCAAACGAAGACGCGGGAAGCCTACAATCACCGAGGCAACTAAACTTAG
>JBGSJL010000045.1:0-17822 GCA_041741955.1 Pirellulaceae bacterium | reverse complement strand
CAAGGCGAACTGTGCATCCCGCTTGGTAAAGACATTTCGGCAGCGAACACCGCAGTCGACTTCGAAAACTCAGCTTCAGGCAGCGGGACAAAATAATCGTACCATCGAACCCACTAGTTTTTGGGCGAGGTTGAGCTCTGCGAAGTTTGAAGGCGCGAGATTGCTAGCTATGCGAGTGATTTTAACCGACTTCAAACTTCGCAGAGTCAAATTCAGCCCAAAAAACACGCACCTGGGCAAGCACTGGGCGGGTCGGTCTGCTCTCTTGGTAATAAAATGACAGTGTGTGCTACATTAGTTGGTTTTGGGTCCGATGGATTGGGCTTTGATGGTATCCAAATTGTCGTCCGAGGCGCGAGCGGTCATTCGTAAAGCGGCCTTTCTGTTGACGGGTTCAAGCGGCGATTGTTTGTGGCTAAAGTGGCCATCGAATATTTTCATGCCAGCCCACGTCAGCCGGAATCGATTCTGGGTTTTAATCGTCGTGCCGTGGCTCGCGGTCTGCAAGAGTTGGAAGCTGGAGATCGAGTTGGTTTACTATCCACCGTACCACAGCAAGTTGAATGCAGTCGAGCGATGTTGGGGAGCATTGGAACAGCACTGGAATGGAACTTTGCTGACTTCAATTTCAACGACATTGAATTGGGCACGCAGCATGACCTGGAAAAAGTTACAACCGGTAGTGCGCGTCTTGAACGGTATTTATCGACGAGGAGTCAAGCTCACCAAAAATGAAATCGCGCCCAAGTGCCAAACGTTTACAAAGGTCGCAATCGATTGCCAAGTGGAGTGTGATGATCTCGCCTGAAGTGTTGACTGTTACTTAGTTTGTTCACGGCGGGCCCACCACCGATGCTGACTGTCTCATAAATCGCGCCTGGGTAGTTCCAACCGAACTCCTTCGGTCTAAAATTGCGGCGAGTAGGCAAGTCGCAGTGGCTGGCGTAACCCAACTCGCTTCATACCGCTCGTCCATCTTCGGCCTCCCACTGCGACTGCCTACTCTATGCAATTTTTGTGGGTTCTGCAGCGGGGTGAGCGGCGTTTCGAGACAGAGGTCGTAGATACCGATGCGAGTTAGAGCCAACGACGCGACTACGCTAACTCGCCTCGGTCGATGCAGACCGCTTTCACGAAGGGAATCCCGAAAACTGCATCGGTCGCCATCACCTCGGTCATCTCAGTAACTTGCGTTCATGACCCAGGTCGGTTCGTCAGTGCGAATTCGTAATCATTGTGGTGCCGATAAGTACGCGCGCGATCGAGAAACACTCCGCAGTCGGATTTCAACGCGACACCATTAGATCCGATTCGTTTCGCAATCCGCCAGCACATCGGCGACGTCTCGAGCAGACTGATAGCGCTCGTCAGGGTTCTTCGCATGCAGCTTGCCAATAATATCGCAGAGCCACTGGGGAGTCTCCGGAATGATCTCTCGAATGGAGCGAGGTGTGTCCTCAGTCACTCTTTTTAACGCCGCAACAGTATTGTTCGCGCGAAAAGGTGGGCGGCCACTGACCATTTGGTACAATACGCTTCCCAGGCTAGATGAATCCGCTGGCTGGTCTAGCTTGTGTCCAAGTGCTTGTTCTGGAGCCCTAAACATGGGCGTCACAGCAATCATACCGCTTTGAGTGAGACTGGCGTCGTCGGCCGCGCGAGCCAAACCGAGGTCGGTGATCTTTGGCCGATTGTTTGGCCCCGTTTCAAGTAAAATGTTGCTTGGCTTGATATCCCGGTGAATCAAATCCTGAGAATGGGCCGCGGCCAGTCCTTCGGCAATTTGTCTTCCGAGAGACAGAACGGTGGCGACGTCGAGAGGGCCATTGTCATTTAGATAATGACTACAAGAGGACCACATTGCGAGTAAAGGCTTGGGTAGCTTGGTAGAGCGCGCGCGTCTGCGTGAATTATCGCTGCAGGGAGGCTGGCTTTCCGAGGATGCGTTAAGACGTTTAGTAGCAGTGAGAAGCCTGCGAAAGTTAAGCCGATATTTTACAGGTATGACTCCAGCGGGCCTGGATGCCTTCAAGAACGCGGCGCCTGATTGTGTTGTCGTTGGCATGTAAGCGACAACAACGAACCAGCCATTGTGCTTGAGGGGTAGGGAATCGTTGTAGGCTATACAAGCGACGGCAAGTATTTGGCAACACTGGACTCACAGGGCAAAGGACACATTTGGGACGTTCGAACGGGAAGTCAGCGAGATGATCTCGGCGGTCAGATCAAGGGATTGCGGCAGCCCTTTTCAACCGACGGGCGCTACCATGTTGTGATAAAGCATCAGAAGGATCCCACGACATTTGCTGAATACTTTGACGCGTCCGTGGTGGAAACGAAAACGGCAAGCGAGGTACTAAGTTTTCGCAGTAAATCTGGCATGGTCGATTCGGGGTTGTTCGGATTCACTCCCGACGGCAGCCGCTTTTTCTCACTTCATGTCGGCTAAGGACTAGGACAGCGATTCGTTTCGAAAATCTGGGAGCTGCCCACCGGGCGTGAGATTCAAACGATCGACATGGTAGGTGGGTTCGCGATCTCACCGGATGGAAAGCTTCTTGCCGCCTACGATTATGAACAGTATGAAGTCGACGAACTGACCCACCTTGGTATTTGGAATATCGACGATGCGCGTAAATTGGTGCCCCTGGAACTGCCATTGGGTATCGAGCGGGCCTTCGCTACTTCTTCATCTGACGGTAAGCGACTGGCATTATGTGCACGAGGGGGAAACGCGGCATATTCACTGTGGCACTTCATGAACGCAAGCAGCGGTGCCGAGATCAGCAATACGTCGATTCCTTGGGACCATATTTACAGCCCGCGCTTGTACAATCACGACAAGCTAGTTCGTTTGCAGGCTCATCAGGCGGACTTGACTAGTTCTCGATATCTACAATCCGAATCCGTTTGGTCAACTGAAGTAGACCGAGGTGAAGTCGTGTGGGGAGCGGATTCGATTTCGCTAAACGGGCTTTGGGCGGTAAAGTGTTACCAACGCAAGGATGCCGAAAAGGGCGAGTTTACCATCCGAGTCTACAGCGTTTCACCAGAGGATGCGAAGGAATCAATCAAGGCTGGAGAATTTCGCAACACAAGTTTTGCAAAGTCAAATTTCGCTGAATTCTCGGTGCGTACGAATATGTCTCCACGTTTTTCAAATCGATCTCGTATTTCTGATGACGGTTCCATGATTGCGGTCCTGGGTGAGCGGAGTGGAATTACCGGAACCAAACGTGTATTGCTTCTCATCGACGGCCAAAAGCAAAAACTGGCTAATACCATAACGATTGGGTACGGAATATCGCCTTTCAGTTCCTTCGAAGTCGCACCGGATGGATCCACCGTCGCCGTAAGTGTCTCCAATATGAAGGCAGGTACGAACAAAATCAAAATCTACTCTACAGCACATTGAAGTCTGTCATCTCGTCGGTATCATCGTTGCGATTACACGCGGCGCAAATGTCATTGTAGAACTGGGAGTGCCATGCCCGCTTGGGTGCAGCAAGGATGCCATGAGCGATTGAAACGTAAAGAGCTGATACGAAGAGTAATGCGAATAAAAGATTGCCCTTTGGTCGCTGCGGGTGTTTCGGCCTTTCTCACCAATGGAACAATGACGATCCCCAGGACGTAAAGAGCGAATGGCATTAGAAATCCGGTACCCCAGTGAAATACAATCCATAAGTAAAGAGATCGGTGACGTCGACCTCTGCATGTGTCGCAATCAATTTGACAACGGTCCAAAATCTCTGAAGGCAAGCCTGCCCGGCTGCATTTAGTGCATAAGGAGGGGGTGACACTAGTCACCAACGAAGGTTTTCGAAGTGCACCCGGACGATGAGCAAGTTTGCTTTTTATCTGTTAGAATGTGCATTCTGAGTTATCTCCTAAGACAACCTTGCACCTGGACCACGATGAACAAACTCGCTAGTCTGCTTCTTGGTCTCGCTTGTTGTGCGAATTCACTGCGCGCAGCCGAACTTCCGAACATTGTTTACATTCTTGCCGACGATCTGGGCTATGGCGATCTCGGCTGTTACAACACAGAGTCGAAGATCCCGACACCCCGTCTCGATCAATTTGCCCGTGAAGGCATGCTATTCACGGATGCACATTCGCCTTCGTCGGTCTGCACACCCACTCGCTATGCTTTGCTCACGGGACGCTATGCATGGCGAACGAGATTGCAACGCAATGTATTGGGGCCCTGGGACGGGCCGCTTATCGCGCCCGATCGCCTCACCGTAGGCAAGCTCCTACAACAGCATGGCTACGCAACGGCATGCATCGGGAAGTGGCATCTTGGTCAGACTTATGTTACGACGGATGGAACGCCGCCGATTGGTGGGACCAAAAACGCATTGAGCAATGTTGATTTCTCCCAACCGATCATCGATGGTCCGGTCGCGAGAGGCTTTGATCACTACTTTGGGACCATCGTGCCGAACTATCCGCCGTATTGTTTCATCGAGAACGATCGCACTGTTGGCATTCCGTCCATACCGACCACTGTTGGCAATTTCAACATCCCGGGCCCCATGGTTCCCGGCTGGAAGTTGGAGGACATTTTGCCCGGGCTCACGAGCCAAGCTGTGAAATGGGTTGAAGACGGCGCGAAGACGAAGAAGCCCTTTTTTCTCTTTCTCTCGCTGACGTCGCCACATTATCCTGTTTTGCCTGCACGCGAGTTCGTCGGTTCTACAAAGGTCGGCGCCTATGGCGACTTCGTCCATCAAACCGACTGGACCGTCGGCCAGGTACTCGATGCCTTGGAACGGGCCGGCGTGGCCGAAAACACGTTGGTCATTTTCACCAGCGATAACGGCGCCGAGATCACGGGCGAGGTGAAACCCGGTATGTATGATCGCGTGCAACAGTTTGCCCATCGCAGCTCTGGTGAACTCCGGGGCGCCAAACGCGATGCGTGGGAAGGCGGCCACCGAGTGCCTTTCATCGCCCGTTGGCCAGGCAAGATTCAGATAGGAACTGTCAGCGATGAAACCATGTGCCATGTGGACTTCATGGCCACCGTTGCCGCCATTCTCGGCGAAAAACTGCCCGACAACGCCGCCGAAGACAGTATGAATGTCCTACCCGTGCTACTCGGCGAACGCCCTTCAGCCCCCATACGCGAGGCTACGGTGCTTCACAGCGCACAAGGTAAGTTCGCAATCCGCAAAGGGGACTGGGTACTGATCGACGCCCCCAACGGCGATGACAACGGTGCTCGCGGTGAGCCGCGGTGGCTTAAAGACGAACGCAACTACATTGATCACACGCACCTCGGCGAACTTTTCAACCTCCGCGAAGACCTGGCTCAGCGTCATAACCTTTACGCTGAAAAGCCAGAGCTTGTTCGTGAGCTGAAAGCATTGCTGGAGAAGCACAAACACGAAGGCCGCAGCACTTCCGGCGCTCGGCAGCAGAATGATGTGGAGCTCCAGCCCTACTCACTACAACGCACGCCGGAAAAACCAAAGGCTTCACCTTAAGTCGCATTCCTATGAAATACATCCTTGCTCTGCTTGCGATCCCTGCCTTTCTTTGCGGTGATTCGAGAGTTACAGCGAAACAGCCCAACGTTATCGTGATGCTCACGGACGACCAGGGGACGCTCGATGCGAATTGCTACGGCTCCACCGACCTGGTCACGCCCAACATCGACAGATTGGCGGCGACCGGCATCCGTTTCACACAAGCGTACGCACACATGGTGTGTTGCCCGGCGCGAGCAGCGCTGATGACGGGACGTCATCCGCAGCGCGGCGGTGTAACGAATTGGACGCAGGGTGACCGTCACGGCACCGACCTTCCCAAAATCAACATGGCCGCCGAGGAGGTTACTCTAGCTGAGGCGTTGAAATCGACGGGCTATCGGACTGCGCTGTTTGGCAAATGGCATCTCGGAGCGAAGGTCGGCCACGGCCCGCTCGATCAGGGATTTGATACGTACTTCGGCCATCTTGGAGGCTTCATTGACAACTACCGGCACTACTTTCTTCACTCGAAAGGTTTTCACGATTTGTGGGACGACAATGACGAGGTCTTCCGTCGGGATGAGTACTATCCTGATCTGATGATTGAACGAGCTGTCAACTTCATCGAGGCCAATAGGGCGGGGCCTTTCTTTATGATGGTAACCTTCAACCTGCCGCACTATCCCGAGCAACCTATCAGCAAATTTAAGGAGGCTTATCCCAACATGCCGATGCCCCGCCAGTCGTACTCCCGTGTTGTCTCATCGGTGGATGAGCACATCGGCCGGGTGCTCGACAAGTTGGAAGCAACCGGGCTGCGTGACAATACCATCGTCATCCTAATGAGCGACAATGGTCATTCAGTAGAGAACAACGCCGGCATATCGGTTGACAATCACAGTAGCGGCTACCCACGCGGACATTACTATCTCGCGCACGGGGGCGGAGGAAACACCGGGAAGTGGATCGGCCACAAGGGGACCCTCCTGGAAGGCGGAATCCGCGTGCCGGCAATTATCAGCTATCCCGCCAAGATCGCCCCAGGACAGATCCGTGATCAAATTGTGACGATCATGGATTGGTTTCCGAGCGTACTCGAATTGTGCGGCATTAAACAGGAGCCAAGCTCTCCGAAATTGGACGGTCACAGCGTGGTTCCAATCGTCAATGACGCCAAGGCATCTAGCGCCCACGGTGTCCTGCATTTCGGCTGGGCCAACAACTGGGCCGTGCGCATCGGCGACTGGAAGTTGATCGGCAAGCTCGACGCCAAGACCAGCGCGGTAGCTCTTTCTCTACACAACCTCGCCGAACCAAGTCCCGAAGTAAGAGATCACTCCCAAGAGCAGTCGGATATAGTTACCGAACTACTCACATTGCATGAGGCGTGGGCGAAAGATGTGAAGGCGAATTGAAATGGCCGTACGAACGATTGAATCCATCCACCTTGTCAGCCGCGTGCCTCTGCTGCGCGCAGAAAAACCAGCACGAGTGACTATTCAATGACAACCGCCAGCAACGCTGAGCCAATAGAATACAAAACAATGAAAAACGTACTGACAATCTTCTCTTCTCTTCTCTTTTGCTCGCATCGCAAACCCGATTTCTTGTCGCGCAAGACGATGTTCGTCCTGATGAAATCCAGTTTCGTCGCCAGGCGGTGGTTCGCCTGGTTTTCGATGCCAGTCAGAACATTCCGCTAGCTTCGCTGCGGCCAGACAAGATTTTTGATCTCCAATTGATGCACCCGGAAAAGCTGCCAAACGCCGAAGTCAAATGGGATTTGGAGAATGGCCAACTCGCGGGTTCTTCACCTGGCGTTGATGGCTCGTCGCTGCTATGGGTTGGCGGTTTCAACCCTTTCGCCACGTATGATCTGGTGGTGGAAAACGCCCAGGGCAGTGGGTCGGTTGGGTTATCCTTTTCCCATTCATACAACAATGACTCGCTTATCGCCGCCTTGCGATTCGAAAATGGAAAGCCCGAAGCGGTCACATGGAGAGTACTGAGCGGTGGCCAGCCAGTCGTGGAGGAAAAGTGGCCAGTACCACCAGGGATAGTTTTGCAAGGCCTGACCTTGCGAGCTCAAATGTCGGCCGTGGGCGTGAATGTGTTTCTTGAGTCCGCTGGCAGATCTCCTCTGGTCGGATGCTCGGATTTCGCACAGCATCTGGATCTTAGAGAACGGGCGAGAATCCAGCAAATGGATTTCGCCCTGCGAGCGGACTTGAAGGCAGATGCTCAAGTCATGCTCGCGGGTGCTTCGTCCTGTTTTTCACCTGGTACTGGTCAAGCCGACATCCGAGCAATTGCGCACGAGGAAGGCGCCCCGCTGCTAGACGATGGCCGACTATGATTCACGATGACATTGCGTGGTCGCGGCCTGCCCCATCCACTGCAAGGAGTTTTCTCGCTCAATCCATCGGTGTTCGACCTTAGGTTCAAAAGCATCATTGTCTTCGACATGAACGATGGTCTACTACGCAACGATCTGGCCTCGCATTTGTTCCGCGACTCCAAGTCGGGTGCCTGGCGAGGTTGGACGACGGGTTTTAGCGCACTCGACGGTGCGGGACGCGCCGAGGTGAAAACAATTCTTGCGATAAGTTCTGTTCAAGACCCTCGACGCGGATTTTCCATCATGCAGGCCGGTCCAATCGGTATGTCCGGTGCCCATGAGGATCCGCACGGCGTCTACGACAAGGAGTCTGGCAAGTGGCGTATGTTGCTGTGTGAACATGACCAGAAATATCGCGCCAGCATGTGGGAGAGCGATCATTGGGATCGGGGATACACCCGCCTGGCCGGGCCGGTAGAGATGGGCAGCACCGGTACGATGATTCAGAAGTTCGGCCACAAACGCTACGCAATTTTTGGAAGTGCCGATCGGAGAATCTACATTCGCAACTATCCGGACCTTACACCAGCCGGGGAACTGAAAGTGGACTTGCCACCCTGGAATGACCAGAACGGCACTCGGGTATGGCCCAACGTCATTCCGTTGCCGCCAGGGTATCCCGCTCCCTACATTGCGCTCATGATGGACCGAATAAACTTTCCGGGGATGCCCAAGCCGAACTGGACCTATGGTGCACTCTATCTCTACCACGGCCACCCAATTAAGCCCTAATTTGCCATTCCCAATAACCGCAAGATGATTTAGAGCTTCTGAGATGCTCATGTACCTGACCATGATTCGACCGTTGCTGTTTTGCTTCGATGCGGAAGCCGTGCCATGGCACAGTGGAGGCTTGTCGCTGGCTTGGCGCGGTGCTGGGAGTAACGGCATTGTCGCCTGCACTTCTAGAAACGCTGGATGCAAGGCTGCAAACGGAAGTTGCTGGCCCTGCGCTTCAGCAACCCGCTTGGCATCGCTGCGGGCTAGGAATACCCCGTTGGTCAAGAAGTTTGAAGGTAAGCAGCAAGTGATCGTCAATGGACATCGGTTAGATCATTGGTTGCGACCATGTCCAACGTCTCATTGTTTTTCACGACTTGTCCTACCGAGGAATTTTGCCAAGTTTCGGGCAAAATTATGGGCCCGATTTACGGGGCAAAAACGAGGCAGAATTGACAATTTGAGCCCAATTTAGAGCCAACTGAACTGCCCTTTGGAAATGCGAAAAATCGCGTATAATTTAGGGAAATCAGCGCAAAAACGGCGTTTTCCCAACCCAAGTCCAAAGTGGATTAGCTACCTTCGAGTCCTACCGGAGGAGCTCATTTTCGTCGCGGAATTGCGGCGACAATCCAGTTAACTCAAAACGCCGAGAGCATTTAGCCTCGGCGTTTTGCGTTTCTATAGCGGTTTTCGCTGGGTCTTTGCACCGCGAGTGAAAGAGAGAGCGCCGACGTGCGATTTGGCGATGGCACCAATTTGCGGTTTCGGGTCCAAATTGGCCCAGAATTCTCGCGCTCTCTGTTTAACAGACCCCATCGGGTTAACAACCCGGCTTGTTTCGGTGTCCGGAATCTGTTCGCAAATACTACCTAGTTTGCCATGCGGTCAGCGTGATTTACCAAGGTTGGCAGTTGGATGTGGTGGCGTGTTGGTTGGTGCTTCTAGACGCCAAGGCTTGACCAAACTGATCGCAACTTTCAGATTCTCTGTTTAGCGGCGACTGTCGGGCTGACTCAAAATGGGGTCAACATTTCCCGTCCTATTCTCAGGGCCCAAACGAGGCCCACGAACTTCGTCACGCTTCGTCGGCACCATTTTTGTAAATAGTCCCGGATCGCTAAATCTAGAACCACAGCCTCAGCCTTTCAGCGATCGATGGCTATCTGACTAACAGGCAGCAGTACCATCCATCGGTACCCTGCACCATCGCAGCCCCGCCGTGGGTGCCTGGCTTGTCCAAACAGCAAGCTAGAAATCGTCCTGCAGTGTGGGCCACGCCTTCACAACTTGCCCCACCCTGCGATCCGCCAATATGATTCTTGTGTCGGCGCTGGGCAGCAATCGTTGCTTTCTCCAAAGCCAATTGCTGCAGTTGAGGATCGGGCAGTAATGGCCCCTGACGTTGCAGCCGTCGTTCGTAGTTGGCTTTTTGCAATGCCGTCGCACCAGGCGTATGACTGAACGGCTGGCCAGATTGAACCAGTCGGCCAACGATATTCGTAGCTTCGATCGGAGCTGAGCTACTGGCCATAACGACTGAGCCGCTCGTCACGGTTGCGACAGCTGTTACGACCCCTCTAGTGTATGGCACTCCATCAATTGCAATGATTCGTTCACCTGGATTTAGCTTGATGCCTGAGTTCTGCTGCGCCATGGCCAAGGAGGCGGTCAACCAAAACAGCGTGATCGATAGGATTCGTTGCATTATGCTTTCCCTGCAGAGGTGTTGAAACGACAGTTCAGTAGTCAAATTATTAAGCCCCAGAAGTTAAGATCCTAAAGTTCTTGCTGGATCACGCAACCCAGCGAACTGGTTGCGTGAAACAGCACGCGGAGGTGGTGCGAAACATTCGCTATCTCCAGTTCCAAGAGCATGACTAAATCTGAGACGCTCATTGAGCCAGCCTGCAGAGCTCGGATGATCTGCAGGCGAACCGGGTCGCCCAGTGCCTTTAAATACACCGCACATGCTTCAGTATCTGCCGCGGATTCCTCTTCCATGGACAACTTGACCTTACGTTAGGAATGAAATGTGTGTCCGGAAAGATTCGATGACCACACCGAAACAGATAACGACGCATTATGAGATTGTAATGCCAATACGCATAAGAGTCGCGATCCTATTTGTAGTATCTTCGTCCTACAACAGATAGTACTTGTCAGCCTCATTCGACTATGATACGTTCAAGCGAACGTTTGATTGATGGGCCAGGTTCTTAATAGCTTATCCGATGGAGATAGTTGTCCATGACGCTATTGATTTCCGCGAGGCACATATTGCTTCGTAAGGCGTTTACATTAATCGAATTGCTGGTAGTGATCGCAATCATCGGTATTCTCGTCGGATTGTTACTACCAGCAGTCCAAGCTGCACGGGAAGCTGCACGTCGCATGTCCTGTGGCAACAATATGAAGCAACTCGCGTTGGCTACACACAATTACGAAAGCACACACAAGAGATTGCCCTCGTCTGGTCAAGGAACGAATTTCGGGACGAATCCACCCTCCACTACTTTTGATAAGCATTCCTCGTTCACCGCGATTTTACCATTTATTGAGCAAGCAAATGTCTATCAGCAGATGGACCTAAGGTTTGCTTATAACGCAACGCCCGAAAACACTTTGGCTGCCAAGCAAGTTATCACAGCTTTTGTTTGTCCATCCGGCACCTTGCGTCCGTCACCTTTAGATTCACAGGGTTTTGGTTGCACCGGCTACGGCCCCATTTATTACGTCGACCTGGATCCATTGACAGGATTGCGGAATAAGGCACTGAGAGCACAAGGCGCTTTGGTTAAAGGCGGAAGCCGATTTGCGGACATCACCGATGGTACCTCGAATACTATCTTCTATGGCGAGGATGTCGGTCGCGACGAACAGATGCAAATGAACCACGTTTACATTGACCCTTTTGACGGACAGAAACGAAGATTTTGGCGCTGGGCCGAAGCTGACAACGCTTTTGGAGTCTCCAAGAAGATCAACAATAATCTTACGCCAAAGGGCGGCCCCGCAGGCTGTTTGTGGACCGTAAATAACTGCGGGCCTTTCGAGGAGATATTCAGCGAACACACAGGTGGTGCGCATGTCTCCATTGCCGACGGTTCAGTTCAATTTCTCGCAGAGTCGATGGATGCTGCAACACTGCGAGCGCTAGTCACTAGGAGTGGCGGAGAAGTAACCACGCCGTTTTGATACGCTGATGGATTCTGTTGATGGCAACATTCCTTCCTACTCCGAATTCATCAGCATTTGCATCTCGTTTGCCTATGCTTTTCTGCTGAACTTGCGTGTTCAACTAGAGTGAGCCGTAATTCAAGCTGAATCGACGAGGTTACCTGCGGCTGAGTCAGGGCAATTCGGTCCAGCCCAACGCGGGGCGTGACGCGCTAGGTGAATCCGTTTCCCATGTACATTTATGTTGCGAATCGATCGCAAATTAAAAAATCGCAAAGAACCAAGCCAGACTAGCTAATGTGAGGCCACTCAGTTTGCATACCCTTGCGTCGTCACGGGTCGATCTGGAGCCCTTTTTTACGATTTGTGCGTCCACGAGCAATCAACGATCTGTCAGCTGAGCTACCGTGCAATTATGAGCGAAGTCACCAAAATTCTATCGTCTATCGAACGCGATCACGAAAATGGCTGTTGACCAACCAGACAGTTCTTTCAGAAAAATAAGAAGTCGTATGATGCGAGATTTTTCTACCTGAATGACATGCCTATTTTGGCCGGTGTGCATCTTCAATCTCATGTGAACGGACCACACCCCGCGCTATCGTGCTAAACTCGCCACCTGGGCTATGTGAAATGCAAACTAATTATTGTTTGATCTGATCTCACAACCATTAAGGATTACAGATGTTCAACTTTCCGATAATTCTGCTATTGGTTGTTGCTTTTTCAACTTGCGCAATGGGGGTGGAGCCGCCTTTGGTCAGATCGATATCACCTCTGTTCCCTGCCGATGTTCGATTCGGTGGCTCCAACGAGTTATTCATTCTTGGCCCTGCTCTTGGCGGCTTGACAACTGGGAGATCCTCGTCGCTCGTTTGGCTCGATAACGCGACCAATAGTTGGCGCCAATTTCGGCGTAACTCGCAGGTTGTCATGAACGACTCTGAAATCGGAATGACCATTGTTGATGTCAGCCAAGACGGAAGAACCGCGCTATTACGACATAGCTTGCGGGGACAGGATCCATCCGAGCAACTACGTCTTCCAGTGGGATCTCCCGTACGAAAGGAGATGCGATTGTTTGAAGTCGCGACGGGCAATCAATCGTCACTTCAAGATGGGCCTTGGCGAAATCTTGGTCCGATGAGCCCTCGCGAACGTGGGGTTGGCTATGCAGAGTTTACGTTAGATAGCAAGTTGCTTTGGACACCAAAGAGATGGTGGGACATAACGGCAAAAAAGGTCGTACTTGAACCATGGATGCAAAAGATTTCTGACGAATTATCTGCGCGAAATACTCTAAACGCGGCAGGCAGAACTCATAATCTGACAGGCGGACCGCTACCGCCGAGCCGCTACTTTTCTCCCGATGGGCGACTATTCTTTCTGCCAGGAAAGCGTTTGCCGGAGGCCATTGAAATGTCTAGTGGGAGGATATTTACATCCTCCAATAAACTCGAAGGGCAGACCTCCGCAATTGAGAATTGGGCATTCTCACCGGATATGAAGTATTTAGTCACACTTTCAGCTGATGGTGAATTCATTAAGTGGGACCTTACACACAAAGACGTGGATTGGCCGAAATAGATTGGTAGTTTAGCAGGACGCCCTATTCACGTAGCGCACCCACCAAGGCCACGTGTAGCGATTGTTGCAATGCATCATCGGACGGATCACTGGCAGCGTGACGGGCGCTGTGAAGTGCGATGACAACGTTGTGCTGGGTGTTGACGTAGCTATCCTCGTGGGAACATGGGCCATGACGGGTTGGATCCCACGCACGGCCGTCTGGCTTTTCAATGTGGTAGGAACGACTCTGCTAGCCGTCGTCATATTTATTGCGCTCACGTTCAGTCCATTCCCGTTCCGACAGTACATGAACGATCCGCAAGTTCTACTGGTCTACCATTTCCCGTTCAGTTGGATTGTCTCGATAGCCGTAGCCGGTGCCTTGCTTGGGCACTTGGTCCTGTTTCGCAAACTACTGACTCGGGCTGAGGGCTAATTGGCAGCGTTCGCCTGATATTGTTCCGATTCACAGCACAGGGATTCGCGGCTATGCCATTCGTGTTCGATCCCACGCATCAAAAGTGCATCGTCAAATTCAACTGAGCCAATTGGAAACACGTCCGCATTATCAAAGAAGGAAGATTCGACTTTTGAAATATCTAGCGGTTCTACCTGCCAATTGAAAGTTTTCAGTTCCAGTCCATCGAAGCTACGTTGTTTGCCAGCAGGGGAATAGCCAACCGAGCCAGCCGAAAAGAACTTCGATGCCTCTGCTACTGACTGAAACACGGAGTCTGATGGAAGGCTAGTTGCGATTTGTCCATCAACAAAGACATGCGCAGCATGATCAAGACTATTCATTTCAATACGGAACGTACTTTCAGTCTCGCACACTTCAAACTTGGCGCGATGGTGCTCACCAGGAAAAACGCGTCCACCAGCTAGGGCGTTGAGTATCGATGAGGTATCGCGACGCGGAATATAGACACCCGATCGCAGTTCACCATCCGCATCCCACTCGACGGCGATTCGATGCGCTGCGTTTTCTGAGGAAATACCAAGCCAGGCTGGTAGATTCTTTGGGCGAATGTGCTTGAGTCGAATCAGACAGATGCCAGCGATTCCAAATCCCGCGACCGTCTGTGGACGAAAGGGCGCTGGCAAGATCGTCGCAAGAACCTGCGGATCAACTCGGAAATTCGCCAAGATGCGGCGATCTATAGTTCCTCGGATAGTCGGAATTCGCACCATCGATGCCTTTGCTAAGACTTTAGGTAGAATTGTAACCGTACTACCTGCGTCCAGCTTAACAGTGGCCTTCAGTTGTTTCACGCCCGGAACCAAAGACGTTATGCGACATGTTTCACAATAGCTACCTCGATGCTCCGACGCGCGGCAGAGGATTGGGGATGACAGTTTGGCTGTGGCCCGCCGTATTGCCCATAGTGCTGTTTGTTTACTGGTTAACATCCAGTGTCGTGGTGGCAACGCTGATTCCGTCGGTAATCGCGGCCCTACCCGCGTTGAGAACCGGCTGGTGGCTTCGCGCCTATGAACTGAGTCTAGGCTGCCGGACACGTGCCAATACGCTGTGGTATTTTTACCTGGCCGATGCACTTTGGCTGGCAGCGGCCTCAGCATTCGCGACAGTTGTGATCCTGATCATCATCAACACTCGAATTGGTATCCAACCCGACATGACCAAGTTTGCGACTGCCATGTTGACGATTGCAGGCGGCGTAGGCATGACGACCCTGATCGGACTTTACGCTGCGTTCTGTGCCTGGCGTAATTCCATCCGAGTTTGGATACACCCCAAAACACATCAATGGACAAGCGGCGTTGAGGAAAAGCTTTCTCGCCTGGCCTTCCATCCACCGCGGCTGAACCACGGAGTTTTCATCTTGGGGACAAGTCTCGTGGTACCCGGTCTGCTCGGTGGTACGGCGATGTTAATCGCCCTCACTGGGAATGGTGGTCGCATGACTCCAGCCATGGAGTACCTTTCACTAGCTGCCATGCTGCTATTTTTCGTTGCCCTGCCAATAGTATCGATCATTGCGTACATTGGGATTTCGGGATCGATCCTAGCCACTAACCCGAGCGACTGCTGGCAGCAAACGGACAGAAGCCAATTCGACCCATGAACCAACCGATACAACCCAGCGGTCGCCATTCCGTCGTGAAGGCTCGCTGGGTTCACCTCGTGATGCTCAACTATGAGGCGGATCCCAAAGTACTACAACCGTTGGTTCCGCCTGGCACGGTACTCGACAGCTTTCAAGGCAAATGTTTTGCGAGCATCGTAGGCTTCCAGTTTCGGAACGCGAAACTCTTGGGTATTCCGGTACCGTTTCACCAATGCTTTGAAGAGGTCAACCTGCGGTTTTATGTGCGACGCGAGATGCCCGATGGTCCTCGGCGTGGCGTCGTATTCGTGAAGGAGATCGTGCCGAAGCCCGCCATTACCCGGATGGCACGAATACTATACAACGAGAATTACGTGACCATGCCCATGCGCCACTTGGACGAGATCGGAATATCATCCCGCCCCACGGTTTCGTATTGTTGGGAAATGGATGGACGCCAGCAGAGTGTCTCGGTCACTGTAGAAGGTGAACCCTACGTTCCCGACGACGATAGCGAAGAGACGTTTATTACCGAGCATTACTATGGTTATTGCAAGCAGCGAAATGGGACTACATTGGAGTACCGAGTCGAACACCCGCGCTGGAACGTATGGCGGGCAATCAGCAACGAATTGGATTGCGATGTGGCCGGAACGTATGGCGATGCTTTCGCCCCATTCCTAAATGGCCCTCCAGCCTCTGCATTTCTTGCAGATGGCTCCTCCGTTCAGATTCGGCCGGGAAGTAAAGTAAATTCCATCGGCGACAAGTTGGTGCCAAAGCCCTGATCGCCTGTGTCAATTGTCGAAATCGAGGCTGACTCTTCCATCGATTAGCTTCAGGCGTGCACTAAACGGCTGACCTGATTGGGATTTGAACCCCTTCAACTCGGCAGTTCTCCCGTCGCGCAGAAGTGCCTTCGCGATGCGGGCTGAGATCCGCTTGCCCGAAACTGACTTCCAGATCGTCAAGCCGCAGCCTTCTCGCCAGTGGCTGCAACTGTACGATTTCGGCTGCTCGATAACCTGCGCCCCGCAAAGTGGACAAAGGCCAAGATCCGTCGAGGGCTTCCCCTTCGTTGGTCGACTGGAACCATCCGCTGCACGCACCTCCTGTGACGAGTTTCGAGAACTCCTCGATTTCTTCAGCCGGCCTGAGGACTTCCCGTAGCTCTGTTCGTCACCTTGAGGTACCGAGATCTCGACTAACTCGCCTGAGTCCAACAAACTCAAGAAAAATCGCTGACCGTCGCCGAGCTTGATTGGCTTACTAAGCACGCAATGCTGCAACAGCTCGCGAATTTGACGAGTGTCTAGTTGGCTGTCGCGGTAGGTCGGCTGCAGTACAAACCGGCATCCTGTGCGCCAGGCGGAACAACCATAGGCCTGCTTACCGGAAATAACGGGCTGTCCGCATTTTGGGCATTCACCAAGTTTTGTTTCGTCGATCGCCTTGTTGTCGCCGGAATGAATGAGTCCACGCGTATATTCAGCTACTTCCTGCATGAATCGTTCGGGTGATGCCTGGCCAGCTTCAATCCTATTGAGTTTTGATTCCCATTCTCCGGTGAGCTCAGGTGATTTGAGGTTGTGATCCCGCACAATCGCCACCAGGTAGCGGCCAAGTTCTGTCGCGGCGAGGTTTTTCTTTTCGCGAAGAATGTATTGGCGCTTCAATAGAGTTTCGATGATGGCCGCACGAGTTGCCGGAGTGCCCAGTCCTTTCTCCTTAAGCGCTTCCCGTAGCTCGCCTTCTTCGACGAGCTTACCGGCTGTGTCCATCGCACCCAGCAGTGTGTTCTCGCTGAAGTGTTTGGGGGGAGTCGTTTGCCCCGGCTTAATAAAGGGCTCATGGGGTCCACTCTCACGCGGCACAAAATTGGGCAAGGACTGCTCGTCCTCTCCCTCCGATTCCGCAGACCTCCGAGGAAACAGTTCGGTCCAGCCGGGTTCGACCATTCGCACACCACGGGCACGAAATGGCACGTCATTGGCGATACCGTCGACCGTCGTCACTTCCTTCAAACAAGGAGGATAGAATGCTGCGATAAAGCGCACCACGATCGCGTCGTAGACCTTCTGATCTTGGTCACGCAATGCTCCCGGCACGGAACCTGTTGGGACAATGGCATGGTGGTCTTTTACTTTCTGGTTGTTGACTATTCGCCCATTGAACGGGAGCGCCTTTAAATCAAGCTTGGATACTTCGTTGGGTTTGATCGATTGCAACTGCCGTAGAATCCCTGGGACCTCTTTCTGCATATCAGTAGTTAGGTAGCACGAGTCGGTGCGAGGATACGTAATCAGTTTAGCTTCATAAAGTGATTGGGCACTTTGCAGTGTGTTGGCGGCCGATATTCCAAAGCGACGATTCATATCGCGTTGCAATTCCGTCAGGTCGAATAAC
>JBGSJL010000044.1:0-1782 GCA_041741955.1 Pirellulaceae bacterium | reverse complement strand
TCAGCTACACGGTCATGCTTCTCCGCGAGATACGATTCTCTTGGGAGCATTTACGACCTGCATAGCTGTGCCAGAATCCGTTGCAACCAGCTCCCAGCAGCGTCAACTCTAATTGTTAAAGCGGACGGTACGATAGATACTAGGGGGCGGGCCTTGCGAGAGCGCTGAATTGAACGCCATTCCTATTTGCCAAATCGTAGTTGCAATCAACGAGCCAAGTCATAAGACCGCTACAATCCCTGCACTCGCCCAGTCTCACTAGCATCCTTCGCCGCTCTGACCAAAAAGTATTCATCTGCAAAGAAACCTTTCACGAAGAACGGAAGTAACGTCTCTCGAAAAACCAGCAGACGAGCGGCCCCCCGCCTCTACGATTGAATGGTCGACAACATGCAACACGCGACGCCCTATTCCTCCTGGCCCGATCAAGCGTGCGCGGTAGACGACGTGATCGCAGTGACAAAACTACAGTCTTGCATGCACAAATGCGGAGGTAAAACACGAGTCCTGGCACTCGAAGACGATCCACTTCAGCTGCGGATCCTGGTACAGCACCTCGAGTCGCTGGAATTGGAAGTGGTCAGCGCTACCTGTATCGAACAAGCCAAAGCGAAGCTGCGCGATACGGATTTTCAATTGGCCATTTTCGATGTGCAGCTTCCCGACGGCTCAGGTTTCGACCTGTGCGAATTGCTCTACGATCCACCTCATGGCGACGCAGAGTCCAGCGGCCTGGATCGCAACGCGGGCTTGCCGGTCATTATTCTCAGTAGTTTGTCGGCTTCCAGCGTGGTCCGCCAAACACGCGCCGCCGGCGGCTACTTCTTCCTGTGCAAACCCTATGATCCCAACGTGCTGCTAGCGCTCATCGAGCGAGCACTGAGTCAATGCATTTAAGCAGCGGGACAAAATATCGAACGGTCAAGTGAGATATAGTGCAGTTTCCCAGGGGTTTAGATGAATTCAACAACCCTGATTAACTCAGAATAGTCGGATTTGGTTGTGAACACAACCGACCAGCAAGGCATGCTTGAGGCCGTGCTGCTAGTGGCCATTACACGCAAGCGTCAAACAGTCTCAGATGCTGTCGAGCATCAAAGATTCAACGGCACCAGTGATTCACAGTTTCCTCGCGTGCTCCTATTCAACAGGCAACCCGAATTCTCTTACGGGGCGGCTCCAGACCTTGCCGATGAGGCGTTGGGCCACAACTTGCGTTGACCAGTACTCATCGACTAATCGGAGTTGCGAGACGATCTCAGATGCCAGACTGTCATCCATTGTCGTGAGGTAGCCTATAGTGCCTGCCTCATACTCGCGGCTGAGTAGTTTCAAAACTGTGACTAGGTCAAGTTCTGTGTGGCTGACAGGTTGTCCGAATTGTTGAATACTTAAATCGAATTTATTCATTGTTGTGACTTTCAAAAATTGTAAGTGTGTAAAAAAGCGGGGCGTGTTGATGCTTCGCCATCAACACGCCCCAAGCAGACGGCTACTCTTGCGCGCCGATACCACCGTCTCGCCGCCTGCTGTGTCATATAAGTAGCAGCGGTGGTTACCGGGCCGCGTAGTCAGACGCCTTTCACCACGCTGCCTTGTATCAATTAGAACCACCCAAAGCGTTTCTTCTTTGGCGCGGGTGGTGCTTCAACTGGTCGCTTCAAGTTTCGTCGTGGCAGTGGCAAAGTGTCCTGCAAGTCGCCCACCCTCATCACGCCATCGATTCGCAACCAATCCAGCAAGCAAGGTTTGCTGCTCTGTACTTCAACACGATCGATTGCC
>JBGSJL010000043.1:0-29289 GCA_041741955.1 Pirellulaceae bacterium | reverse complement strand
GCTACTGGGGCGAGCAAGCGGACGTGCTCGACTCGGCTGATGCCAAACCCGATACAGATCGGCAGCTCAGTTCGCTCGCGCAACCAGGAAACTTTGTCGATCAGGTCCGCAGGAAGTTCGGTGCGCTCGCCCGTTATACCTGTGATCGACACGAAATAGATAAAGCCGCTGGAGCTCTCGGCGATTCTTAACATGCGTTCGGGCGGCGTCGTCGGCGTTACCAGATGAATGAGCGCAAAGTCGCGAGCCCGGCACAGGCCGCGCAGCATGTCAGCTTCTTCGACTAACAAGTCGGGCACAATCGCGCCGGAAAATCCAGCCGCCTGTGCGTCGGTCAAGTACTTCTCGGACCCAACCCGCTGGATAATCGAGTAGCTGACCATTGAAACCAGCGGCATTGCCAACTGGGACTTTACGGCAGCCACGGCGGCAAAGATATTTTTCAGCTTCACGCCCGCATCCAGTACACGCGTGTACGAAGCTTGGATAACCGGTCCGTCGGCGATCGGGTCACTGTACGGAATGCCGACCTCTCCGATGGCGCTGCCGCAGTCGGAGAGGACTTTGAGAACTCGAGCAGTCATATCGAGCGAGGGATCGCCGGCAGTAACAAAGGGGATGAAAGCTTTTTTGTTAGCCGAGCGGAGTTCGGCAAACCGTTCGTCGATGGCAGACATTTAGCAGTCGAGTTTGCAAATAGAGATTGAAGAGTTTTTTCGGAGACTGGCTTAGAATTTAAGACTTCTCTGAGCACATTGGCAAAGTTAGGATCGTGCGGGAAATTAAATTACTGTCTGATTCTGAACGTGGGATAGGCTGCCAGCCTGTCGATTTCCCCATGACAGGCTGGAAGCCTATCCCACTTGATTCCCCCATGACAGGCTGGAAGCCTATCCCACTTGATTCCTGCATGACAGGCTGGAAGCCTATCCCACTTGATTTCCGCATGATCCTTAGTAGTCGCGTCCGGTCAATCGCGCGATTTCAGCCGCGTCTTTGTCGCCACGACCGCTCAGGCACACGAGTACGACTTGTTGGGCCGACATGGTTGCAGCCACTTCCAGAGCCTTAGCGATTCCATGGGAAGATTCCAGCGCGGGCAATATTCCTTCCATCTTGGCCACCTTATCGAACGTTTCCAGTGCGGACGCATCTTGGCATTCGGTGTATTGGACGCGCTGGCTGTCCTTCCAATAGCTGTGTTCGGGTCCGACGCCTGGATAATCAAGCCCCGCAGAGACCGAGTGAACGGGTGACGTTTGACCATCTTCGTCCTGCATCACATAACTGTAACTTCCGTGCAGTACTCCGGGCCGTCCATGCGTGAGTGGCGAAGCGTTTTGTCCCGGCAGAGCCGATAGTCCGCCCGCCTCGACGCCGAGCAATTGGACTTGGCTGTCTTCGATGAAGGGGTAGAACATACCGGCCGCGTTAGAGCCACCTCCCACGCAGGCCACCACCGTATCTGGCAAGCGGCCGAGCGTTTCCAGGCACTGGGCGCGGGCTTCGCGACCAATGACGGACTGGAAATCGCGAACCATCATGGGAAATGGGTGCGGCCCAATTACAGAACCAATGATGTAATGTGTGTTTTCCACCGAGGACATCCAGTCCCGCATGGCTTCGTTTACGGCATCGCGGAGAGTCTTGGAGCCGCTGGTCACCGGACGTACTTCGGCACCCATGAGTTTCATACTGAACACGTTGGGTTTCTGGCGGCGCACGTCTTCGGCACCCATATACACAACGCACGGCAAGCCAAAATGCGCACAGGCGGTGGCGCTGGCAACACCATGCTGGCCTGCGCCTGTTTCAGCAATCACGCGAGTCTTTCCCATCCTCAAAGTGAGTAGAGCCTGGCCCAGTGTGTTATTGATTTTGTGCGCGCCGGTGTGATTGAGGTCTTCGCGCTTGAACCAAATCTGAGCACCGCCAGCCATTTGGCTCAAACGTTTGGCGTGGTAGATTGGCGAGGGACGTCCGACAAACGTCCTTAACAGCTCGTCGAGTTCGGCTTGGAATTTCGGGTCCCGCTTGGCCGATGCGTACTCCGACTCGAGCTCGTCGAGTGCGCGAGTGAGTGTTTCGGGCACGAAGCGACCACCGAACTGGCCAAAACGCCCTTGGCTGTCGGGAGTTTGCGAGTGGGATGCCTTTGCGGAGGCGGAGGCGGAGGTCATTTTGAAAAATCGCCTTGGCTCGAGTCGAGAGTTTGCGTTAAGCAGAGGAAATGAGCACTGTCAGTGTAGTAGATTGTCGATCCCTGGCCAGCCAAGGTCAGCGAATTAGGGCAAACCCAGTCCAGCTAGAGTCGTAACCACATGGCTTTCAGGTATTCGCTCTCGGGGCAATTGGCAGAGATGGGATGGCAGAGCGCGGCACCCGAACGGGCCAGTATTTGCATGCGTCGCGGTATCGGGGCTGGATTTAGCACGTTGGGCAGGAACGCGGTGCGCGAGGCCGAGCGTACAAGCTGCGTGAATTCGGTTTCTTGAAGCAGCCCAGAGCAGGTACATGTCAGCATGAGGCCACCGGGACGAACGAGCTGCATTGCCAAGCGATTGAGGTCATAGTGCTTGCGTGTGCCTTCCTCCAGTTCGTCCCGATTCCGAATCAATTTCGGTGGGTCCAGGACGACCACATCGTATTGTCGGCCCAGCCGCAGCATGTCGCGCATGTAGGCGAACGCATCAGCCTGAGTGAACTTGATCTGAACTTTATTGAGCGATGCATTGAGTCTAGCGGTTTTCAGCGGGGCTTCGTCTAGGTCGATGCCGGTTACTTCGCTGGCCTGGCCCGCCTTGGCGGCCATCACGGCAAAGCCACCGGTGTAGCAACATAGATCGAGTACCGAGCGGCCACGGCAGAACTCGGCAAGCTGGCGGCGGTTGTCGCGTTGGTCACAAAAAAAGCCCGTCTTGTGTCCCGAGCCGAAGTCGATGCGATAGCGCGTTCCACCTTCGCTAATCTCGACGTGGCTCGGCAAATTATGGCTGGTGCGTGGCGCGATCGAAAATCCTTCTTGACTCTCCATGAATGGACTAGGCTGGATCAGCCAATGTGTTGTGCCCAGTTTTTGGGCCAATCGTTGCAAGATCGCTTCGACTCGGGGTGCCATCGCAATGCTAAAAACTTCCGCACTTAAGCAATCACCGTAGCGGTCGACGACCAAGCCAGGAAAGCCATCCGCTTCCGCGTGGAGCACTCGGTAGGCATCCGTGGTTTGGTCAAGTCGCAGGGTTACCGTGCGGAGCGCGATGGCGCGGTCAATGAGCTCGTCCCAAAACGGTTCGTCCGGCAATTCAGTCGACCAACGCACCAGCCGAACTGCCACTTCAGATTTTGGATTGTACAGCCCATATGCGAATAGTTCGGGAGTTGGGGGCGAACCCATTGCCGTGTTGGCGGCCCGCGAACGACGCCCCCCGCTGGTGTCAGCCCGCGTACCGGCGGGCTGTGTTTCCTGGTCTTCAGAGGAGTCCGGTTCATGGTAAACGCCCACCCAATCTCCAGTTTGGGGCTGTCCCTCGATGCGGCGAATTCGCTTTCGAAAGATAGTGGGATGGTTGGTAGGCTTAGACAATATTACGGCAGCCAAATTGGCCGAAGGGGCCGGACAGAGGGGCAGGCTGAGGGGCGGCGAGTACGGCGAGCCGGAGAGCGCTGGCTTTCGAAAGCTAGCTTGGTTGCCGCGTTTATGGAATTGGGTACGTCGAGGCCGTGGAGGCATGGTCTAAATTTTTCAAAGAGCCAAGGTGAGTGTCTACGGCAAATCTTAATCTGTTCTTCTCAAAGTAGCACGCACAGTGTGCCTGCTACGGCAGTCGCTGAGTGGCTTCTGGATATTGAGTCGGCTACAATACAGGCTCATGGGTTGCTCGCCACGCCACGTCGAATAAGAGGATACGCATGACCAACGGTACGGCTTTGAATTGCAGCGTATTAGTGCTGAACCGATACTATATGGCTGTCCGAGTGGTCAACGTCCGTCGGGCGCTAACGTTGCTATATCGCGGCTGCGCAGAGGTCATCACAATCGAGGACAATCAGTATTCCAATTTCGATTTTGACAATTGGTGCGAGGTGAGCCAGTTGCTCGCCTTGGAAAAACAGAGCGGTGAAGACTATCTTCAGGCCGTCAATTTTGAGATTCAAGTGCCGCGTATCGTGCGCCTGACGCGTTATGACAAATTGCCCAAGTGTAGCGTGCGATTCAATCGCAAAAACTTGTTTGCTCGCGACGATCATCGCTGCCAATATTGCGGCCAAACTCGCCCGCTATCTCAACTTAGCTTGGATCACGTTGTGCCGCGTTCTCTGGGCGGCCGGACGACTTGGGAAAACATCGTTTGTAGCTGCCTGAAATGCAACTCTCGCAAAGGCGGACGCACACCGTCGCAGGCTGGCATGGCTTTACTGAGTAAGCCGATGAAGCCGCGCTCTAACCCAGCCATGGCGATACCCATGAGCGATCCGCGTTACGAAAGTTGGAAGACGTTTGTGCATGTGCCCGAGAGTGCCTCAAGTGTTTAGCAGTGGGTACCGAGGCGAAGGGCCGAGAAGGCACCGTACGGATCCAACCTAAGGCTTTTCCTTGGCTGTTGCGTGTTTTCGGGCGAATCTGACGCATGTTCGATCCGTCTTAGCTCAACCGCAATGCTCGTCTGGGTTGCAGGCTGGTAAGGGTTGTATCAGTCTTTTCGCTGGTAATGCCAGCGTTTTCCGCGAAGATGTGGTTTCTGCTGAATTGTATCAAAAATGCCCAAACGGTGAAATCATACTCATTGCGGACTATGGGCTAGCTGATCATCATCTATGCGCAGAGTTTTCTTAGAGGAAGATTGTTTTAAATGTCCACGAACAGCGTCCTGTCTCCGGCTCCCCCACGGCAACGGCAACCCCTAGTCGCGGAGCTACTGGTATTACAAAGTGCGACCCCGTGGTGGAAGCGGGCGATGGATGTCTTGGGATCGCTGTTCTTAATCGTCCTGCTAGCGCCACTGTTCGCTGCGGTTGCGATTTACATCAAGTGTTTCTCCAGCGGACCAGTGCTGTTTAGGCAGGAGCGGATTGGTGTGGGCACAAAACGATTTGTGATCTACAAGTTCCGCACAATGCGGCCTGAGTCCAGCGACAATCACCGAGAATATGTGGCCACACTAGTTGGCAATGATCAGCCGGCTAAGAAGCCTGATTATCGGTCGCGGCTGATTCGCGGCGGTGGCGTTTTACGCAGTCTCTCGCTGGATGAACTGCCACAGTTGATCAACGTGCTAATTGGAAATATGAGCTTAATCGGACCTCGGCCCGAAGTGTTACAACTGGAAGACTACGAGCCGTGGCAGTTGCGTCGCTTTGAAGTCTTGCCCGGGATATCGGGTTTATGGCAAGTTAGCGGGAAAAATCGTTTAACTTTCAACCAGATGATTAAACTTGATATCCAGTATGTTGAGCAATTGACGTTCTGGTTGGATTTGAAGATCGCCTGGAAGACCGTCTGTGTAGTGCTTTTGCGGCGCAACCACTAGACGTGTTTTCTCACTAGAGTTCGCATTAAGTTTATCATTCGCGGAACGCAACTATGATTCGTGTTGGCATTGTTGGTTTGGGCTATTGGGGCCCGAACTTGGTTCGTTGTTTTTCTGAAATTGAGAATTGTAAGGTCACGGCGGTCTGCGATCAGAACCACGATCAATTGCTCCGCATCACCACTCGTTTTCCTGGAGTTTATCCGGTCGAGAACTTTAGCACGCTGCTGGATCGCGACATGGTCGATGCGGTCGTGATCGCTACGCCCACGTCGACGCACTTTGAATTGGCGTCCCAGGCGCTCGAGCATGACTTGCATGTATTCGTCGAGAAGCCACTAGCGAAAACTTCCGACGAGTGTCGTAAGTTGGTGGAGTTGGCCAACGAGCGAAACCGCGTGCTGTTCGTCGGGCACGTATTCCTTCACTCGGCTCCCGTGATGAAATTGCGCGAGCTCATTCAGTCCGGAGAGCTCGGCAAGATCAATTACATCAGCAGTCGACGGCTAAATTTGGGGCCCGTTCGCAAGGACGTCAGCGCCCTGTACGACTTGGCACCGCACGATATTTCGATGATGTTGTATCTGCTCGGTCAGAGCCCAGAAAGCGTCACCTGCAGTGGTTTGGCACACCTGAACGCAGGAATTCACGACGTTTGCAACCTAACGATGCAGTTTGCGGGTAACAAGATTGGGATGGTCCATGTCAGTTGGCTAGACCCGCGAAAAGAGCGAGTTTTGACCGTCGTCGGCGACCGCAAGATGGCCGTGTATGACGATTTGGAGCAAGAGAAAATTAAGGTTTACGACAAGGGTATCGATACTGCACCACCGTCTGTCGACTTTGCGGAGTTCCAGATTTCCTACCGCTATGGTGGCAGCTACAGCCCCTGGGTGCAAGAAAAAGAACCGCTTAAAGCCGAATGCTCAGATTTTATTCGCTGCATTTTCGAGGGTGATATCCCGCATACCGATGGGGAAAACGGTTTTCAAGTAACCGAGGTACTCGAAGCGGCCCATACTTCGCTGATGCAGGGCGGCCATCCTATCCGCTTGGCTTCGGCACGCAAACGACTAGAGGCAGCGCAGCAAGAATGATCCACCCTACCGCACTGGTCGAGACGGATCAGATCGGCGAGTCTACCAACGTTTGGGCCTATGCCCATGTGATGTCAGGAGCCCGTATCGGTTGTAATGGTAATATTGGTGACCACGCCTTTGTTGAGGGTGGAGCCCAAATTGGCAACAACGTGACTCTGAAGAACAGAGTTTGCGTCTGGGACGGGATTACAATCGAAGACGATGTATTTGTGGGGCCCGGCGTGATGTTCACCAATGACAAGCAGCCGCGCTCTCCACGGATGGAGAAAGCCCGCAGTCGCTACGCGACCCGAGCTAGCTGGTTGGTCCCAACGATCGTGCGCAGGGGTTGTTCGATTGGAGCCGCCGCGACCATCGTCCCAGGGATTGAGTTGGGCTACTTTTCCATGATCGGTGCTGGAGCGGTTGTAACCAAGAGCGTGCCTGCCTATGCGCTGGTCTGCGGCTCGCCGGCTCGAAAAATGGCGGATGTATGTGGCTGCGGGCAAAAGCTCGACGGGCCCCATACGGAGGCTACCTGTAAAGTGTGTGGGGAGACACCTGACGAAAGACTGGGCTTTCTCGATTCAATCAAACAAATTCTTTAGACCTCAAATCCTTTAGACACGACGACACCTCAACTACATCTTCACGTGGGCAGCCATGAGTTTGCAGATCAAAAGTATTCCGCTAGTCGACTTGGCCACTCAGTCCGCTGAAATCAAAAGCGAAGTCCTGGCTAGGATTGGCAGGGTGATCGACAAAGCCAACTATATTCTCGGCGAAGAGGTCGCGGAATTCGAAACTCAGTTCGCCGCCTATTGTGGTGCCGAGCATTGCGTGGGGGTCGCCAACGGAACCGATGCAATTCACATGGCCCTGCGAGCCCTAGACATCGGACCCGGCGACGAAGTCATCACGGCCAGCAATTCTTTTGCAGCCACCGCGCTGGCCATCGCCTACTCGGGCGCAACTCCCGTGCTGGTCGATATCTGCGAAGACGATTTCAATATCGATCCGGCCATGGTTGAGCAAGCGATCACCGAGAAGACCAAAGCCATCTTGCCCGTCCATCTCTACGGACAGCCCGCGCGGATGCGCGAGATTATGGAACTGGCTCGCGAGTATAAGCTCAAAGTCATCGAAGATTCTGCTCAGGGGCACGGTGGCGAACTCGACGGCGTACGCTGCGGTGCCTTTGGCGACATCGGTTGTTTCAGTTTCTATCCCGGCAAGAACCTCGGAGCATTCGGAGATGCGGGAGCCTGTGTGACCCGCAATGCAAAGCTGGCAGAAAAGCTGAAACTGCTGCGCAACTACGGACAAGTCGTTAAGAATCGCCACGACTTGCTGGGTTTCAATTGCCGATTGGACACGGTTCAAGCTTGCGTGCTTTCGACCAAGATGCAGTACATCGAGAAGTGGACCGAGCAGCGACGTCAGGTGGCCGCCTGGTATCGCGACGAACTGGTGGACACCGAATTGCTGCTCCCGATCGAACGTCTGGATGCGCGACACGTTTACCATCTTTTTGTAGCTCGCCATCCTAAACGCGATGCGTTGATCAAGTTTTTGGCCGAACGGCAAATTTTCTGCGGTATCCACTACCCCAATCCGCTGCCGACCGCGCAGCCCTTTGCCGACGCCCGGACCGTTCCCCTAGATGTCCCAGTATGCATGAAGCTCTCTCGCGAAATCATCTCCTTGCCCATGTATCCCGAGATGACGCGCGAACATGTCGCCATGGTTGGCTCCGCCATTCGCGAATTTTCTCCAACAGAAGTGTTGAGTCGATGAGCACCAAACTAGAGCCGACCTTGCAACGTAGCTCGCGGCAGGAGAGCACAGTAAAAGATAAGGCCACTCGAGAGCTTGCGAAAACTCCTCGCGCCGCCCGAAATCCAGCTCGTGGGCGACTTCCGGCTGCAGATGCTTCGTTGCCGCACAGCGATCTGTTGACTGGGCGCAGTCTGCTGGACTATATCGAAATTCCGTTCGTGCATTGGCGATTAATCGCTGCCTGTCTATTGCTGAGTTCTCTGCTGGGTGCCCTGGCTCTGGTGGTTTGGCCGCGCGGCTACGAGTCGGAAGCCAAACTAATGATCAACGTGGGCCGCGAAAGCGTTGCCCTAGATCCCACCGCGACGACCAGTCAAACCTTGATGCTGCAAAAGACACAGGAAGAGGATATCAATTCGGCATTGGAAGTTTTGGCCAGCCGTCAAGTTGCCGAACTGGTTGTCGATACGTTAGGGGCTCAGCCGATTCTGGACGGCGTTCTGCCATCCTCTACGGGCGAAACCGATAGCAGTCAAATCGCGTTGCTGAAAGAGCAGGCCAAAGCAATACTCGGTCGAGCGTCCGAGTTTGCCGACCGTGGATTGTTGGCAATCGGTATCAAAGATGCCGTCAGCGATCGCGAGCGGGCCGTTCGCAAGGTGATTCAAAGTGTGCAAATTTACGCACCGAAACGCTCCACAGCCGTAACGATTCATGCGGAGTCCAAGACACCCCAGATGGCGCAGGCGATTGCAGCCGCCGTTACCGATGGCTTTCTCGATCGGCATTTCAGCGTCAATCGCACTGAAGGATCGTTTGAGTTTTTCTCCAATCAGTCCAGCGCAGCCGAAAAGCAGTTGAACTCGCTGATGGAAATTCGCAGCCAGTACATGCATGAATCCAAAGTCGTATCGGCCGAAGATAAGCGACGGATCCTAACGGACCAATTGGGGGCCGTCGAACAAAGCGTGTTTGCGACTCGGGGCGAACTACAGCAGACCGAAGCGGAGACTACCGATTTGATTTCCAAAGTTGCCTTGATCCCCGAAGAGATCGTGGCTGCCACGGCGGAACAAGAAGATTTAACCTGGAGCGGCATGCGTCAGAAGGTCTATGAGCTTGAGATTCAAGAAAAGCAAATGGCCGCGATGTTTGCCGACGACAACATCAAGCTCCAGCAAACTCGCGAACAATTGTCCGGCGCACGCAAGATTTTGGCGGACTTAAGTAAAGAAAATGTGACGCGGCAGATGACGCCCAATCCTGTTAAGATCCGTGTCCTGGAAGACTTGCAAAAGTTGCAGACGCGCACCGTCGGCCTCCAGTCCATGCTCCGCGAGAAAGATAAGCAGCATCAAGAGATCAACGACGAAATCGACAAGCTGCTCTCGTTCGAACTGAAACTGACAGAGATCAATCGCAATATCGCATTGCTCGAATCCAGCTTGGCGTCTTTAAAACTAAAGCTCGAAGAAGCCCGAGTGATTGAAGAACTGCAACGCGACCGAATTTCAAATATTAGCATTTACCAGCCCGCGACATTGGTTGAGCGGCCTGCTAGCCCCAGCAAGCCACTGTTGGCCGCCGCCTTTCCACTACTCGGTATCATGCTGGGATTCGGATTGGCGCTAGCTCGCGAGACCGGCAGCAAGGCGCTCCGCACGCCGGCTCACATTGCCAGCAAGCTTGGTCGTCCCGTACTGTCGAGCATCCCTCACACGCGCAAACTGAAACGGCTCAAAAAATTCGTCAGTTCCAGTTCGAGGACGATGTTGGACTCTGAGTGCAATGCCATTCTTTCGGAAATCTTGTTGGCCACATCAGGCGATCAACGAGTGCGAGGCAAGACCATTGGGGTCATCGGTGTCGACCGGAGCTGTGGTGCCAGCTCCATTGCATCTGCGTTGGCGATCGCCGCCAGCGAGAACTGCCAAATGCAAACCGTATTGATCGATGCGGATATCAAGGATGCTACAGTTTCCCGCGCATTTGGGCTGAAAGATGCTCCGGGTTTGGCGGAACTGCTAACCGGTTCGGCCGAGTTGCACGAATGCATTCAGCCTGCTAGCAGCGTCGATCTGGATTTGGTTTCGGTGGCCGCCGTAGGCAGCCAAGGACCACTAGAGTTTGAGGGCAATAACTTTGCAAATTTGCTGGCCGAATTCCAACTGGATAACGATTTAGTTGTCATCGATTTGCCGCCGGCCAGTCGCCCCGACCGAACCAATTCTGTGATCCAGCACTTGGACTATCTTGTGGTCGTGGTCGAATCGGAAAAGACGGATGAGGTTCAGGCCAAGCGACTGCTGGATCGATTCACCCGAGAGGTCAACGCAGTTGGGATCGTACTGAACAAGACGCGAAACTACGTGCCAAGACTCTTGTCGAGTCTTCTCAGTTAGGCTCGGTGCGATGTCCGCGACACTAACAATTGGCAATGCGAGAGCCGTTTCAACGGCACGCTGTGAAACGGCCAGACTGACTTGGTTTGAGCGAGGAACCTTGGCGGTGGGGATTTGGGAAATCCCTCTCCAGCTCGACAAGTACCTGATGTTCCGCGAGTCCGATTCCGAACTAGGTGCTTTGGCTGGCATCAATATTTCTGTCACAACTGTTGCGCTGGTGATACTCTACACCGCTTGGCTTTTTCGAGCTGCGGCACATCGCGCGCGCAACCGGCAGCCGGTCATCCTGGGCATTCCCATGTTGGCTTACGTGGCCTTTGTCGCGCTGAGCATCCTGGCCGCCAGCGTGCCTATACTCGCTGTTTTCGACCTGTTTTTGCTCGTCCAGGCCTATGCTCTTTTTTTCTATTTGGCCAATCGAATTCACGATCGATACGATTTGGTATTCTGCTTGATGGTGCTCGTGGTCACACTACTGACGCAGTCCATTTTGGTTTTCGGGTTGGCGGCGCTGGGAGCATCTGCCCATGGCCAGCGCTACGACTTTGGTCCACTTTCCCTGTCGGTTTGGGCAGACGGCCGCGTTGCTGGCACCCTGGTTTCGGCCGTGGTGTGCGGCAGTGTGATGGCCTTTCTGTGGGTTCCTACGCTGGCGCTAACGCTGACATTGAAGCATCGACACCTGTGGCTGCTAGCGTTTGTGACCACGGGCGCGGGCCTCCTGGCTGTGATCTTGACTCAAACGCGCGGTGCCATCTTAAACATCGCGATTGGCGGGATGATCGTTGGCCTGCCGATGTTGGTGCGAGGTTGGCTGCCGAAATGGACAATTTACGCTGTCCTATTGGGTGGCTTGTTGTGCGCCTATCCGCTCGGCAGAGTAGTCAGCGATCGGGTGCTTGGCGACGATAACGGTTCCGCCGAGTCCAGGAAGCACTTGTCGTTGATCGCTGTGGAGATGATCAAAGACCATCCGATTTTTGGGTATGGTGCAGGGAACTGCCATTTGGCGGCTCAGAAATATGCCGATCAAAGTACCTACCGCGCAGAGTGGTACTACACGATCCACTGCAAGTACCTGTTGACTTGGGTTGAAACAGGGATCTTTGGCTTTGTCAGTTTTTTAGTTCTCCTGGGCAATGCCTTTCGCTACGGAATTCGCAGTTGGAACAGCTCAGACCGGCTGCTAGCCACACTGGGTCTTGCACTAACCGCAGGCTTGGCGGGAACCATGCTGCATATGATCGTCGATATTTTCAACTCGCGGGTTCAAGTTCAAATCCTGTGGGTAGTCATTGGTTTACTGGCCGCCATCTATCGCGCAGTTTGCTTAAATGATAACTCGACGAAGACATTGGGAGCCACTCCCTATGTCGCGTAGTGTCGCCTTGCGAACTTCAAAAAATACCATGATGCTGCTCGCTGGCAATCTAACTCGGATGGCGGCCACGTTTGGTTTCGTACTGTATTCCGCTGCAAGCCTCGGTCTGGAAGGCTTTGGCAAGTACTCACTGGCCCTCAATCTGTTCGAGTTGTTTTTAGGTCTGGCGGCAACGGCGGTTGGAATCCTCTTAACGCGTGATGTGGCTCGCTGGCCGCGGCGGCTCAATAGTCTACTGACTTCGGCTATTTTGCTTTCGTTGGCCCTAGCTACCTGCGCTCCGGTGCTAATGATCGCAATGGGAATCGGATTTGGTTATGCGCCAGATACGATTCGCGCGCTTGGAATCGCTTCGCTCGGACTTTTTCCAGCGGTCGTGTGTGTGCTGCTCGAAGCCGTGTTTGTTGCTAAAGAGCGAGCTGAATTTGTGACGATTGGCACGGCGCTGGAGAGCGGTTTGCGGATCGGTGCGGGACTAGTAGCTCTCCAGTTGGGTTGCGGAGTACTCACGCTGATGACAATTCTCGTCGTCTCGCGTTTCGTGCAGCTAGTGGCCTATGGGTTCGCAATGCGGGGAATTGTGCATTTTCGCTGGCAGCTACTTCGCAAGCCCACGTGGCGATTTGCGATGCGCTGGCGCGTGTTTGCGGCGGAAAATTGGTTAGCTTCCATCTATATGAATTTGGACGTACTAATTCTTTCCTGGATATCTGGGGAAGCTGCTGTGGGGCTTTATTCGGCGGCGGGCAAGTTCGTGCGGTTGGGATCGATATTTTCGCGAAGCTTTACCACTGCCGTTTTTCCAGTTATGTCGAGGATGTTCACGCAATCGCCCGAAGCATTCCATCGCTTCTATCAAGTCTCGATTCGCGTGATGTATACCGTCGCGTTCCCGATTGTCATCGGTGTTACGGTAATGACCGATCGCATCGTTGCCCTACTATATACGGACGAGTATCAAAATGCGGGGCCCGTATTGCGTGTACTCATTTGGCTTGTGCTGATCGACTTTCTCAATCCGTTTTTAAGCCACGTGCTATTTGCGCAAGGCAGGCAGCATCGATCGATGCACGTAGCGGCCATCAGCTTATGCGTCAATTCGGTAGTGTGCTTTCTGCTGGTACGCAATTACGGAGCCCTGGGAGCTGCGATGGGCAGTGTCTTTGGCGGTCTGGTAGCCATGTGTTGCTATTTGACATTTGCGGTTCCACGTCAGGATGTCGTCGCTACTTTTACACTGGCTTTCCGCGTGCTACTGGCCGCGTTAGGTATGGGAGTGGCCGTTTTTTGGATGCGGAACGAATTTTTAGTGGCGATCGGTTTGACGAGTGTCGTTATTTACGTGGCGTTGCTATTCGTTGTTCAAGCCATTCGTGGTGAGGACATTCGGTTTTTCAAGTCGATATTAAGGGCGAGGACAGCAAGTTGAAACACAATGCCGAAAAACCTGTGCGTATCGGCTTGGTTGGCTGTGGCGCGATAGCAGAGATGTACCATTTGCCAGCTCTACAAGCCTGTGGTGCAACCCAGGCAGGTATCGTCCTGGCGGAACCCAATGCGCAGCGGTTGAACTACCTTCGCGAGAAGTTTACTGTAGCCGACTGTGTCGCCGACTATCGGGATCTAGAGGGTAGGGTCGATGGCATTATCGTCGCCACGCCACCCGCACTGCATTTTCCCATTGCCCAATGGGGATTGGAGCGCGGCCTGCATGTGCTGTGCGAAAAGCCGCTGACCGAATCCATTTTCGAAGCGCGCGAATTGGTGGAGCTGGCAAAAACGCAGGGCGTCAAACTGGCCGTCAATCAAACTCGGCGACTCTTTCCGACCTACCAAAAAATACGTGAGTTGATCGCCGCAGGTACACTTGGGGAGATCCAGTCGATCGTTTATCGAGATGGCATGGTTTACAACTGGCCCGCAGCCTCCGCCAGTCACTTTCAGGCGGGCGCAAAAGGTGTCTGGTCTGATGTGGGCGTACACCTGCTGGATTCCGTTTGCTATTGGCTGAATGGAAAGCCCGATCTCACCAGTTCCCGCAACGACTCCTTCGGTGGTCCGGAAGCAATGGCTACCGTTTGCGGCCAGTATCAGGCTTGCGATGTGGAGATCAAGGTCAGCCGGCTAGGTCGTTTTCAAAACGGGTTTCAGATTGTGGGCACACTGGGCTCGATCGAAGCCGCAGCCGAGGACTGGGACGAATTCGACGTCAACTTTACCAATGGCACGCGTCGGCGTCACAAATGCGGCAGCAATCGCTGGCAGTACACGGACTTCGCTAAACCGCTGATCGAGAACTTCGCAGCGGTCGTAGCGGGCACAGCCGAACCGATCGTTTCCGGCGAAAGCGTCCTGAACACGATTGATTTCTTAGAAGAAGCCTATGTGGATGCGCGGCCCTATCGGATGCGCTGGAACGAGCATTGGGAACGCAATAACTCGTCCAGCGGTATGGACTGGACGACCAACCCCAGCGAGGCGCGTGGATTGCGCGTGCTGGTGACAGGAGCAACAGGCTTCCTGGGAGGTCGAGTCGTGGAAGCGATGCAGTTGTCGAACTTTGCTACGCCCGTCGCTGCCCTGCGCGACTGGTCTCGAGCAACACGTATCGCCTGCCGACCTCTCGAATTTGCGCTCTGCGATATTCTCGATCCCGCTCAAGTGGACAAGACGGTGGCCAGCGTCGATGCGATCGTGCATTGCGCTTATGGTGAAACGCGCGAATCGATTGTGGATGGCACACGCAACCTGCTCGAAGCCGCTCAACGACACGGCATCCACCAGTTCGTTCATTTAAGCTCGGCAGAGGCGTATGGCTCAGCACTGACCGGCGTGGTGACCGAGGACTCGCTCCCGCAGCCCACCGGTAATGCTTACGGCGAATCAAAGCTGGCGGCTGAAGAACTG
Organism: Pirellulaceae bacterium; assembly: GCA_041741955.1. Lineage (GTDB taxonomy): Bacteria > Planctomycetota > Planctomycetia > Pirellulales > Pirellulaceae > Aureliella. Next base: position 14,210 of record JBGSJL010000043.1, on the reverse strand, counting down.
TGCCGACAGTACCATGCCAGGGGACTCTATCCAACCATCTTACGACCTTCACTGATCTACGGACCATTCGGATTGTCCTGGTCCGTGGATATTGCCAAAAGGTTGCAATCCGGGCAGTGGGGCCTCTTCGACGGATTTGGCGAAGGCACGGCGAATTTAGTCTATGTGGATGACCTGGTTCAAGCCATCTTTCGCAGTTTGTCGGACCCCAAGGCTGGCGGAGAAACCTTTAACGTCAATGGTCCGGATCGGATCACATGGAACCAGTATTTTACGATGTACAACGCGGCGCTAGGCCTGCCTCCGCTGCCAGCCATTTCGCCCGCTCAATCTCGATTGAAGACCTTGGTGATGGACCAAGTGGGCCGTGTGACTTCGTTCGCAAAGTCTCGTTGGGAAGATAAGTTGATGGAAGTCTACGAGCGAGGTGGGACGGCGAGCCAGTGGATGAAGTGGCTCCGCAATAAATTGAAATCAACCCCAAGCGCGGCTGAACTTACCAACCTGTACTCTCGCCAAGCCCAATATGACGATAGCAAAATCAAGCACAAGATCGGTTACGCACCCGAGTTTGATTTGCAAGCAGGTATTGACCAAACCATGGATTGGCTCGAGTTGCACGAAGTCGTTGCCAACCGCTCGAACCATTCGCACATTTCCAGTCTACCCAATAAGTCGCACGCGATAGACGCGATTGGTTCCCATTAGGTGGACAGCGCCGTCGTCGAACGCCAAATAAATTTCGAACCAGCACCATGAAAATCGCCTACGTCGCTTACGACTTTCCGGAGTTTTGTATTCGCCATGCCAATGCCCTGGCTGAGCACTGCGATGTATTGCTCATACTACCTGAGAATACGACGCGCGAGTATGCGCACTTAATTGACACGCGGATTCGTTTCGAACCGTTTTACAAGCCGCGTTTGCGGCAGCCTGTCCGACAGGTGTGGTCGGCGCTTGGCCTAGTGCGTGGTATCCGTCGCTTTGGGCCCGATGTGGTGCATTTTCAGAATGGGCATATGTATTTCAACCTGGCGATGCCGTTGATCAAAAAATTCCCGCTGGTAATCACCGTGCATGATGCACGGCAACACTTGGGCGATAGCGAGTCGGGCCATACGCCACAATGGATTATGGATTTCGGCTTTCGTCGTGCCGACCAGGTCATCGTGCATGGTCGCAGCATGGTGCAAACCGTCGTTGAAGAACTTGGATTTGATCCGTCTGAAGTGCATGTCATTCCACTCGTCGCACTGGGCGACAGCAATCCAAGCGTCTCCATTCGCGATGAAGACGAGGCCGTGCTTTTCTTCGGAAGAATCTGGGAATACAAAGGCCTCGAATTTTTTATTCGAGCTGAGCCTCAAGTCACTGCGTTACATCCAAACGTCAAGTTTGTAATTGGCGGGCGTGGGGAGGACTTTGAGCGCTATCGGAAGCTGATGGTTCATCCCGAGCAGTTCGAGGTACACAACGCATGGCTCACCGACCAAGCCCGGGACGAGATGTTTGCTTCGGCCAGCATGGTCGTGCTGCCCTACATTGAAGCTTCTCAAAGCGGTGTAACGCCGATCGCTTACGCCTATCAAAAGCCCGTTATCGTGACGGACATCGGTGGTTTACCGGATATGGTCGAGCATGGTAGGACGGGGCTGCTGGTGCCGCCGCGCGATGTGGATACGTTGGCAGAAGCGATCCTGCGTTTGCTGGGCGACAAAGCCGCGCGCATGGAGATGGGTCGAGCCGGCAAGCGAAAACTCCAGCGAGAATGCGCGCCGCCCGTCGTCGCCGCTCAAACGATAGAGGTCTATCGCCAAGCCATCAGCCTGCGTGGGCCGCGTCCGGTCGCAGCCAAGCGAGACAATCAAAAGGTTCGAGCATGTTAGACGCGGCCGCGAAAAAAATTCATGCGTACATGGAGCAGACGTTTCTGGACGATGGAGCCTTGATAGGCCCCGATCCGGGCGTCCGCTTCAACTATCGCATTTGGCGATTTCTCAAAGGTTATACGCCGTGGATCGGCTGGAACGACGGACTCTATTACTTGCAGGCACAGGGCTACTGGGTCCTAGCCAATTGGTTGCTGGCTCAAAGCGATGACGACCGCTTTGCCAAGCTGGCTCTGGCGGCCACGGATCAGATTGTTAGTCGTCAAAGGAGCGATGGAGCGTGGGACTATCCGAATCCCGAATGGAAAGGGCGCGTGGCTACGGTCGAAGGCACCTTTGCTACATTCGCGCTGCTTGAATCATTCCGCCGCACGGGACGCGAAGAGTATCGGGCATCCGCGGCGCGTTGGCACGCCTACTTTTCGGACCAGATTGGCTTCCAGAATTTCAAGGGCATGACTGCAGTCAACTATTTTGCTGGACGGCCGAGCAATCCCGTTCCCAACAACTCTGCACTCATTCTCCGCTATTTGGCCAACCAAGCAGATGCCACCGGCGACGACCGGTTTCTGGAAAAATGTTCGGCCGTCGTAGAATTCTTAACCGCAGTTCAAAAGCCCACCGGCGAGTTCCCGTATGTGGTGGATGAACCGCGCATGCAACACTTTCAATGCTACCAGTATCATGCGTTTATCTATCTCGATCTTTGGAACTACTATCGCCTGACGGGTGATGAACGCATCCTCGGAGTTCTGCGTGGCGTACTTGGCTTCTTAGAGGGTGGGCTGGCCCACGCGGGTTTTGCGTACTATCAATGCGATCAACGCTATCGGACGGTCCACTACCATACGGCTGCCATCGCGGCTGCCTTGAGCTCATCGCATGGTATTGGACTGAGCGATGGCCAAGTAAGCAACTACCAACAACTGTCCCAGCGAGCGCTCGACTACCTGCTACAGCAACAAGTGCCGGACGGAAGTATTCCACACTCCCGAGGCGACTACCATCTACTGTGCGATCATCGGCGCTACCCGCGCTACATGGCCATGATGGTGTATCACCTGTTAAGCATCGACGCATTCAAGCCCAAAGATGTTAGCTCAATGCAAGAGACCCAGCCTTCGCGCTAACACGGCAAGAATATGAGTATCACACCACCTAAACCATTGCACATCGGTGTCTTCGCCTCGGTCAAGAAAGGCTTCGAGCACTTCATTCATCGCGAAGTCAGCCTGTTGGAGCAGGACGGAGCGATAATCAGTATCTACCCGACCAAATTCCAGGCGGGACTGTACGGTCCTCGCGAAAGCTGGCAGGTGCATCGGTGGAGTTGGTGGTCGGTGCTGTGCGCTAACTTGGCCATACTCCTGACTCGGCCCAGCCGCTATCTTCGGCTGCTGAAGGAGGCTGTAAGTTTGCGGGGCCTGGTCGACTTTGCGATTGCCGTTGATTTTTCGCGACGAATGAGCGGCGTGGACGTGCTCTATGCAACGTTTGGCGATCGCAAGTTCTTTGTCGCCTACTACTGCAAGCGGCTGACCAGTAAGCCGCTAGTGTGTACGCTGCACGCCTACGAAATCTACCAGAATCCGAATCCTAAGCTATTTTCACAAGCGCTCCAGTACTGCGACCAGGTAATCACTGTCAGCCAGTACAATATTGAGCAGTTGGAGCAGCGGTTTGGTTTGAAGCCAAGCGAGTTAGAACTTGTACGCTATGCGATCGATACCCAGGAGTATCGGCCCCAGGTCAAGTTCAAGATTTTGATCGTGGGTTTCTTTGTCGAGCGCAAGGGCCATGACATCCTGCTGCAAGCTATCAGGAAGATCGGGCGCGAAGATTTTGAAGTTTGGGTCGTCGGTGGCGAGGGCGTTGAACCCGACCCGGTTGACGTGCCCGCTCTGGTCAAGCAGTATGGCTTGGAATCGCAGGTTGCCTTTTTTGGCAAACTGTCTGGGACGGCGCTGAAAGCGGTCTACCACGCTTGCGATGTGTTTTGCCTTCCCTGCCACTTCGAAAAAAGTGGCGTGGGAGAAGGCTTTCCAAATGTAATTATCGAAGCGATGGCGAGCGGAAAGCCCGTCGTGTCCACTCGGCATGTCGAAATTCCAAATGTCCTGCGACGGATGCTCGTGGATGAAAAGGATGTCGACGGCTTAGCCGAGGCACTACTGGCAGTGTATCAATCGGCAGTATTGCGGAACGAGTTGTCCAAGGAAAGTCGTCAAACGGCTTGCGAGCATTTTTCTTCGGCCAACGTGCAAAAAACGGCCGAAATCATGCGTCGCGTAATAGATAAAGCACCACGCGTCCGATGACAAACATCCTGGGCATCTCAGCGTTTTATCATGACTCCGCAGCGACTCTGGTCGTTGACGGACAAATCGTGGCCGCTGCGCAGGAAGAAAGATTCACGCGCAAAAAGCATGATGCCGATTTTCCTCAGCAGGCAATCGACTACTGCCTGGCAGAAGCTGGATTGCAACCTGAAGACCTGGACTATGTAGGGTTCTATGACAAGCCGCTGTCGAAGTTCGAACGATTGCTCGAAACGTACTTGGCATACGTCCCACGCGGTTACCGTTCGTTTCGCAGAGCAATACCACTGTGGCTAAAACATAAGCTGCATTTGCCACACGAAATACGTTGCGGACTTCGAGGACGTTATGCGGGCAGGTTGGTCTTCACCGATCATCACGAGTCGCATGCGGCCAGCGCATTTTTGCCATCGCCCTTCGAGGAAGCGGCCATCCTGACGATGGATGGCGTCGGTGAATGGTCCACCACTTGCCTGGGAGTGGGCAAAGGAAACCGCATCGAGCTAACGCACGAATTGCGTTTTCCACATTCGCTGGGTTTGCTGTACTCTGCCTTCACTTACTATACGGGCTATCGCGTCAACAGCGGCGAATACAAATTGATGGGCTTGGCACCTTACGGGCAACCGATCTACCAGTCGCTGATTCTCGAGCATTTGATGGAATTGAAGCCAGACGGCTCGTTCCGCTTGGACATGAGCTACTTCAATTATTGTCAGGGTCTGACGATGACCTCTGAGAAGCTGCACCGACTCTTAGGCGGTCCGCCACGCCAGCCCGAGTCGGAATTGACTGAGCGTGAAATGGATATCGCTGCCTCGATTCAGGCCGTAACTGAAGAGGTCGTTCTGCGTACTGCCAGACATGCCCACCAGCAAACCGGCATGAAGAACCTGGTGCTAGCTGGAGGCGTGGCCCTCAATTGTGTTGCCAACGGACGCTTGTTGCGAGAAGGACCGTTTGAAAATATTTGGATCCAGCCTGCGGCAGGTGATGCTGGGGGAGCGCTCGGTGCGGCGCTGTTCATTTGGCATCAGTTGCTCGAGCGCCCGCGCAGAGTAATGACACCCGATGGGCAAGCCGGTTCACTGCTGGGGCCTGCTTTTTGCGACCAAGAGATTGCCGAAACATTAGACTCTCACAGCGCGCGTTACACGACTTGTGATACCGACGACGAACTGTGTCGGCAGGTTGCCGCGTTGCTAGCGGACGAGAAAGTTGTTGGCTGGTTCCAGGGCCGCATGGAGTTCGGACCGAGAGCTTTAGGCTGCCGCAGCATCCTCGGCGACCCGCGTAGCGAAAAGATGCAAGCGACGATGAATTTGAAGATCAAATTCCGCGAGTCGTTTCGCCCGTTTGCGCCCATCGTTTTGCAAGAGCGGGTCAGTGATTACTTCGAGATGACGTCCCAGCAGCAGTCGCCCTACATGCTAATCGTGGCACCCGTCCAGCAGTCCTTGCGCTGCCAGCTCGGACCAGATTACGAGGCGGCTTTCGGCATCGAGAAGCTCAACTTTCGGCGCTCGACGCTGCCGGCCATTACGCACGTCGATTTCTCGGCTCGCGTGCAAACGGTCGACGATCGCCGCAATCCGTTGTTGCATCGATTGTTGACTGAATTCTCCGAACAAACGGGTTGCCCTGTTTTGATCAATACGAGTTTCAACGTACGCAGCGAACCAATCGTCTGCACTCCCGAAGATGCATATCGCTGCTTTTTGATGACCCAGATGGATGTACTTGTGCTTGGACGACACGTGTTGATCAAGTCCGAGCAAACCCACTCGGTCGCTTCCGAAAATATTGCCCAGCACCTGGCCCAATTCAAATTGGATTAGTTCAATGAGCCTTGTAAAAGCCAATTGGCATCCCACCGATCGACAGCTCCGTCAGTTTGGCGTCCTGTGCGCGCTCGGTTTGCCGCTAGTGAGCTGGATGTGGGGCGGTTCAGGAGAATTGATCGCTGCCAGCGCGATCGGTGGCATAGTGCTTGCAGCCTGCGCGTTTGCTTGGCCAAGAGTAGTTGCACCGGTATTTATCGCTGCCATGTTAGTTACGCTGCCGATCGGTTTAATTCTCAGCGAATTGATCTTGTTTTTGGTATATGCACTTGTATTTGTACCGATGGGTTTGGTGTTTCGCATGCTGGGCCGCGATCGGCTCGCGCGCAAACTACAACCCAAGGTTTCCAGTTATTGGACGCCCAAAGCGCAGCCCAAATCGGTGGCCAGCTATTACCGTCAATCATGAACGCAAATCGTCGTTTCGTAGCCGCGTGCTAAAGTTGAGCGAACTGAAACAGAGGAATTGAAAATGGCCAAGCCTGACCGAGAAGATACCAGCGAGTTCGAGAAACTATCCGAAGAGCCAGACCTGTCGATCGTCGGCGAGTTCCTGGTTTTCATTCGCGAGAATAAAGCCTGGTGGATGGTTCCGATCCTGCTCGTGCTAGGGCTGCTGGGAGTGTTGGTGGTACTCAGTTCGACCGGTGCCGCACCGTTCATTTACACATTGTTTTAGCGCCTCTCGCGAAATCGACGGCGACTAGTTATTGCCTGGATGTCTCGGCCTGTAATCGATAAGGGAAACTGATTTTAGATGTGTGGTATTGCTGGAATTCTACAACTTGATCGGGCAGCGCGCGCGCCCTCCGCCGTACTCGAGCGGATGCTACAGGCCATTTTTCATCGCGGTCCCGACGAAGATGGCCGCTTGATCGATGGCGAGCTGGCGATGGGCATGCGGCGACTGAGTATCATCGATTTGGCGGATGGGAAACAACCGATTTTCGATGAGAGTGGTCGTTATGCAGTCGTTTTCAACGGAGAGATCTACAACTACCGCGAACTTCGCGTGGACTTGCTACAACGCGGGCATACTTTGAAGACGCATAGCGACACAGAAGTAATTGTGCATCTCTTCGAAGAATACGGCCCCAGTTGCCTTAAACATTTGCGGGGTATGTTTGCTATCGCGGTTTGGGACAACGTCGAGCGCGTGCTGTTTATTGCCAGAGATCGGCTGGGCATCAAACCTCTGTACTATACGCAGCAAAACGGTGCCTTGATTTTTGCGTCAGAGATCAAAGCTATCCTCGAGCATCCCAATGTGGTGGCTACGTTGGATCGCCGTGCATTGACAAATTTTCTATCGTTGAAATATGTGCCAGCACCGGACACGCTGTTTGCAGGTATCAAATCGCTTCCGCCGGGCCACTACATGCTGGTGCGCAACGGACAGATGGAGCTACAACGCTACTGGGACATCTCTTTCTCCAAGCCGGACAAAGAGAAAACCGAGGCAGAGTATCTCGAAGAAGCCGGTCAGTTGATGCGAGAATCGGTGCGATTGCGATTGCGCAGCGATGTGCCTTTCGGTGCGTTCCTGAGTGGAGGAGTCGATTCTAGCACGATTGTCGCCCTGATGTCCGAACAGTTAAACGAGCCTGTGAAGACGTTTTCAGTAGGCTTTGGCGCCGGCGACGAATTGCCGTATGCCCAGTTGGTAGCCGACCATTTTCAATGCGATCATCACACCTTGATCGTGACCGCCAGCGATTTCTTAAATCATGCGGAAAGCGTACTTTGGCACATGGATCAGCCGATTGCGGATCAAGCCACCGTGGCCACACATATGGTTGCCAAGCTCGCGCGTCAGCACGTCAAGATGGTGCTGACAGGGGAGGGCGGCGATGAACTCTTTGCAGGTTATGCGCGCTATGCAGGCGAGCGGTACTCGGGCTGGACGCGCTACCTGCCTGCGTTTGCTGGACCGCTGATTCGAGGCATTTCACGCAAATTACCTGGCATGCGACGCGGTAAAATCGGCATTCATGCGCTGACCATTCGCGATGAAGCGACGCGATTTGCGAATTGGTTTCCAATGTTCAACGACGAAACAAAACTCACTGTACTTGCCGAAGGCATGCAAGACTTTCGGCAAGGGGCTGGAAGCGTTTTCGCCGAGCATCTCGCTGAGTGCGACGCTCGGACTCCACTGAATCGGATGCTGTACGTGGACAGCAAACTATGGCTACCGGATTTCTTGTTGCTGCGCGGCGACAAGCTGACGATGGCCAACTCGCTGGAGGCCAGGGTGCCGCTGCTAGACCACAAGCTGGTAGAATTCGCCGCCCGCTTACCTGAGCAGTACAAATTGCGAGGCGGGGATCGCAAGTACCTACTCAAACGATTTGCTGAGAAACTGGTTCCCGCTGAGATCATTCACCGCAAGAAGCAGGGTTTTCCGATCCCGATCGACAAATGGCTGCGCAAGGAGGCTCGGCCCCTGATGCGCGACTTGCTCAGCGCTGACACCGTTCGTCGACGCGGGCTGTTCAATCCACAATACGTCGAACAACTGATGCGCCAGCACGAGACCGGTTTTGCGGATCATGCTACCGAATTGTGGGGGTTGGTTAGTGTTGAAATGTGGCATAGGCGATTTTGCGACGGCAACGAACTGAAAAATACGGGTACTTCCCACATACCCCAGCCCGCGACAATTTAGTCGTCGACCATTGGCGGTCTTGCGCATTGCAAAATCGTCGAGCTGGACTAGACTCGAAAATTCGCTTTCGGGCCAGCGATCTTAGCTTGGCAGACCAAAAAATTATTGTTCTTTCCTTGGAATCTGAAGTACCCCTAGATGAAGATTAGCGTGTTTGGCCTGGGCTATGTCGGCAGCGTATCGGCGGCTTGTTTGGCTGGCGACGGGCACGATGTCATTGGCGTCGATGTTCAAAAAGACAAAGTTGACGCCATCAATTCTGGACGTTCGCTGGTGTCCGAGCCTGGACTGGCAGAGATGGTTGCAGCGCTGGCCAACACGGGGAAGCTATGCGCCACAATCGATAGCCGAGAAGCTGTACACAACAGCGAGATCAGCTTGATCTGTGTCGGTACGCCGAGCAATGACAATGGCAGTCTCAAACTTGATTACGTTGCGGCGGTTTCGCGAGAAATCGGTGCAGCGCTTGCGGACTACGAAGGCTATCACGTGGTGTGCGTGCGCAGTACTGTCCTGCCTGGCACGACCGAGGACTTCGTCGCACCGCTATTGGAGCAAGCATCGGGAAAAAAGCGTGGCAAGGACTTTGGGTTGTGCATGAACCCCGAGTTCCTCCGCGAGGGTGTTGCGATTGCCGACTATCGTGAGCCCAGTCAGATTGTGATGGGCCAAATCGACGAACGCAGCGGCCTCGTCGCGATGCAAATGTATGAGGGTATCGAAGCGACTCGCGTAGCCAGCGACATCAAGACCGCCGAATCCGTAAAATACGTTTGCAATATATTCCACGCTCTGAAAGTGGCTTTTGCCAATGAAATTGGCAATATCTGCAAGGCTCACCAAGTGGATGGGCAGGAAGTCATGCGGATTTTCTGTAACGATCGTCGCCTTAATATTTCTGACAAGTACTTGAGTCCAGGCTTTGCATTTGGCGGCTCATGTTTGCCGAAGGATTGCCGCGCCATCATTTATCGTGCTAAAGAACGCGACGTTGAAACGCCTCTCCTACGCTCGATCATGGAAAGCAACCAGCTTCAGATCGAGCGCGGCATTCGGATGATTGAGCAGACTGGGAAAAGACGGATTGGAGTGCTGGGGCTTAGCTTTAAAGCCAGTACCGACGATGTTCGCGAAAGTCCGGTCATTCCGTTGGTCGAAACCTTGGTGGGGCGCGGATACGACGTTACGATCTACGATCCATGCGTCAATCCGGAAGAGATATTTGGTGCCAATGAGCTGTTTCTACGCGGGGCGCTGCCGCATTTTGCCAAACTGATGTGTGCCGATGCTCGGGCCCTGGTCGAAGAGTCAGAAGTGGTTGTAATCACCAATGGAAGTAGTCAATTTAAAGAATTAATGCAAGCTACCGCGCCTGACAAAATCGTTGTCGATCTGCACGGGCTGGCCAAGCACGAAAACGAAAGATATGAACAATACCAAGGGATCTGCTGGTAAGCGGATCTTGATGTACGTAGAAAATAGTTGTTACCCGGACGATATCCGGGTACTACGCGAAGCGGTATCGCTCATTAGCTTTGGCTACCAAGTGACCGTGATCGCGCCTCAAGGAAAACGCGAACCGGCGCGTAGTTTCGAGCAGGGTGTACGCGTCTACCGGTATCCGCGCCCCCAAGAGGGTGAGAGCGGATTGGGCTATCTATGGGAGTACGGCGTCGCCTTCCTGTGGATCTTTCTTTTAACGGCGTGGATATTCGTTCGGCGTGGATTCGACGTCATTCATTCGCACAGTCCACCCGATATTTTTGTCTTGATCGCCATCTGTTATTGGCCGCTTGGCAAGAAATTCGTGTTCGATCATCACGATATCTCGCCGGAAATGTACGTCGCACGCTTTCAGGGCCGGGGCAACCCCTGGATCGTGAAGGCGCTGACTTTTTTTGAAGGCCTCTCCTGTCGATATGCGACACACGTCATTACCGTGAACGAGTCGTATAAAGAGCTGGTGATGCAGCGGCATCGCATCCCAGAAGACAAGATAACCGTCGTTCGCAATGGTCCCAGTTTCGATCGGCTTTACTTGGTTGAACCCGACTCAGCCATCCGAGCTCGCCAGCAAACGGTGCTGGGTTATGTCGGTATTATGGGCTTCCAGGACGGAATTGATTCGCTGATTCGAGCTCTAAACAAGCTGAAGTTTGAATTGAAGCGCAACGACTTCTATTGTGTACTCATCGGCAAAGGTTCCGCGCTGGAGTCGCTCAAGAAGCTAACGCGAGAGCTGGATCTGGAGGAACATGTACTGTTTACGGGCTTTGTATCTCACGCGGATTTGCTTAAGTATTTATCGACGACAGATATTTGTATCGCGCCCGACCCCTACAATCCGTTCAATGATCGTTCCACGATGATAAAAGTCATGGAATACATGACACTTTCAAAACCCATTGTTGCCTATCGTCTCATCGAGCACCAAGTTACAGCACAGGACTCGGCCTTGTATGCCGACGTTAGCGACGAATTGGATCTGGCTCGCAAGATCGAGATACTTATGAACGACGTTGAGCTACGCCAAGAGATGGGCGCCCGCGGAAGAAGGCGGGTCGAAGAAGTATTGGCTTGGGACTACCAAGAAGGCCATTTGCGCGCGGCCTACAAAGCTGTTTCGGATGGACCAAAAAGCGAACCCTCTGCGTATCAGGTATCATAACCACCCATAACACCGTTTGGTCCATAGCGCGTTCTATGAGTTCTCCGCCTGCACTCCAATTCGATGCCCACTTCGCGTTTTCTGGTGAATTGGGCAATGTTCTGAAGGATTGCCTGCACGAAGATGCTGGCAATTGGCGACTGAGCTGGAAATTTCGCTGCTACTACGCGCTACGCCCCTGGATTCCGTTGTTTGCTCGTCACGCCTTGCAACAAAGTCGCAACGCTCAGATGCCTGTGAACGACCATTGGTATGTACACAGCAAATTCCTTCAGCGTTGGCGCGATGCGCTGGCGGGCGCACGCTCTGAGGCTGTGCAGGCAACTGTGATACATCCGTGGCCCGACGGATATTCTCATGCTGCCGTGCTCACGCACGACATCGAAACGCGGGCAGGTGTCCAGCACGTTGAGCGGCTGGCACGGCTGGAGGAAAGTTTGGGCTTCCGTTCAGCCTGGTATTTTGTACCTGCCAAATATCGTATCGACCCAGGTCTGATCAAAGACCTGCAGGCGCGCGGTCATGAAGTGGGCGTGCATGGACACAATCATGATGGTCAGTTGTTCTTCTCGCGCGACTGTTTCGAGCGGCGTGCCCGCAAGATAAACGCCGTAGCCCAGCAGTGGAATGCTAGTGGCTTTCGAGCGCCGATGATGCACCGCGAACTTGGCTGGATGCAAGCCCTGGAGACCGACTATGACGCGTCCTGCTTTGATATTGATCCGTACCAAGCCATGCCAGGCGGTGTAGGCGGTGTCTGGCCATTTATCGTCGGACGGTTGGTCGAGCTGCCCTGTACGCTTCCACAGGACCATACTTTGTTCGTGACGCTCGGTCAGCGATCGATCGACATTTGGAAGCGTAAGTATGCATTGCTGCGACGCCTGCGCGGAATGGCCATGTGCATTGTCCATCCCGACTATCTCGACACGGGGCAAGGCTGGAGCCGATATCAGGAGCTATTGGAAGAGTTCGCCCAGGCGACGGAGGCTTGGAAGTGCTTGCCACACGAAGTAGCAACTTGGTGGCGTCAACGGCACGCATCGCGAGCAACCCCAAGCGGAGTGGAGGGCCCGGCCGCGCCACGCGGACGCTGTATCGAACTTGCCGAACTATTCGACGAATTTCTGGCGGCACCCTAGCTCGGCTATTTCGATGCTTTTTAGCAAACAAAGGTGTCAGGAGTCAATGCAGGAATCGACTCCAGGCACCTTTGTTTCTTCCTAAAGCTGAGCGGGAGCGCGAAGAAGAGCGACAGCAGCACGCGCAGGCTCAGGCTAAGCACGTGCAGACGCAGGCTCAGTACACTGCCGTAGCAGAGTGAGGTGGTGACGGTGCCGTGACAGTGCGTGGTTGGTTTTTGCAAAGACAAGTGCGACGATAGCGTTTGCGTTTGAAGACTCGCCGGTATAGTTCCGTCTCCATTTCGATCTGCTGGCTGTCATTAGTGCAACCCAGACCCGCCAACGGCAAGCCGCAGCAAGCACACACCTTCGCCTCGTCCGGTACGTCGATAATTTCTCCACGCGCAGGCAGGTGCGATAAGTCTCTTCGCTTAGGGGCAGGACGGCCGGGCTGCTGACCGCGTTTTTTTGGCTTATTGGGCGGTTGTACAGAATCGGCTAGTTCGTCGGAGCGGTCAGCTGACGAGTGCTTTTCCGATCGCTTCTGAAGCGGCGGGCCTTGAGTTGACGAATCTCCGCTTTTGCCTGATCTAGCTCCGCCTGAAGTTTGACATTCTTTCTGACCGTATCGGCATGACGATTCTTCCAGTAGCCGACCTCGCATTTGAGTTCGCAGACCTGCTGCCGAAGTTCAACATTCTCCTGCCTCAATGCGGCATTTTCTGCGCGCAGTTCACTGACTTCCTGCCGCAATTGTTCAACCAGCGCCTTCAGCGACTGAAGCTGCTCATAAACGGCGTCGGATTCTAATAGCGAAGCACTCATAGTGCCCCGCATTAAGAAAAACGCCCTGAGGTGGTCCCTTTTAAAGCGCCAAATGACAGCCTCTGTTACCCCCGCCGACGCTTGCACAGCCATCTACCTTGGCGAATCGACGTCGCCACGAATGGAAATTGCCTTCATGCAGACTATGGTCGCGACAGAACTGAGCCGCCGACAGCCCGCTCTCCTGATGCCTGCGAATCCACTCCCGACGCTCTCCCCACACCGATTCCTCAACACGACCAGCCATAGACACGACTCCTTTAAACAAGTTGGAAATTCAAAACCAACTCATAAAACTAACCGACCCGTCAAGACTGCCTAACTCGGACGCTTACGGCGTGTAGTCGCTGGCTTCGAGCGTCTGAGCCAGAGCGGCGCGAATGGGATTGAGATCTACATAAGCTGCACAAGCCAGCACGGCCAGCACGGCCGCATCATCGAGCAATCGCACTGCCTGATAGCGGCTCTGAAAAAACTTACCGGTCTCTCCATCCTCGCGGTTAGCGCGCATGGCGATATTCTGACACAGCAGCCGCATCCACCAGGAAACATCGCTCAGACGCGCGCGGATTTGCACAACTCGCTGTGGATTATTGCAAATCAGATTCAGCTCTGCTAAACCAAAATGTCCTTTACTACGTGGGATTCTTCGACGCCAGTCAGGCGGGTGTTTAGGCCTCGAAACTTATAGTGAAACTTCGCGTGATCGATGCCCATGCAATGCAAGATGGTGGCGTGCAAGTCGCGTAAGTGCACTGGCTTCTCGGTGATGTTGTAGCAAAAATCATCGGTGGCACCGTATTCCATTCCACCTCGAATGCCGCCGCCAGCTAGCCAAACGGTAAAGCTTCTTCCGTGGTGGTCGCGTCCCATTCCA
>JBGSJL010000042.1:0-24682 GCA_041741955.1 Pirellulaceae bacterium | reverse complement strand
GTTGATCGACTGGCGGGACAGAGCTTACGAAGCAACGCGGTCCGCGGAATTGCTTTACCAGGACGCCCGTAATTCCATGGATGTAGCCATCGTGCGTCGCGCCGAAGAGCAGGCACTGGCCAGCCAAAAATTAAGCGTCGCTACGCATCGACTCAATACCATGGCCGCTATGTTCTTCCCCCTGGCGACGTTGGGTGCCGTATTTGGAACGACGCTCACCGACAATTGGAGTTGGTCGGGGTCGCCGGGCCCATTCTTCTTGTTTGTTGCCTTGGGATTGCTTTCAGGGCTCCTGCTCGCCAAGTTCGTCAATCGCCCCGCTTAGTCCGATAGGTTGCATCGGGCCGAATCGCTGGAAGCGATACGGCCCGATTGAGGATGCTTGCCAGCGAGTGGTAGTACGCCAAAGCGGTGTCCGTCGGAGGCAAGCTCCGAACGGACAATCGGAATCATCCAGTAATCTCCGAATGGATAATCAGAATCATTTAGTAGAATTAGGCTGCGCGACGAGCTGGGTTAGACTGGCCCAGCTATACGCTACTCCCAACCCTCCGAGCGTGAAAAGCACGCCGTACAGCGGTACTAGGAATCTTCCGCCGGTGGAATAAAACATAGCAACCACCAGGGTGCTGACGAGCGGTAAGCCCAGCAGCCACCACGCTTCGCGGCGTCGGTGGACGACCAGGCCTGCCACGCCCAAAACCATTGCGAGTTTCCAAATCAAGCTACGGCCCGAATATGGGTTCCAATGCACATGGATTCGCTTAGCGAAAAGCCCTGGAAGATCTTGGCTGTGCTGCCAGAACCACTGCTCTACGCGTTTTTCTGCTACCTCGGCCACCTCTAGCTCGCGCTGCGAATCATTGGCCAAACTGCGAAAATTGACTCTCTGGGAAAGCTCGTCGCGCAGCGCGAGCTCCGGTGCAGCCTGCCAATCCCCGTTGGACCTCAGTGCGGCGTCGGAATAGCCTCCCAGCAGCGTGATCGCGCCCTGGGTGCCTAGAGGCATCCATCGCTGTAGCACCAAGACGTTGCGCACCCACCAGGGCGAACAGACTAGGCAGGCGACTAAGACCAACAGAGCTGCCGTTCTCAAGCGTCCCAAGAGCGTCAAGCGGTGTGCTGCCACCATCACCAGCAGCCCTATCGCGGGCAGCCAGACGACAAACATCGAGCGTGTGAGGATCAAGAGTCCCAATAGCACTCCGGCCGCAACGATCATTCCATGGCGGGTGCCAGACTTTCTAGAATCGATCTGGTCGGAGTCGTTGTCAATCACGTCGTTGCCAAGCACGCAAACACAGAGCACAAACAATTGCATCAGGAGCAAGGCTAGCGGCTCTGTCAAAAAGTCGGTGGCATAGTCTTGCAGGGTACGACTGGACGCGGCCAATAGTAACGTAGCGGCGCAGCCAATTCGTTCGGCCCATGGTTGCGTCGCATCCTTCAGAACGTGCGACGTTAGCCAAACAGATAGCGCTCCGCTGAGTGCCAGACAGGTTGCCAGGAAAATTCGAACCGCAGCGAAAGCATATTCGTTGCGCCCGATCACCTGGTAGATGCCACAGACAACCAGCGGAAAGAGCGGCGGGCGTCCTGTCGTCTGAAGTTGTCGCGGCGGAGACTGCAGGTGAGCCGAGTAGTCGCTATCGGTTTGTTCGTAAACACTTCTCCAATTGGCATTTAGCGTATCGATGCGAAAGCCATGGCCGTTGTAGAGTTGGTAAGCGATATTCTCATAGTCGGGCCCATCACCCACCGGCTTGGGTGGAGCCGAAAACCATTCGCTGCGGGAGAGGTTCAGCCAGTACAGTGGACAAAGTATCAGCAGGCTCAGCCAAAACCACCTGCTCGAACGACCCGAGCCGAGACAAAACCACTTTGATTGCAATCGATTTTCCAGTGAGTTGCCGTCCCTGTCGTGAACCTCAGGCGCTGGCCGCTCGGTTTGTGCCCACCGCTAGCGGCTGAAGTGTACTAGGAAACAAGAGCGGGCAAAACTTAAGGGTTTCGAGCACTAGCGAAAGATAGCTTGCTACTGGACAATAGCCGCCCAATACCCCAGGTAAAATAACAAAGTCTGTATTAATTCGGAAGGATTGACGCATGTCAGAAATAAAAAAAGTAGCCATGCTGTTCGCAGGCGGACCGGCTCCGGCCGCCAACGCAGTGATCGGAACTGCCGCATTCGCCTTTCTCAATGCGGGTATCGAGGTGATCGGGATCAAGCACGGTTACTCAAACTTAATCGATTTCGATGGCACCAAGCCGCTGGTTGAGGGCCAAGCGTACATGCACATTACGCACAACGAATTGTCGCACCGCCGCACGTCGCAGGGCATTATGATCGGTACAGCTCGGTCCAACCCAGGCAAGGGTGTTTCGGCCCCAGAGCACCTGACCGACCCCGAAAAGAGCGCTCCATTGAACCGCGTATACAACGCCCTGTGTTCGCTGGGAGTGGACGCGCTGATCTCGATCGGCGGCGATGACACATTAAAGACGGCCAACAAGATGAAACTGTACCAAGATACGCTGCCGGCCACGGCCAAGCGGATGCCGGTGGTGCATTTGCCGAAGACAATCGACAACGATTATATGGGCATCGATTTCACATTTGGCTACTTTACAGCCGCTGAATTCTTGGCCTCCGAGATCCGGAATCTGAACTATGACGCGGCCGCCGGCCAAGCCTATTTTCTGTGCGAAGCGATGGGCCGCAGCGCGGGCTGGTTGGCCTACGGGGCTGCTATCGCAGGCGAAGCGTGTATGGTGTTGAGTGTTGAGGACATTGTGGGTCCCCTTCGCGGTGAAGAGGAGATTGTCGATACCTCGGGCAACAAAAAAACGCGCGCGATCATGCATGTGGATAAGATTGTCGAGCGGATAGTGAAGATGATGATCTCGCGCGAAAAGCAAGATCGACCCTACGGTGTGATGGTGGTCGCCGAAGGCATGGCCGAGTACCTGCCGCAGAAATATTTGGAGGGTATTCCTCGCGACGACCATGGCCATATTGCAATCGCTTCGGTCAATTTGAGCAAAATGCTGGCGGAGCTAATCTCTAAGGAATACAAGGCAAAAACCGGCAAATCTCGCAAAGTGAATGGCTTGCAACTCGGCTACGAAAGCCGCTGCGCGATCCCGCATGCCTTTGACGTGATGCTCGGTTCGCAGATTGGAGTGGGCGCGTACCGTGCGCTGATTGAAAAGAAGCTCAACGGTGTCATGATTTCTGTCGGTGGCCAGTTCGACCTCTCGTTTGTGCCATTCGAAGAATTGGTAGATCCCAAGACGTTGGTAACCAAGGTTCGCTACATCGAGTTGGGCAGCGATTTCCATCGCTTGGCACGCTTTGTCGAATCCACCATCGACGGCTAGCGCCTGAGGTTTACGACGTGGCAGTTTGCATAAAGTCATGCAGATTGCGATCGTACAAACGATACGTCTTGCTTCGCTTTAGATTGGCGCGCTCGAGGCTGGCGCGCGAGAGATGGTTGGATTCGAGCACCCACGAGAATTCTCCTGTTTCGACGCCTAGTCGCTTGATGTCCGGCAGCATCCGCTCGAGGGCCAGCAATCCAAAACCCCATTTTTGGAACTCGGGCAGGACGTTGGTACTTATCAGCCGAATGCGCTTTTGCTTGCGTTTGCCGAGGAGTATGCGGATAAAGCCGAATGGAAACAATCGACCGTCGATTTTCTTAATGATCGGATTGAAGTCCATAAGTCCGAGTCCTGCACCAATCGGTCGACCGTCCACTTCGATCACAGTGGTCAGTTCGGGGATTAATAGTTGCTTGAGCCCTTTGGCCTGATGCAAGACCTCGGCATCGGTCATTGGGACGAAGCCCCAAGTGCCCACGAGAGACTTGTTATAGATATCCAAGAATAATTTCACCTCTTGGTCAAAACGCTTTGGCTCAAACGGGCGCACTTTAACATTAAAGCGACGCTTAATTTCCGCAATAACGAAAGCCAGTTTCGGATCAAGATCGGCGAGCATGGAAATATGGCCTTCGAAGGCGTATAAATCTTGCGTCTTCTCGAAGCCAAAATCTTGGATCAGTCTCTCATAGTAAGGCGGATTGTAGGTCATCAGGAACGTTGGCGGTTTGTCGTAGCCGTCTACGAGCAGCCCCAATTCGTAGTTCAAGCCCGGATTGCAGGGGCCGCGTACATCGGTCATGCCCAAGCCTACCAAGTAGCGACAGGCTTCCGAAAAGAGAATATTGGCAACTTGCTGGTCCTCGATGGACTCAAAGAATCCAAAAAACCCGCGTTTCTCCTTAAATCGCTCGTTGTGGCCGTTGTTGACGAGGGCCGTGATACGTCCGACCACTTTGCCATTTTTGGTGGCAATGAAGTTCTCGTGCGGATTAATTTTCCAAAAAGGATGCTCCAGAAAGCCCACGAGTTCGCGTTGATTTTGGATGAGCGGCGGCACCCAGTTGGGGTCGCCTCGATACAGCTCCCACAGCAAATTGATAAACTGCTTCTGATCGCGGCGATTCGTGCCAACGCGTCGAACTTCGTAGATCGCTGTCATCCGGACCGGTTCTGTACAAGCTGAAGGGTGAGAGTTTTCACTATAAATCGAGCGGAAAATAAGTAGGATAGGCTCCCAGCCTATCATAGCAGAAGAGACAGGCGCACTTATTATCCGTTGGATCCTAAGTTCAATGGCATTGGCCGTGAACTTGCGCCGCCCGATTGTAACGACCTCTAAGTCACCTAGCCACTATCCTTTAGCGACTCGCTTATGCTGCACAACATCGACACGAAGAAACTGGGCCCGCGCGGGCCTGCGATGGCGGCGGCCGTTGGAACCTGCGTGCATTGTGGATTCTGCCTGCCTGCCTGTCCCACGTATCAGGAACTCGAAAGCGAGATGGATTCGCCTCGGGGCAGAATCCTGCTCATGAAGTCGGTCTTGGAGGGTAGCTTGGAAGTCGAGCAAGCGGCCGAGCACATCGATCGTTGCCTGGGATGCTTGGCCTGTGTCACGCATTGTCCATCGGGTGTCCAGTATGGCGATCTAATCAGTTCCTACCGCGATCATGTTCGCCAGACCGGACAGCGACCCTGGTCGCTGCGCGATGCGCTGGCCGGCCTGACATTGCCCTACAAAGAACGCTTTCGCTGGGCCATTTGGATTGGCCAGTTGACGCGGCCGCTGGTTGAAGGTCCGCTGCGCCGCCTGGTGCCGCGTTCGCTCAGACCGATGCTCGAGATGGTGCCTCGCGAATTGCCGCCGCGACAGGTCATCGCCGAGGTGACTCCGGCGGTGGGACGGCGGCGCGGACGAGTCGCGTTGCTGGCCGGTTGCGCGCAGCAAGTGCTGGCGCCGGATATCAATGCTTCGGCCGTGCGCGTGCTGAGCCGCAATGGTATCGAAGTCGTTGTTCCGGCTGGGCAGGGTTGCTGCGGCGCACTGGCTTGGCATACCGGCCATGGTAAACGGGCCGCCCGATTTGCTCGATCGCTGATCGATACAATTCCGACAGACGTCGATTGCTTGGTGACGACTGCAGCAGGTTGTGGGTCGGCAATCCACGAATACCCATTGCTGCTGGCCGAGTCGGACGCAGAGGGAGCTGCACGCGAGCTGGCGCACAAGTCGTTGGATATCTCGGTCTACCTGTCTGGGCTCGAACTCGAGCCGATTCCGCAACTGGCGCAAGGCAAGCGTGTCGTTTATCAAGACGCCTGCCATCTGGCCCATGCACAAAAGATTCGCTCCGAGCCCCGGCAGCTGTTGCGGCGCGTGCCTAGGTTACAAGTCGTTGAACTTGACGATTGTGATACCTGTTGCGGATCGGCGGGCACCTACAACATCGAGCAGCCGGAAATCGCAGAAAGACTAGGTAAACGCAAGGCGCAGAGTGTGGTGGCGAGCGGCGCGTCGGCTGTCGTCTCTGGAAATATAGGCTGTTTGGTCCAGATCGAAAAACATCTGCGAACTATGACCGATCGCGTAGCGGTTTTGCACACTGTACAGATCCTAGACCGCGCTTACCAAGAGATTCTCTAGTTGTATAAATTACCTAGTCTTCGCAGTTAATTAACCGTGCAGTGACTGCCGATAGCTTGCATTGTCAACGGATGACAACCTAAAATTTCACCTAGTTTACCAATCTTGAGTTGAGGTGGATCTGAACCATGGTAGCTTCGCAGAGACTAACGACGGAGAGTTTCAGGACGGTTAGCGAGTTTGTTCGCGGCGAACTGTGCGCCAAGAATCAGCTCGAAAAGGATGCCTTTCAAATGTCGCACCGCATGTTGACTCGCCAGGGTCAACCATGTGGTTATTACTTCTGCATACACGGACCGCGTAGCGTGCGTTTGACGGCAGTGTGGGATCTGAAAAACGGGTCAGTTTTCTTTTACGATTCGCTGGGGCGTCGCGAGGCGCATTGTCCCGTTCCGGTGAATAACTAACGTTCATTACAACCAACCATAATTTGCAGATAAAATGCCAGCAAGGTGGCTGGGTTCATTGAGTTTGCAATCCCAATAGACGATTTCGTCAAAGTCATTTTTCAAGGAGGAACAGGACCGTGTTGATTTTGTCGCGCCGCGAGGCAGA
Source organism: Pirellulaceae bacterium (assembly GCA_041741955.1). Classification (GTDB taxonomy): domain Bacteria; phylum Planctomycetota; class Planctomycetia; order Pirellulales; family Pirellulaceae; genus Aureliella. The sequence goes on along the minus strand of JBGSJL010000042.1, from coordinate 18,093 downwards.
GTGTGTATGTTTGGGTGACGATATCGTGCTCACGATCGTCGCGGTTGGTCGAGACAAAGTCCGCATTGGCGTCAATGCCCCCCCAGGAGTGAGAATACTTCGCAGCGAGCTTGAATCGAGAATCGAGCTAGAGGTGCACAATGGCCAGATCGTGGTTCCATTTGAGCCGCCCAAGTTGCAAACGACGGACCGGTCGGTGCCTGCCCCCGTCCGCCGCGTCGCATAGGGCCAGTAGCCCCCATTATGCGCAATTGCAGTTTCCAGGATCGTCCGATTCGCCCGCGAAGAAATTCTCTCACGCGCTGAGCCACTCAGCGCCCCACGCAATCGCCCAGTCGCACGCCAACAGCGACTGGGCGAGGACCCAGTTCTCATCCAAGCCGGCACGCTCTGGCTGCCGTACGATCGCTTTTACAGAGCTAGTTTCCAGCCGGACCAAACAAGGGTATAACAGGCTTCTGTCACTGCCACTCACACTGGAGCCTGAACCATGGCCTGCTGTCCGAACGTCAAAAGATTCATTGCTCTACTGCTCGGTTTGGTTTTAGCTGGAGGCTTCTTTATGACGGTCGTCAATCGACCCATTGCGGCTGATTTGCCGACCGCAGCCGATGCCAAACTTCTGCGACACGTGGTGATGTTCAAATTCAAGGCTACTTCCTCGGCCGAAGATATTCAGCATGTAATCGCACAGTTTAAAGCCCTACCCAGTAAGATCCCCGCGATTGCCGAGTTCGAATTTGGAACGGACAACAGTCCTGAGGGCAAGGCCGATGGCTTCACGCATTGCTTCTTGTTGACGTTTAAGAGTGAAAAAGATCGCGAGATCTACTTGCCGCACCCCGACCACAAAGCATTTGGGGCTGCGCTCGGACCGCATCTGGATAAGGTGCTGGTTTTCGACTACTGGACAGGCAAGTAGCTTTGAGGATCCCTAGGATAAAAGTCTGTGGGGTCACTCGGGCCGAAGACCTGACGGTGTTAACGGAGGCAGGCGTCGACAGTGTCGGTTTTAATTTCGTCGCCTGTAGCCCGCGTTGTCTTGATCTAGCGCTGGCGCGCGAACTGTGCAGATTGGCTGGCGAATCGGGCCTGCAGCGCGTAGCGGTGGTCATGGACTTGGCCGGCGATGAGCTGACCGAGCTGTTGAGCGCGGTGGACGTGGACTTCATACAGCTCCATGGTTCAGAGCTACCTGAAATTGCAGCCGCCTGCATGGGCCTGCCAATTATCAAAGCCATCTCCTGGTCGGGCCGCCCTGAGGAAAGTGCACTGGTAGAGGCTTGGATGGCTGCCACATCGACCCATGCGAGCGGTGAGTCTGCGTTGGCGGCTTGGCTCGTCGATGCCTACGCGCCGCAGATGGGCGGTGGCACCGGCCGCACGGCTGATTGGCAACGGCTACGTCCGAGACCGCTGCAGTTTGGGCAGGTTCCGCTAATACTGGCTGGCGGTTTGCAGCCACACAATGTGGCCGCAGCCATTCTGGCAACGGGAGCGGATGGCGTCGATACGGCCAGCGGCGTCGAAGTATCGCCGGGTGTTAAGTCAGCGGAGCTCGTTCGGCAGTTTGCGTCGGCAGTTGACGCAGCACTCTAGTGCTTTGCCAAAGTGCTGTACGATGACCTTCCAAGGCCGTCGTACACTGAATCAACAGCCCGCTATCGCCAACACGGCTCATCCACGTCCTGATTTTCTAATTTTTACAAAGCTCTGGCAAAAACCGCTCTATCCAAAAACCGCTCTATCCCAAAACGCTACTCAGACCTGCTCCAGCTTGCCAATTGTGGCCGAGTCCGTACACTGTCCGCTTGCGAGGTCAGCTCGGGCACGACTGGTTAGAGCTTTAGCGGACCGGCGACATTGATGCTCGGTTGAAGTGCCATTCCGCACTCCCAAATCTACTTCGACTTAACACTTGGCTCCCTAGACTCATGCCGAAAATCTCTGCTTTCCGCGGGCTACGTTACAATCTCGCCCAGGTCGGCTCGCTCAGCAAAGTGATCGCGCCGCCGTATGACGTGGTGGACAGTGCGCTGCAGCAGCAGTTGTATGACAATAGCCCCTACAACTTTATTCGCTTGGAGTTGACCAAGAAAGAAGATGAAGATCCCGATCCCGACGCAGTCTACGCGCGAGCCGCCACGCTATTCCGGCAGTGGGTGCGCGAGGGAGTCATGCAGCGCGAGCCGGATCCGGCAGTGTACGTGTACCACCAGGTTTTTGATCACGACGGGCGCACCTATACGCGTCGCGGTTTTATGGCGCGGGTGCAATTGGTCCGATTTGGCGAGGGCAATATCTATCCGCATGAGCAGACTCATGCCAAGGCGAAAGATGATCGTTTGCGATTGACGCGAGCCTGCCAAGCCAACATGAGCCAGATTTTCGGGCTCTACCCAGATCCGACGAACGCAGCCCAGAATCTATTAGAAAATCATGTTGCGGGCACCGCCGGCCTGGAAGCCATCGATCATCTGGGCGTCACCCACCGACTTTGGCCAGTCACCGATTTGCGTTTGGTGTCCAACGTCGCCAATTTGGTCGAAGATGCCCCCATGTTTGTTGCCGACGGGCATCACCGCTATGAGACGGCCTGCAACTACCGCGACGAATTGGCAGCGGCAAACGGCGGCAGTCTTCCGCCGGAGCATCCTGCCAATTTTGTGCTGAGCATGGTGATGAGCATGGATGATCCAGGACTAGTTGTCTTGCCGACGCACCGGCTCTTTCATGGCGTCGAAGAACTGGATTCAATCGAATTGAGCAAGCGGTTGAGTGTTTGTTTCGATTGCGAACCGGCAGGCACTGGACCCGAAGCGGCACATGCCGTGTGGCAACAGATCGAAGAGCTCGACGATCAGGGCGCATTCGGCTTCTTTACACAGAAAGATAACCAGTGGACTTTGGTTACCGCCAATTCAACCACACCTAGCAAAATGGCTGAGGTCGCTGGTGAGCATAGCGAAGATTGGCGAGGCTTGGGTGTCGCCATGCTGCACGGACTGATTATCGACAAATTGCTCAAGATGGATGGTCACGCTAAGCCTACCTACGTCCACTTAGTGCAGGAGGTCGTCGCTGGATTGCATGGAAAGCTAGAAGGCGAATTGTCTTATCCGCTCGCAGCGCTCGTGATGCCAGCCACGGTCGACGACATTCGCCGGGTGAGTCTGCATAACGAGCGTATGCCGGCGAAGAGCACCTACTTTTATCCCAAGCTTCTGAGCGGTCTGGTTGTGAATCCGCTCGATGCAAACTAGTGTTCTGGGTGTCCCGTGGAACTGCTTGCCGACGTGTTACAGTTCCCCATGAAACTGCGATCAGAGTTCGCTCAATTGTTTCAGCTTGGACAACCCTTCATCCCAATACGCACTCGCGCGCGGCGTGTAGTGTTGAATGTCGCGGGCGGAGCGGATGAGCTGTCGCGCCTCTTCGATCGAGCTCAAACGACCGCAGCCAATGGCCTGCATCATCACGTTGCCCAGCGCGGTGGCTTCGACAGGACCGGCGATGACCGGCAGGCTGCAAGCGTCGGCCGTGAACTGACAAAGCAATCGATTTTGCACGCCACCTCCCACCATGTGGATAGTCTGGAAGTTGGTGCCCACGAGTTGCTCTAGTAGACCCAGCGTTAGGCGATAACGCAGAACTAGACTTTCGAGGGCACAACGAATCAGGTGTCCCTCAGTTTGCGGCACTGGCTGAGCGGTGTCCCGGCAAAACTCGCGTATCGCATCTGGCATGTTCACCGGTGCTACAAATAGCTCGGCGTCGGTGTCGATAATCGACGTCATGGCCGGTGCTTGCTCGGCCAGTGCAATGAGGTGTTCCCAGCTCCAGTCGTGGCCTTCGCGTTTCCACTGCGCGCGACATTGCTGCACGATCCATAGGCCAGCGATATTCTTCAGTAGACGCACGCTGCCCTGCACACCACCTTCGTTAGTGAAGTTGAAGTGTTGGCAGGCTTCGGTCAGCACGGGCCGCGGTAATTCCGCGCCCAAAAGCGACCATGTTCCGCAGCTAATGTAACACCAATCGGGACGTTCCTGCGCAAACGTGCTGGCGGGAACGGCCAAAACGGCCGAGCCTGTATCGTGGGTAGCCGGCAGGATGACTTCAACGCCAGCGTGCAGTCCCGTTGCATGTCGTACGTTGGGCAATAGTTGACCCAGCGATTGTCCGGGCTGAAGCGGTTTGGAGAAGATGGATTGAGGTAAATTGAGCGAGCTTAAGACCGCTGTGCTCCAGTCACCCGAGCGCGCGTCGAGTAGCTGCGTAGTGGATGCATTGGTGAATTCGTTGACTTTTTGCCCGGTGAGCTGCCAGTGCAGGAAATCGGGAACCATCAAGAACCGCTCGGCAATGTCCAGCAGTGGCGACCCCTCGAGCCGCATCGCCAGAAGTTGGCAAATGGTGTTGATCTCCATGAACTGCACGCCCGTCGCCTGAAAAATATCTTGCCGACTCATGCGTTCGAAGGTGCGGTCCAACATGCCGTGCGTGCGGGCGTCGCGGTAGTTAAAACAGGGCCCAACTAGGTCATCGTGGAGATCGAGCAGCACATAATCGACGCCCCAGGTGTCCGCGCCGATACTGCGAACTCGCGATCCAAACTGCGCTGCAGCGCGGTGTAGTCCTTCGAGCACCTGTTCCCACTGGCCGAGCAAATTCCAGACAAGACGCTGCCCCAAGTGTAAGCCACCGTTGGGAAAGCGGTGCAATTCTTCGAGCTCGATGCCAGTGTCCAGCACGCGACCCGCCAGCACACGACCGCCGGAAGCACCCAAGTCAATTGCCAAGTGGATCGGTTCAGTTGCCTGGGACAAATTGAAGTGCGGCATGGTGGGTACCGAAAATTAGATGAGAGTCGAGGGTGGGGTTTTTGTCCGATCTGTTGACTTGTGCATTTATACCAGAGCAGGCATTTGCCGAAAGAAGCCCCACGCACTATGCTACAGAAGAGCGTCGGGACAGTGGGCAGCGTTTCACTCCTTACTCCTTACGATCGAGTGTGAAGTAAGTGGGATAGGCTTCCAGCCTGTCATAGCTGAATCGACAGGCTAGAAGCCTATCCCACGCCAGAGAATCCGACACTATTTATTCATTCGATCCTGCCTTCTTACTCCTTAACTTACAGATTACATTAGAGTCCATTCCATTGGCTGCAGCGATCAATCCTTTACCTCGCAATCAACAGAGCGACACGAGCCTAGTGGTGTCCGGACAGGATTGGCGACATAAGTTCGCTGGGAATGCGGTCATCGCCCTGGCTCGTTTTTTTAGTGGCTACACCGTACGCTGGGTCGATTGCCAACCCGATACGTGCCAGCGGATCTACTTTGCCAACCATACCAGCCACTTAGATGCCGTGGTGCTGTGGTCGGCATTGCCCGCCGAGATTCGACGCCTGACCCGTCCTGTGGCTGCAAAAGACTATTGGGGCAAGACGGCGTGGAAGCGATTTCTAGCTAAGTCATTCAACGCGATGTTGATAGATCGCAAAGAAATCAAGGTGCATCAAAGTCCAGTGGACTTAATGATCCGCGAAATCCAAGACATCTATTCTTTGATCGTCTTCCCTGAGGGTGGGCGGGCCGAAGACGGCAACATGGGTGAATTCAAAAGCGGTATCTACTACTTGGCAAAGAAGCGGCCCGATTTGGAATTGGTGCCCGTTTACATGGAGAATCTCAATCGCATTCTGCCGCGTGGCGAATATATGCCTGTGCCCCTGCTGAGCAGCATTACGATCGGCGCACCCATTTGGTTGGAGGCTGGCGAGCCCAAGATCGACTTCTTAAACCGCGCCCGCGAAGCAGTCCAGCGACTGAAAAAGTCATAACCGGCTGCTGTTATTGTGCACTTCAGCGGCTAGGCGTGGGCCCGCTACCGTCCAGGGCCTCGGGAAGTTAAGATCCATCTGTCATCCGAACCATCAGAAGTTGGAGTTGCAGCAGCATGCGTCGTAGGGTTGTCGTCACGGGACTAGGAATGATCAATCCGCTGGGCACGCAAGTGGAAACAGTATGGGATGCATTGGTAAATGGCCGAAGTGGCGTAGGCATTATCTCGATTTTTGATGCTACGAACTATCCAACACGTATTGCCGCCGAGATTCGCAATTGGGATGTCTCGCAGTGTGGTCAGGACAAAGCGCTATGGGCCAAGCGAGGTCGTCACGCTCGGTTCGCGGCTGGTGCCGCGCATCAAGCCGTTACCGATTCGGGCATTCTGGATGCAGTCAAGGACTTGACTCGTATCGGTGTCTATTTCGGTGCTGGCGAGGGCAATCAAGACTTTTACAATTTCACGCAAATGGTCACGGTTGCGTCGGCGGACGACGGCAGTTTTGATCAAGATGCCTTCATGAAAAAGGGGCTGGAAATCCTAGATTCGGCGATGGAGCAGGAGCAGGAGCCGTCCATGCCCTCAGCCCACGTCGCGAATATGTTCGATGTGCAGGGGCCCAATCTGAATTGCTTGACCGCGTGTGCAGCCAGCAGTCAGGCTGTCGGTGAAGCTACCGAGATGATCCGCACCGGTCGAGTTGACGCGATGATCGCGGGAGGTGCTCACAGCATGATTCACCCGTTCGGACTGACCGGTTTCAGTTTATTGACGGCTCTGTCTACCAACAACGCTGACCCAACGGGCGCGTCGCGACCGTTCGACCGCTTGCGCGACGGATTCGTACTGGGAGAAGGCTCCTCGGTTGTCATCCTAGAGGAGTTGGAACACGCCAAACGACGCGGGGCGACCATTTATGGTGAAGTGCTTGGTTACGGTTGTACCGCCGACGCCTATCGCATCACCGACATCCACCCAGAAGGACGCGGCGCGATAGGCTGCATGTCGGCTGCGCTCAAAGATGCGGGTCTTTCCGCCGATGAGGTGGGTTATGTGAACGCGCACGGCACCAGTACATCCGTGAACGATAAGGTGGAAACCGTGGCTTGCAAAGCTGTGTTCGGCGCACGGGCGGCGAAAGTACCGGTGTCCAGCACTAAGAGCATGATGGGGCATTTGATCGCGGCGGCCGGCGTAACGGAAATGATCGTGTGCTTGCTAGCGATTCGCGATGGCATCATTCCTCCAACCATCAACTTAGAGAATCCAGATCCTCTGTGCGACTTGGATTACGTGCCTAACCAGTCCAGGGAAGCTCCTGTGCGTGTCGCACTCAACAATTCTTTCGGCTTTGGCGGACAGAACGTCACGCTGGCTGTCGGACGATACGAGGCGTAGCTCTTCGTGACCGTCGTCGCTTTCGAACAGTGGGTCTTGGCAGCTTGGCCGCTGGATCGTTGGCGCGATACTCGGCAGCTACTGGCTGTGAGCGGTGGTGCCGATAGTGTCGCCATGCTGCGAGCCATCCTGGCGGTTGCCGCGGGCGGCGACCGAATCGATGTCGCTCACTTCAATCACGGCTGGCGGGGGGCCGAAAGCGATGGCGACGAGGCGTGGGTGCGCGAGCTGTGTTCGGTGCTAGGCGTGCGACTTTTTGTGGGCCGTTCCGCAGAGGTCGACGATGGTTCCAAGAGCGAGGAGCGGGCGCGCGAGTCTCGCTACGCTTTCCTGACAGAGACCGCCTATCATTGCGGAGCGCGTTACGTTTTGACCGCGCACACCGCTAGCGACCGAGTCGAAACCCTGCTTCATAACTTGTTACGTGGAACGGGCTTAGCGGGTGCAGCGGCTCCCGTCTGCGTTCGCAATCTGCACCGCGAACTTGTGTTAGTGCGTCCGCTGCTAGGCGTGACACGCAGCGCGGTTGAGGACTACTTGAGTTCGATCACTCAAGACTTTCGGCTAGATACCAGCAACCAGAATTTGGACTACCGACGCAACTTTGTGCGGCACGCTTTGCTGCCGCTGCTACGCGATCAGTTCGGACTGCACGTCGACGAGCGGCTGCTCTCGTTTTCCGAGCATGTGGGGGAAGCGGTCGAGACGATCCGAGAGCTTGCCGACCAGTACGCGAAACAAGTCGACGCTTTGCGGACGGCGGAAGGAATTCAGGGCTGTAGCCACAGCATTGCTTTTCCATCCGCCCAGAAAACGCGGGCCGCGTGGCCCATCGTACGCGCGTACCTGCATGGACGCTGGATCGAACTAGGTTGGCCACTCCAGGGGATGAGTCGCAAGCACTGGGAGGTCGTACGCGATCTGTACGAGCGAGCAAATTGCGCTAAAGACTCTAGGCAGGATAGCCTGCCCGGAGGTTTAACGATATTGCGATCGGACCGAGGCTGGATCACTGTCGCTAGGCCAGAGTGAAGCGGCGGGACGAAAAAACTACCCGGCATGGACTCGAACCATGAATGGCTGAACCAAAATCAGCAGTGTTACCATTACACCACCGGGCAATAAAAAGTCGCTAATCGCGGCTACTTCACTTACTTTACCCCGATCTGCGCTTGCAATTTGAACTGGGCCCTAGCAAACCTCGTTCAAAGTGAAGCGATAGGGGCGTAAATTTAACTTGATCGTTGCAAGTTGACAACAGCGGTTCGGCTTTGTTCGAGCTACTAGTTCGACTGTGCCATTTATTTTATTGCGTCGGCGGCGCAAATGCCCAACCTTTAATTCTGGCTACCCGTTTCGTCGAAGTTGGGCTGGCTGGCGTTCACTACGGCAAAGGCCAATCGCTGGAGTTCAACTGCCAAATCAACGTCTACGCTTGAGATGCCCGTGGGAATAGACAAACTGACGGGCGCAAAGTTCAGGATGCCGGCAATTCGCAGGTTGGCAAGGCGGTCTACCAACCCCTGAGCGGCCTCGGCGGGCACAGCTAGGATGGCCATCTGCACATTAAGTGTCGGAAACAGTTCTTCGAGTCGCTGAGAATCATAGATGGGGACGCCGTTGATATGGGCATCGTTGGCGAGCGCGTGAAGTTTCACGGGGTCGGCTTCGAAGATTGCCCGCAACGCAAATCCCTGCTGTGCAAAGCCGCGGTAGCGAACGAGCGCGTTTCCCAGGTTCCCGAGGCCGATCAGGATGGTATTCCATTTCCCATCCGTACCCAGAGCTTTGCGAAGCGCGCCGACCAAGCCTGCAACGTTGTAGCCCACGCCGCGTTTGCCAAATTCTCCGAAGAGAGCCAGATCCCTGCGGATCTGCGAGTCGCTCAGGCCCAGTCGATTACCGAGCACGTTGCTCTTGATCGTCGCGGTTCCTCCGCGCAAGAAGTGCTGAAGTTCGCGAAGATAGAGCCCCAGGCGGTTGGCAGTGGCTGGCGGAATGGCACCCGAGCGAACCGTGGGGGGAACCGATGGCACGTGGTCGGCAGTTTTTGAGCGTTGATTCGAATCACCCATAGTCCACAAGTATAGCACTTGCTACAGCCTGTCAGTCGCCTCCGGAAATCCCACGCATCACAACCGGCACAGTTGGTGCGGGCGGCATACTTGGTCGGAACCGCACGCTGATTTGACCCAAATAGCCTTCTTTAGCAATCCGACCCATATTGCCTGTTCAACAATTACGCGGTTGTCGATGAACTTTGTGCTTAGAGCAGATTCTGTGCGTTTCGTACAGCTTTCGCAGTCGGTAGCGTTTCGTTAATCGCCAAACGTTCGGGAGGAACAATCGGTGGTTAGCGTGGGGCCCATTTGTGTAGACGCGGGGGCAGGTAGGGGGTGTGTGAGGATTTGTTCAACACCGCTGGGCATGTGATGCCCAACCAGACACCATCCAGTTAAGACTTAGACAAGTTTTCCAAGGAGTACGGGAGATGAGAAGGTTGTTTTTATTGCCAGCCGCGTTGATTGCTCTAGTAGCTTTCACGTCTGGTAAAGCCAACGCCGCTTACAATGGCGCGGCTTGTTACGAAGGTTGCGGAAGCGCAGTTGCAGAGGGATGTGGCCCAGCCACGCACACTGTGATGAAAACGGTTCGCCGAACTGTTTACGAACAGCAAACTCAGCAGCGTACGCGGACCGAGTATCAAACGGTTACCGAAGACAAGGTAGTCAATACGACTCGTATGCAATCAGAGACTCGTTATCGCACAGTGAACAGCACTGTACGCAAGCCTGTTTACGAGACAAAGACTCGAACCTATACGGTCAACAAGCCCGTATACTCGACCGAGACTCGTCAGGTTACGTACAACGTTCGTCGTCCGGTAACCGAGACACGCACACGCGAGATCAATTACACGGTCTGCAAGCCTGTGTACGAGACCCACAGCAAGATCATCAACTACACGGTGATGACACCTGTACACGAGACCCACAGCAAGGTCATCAACTACACGGTTCGCACACCCGTTGTTGAGACTCGTGAACGCGTCATCAACTACACTGTGATGAACCCAGTTCAAGAGACGCACAGCAGAGTGGTCAACTACACCGTGATGGTTCCACAGCAGGAAACTCGGACTCGTGACGTGGTTCGCTACGTAACGAATCCAGTGAACTACACACGAACTGTCCAAGTAAACGGCGGACATTGGGACACTGTAACTGAAGAAGTTGCTGGCCCAGTACAGCGTCGCACGATCCGCGAGCCAGGCACATGGTCGTGGGATGCTTCGCAGTGCAAGTGCGTTTATTGCCCAGGCGCCTGCCGAGTTGAGTGCGTACAGTGCCCACCGAAGACGATTTGCAAGAAGGTTTGGGTTCCAACCTGCGAAACTAAGGAAATCAATTGCACACGTTACGAGCGTAGCTGCGTAACCGAAACTGTGCCTTATACAGTTTGCAAAATGGTTCCAGAGTGCCGTAGCAAGACCGTTAACTATACCACTTGCAAAATGGTTCCACAGTGCAAGAGCCGTACCGTGTCCTACAACGTTTGCAGCACTGTCTGCGAGCAGAAGAGCCGCACTGTAAACTACACGACTTGCAAAATGGTTCCAGAGTGCAAGAGCCGTACTGTGAATTGCACCACTTGCACGATGGTTCCAGAGTGCAAGAGCCGCACCGTGAACTACACCACCTGCAAGATGGTTCCAGAGTGCCGCACTCGCACAGTAAACTACTGCGTAACGAACTGGGTATGCGAGCAGCGTACCAAGGACGTTTGCCACACCACTTGCACAATGGTTCCCGAGTGCAAGACTCAGACCTACACCGTTTGCAGCTATGTTTGCGAGAATGTTTGCAAGCAAGTTCCTTACACGGTCTGCGTTCCAGTTTGTGAGCAAAAGACGATCCAGGTTTGCAAGCGAGTTCCAGTTTGCGTTCCATACGAAGTAACCGTTTGCGTTCCTCGCACAATCTGCGAAGAAGTACCAGTAACCGTTAGCTGCGGTTGTGGAAGCGGCGATAACTGTGGCAACGGATGTGGCGATAGCTGTGGCAACGGTTGTGGCGATAGCTGTGGCGCAAGCTCCGGCGATTGCTGCGAATCGGCTCGTCCTGGTCTACTAAGCCGAATGAAGGCAGCCATGGGCAGCCACAAGTGCGGTTGTGCAGCACCTGCTGCTTGCGGATGCGGATGCTAATTAGAAGCTCCAATTCGACACAAGGCACAATCGCTGAGTCGGGTCGCTAGACCCGCTCAGCGGTGCCGGTTCGGACTGGGAAGTAGAGGTTTACCGAGTCATTAAAACTTAAGTGTCGCACGCAATACCAAAAAGGCGAACTATTTCGGCGCGGTAAAATATGACCTTCCACCGTCCGGATGATGATCTGGTGGAGTTAAGCAAAAGGCGGTCGGTTTGCCATGGAGGCAGAACTGACCGCTTTTTTTCGTTTCAACGATACTCCACTCTGTGCACCGCCTCGAATGGTCATCTTCAGCCTTTTTAGAATTGAAGTTGGCTTTTTCGGCAAGTTCCGTAAGATAAAAGAACTTGAGAAAACATCTCCATTGTCTTCGCTCCGCACCGGTTGGGTCCGCTCCAAACTCTCCCCTCCGATGACGTTCTTGTTCGATGTAGGACAGTGAATTCCAATCCAAGCCTGGAGGTCTGACACCATGCGTCCCATCGTTTTCACCTGCGCCACCCTTGCGGCGGTCGCCATTTCGCCGTCGAATTGGTCGGTCCAAGCTCAGGACTGGTTGCGCCAAGCCATTCCGCTCGAGTCGCGAACGCACGATTTTGGTACGGTCGCGCGAGCGGCCAATACCGAGCACCGCTTCTATATTACCAACAACCAAGCTAGCGATCTGCACCTGCGCTCCGCGCGGGCCAGTTGCGGATGTACGACGCCAATCATCGAGACAGAATGGATCAAACCCGGCCAAACCGGTTCCGTGCTAGCCCGCTTCAATACCGGCACGTTCACTGGGAAAAAGGCAGCCACACTCACAATTTCCATCGACAAACCCAATTACACCGAGTTGCAACTTAATGTCACCGGCTACATCCGCAGCGACGTGGTGCTCAATCCGGGTGAAGTCAACTTTGGCGAGGTTCCTGTCGGCGAACCCAAGACAATGGACGTAAGTTTGGATTACGCCGGGCGCAGCGATTGGAAATTGTTGTCCGTCGACAGCCCTGCGGAGTTCATGAAAATTGACTTTGCGGAAGTATCGCGAAACGGTGGCCGAATCAGTTACAAAATCACCGCCTCGCTCGACCAACAAGCACCGCTGGGAACGTTCAAGAATCAATTCCTACTGCGAACCAACGACCGCAATTTGACGACGCTGCCCATCGCCGTACAGGCCGACGTCCAATCGCCGATCCAAGTTAGTCCACAATCGTTGGCGCTCGGCTCCGTCAAGTCCGGCGAGCCGATTATCCAGCGATTGGTCATCAAGGGCCGAACTGAATTTAGAATTTTGCAAATAAGTTGCGACCACGCCGAAGTACGTTATGAGGCTAGCGAGGATTCCAAGACGGTGCACCTGTTAAGTCTTACAATCCAGCCCAAGTCCCAACCCGCCGACGGATTGATCTCATCCGAATTGCTGCTTTTGACCGATGCTAGCGAACAACCCATTCGCGTGCCCTTCACTTTCACTCTAGCCACACAGTCCTCCGTAGACAGTGTCGTGGTCTCCGATTGAAGCCCGTGATACCCCTGCCAACTTTTCAGACACTTTCCCAGGTTTTTCTACCTGGGAATTTTTTTTCCTGGGTATTTTTTGGTCAGCACTTCAATTTGCCAGCGCCAACTTGTTGGCAAGCCCAATCCGACACATACCGGCGCATTCATTTTTATCGTTTGACGTCTAGCCGAATGCGTAGGTCTGACCCAACAAGGCCGTCTGCGGTTGGTCGTCAAACGATTGGCAGCCTGGGGAAAGTTGGTATCGGTAAACTTTGACGGTCAGGTGCTTTACGGGGAGGATTCTCATTCTCCGCACGCCCAAATGGAAAACCTAGGTGCCGGTCGACCAAAGCCTCTATAGCCACCCCCCGAAACGTCGATTCGTAGAGGCGGAGGTAGACGCAAACCCAGACAGTGCGTTTCCCCCCAACAACACCTACGCAGAGAGACTTAATGTCTCGGTGACTTGGTTAGCTACGCTGATGAGTAAGGGCATGGATGCCCCAAGTCAATGGATTGACGACAAACGCAAGGAGGTTTGCAGTGAGAAAATCATGGCTTTCGGCTTTGGCATTCAGCCTAAGCCTCTTAGGAACAACGACCGCATTCAGTCAATATCCGAATGCGTACAACAATTTTGGGCCCAGTTCGTACCCGGTCCAGAATCAGCCGCCGATGGGCAGTATTCTGCAGAATTTGCCCCAGGTTCCACAGAATTACATGAGCCAACCAGCTCAGTATCAGGTTTCCCCATACCAAATGGTGAACGTAGGCCAAGACAACTCGGCCTTTTATACTCAAGCTCTACAGCAACCTCCGGCGCCTCCGGCAATGCAGGCACCCATGGTTCAGGCACCCATGGTTCAGGCACACACGAGCCCTGCGCCCATGAACCAAGTTGGCGACCAGGGTGGTAGTGCATCGGGTTATAGCAGTGGCGCTACCGCAGCACCGGCGATGACCTACCAACAACCGATGGATTATGCATACGCTCAATCCGTTGCACCGAACTGTAACAGTTGCGGACCAGCTCCGGTGAGCGGTGCTTGTGGAATGCAGTACGCGGGCAGCCAAGGCGGCGGTCACCATGCCTTTGGATTGCCACAAGGTGCGTCGCCCTGGTTCTTCGGCGGAGGGGCCCTTTTGTTCCATCGCGTAGATGACGGCGATGTTCCGTTGAGCTTTACCGATGCGGACTACAACAACGACGTCTTGACCACGCGTCAAGCGCGTATGCCGCTATCCGGCGGCTTTGAAGGTACCGTCGGACGCTACTTCAATTGCGGACGCAATGCGATCCAGGCGACGTACTGGGGCCTGTACCCGCAAGAGCAGACCGAGCTGCGATCGCGCCCCGCCAACGGTGAATACGCTTCGCGAATTCCGTTTGGCTTTATGACCATGAGCGGCACACCTAACGTTCCAGGAACCCCGTATCCGGTAGCCAGTTGGTTTGACAATGCGTTCGCACACGAATTGCGCCGCTCGAGCACGTTCCATAACGTCGAAGTCAACCTGCTGGGCTTCGCGATGGGTGGTGCAGCGCGGAACTTCAATCTAGCAGCGACCGGCAGCATGTTCGCCGGAACCGGACGCCGCGCTGGCGCCTCGTGCGGCTACTGCGGCGGTAACGGCTGCGAAGCTTGCGGAACGAGCTGCGGGCCGAGTAAGTTCGCGACAGGCCCCTGCAATCTGACGGGACCCGCCTGCGGCAGCCGACTGAACCTGAGCTGGCTGGCCGGCTTTCGGTACTTCCAATTTAACGACGATTTGCAGTACGCTGCCAGCTTGGATGATGGCGTGATCAACCGCGCCCCAGACGATTTGTACTATCAGGTCAATACCACCAACGACCTAGTTGGTTTCCAGTTGGGTAGCCGCGCCGACTACTGCCTCGGCCAGCGCCTCAACGCTTACGGCACGGCCAAAGTTGGTGTCTACAACAACCATTCGACCATGTACACCCGCTTGGGAACCGATGATGCGGATGCCTACCTCAACGATACGCGTCCACCCGTCAATCCTTCCAACGGACAGTCCTACCGCTTCACCGAGTCCAACAATCAAGTCGCTTTCCTAAGCGAGCTGGGTAGCGGATTGGGGTGGCGCGTGACGCCAAAATGGTCCGCAACCGTCGGCTACCGTGCGATCGTCGCTTCCGGCGTAGCGACTTCCGTTGGCAACATTCGCCAGACGTATGCAAATTATGTCGACGTGCAGAACTACAACAACGATAGCGTCGTGATCCTTCACGGCCTGAACGTCGGAGCGCTATACAACTTTTAGGTGGAAGTTTAATTGCGTAGGTAGCAAACCCCCGCCACCCAACGTATAGCATCGACTAAAAAAATGGCCTCGGAGATTACTCCGAGGCCATTTTTGTTTATTTCACAGCACCGTAGCCGGGGCCGCCAGACTTCGGTGCTTGCGGACTGAAGTCTGGCGGCTCCAGCTACGAAAGGGAAGAGATCCGATCGACTAGCTATCGGCCAAGGGTGTTTTCTTTTCGGTGATTACTTCGCATTTCTCAGACATTTCGGCGTTCATTTGAATGTACTCTTTCCATTCGTCCGGCAAATTGTCCTCGTGAAAAATCGCTTCCACGGGACATTCTGGAACGCAAGCCTCGCAGTCGATACACTCTTCTGGGTGGATGTACAGCATCTTCTCCCCTTCATAGAAGCACTCGACGGGGCATACGACAACGCAGTCGGTATAGCGGCAGCCTACGCAGGGTTGAGCTACGACGTGAGTCATTTCAGAAAAACCTTTCAATTCTTGTTGAAAACCGCGATTGGTGTGGCGACTAGCCAAAATCCTAGTGTGGGGTACGAACACCCAGTGGGCAGGCCGCGCATCGTTGCGCTTTGGACGCTAACAGACGAAGACGGATATTATGCCGCTAAATCCATTGTGTCAAGCGAATCCTTGGTTCGCACGAGCAACCCAGGACCCCTGGGCAAGTAGAAGGAGTTTTATCGAAATGGGTCCCATTGTCTAAAGACCGGCACTTTTCCAGTCCATCTAGGGCAACTCTGGGGTTCCATCAACCGAAGTTACTTGATACGAGCCCTGACGCCACCTAATATGGAGGCTCTGGCAACGCGCCGCTGCTTATCTCCAATTTGATCAGAGACTGTTTGTGGTTTTATCTGATTTAGACCGTACCCTACTTGCTCGCTGCCTGAACGGAGATGACGGCGCTTGGGAAGACTTCGTCGATCGGTACTTGCCTCTAATTACCCACGTCGTGGCTTCTGCCTCGGTCAGCCGACTGGGTGGTTTGCCAGAACAAGTTCGCGATGACCTCGTTGCCGAGGTGTTACTGAGCTTGGTGGATCAAGATTTTGCGGTACTGCGTAGATTTCGAGGGCAAAGTTCCTTGGGTACGTACTTGGTCGTTGTCAGCCGTCGCATTGCCGTGCGCAAGCTAGCGAAAATGCGAACTGTCCCCAAGTCCTCCGTGGTCGTCGTGGTCAATGCGCTGGATGGTGCCACGAGCGGAGCGCTGGATATTGACAACAGCGACGAAGTCCAATCCCTGTTGGCTGCCCTGCCTCCGGAAGAAGCGAAGGCGCTTCGTATGTACCACTTGGAACATAAGTCCTACAGCGATATTGGTACTCACTTTGGCATCGCAGAGAACAGTGTTGGGCCTTTGCTATCCCGGGCGCGCGAACGTATGCGTGGGCTGAGGAAGTGACAGCTTCAGCGCGGCACTACCGGCAAGTTCGACGCAGCGACTTTCTCGAAGGACAAGTTGTCAATCTTGTGGATGTCGAGCTGCTCAGGAAAATTGTCGCCGCCGACTAAGTAGAGCGGATGCCCCGCGTCGCTTTGATCGGTCTTCAACCCGTGGTGGCGCGTGAGCTCTAGCGTCGCAAGAAATATGGCCACCAGCGCACTCTTGTGCATCCCCGCTTCAAACAGCGTCGTCAACTCGACTCGTTGCTGGTCCCGGACCAGTCCATGAATGCGCTCCATGTAAACGTGGATGGGCGTATTGTCATAGACCATCGTCGAAGTGGCAGGCGGCTGACGCTCGCGGAGTATCCTCCCAAAAGCACTGACCAAGTCCCAGACCTCCAGTGGAGCTAGCGGCTGGTCGCCCAAAGCATGACGGCGCGGTGGAAGGTCGTCCACCAGCCGCGCATAGCGCATTTGCCAGCGTTGGCCCTGCTCATCTAAAATGCTGCCGGCATCCCTTATTTTCCGGTAATCGATGAGCCTAGCCACCAAATCATCCGAGATCTCGTCCAGCGGATTTGTGGCGGCGTCCACACCCTCCATCGTCGACGGGTCTGGGACCGCCTGCTTGGCTTTCATTTCAACCAAGATGCTGGCGATCTCAATGAAGTCGGCCACATCATCAATCGGCAGCTCGACCAGCACCTCCATGAAATCGAAGTATTGGTCCGCGATGCTAGCCAGCGGTATTTCGCTGAGCAATAGCTCTTCGCGCCGGACGATGTGTAGCAGCAAATCGAGCGGTCCAAAATACTGACTAATGTCGACCTGAAAATTCATCGTCCCTCGATTAGCTCCTTTTTTAGGCGAGCTGTAAAAATAGATTTACCGCAGCCGAGTCGCCAGACTCCAGTTCTTGCAATTCTCTCGTTCAACCACGTGCCCAACAGGCCGCGTCTGTTAGCAAAAAGAAACGCGGGGCTAGGCCCAAACGGCTAAACGAAAAACGCCTTTGTCTTTCCTCGCAAATTAGCCCATACGACCGAAATGAGTTGACTGCATGGACTGCGGCGGATGGGTTGTCTGGGACACTGGTGTCGTCAGCGCGGATGACGAGACCGCCTTGGTTCGCGTACGCGGCTTGCGTCCGCGTGGCTTGGAATTCGCTTCAGGGATCATTTCAGGATCTAGCAACTGAAGCATGCGTGATATGCACAAGCGGTTGACACTAATGTTCAGCCGGCCTGCCTCTTCGCACATGGCTTCATGCAGGCTCTTGGGTAGCCGCACCGTGATCATCCGCTGAGGATCGTTGGGGTCGTTTTCCGGCAGGTCGCGACTGCGCAAGGCAGTCAGCATGTGCTGGACTTGATTGTACTGCTCGGTTCGCAAAAACGCCCCGAAGTCTTTGTTGTTGCCAAATAGTACATGCACCAGGCCGCTGCCACCCAAC
>JBGSJL010000041.1:0-13980 GCA_041741955.1 Pirellulaceae bacterium | reverse complement strand
TGATGTCGCGATTGATCCATTGGGTCAAACTCCAACCATCGGGTAGGTCTTGACCGGAACTGCTCCCGTCGACAGTTCGCATGTAGAGCGTCATGTCGAACCGCAGCCCATCCAGGTGAAATTCGTCGAGCCAGTAGAACGCGTTGTCGTAGATGAATTGCCGAACTTCATTGCGGCCGTAGTCGGGCCGGTTATCGCCCCAGGGAGTTTTGCGGCGCCAATCGTTGTAGAAATAGATGCCGCCGCCATCGTTCTCGTTCCAGCCGTCGAATTGCCACAGCCCGAGATCGCCGGGACCGAAATGGTTATAGACGACATCCAATACGACGCCGATCTTTGCGCGATGAGCCGCTTTGACAAACTCCTTGAACGCTTTGGGGCCGCCGTACGCGCTTTCCACCGCGAAGCAATACGCCGGGTTATAGCCCCAGGAGACATCGCCCGCAAACTCGGCCGTCGGCATCACTTCGATGACATTGACGCCCAGCCGCTGCAGGTGATCGAACTTCTCAACCGCCATCGCATAGGTTCCATGTCCGCCTCCCAGCGGACCGTTGAATGTGCCAATGTGCATCTCGTACAGTACCAACTCGGGCCACGGTGGCAGCTGATACCGGTCCTCGCCCCAATCAAAATGCGGATCATGCACAATGCTGTTGCCGACCGAATTCGTCACCTCGCGCGCAAAAGGATCGATACGAGAGTATTTCTGCTTGCCGCAACAGACGAGATAACGGTACTCGTCGCCGATCTTCGCCTCGGGAATCTCGACGTACCACGTGCCGTTGTCGCCCGGTTGCATGGGATGCGATTCCGTCCAGTCGTTGAACGTGCCCATGACGAACACTCGATCCGCATGCGGTGCCCAGACGCGAAATGCCACGGCAGCCTCGTAGGGCATGGCCCCCATGCCAGCTTTCACCACGTGACCGGGTTCATCCATTGTTTCGCAGCCTCTGTGAAGGACTCGATAGCTGTCAGACTTGCACCGTTTCGAGTGCTTCAACTGCTTAGCGAAGAAAAAAAATCATCTTAAAACCTACCTGCGTCGCAGCCTTTCGTCGGTCGCTCAGGTCGGCGCAGTAATTTCGCAGTCGGCCAACGTTGTACGCAGGAATTGACCGTTTGTGCAGCCTGCCATCGATTTCGTCGGCCTCAGCAGCAGCATACCAGATCGCGATTCGAGTTCCAGCAATTTCGGTTGCCATCCGACCGCTTCCGCGATATTCGTAACCTTTTCACGGTTGCTCAGTTGTACGAACCATCGTTGCTGGCGCACGCAGGCGTCGCCCGGTATTTCAGCAGTCGCAGCGCGACACACAATTAGGGGAACAACATTCACCGTCTCCATATATCTTTTCAATTGTCCCAAAGAAAGCGACGACGCAAAACAACTTAGCGGATCATTGTTCTGAAAAACTGAACTCAACAACTCCCTCGATCGTGGGCGGCCAAAAAGGGCGATCCCGATCGGACTTCCCGAACGAACCCATTTGTGTGCGCCAGCCAAGCGGACATCACACAAATTGTGGCAATCAATATCAGACAGGTGTCCTAAAGTTGGAGCTCCATTGACAAGGATAAACCGAGGCTTCCGGATGACAATGTTCATCGGTGTCGGCCTGACCTTTGAGCGTCACAATTCTGCTGTCCAAGAACACGCCCGTATCTGTGAACCATCCGGCCTGGCTGGCTGCATCAAAAATATGGCTCTTCAGAAGAATGAGTGGGTAGTCAAACGATTCAAGATTCCAGTTTGATAAGTTTTCAAGGGCATGGCAGGGCAAAAAAAATGGCTTTGCGAAAAAATCATTTGATATTCAAAAACTAAACCTCGGTAAAACATACGTCCCACCGAGGCCAAGCGAGACATTCTTCTCGCCCTGCCCCAGCTATCCCTTGGCAGGCCAGTTCCTCAGCAGAGTCTACCTCAGCAGAGTCTACCCCATCGAAACAACTTGCAACTATTCGGAAGCGACGTTGGATTATTTCCAATATTGACGACAGTCGATTATCGAGCTGCTAACTGGCGAACTCACGCGTGCTATCGCGCCACTCGACATCTATGCGTTTTGATATTCGGTTACGAGCGACTGCGCAAAGGCCTATCGCATGCTGGACGGTGCGAATGCATTCGATTTCGAACGACGCGAAAGTGAGTATGCGTCCAATGCGAATACAAAACAACGCGTCGACAGAGACGGTAAGTTAGTGGCTCTCAAAGAATTTTAGATGTCGACCGGAGTTCGCACCAGAACGGAGATAGTCAGGAACAGCGGATTCTTTATTCTCCAATAAGAACCAGCTTCGGCTAACACTATGCCATTTACATGAATTAGGTAATCCGACTTCCCCCTCCACGACTTATGTAATGCCCGGCCCCTCGGCGCGGGCGTGAGTATGCTTCAAGAGCGCTAAAAACACTGGGCCTCCAATTGCATTGCCGAGAGTTGCCCACAACAGAAAGTACCCAAAGTCGGCAAGCGTTGTTTCGGTGGATGCAAACACACCAGCCAGCACCTCGACACTTCCAACAATACTGTGATGCAAATGGCCGATTCCAATCGTGGCCGTCACCAACCAGACAATGACGATCTGGCTAATCGTATCGCGACCGGCCGCCACCAACCATGACAACAATCCCATCAACCAACCCGCCAGTATGCCGCTGATCAAAATTACATGCGGTGGATGTTGAACGACTTTCTGGGCGATTTCGGTGAAGACTTGCGGCTTGATCACCCCCAGCGCTGGACCGACATAGACGATCATGCCAGCAAACACAGCGGCGCCGATGATGTTGGCGACGTAAACGACGCTCCACAATCGCAGTAGGCCCTTGAACGGAGCGCGACCGCTCAAGACCGGCAAGACAGCTAAACTCGTTTGTTCAGTAAATAGTTCCGAGCGGCCGAGAATCACCAGGATGAAACCGAAGGAATACATATTCGCGATCAACAAAGTGGATATCGCATGCGGCAATTCGTCCTGTACGAGCGTTTGTACAACCGCCATCAAGAACAGACTGAATCCAATCTCCAGTCCGGCTGACAAACCTGAAAAGAATAGCCTTAGCGTCGATCGATCGAAGGCTGCCAGCGCCTCCCTCATCTCGTGACGCATGATCTGCTCTGATGGTTTCTTCGGCTCTGCGGAATCCGAACCCTCCGTCAGATCGTCTTTTGAATCATTCTCCGCTTTGAACCCCGAAGTAGGATATTTTTCGCTCATGCAGTTCTCAAATTCTTAACAATGATTCATCATTTCCAAAGCTGCCAGCCATACGGCGCGGCAGTCTGGTTTATCTCGGAACAAATATTCGCGATGCACCGTGCGGCGGATGGTATCGGACATTGAGCAAGTTGTGCGGGTGGCGAGCCCCGGCTTCAATGGCTAGATCCATCACGAGTTGCCATTGCCGCCACGTCGCTACTTCACCTTGAAGAATCACGGTCCCGTTTTCGACTGTGACACGAATATCATCGGTTTTGTCGAGTAGTGTGAAATTCAGTTTCCGCTGTAAGTCGGACTTGATTGCCTCATCGCTTTTTTCCTTCCACTTCGGCTCGATAGCAAGAGAATTGTTGACATGAACGACTCCGGTGATACCATCAGCGATCCAACCGGCGACCTGCTTCTCAAGCTCACTGTCGACAATCCCAAATAGACTGACGTGCGCCCGCTGGCAATGAACACGGATCGCTCGACGGTCCAGTAAAGCGCTTCGACGAAGCGCTGCCTGTGTTTCATGGATGATCTCCATGTCGCTGACTTCTTTATCAGAGTACTCGACGTTGATTTCGTTGACGACTCGTTGAACACCGACGACGTCTCCAGCCAAACGTTCGGCACGATTTTTGGTCCGTAGACAATCCACGGTTCCACTGAGTGTTACGCTACCGTCCCTGACATTCGTCGCGATCGCAGCAACGTGGCTGAAAACGATCGGGTCGTTGCGAAACGATCGTGCGAGCGCGTCTTGGATTTCGCCGTCGCTGACATCGGCGTAGCGCTCACGCCGTTGCGATTCATCGAAACTGTCCGAATCGACCGTCACGCTCGTCACATCAACCGTGGTAACGCCCCAGATCTCCGCAATCTGTTCCAATCGATCCTTTGATTCAGCTGAGGGGACTGTTCCAGAGAGCTTGGCAATATGTTCTTCAACAGTGACGTTCACGCTGGCGTCATCCAGGTAAATTGAATGGACGATCAAGCCGCGAATTTCTTCGGCAATGTCACTATTGGTTCGATCACTGATAAGACCAACAGTGATTTGATTGTTCACTTTGGTCACGCCCGTAACACCACTGGCGGCGAATTCAGCAATCCGCTTCTCCGCCAACGACTCGACTTTTCCTGCCATTGCAACTTCACCACGCGAGACGTCAACCGCAATGCGGGGTTTATCGACGCTGTCGTTTATACGCAACACTTCTTCGACATCTGAGCGAATATCATCGTCGCGGCGATCCGACGCGAGCACGATCAGTTGATTCAGTACGGCCTTAACACCGCGAGTCCGCTTGGCGATTTGCGCGGACATCTGCTTATCGAGCAAACTAGTCGCAGTTCCCGAGAGTGTGACGAGTCCTGTGTTGACATCGACGTTGATCACACCGCCGGCGATTCGCGATGCGCCAGCGATGTCGGCCTTGATCGCCGCCGTGA
Organism: Pirellulaceae bacterium; assembly: GCA_041741955.1. GTDB lineage: Bacteria > Planctomycetota > Planctomycetia > Pirellulales > Pirellulaceae > Aureliella. The sequence goes on along the minus strand of JBGSJL010000041.1, from coordinate 9,309 downwards.
TATCGTTGTCGGAGAGTTCTTGCTTGTGTTGCGCTAACTGATCCTGTCCACAGACCATCGGCGAATTCATAAGAGTCAGAACGAATATTAGAGCGAGTGAATACTCAGTGAGCCGATTCATAAAAATGTTCCATTAAAAGGCTTGCGGACAGTCCAACGCGCCAATTCACGGCGTGTTTTCCATGAAGAAATGGCGTCGAAGAGGTAGCGAGGTAGTGTCGAAGAGATATTTCCGAGTGCGCTTTAGAGTGCAAACGCCGTTCCGAAATTCCCCCAATGAGGCCGTTGGATTCGCTTTCGTCCGCCTTCACTCGAGGAGATCGGACAACTGAGCGCTACGCCCAGCGAACGTTATGCCAGTCACGATCCTTACTGACCCAGCAGTCTACGTGTTTTCTTTTCTTTGCACGCGAGTGTAAGTGATCTTTTTAGTGGCTAACTCGGCTTCGCGTTTAGCCGCTTCAAGGACAGCTTGAAGTTCTTTGTCTTCAGGAAAGTCAAGCATCTGCTGGGTTGATGAACTTTTCGCTTCGATTTCCAGCCAGCAGTTTTGAGTACTCAGCCTGAGCCTCAGCCAGCTCTTTCTGAAGCTGCTCGTTCTTGCCAGAGAGCTCTTGAATGAACACCGACTGAGTCACGATGACTTCGTGAGCGGTGTTCAAATCGTTCGGTAGTTTATTCGGTTCTGGCATGCTGATCGGTGATACACCCAGCACGATAGCCATACTGGAGCGCTTCATGCACCATGCTGAAATCTTCAAATTCACGGGCCGCAGCTATCGACTCAGCGACCGCCAAGAAAAATCAAAATGTACCAAAGCGCCAACGGCTAAACCTACCGATGAAACAGCTGACACGACGGATTCAAAAGGGTCCACGAAGTAAAACCTGCTAAACAATTGAACACTGGGGGCATTTGTAGCGCCAATAAGTGGTCCCTTTTAAAGCGCCAGATGACACCAACAAGAGCCCGCATGCAACAATCCTTCCGCCTGTTGCCAAACCAGCTGCCCAGGTCAACGGACAGCGCCTTCACCGCGTGATCCCAATCGGGTTCAATTGAGGTGACTTTCGCATGCGAGGTGAGATCATGGATGATCTCAATCCGCTCTGGCAGTTCATTGACCGCCATGGCACCAAAACGACCGATATATACCGACGGTTGTCAACAATTCGGCGTTGGCACAGAACTCGCGTAAGAGACTTACGAAAACAATTGGATAACAGCCACCAACGCGAGTCAGAGAATGACTATTCAAAGCACCAACCCAGCCACTAACACTTTGCTCAAAACGTACGAGCCACTTACAAAGGAAACGACCGTTGCTGCGATTGCAACGGCTGACGAGGCATATACCAAATGGAAGTTGATAACTTTCGCGGATCGCAAACAGCTAATGCTGAAGCTAGCGGATCTGTTGCGTCAGCGATCCGATGAACTCTCACGCTTGATTACCGTTGAGATGGGTAAGCGTCTCCAAGAGAGCGAATACGAAATCGAATACTGTGCCAAGATTACAGAATATTACGCGAATGGAGCAGAGCACTTTTTGGCTGATCAGCCGATGAACATTGAGGGTGTGGATGCCTACGTCAAACACGCACCGATCGGCGTACTGTTGGGTGTGATGCCCTGGAATTTCCCGTTCTATCAAGTCGTCCGCTTCGCCACACCCAATATCATGGCAGGCAATACGATCCTGTTGAAGCACGCGGGCAACGTGCCGCAATGTGCGGAGGCAATCGAGAAATTGTTTGCGGACAGCGGATTTCCCGCGGGCGTATTCACGAACTTGTTTATTCCGACAGATTTCGTCGAGTCGGTCATCGCTGACAAACGAATTCGAGGAGTCTCGCTTACAGGTAGCGAGCGAGCAGGAGCAGCGGTTGCCGCATCGGCTGGTAAGAACTTAAAGCGTAGCGTGCTCGAGCTGGGCGGAAATGATCCGTTTATCGTTCTGGAAGACGCAGATTTGGAAAAGACAGTCGAGTTGGCTGTGAAAGGTCGCATGGTCAACGCCGGTCAATCCTGTGTCGCTTCTAAGAGATTTATTGTCGTCGAGCCGGTTGCGAAAACGTTTTTGGCAGCCTTCAAGAAGCAGATGGCTGCATTGCAGATGGGCGATCCACTGGAGAAGAGCACGACTTTGGCGCCTTTATCTACCGAGGCTGCAGCAGCGAATCTATTGGAGCAAGTCCAGGCCACGATCCATGCAGGCGCGAAAGTCGTTCTCGGTGGCGATCGGCCAAATCGCGCTGGTGCTTTTTTCAACGCCACGATCTTGACAGACGTGACTCCCGACATGCCTTCGTTTAATCAAGAACTTTTTGGGCCAGTCGCTACCGTGTACGTCGTCAAAGATGAGCAAGCAGCAATTGCTTTAGCAAACAATTCCTCTTACGGACTTGGCGGTAGCGTTTACACCCAGGACGTTGAACGCGGACGCCGCGTGGCAGAACAGATCGAGACGGGCATGATGTTTGTGAATCAGCCAACGAAGTCGCAAGCGGAATTGCCATTCGGTGGCATTAAGAACTCCGGTTATGGTCGCGAGCTCTCCCACCTGGGTATTCTTGAATTTGTCAACAAGAAGCTCATTCACTTGGGAGCAACACAGTCAACGGATGGCGACTGAGATCGATGCGACCATCCAGACTTTTGCAACTCTAAACCAAATCACGAAAGAATCACTAAATGAATCCCAATGCACCGAAGCTATTTAGTGAACTCAACTGGGACGGCTTGCAGTTGAAGAATAGAGTCGCCATGTCGCCGATGACTCGGGGCCGAGCGGGCGAAGAGATGACGGCAAACGCGTTGATGGCTCGCTACTACGCCCAGCGAGCTACGGCCGGTGTGATTATTACCGAGGGAACATTCATCTCCCCAGCAGCCGTCGGCTGGTTGCATGCACCTGGCATTGGGACCGATGCACGTGGCGAGGCATGGGCACCTGTGGTCGAGGCGGTTCATCAGCACGACACTCCGTTCTTCCTGCAGTTGTGGCATTGTGGTCTCGCTGACCTGGTCGCATTTGGTCGTCCCTTCATCAGCAATCCAGATTTGGTCGATCGATTCGGAAACGACTGGAAGTTGAATGAAACCGCACCGCAGGCCGTTTGGTATTCGCCCGGCGCCGATGGCTACACCGATTTCCCGACGTTTGCAGAAAGCAATTGAACGGAACTCACCGAGTCGACCCGAGGCAACTAGTCCGTCCTATTTCTGATCCAACCAACCACTAATCCCCTAGGAGAGAAGTAATGTCACTGCAAACCGCGTCAAAAACGATGAGTCGTCAAATTCAGTTAGTCTCACGTCCCGCTGGATTACCCAAGGAATCCAATTTTGAACTCGTAACCGCCGAGCTTGATCCGATTGTCGAAGGTGAATTCTTAGTCAAGAACGAGTGGATGTCGGTCGATCCCTATATGCGCGGTCGCATGAAGGATACGGACAGCTATGTTCAACCGTTCGAGCTTCATTCGGCTATGGAAGGTGGCTGCATCGGACAAGTCGTCGAGTCAAAGAACGTTCATTTCCCAGAGGGTTCATACGTCCTGGGGAATATGGGGTGGCGTGAACACTGGACCTCCGACGGAGAAGGAGTCGTGGTTGTAGACCCTCAGCTAGCTCCGGTTCAAACTTATCTAAGTGCCCTTGGCATGACAGGCATGACAGCTTGGGTTGGCCTCAGAAAAATCGCAAAGCTTAAACCTGGTAGCACGGTGTTCGTCTCAGCAGCTTCGGGTGCGGTTGGGTCCATTGTCTGTCAGATTGCAAAGCTGAACGACTGCACGGTCATTGGAAGTGCTGGCAAAGAGGAGAAGATCGATTGGCTCCGCGACAAAGCTAAGGTTGACGCGGTCATCAACTACAAGACAACGAATGATCTTGCTGAAGAACTCGGTAAACTTGCACCAGCTGGCATCGACGTCTACTTCGACAACGTGGGCGGTGAACACTTGGAAGCAGCCATCGAAAACATTAACGATTATGGCTGCTGCGTAGAATGTGGCATGATCTCAACCTACAACGCTACCGAGGCACCAGCAGCGCCACGCAATCTCTTCAGGGTGATCGGCAAGCGAATTCGCATGCAGGGCTTTATTGTCCGCGATCACATGGCAGATCGCGACGAATTCGTTGGGGAGATGGCCGCGTGGATCAAATCTGGAAAGATCGTTTGGGAAGAGTCTGTTACCGATGGTCTATATCGCGCCCCAGCCGCCTTCATCGGATTGTTCAAGGGCGACAACCTTGGCAAAGCTCTAATCCGCATTTCATGAGTTTCTAACCTCAAACAATTTGCTCGGTAAAAGTCATGCAGCAGGTTGCTGTACCCAATGCGAGTCCAACCGTTGTGCTTGGCTTCCTCGTACTTGTCCGGTCCTTCCGCATTGCAGGACGCACAAAACAGGAGGAAAGGGACACTGGCAGGAATGCCATCGGGATCTTCCAGTACTTCTTGAGACCGTTTCAAGGCATACGTTACCGCTGCTCGCGCAATCGTGGCATGCCACTGGCCGCCAAAGGTAATGTCACGAGTTGCGATCAGCTTTTTTCACCAGCCCGCGATTCTCACTGCAAGTTCTGACGGCGGTTGCGCCGAATGCGTCCGATTCTCGGTTCCAGGGCTATGGCACCGATATTGGCAGTCGAGATCTATTCAACCGTCCGGCACCAAATTAACCTGCAAATTGGTAAGCAGTGCACACTTTCCTCTTTCAAAGCAAGAGGTGTATATTCCATGAGATTCAACTTCTTCGTTTGTATGATCGCGATCAGTATCGGCTTTTTCGCACTAGGGTGCTCCGATCAGAAACGCGAGCAGACTCGGACCGTTTTGGATGACACGCAAGGGACAGTTACTATCAATGGTGATGTATGGGCTGACAACTGGTTCGCGCTTTATCTCGGCGACAAATTGCTTTTTGAAGATTCTGTCAGTATTAAGACGGAACGTTCGTTCAATGCGGAGACATTCTCTTTCAAGGCGGAGTACCCAATTGTCTTGAGTTTTGTCGTGAAGGATTTTAAGGAAAATGACTCTGGTCTTGAGTATATTGGCACCAGAAAGCAACAAATGGGCGATGGCGGTTTTATTGCTTAGTTCAAAGATGGGAGGACGGGGAAGCTGTTGGCTGCAACTAATTCTGATTGGCGTTGTTTGGTTCTACATCACGGTCCAGTCGAAGATTCCTGTGCTTCCGAAGTGTCACCCGTCGCTGGCAAAGGGCCCTGTGCCTTCATCACAACGAAGGAACCCTCGAACTGGAAGTCCGCCGAATTCTCCATCAATGAATGGCAAAAAGCGAGAGAATACAGCGTAAGTGAAGTAAGACCAAAGGACGGATACGACCGTGTCGCCTGGGACAACAACGCCCGATTGATTTGGAGCGGAGATTTGAAGAAGGACAATACAATTCTGTTTCGAATTGTCATTGACAGACCGTAGCTGCAGACAAGTTTGGCGAAATGCCAAGATTGACAGTGAGCGTTCGAACCCGTGCCGCCGAAAATAGCTGCAAACCAGCCAGGCAGAGAGCGGCAAGCAGTACTGGAAAGGACCTCGTGGCCGGTGCGAGTCATCAGCGTAGCTATCTCCATAGCCACTTCGTACCGATTTGCATTCCGGCCATAAATGAATCATTCGTGGTGAGCGAATTCTTCGGTTACCCATCGCGTCGCCAACCGTCCGGATCGCTCGAACCACATCAAAGAAAGCGTCGGCAAAAGAAGTACGATCGCAGGATGAAGCCGAGGAACGTGCTCAAACGTGAGATGCTCAAACCGCTTAAGTAGAACTACGTGCCATTCGTGGGCATCGACTTCCGCAGAATGCGCGATTCAGCGTTGAGGATTCGCTTGCGGGACGTTGAGGCCGATCAGCTCGCATTGTGACCGAAGGTAGACGGAACTCTCGTCGACGGCGACGCAGCCGTAGGTCCAAGAGCTTCCGGTCGGATCCGCTGACACCCAACGGAATGCATCCGGGCCGAACGGGATCGTGGTGTCGATGATGTACAGCACGCCGGCTCCGTTGATCCAGTACAGCACGTCGTTGTGCAGGGTTGGCCATGCCGGGTTGGTGTGACCGAAGCCGCCTCGCTCGATGCCTCGCGCGGTGCCGACTCGCCGGTTCACGACCATTCCGGATGAGTTCTGAATGCCGTCGGTGAACTTGAACTCAGACTTCAGCCAGGCGGTTGCATCGGTTCGAACCTGTAGCGGTGCCTGAATGAACGTGGATTGGCTCGTGTCGACATCAATGCAACCAATGGCCGATGTGTCGTACCGCCAAAAGTAGATTCGATTGCCGACCGCATGGACGGTCGACGGAGTGGGTTGGCCTTTGCCTCCGAGCAAACGGTCGTCTGCAAATAGTGGTTGGAAGTCGGCAAGCTCGTGTTTTGATCCTGTCCACGCGAAGTAGCGATCGGGCTTGGCGATACGGAACTCTTTTGTCACTTCGCCGGAATCGGGATCGACCATTTGAAACAACGTCGACTTGCCTCCGTTGGCAGAAGTAAGCAGAAACTGCCCCTGACAGAGCTGGTTTTTCTTGTGAGGGAAGGCTGGGGGCAAACTGAATTCCTTCAGCAATCGCCCATCCTCGGCGGCAATCAGGAATCCCTGTCGCTTGCGGCCAAACTTCCAATGGGAAAGGTCGATCATGGATGCCACGATCACCGTCTGTTCACGCCAACTGTCGAGACTGTACTGCGTTGCATGATGCAGTAACACGGGCGAAACCCACGCATCGTTGCCGGTGGCAAGTTCGATTGCGTGAAGTTGGTAGTACGGCAGGTCTGGGTGATCCTTTGAAGCTGGAACGGCAAGCGTATCGCTCGTCAGTGAGACGATAACATGGTCATAGTGTAGAAACATGCGGCAGTTTTTGATGTCTGGGTCGGGAGCCTGCCACTGGCGCTTCCAAACCAGTTCGCCGTCATGTGTGAAACAGCCTAGCATGCCGTTGAGGTTATGAAACACCACGTGTTTGCCATCTGCGACGGGAGTCAGACTGGTGGCGTCGTTCCATGATTCCAACACGAGACCGGCGTACGAACCGGGCAAGTCGACTTGCCACAGTAGCCCGCCGGTCCGTTTGTCGAAGCACTGGCCGACGATATCGCTGCTGTACAGAAACCCTTCCTTCAATTCGCCGCTGAGTTTCTTGTGGACGGTCAGGAACAGCCGGTCACCCTGAAGGCACACACCCGATTGGCCAGCTTCGCTGAGAGGCGTGCGGAAGATCGGCGCGATGATAGGGCTGCTCGATGCGTCAACGTCGGCCTGCTGCGCATCCGCCGGAGCGGTGGCCATAAAGCAGAAAACGAACAGAACGATCACGAAGGCAAGCGGTTTTATAGCCGTGGTCTTCAAGCGATGATGCCTTCCATGATCTTCTTGCTGTCCGAAAAACTTTCCGCAGGCACGTCCAGTTGCCGCAGTATGGTCAGCAGTAAGTCGGACATGCGATGACCGGTTCCCTTCATGTCGTGAAACTGTCCCTGCTTCATTCCAAGGTTTCGGCCGCCGGCTAGCATCAGGGGATAGTCGCGGTTGACGTGCGTCTTGCTGTTGCTGCATCCAAACAACACAAGCGTATTGTCGAGCATCGACGCATCGGCTTCTGGCGTGTCTTTCATTCGCTGCAGAAGTCGTGCGATCAGATCGGCGTGGAACTTGTCGTAGGTTCCCAGTTTCTCCATCGCAGGCAGACTCGAACCTGCAGCGTTGTGCGCGAGGAGGTGGTGATTGACACCCAGCCCCAGTGCGTACTTGGGCATGTCGTCCCAAATACCGGAGCCCATGGTTTGTAACAGATAGGTTGCGTAACGCGTCGAATCGGTTTTGAAGGCCAGGTAGATCAAGTCGTACATCGTTTGAACAAAGACATCAGGCTCGTTGACGGTTGCCTTGAGTGAAAGATCGTTGGCATCGACTTCGGGCTTGGGAGTATCCGCCCAGGCTTCCATTCGCCGGATGTTCTTCTCCACAGCACGCACAGACTCCAGATAGGAATCAATCTGGCGATTGTCATGCGCGCTGACTCGGGTTTGCAAGTCCTTGGCTGACTGCATGACACGATCGACAAGGTTGCTATTCCGCTCACACCGTTGCCTTTCGGCTCGCATGACGTGCGGATCAGAATTGAACAGTTGATTGTAGAGTTGATGCAGATTATTGGACGAAGGGATCGCTCGGCCCGATTGATTGTACGAAAGGGTGTGCGATCCACCTCGAATGCCAAGCCCTCCTTCGTTGCCCAACACGAGACTTGCGAAGCGAGTATTCTTGCCGTGAGCCTGTGCAGCAACCTGATCAATTGATGGGCTGATGACGCCTCCTTGCGGATTGCTTCCGGTCAAAAAGGCGTCCGCAGACGAGTGACCATTGCTGGCCACGACCTGCGGATGGTCCAGCCCGTAAAAGATGGAGATGTCATCGGCCAGCGGCTGATAAGCGGCCGTCGACTTTCCGAACGCCATCTTGCCATCCACCAGTCGCGGGTACCAACACCAGTCGCGAGCGGGATGATCGTCGTTGGGAGTGATGGCTAACCCGTGGCCGACGTACAGCACCAGCAATCGCTTAGCCGGCGCAGAGTTTTTCGTTGGAAACGTCGCCGAAAGCGATTCTAGTTGTGGCAGCAGCATTGCGACGCCAGTGCCGTGCAGGAAGGTTCGTCGATTGAGCATGTTGGGTGCTTCTTATCTGGCTATCTGCAAATTGCGCTGGCTAACGATCGCCTTGATCAGTTCATCCATCCGGTAGTCATGTTGCTGAAAATGTTCCGTCACTTCAGATAATTGATCGTCGTCGCGGTAGGTCAACGGTCGACCGATTGCGAAGGACATCAGGGTGGAACTGAAGCTACGAGCAAAATCCTCGGTGTACTTCTCTCGCAGCAGAATCTTTAAGTCGTCCATGCCATGAACCGCATGACCATCAATTATCGTGGCTGAGTCGACAGGCAATTGCAGCCTCTGTTTCGGCTCTTCGACGATCTTCAAAATCTGTTGACGCGGCATGCCGGTCGCGTCAAAGCCTTCCAACGCAACTCCCCATGAGTCCAGGTCCTTGTGGCAGTCATAACAGATGCCCGTGCGATGCGCGGCAAGTCGATCCTTGGTTGAGAGCTTTTCAACGTTCTCTACTTTTAGATCATCCAGCGCCGGCACGGCAGGCGGCGGGTCTCGCGGCGGATCGCCCAACAGGCGACCTTTCAACCACACGGCTCGCTGCACGGCGTGCGCGTCTTCGCCCGTTGAATGGGCGGTCAGGAATGCCGCTTGAGT
>JBGSJL010000040.1:0-3768 GCA_041741955.1 Pirellulaceae bacterium | reverse complement strand
ACAGATCCGTTGCGAAGCAGCGTTTGGCAGAGCTAGGAGTCGTCCTAAAATAGTGTCCTGATTTCCGATTCTGCCACTTCTTGAAGTGGCAGACGCTTTCGGTTCGGAGAACCGAGCGACATTGTCGCTCAGCTTTCCAAGTTGATAGCGAAAACGCGATCAAAGACGGATTCTATTTTGGGATGATTCCCTAGTAAGAGATCAATGCGTACGTTTTATAACGCTCTGGATTGCAAGCGCGGGTGTTGGCAGAAAAACTGCAATTCGCTTGATTCTCTCGCAAGCTCCGACTGTGTGCTATCAGCGGACTGATGTTAGTAGCGAGAATCAATCCAATTTGTTACGCAACAAAAAACAGAAATTGGTGAGAACAATAGCTGAAGCAGGCAGGCTTCAGCGGGAATCTGTAAACCACAATATGCCCATCCGAGTTAATTCGTGTCATCCGTGGTCAAGAAGGTTTTTACCACGGATAACACTGACTGCACGGATATTGCTGGAATTCGACGACACCCATTTGGCACAATAGCTGATGCAGGCAGGCTTCAGCGGGAATCTGTAAACCACAGTATGCCCATCCGAGTTAATTCGTGTCATCCGTGGTCAAGAAGGTTTTTACCACGGATATCACTGACTGCACTGATTTTGCCGGAATTCAACGACACCCATTTAGCACAATAGCTCGGTTATTTGAGCATTACAGGCCTAGCGCTGGCGATTCTATTGAACTTCAAACGTGCGAAACTTGACTGGAAGCGGGTGGTAAAGTGAACTCAGCAATTCAGTTAAGGCTCGATCTGGCTACCGAGTACCTTAAGGAACTGTCGCATCCATGCTGGATGGGCGGGCCAAGCGGGCGCGGTAACTAGGTTGCCATCTGTAAACGCCGAGTCCATTCCCGAACTGGGCGGTGAATAGGTTCCACCGGCTAGCGAAACTTCGGGGCTGACGGCCGGATAACAACTGCAGGTGCGACTTGCTAGCACACCGGCGGCGGCCAAGATTTGAGGTCCATGGCAGATGGCTGCAATCGGTTTATTGGCGCTATCGAAATGACGCACGATCTCCAGTATGCGCGGGTTCAGCCGCAAGTATTCTGGTGCGCGACCACCGGGGAGGACCAGGGCATCAAAGGTCTCTGGAGCAATGTCATCGAAGGTTAGGTTCAACGCAAACTTATGTCCAGTTTTTTCGCTGTAAGTTTGATGACCCTCGAAGTCGTGAATGGCCGTGGCAACGGTTTCACCCGCCGCCTTGAAGGGGCAGGCGGCATAGCATTCGTGGCCAACCATCAACAGCATCTGGAAAGGAACCATGACTTCATAGTCTTCGACGAAGTCGCCTACCAGAAACAAAATCCTTTTGCTGGACATAAAACGTTTTCCTTTAGTCTAGTTCTTGATCGACTAGTTCATCGCTGTCGTCATCAATGTCGTCGTAGTGCACAACCTCGCCTTCCACTTTGGCTTTTCGCGTGGCCAAGTTTTGGCTTTCCCGCTTTTGTAAGTAGAGCTTGATGGGTACTTCGCCGAACGGCAGATTGTCGCGACAGACATTGATCAGGTAGCGTTGATAACTGGGTGGGAAGCCCTGTGGAATATTGCACATCAGGATCAGAGTTGGCGGCGTAATGGCAATCTGCGAACCGAAATAAATTTTCGGGCGGCGGCTCATGTACAATGGTGGTTGCTGTTGCTGTAGAGCCGCTTTGAGCAATTTGTTGATATTGGCGGTGGACACGCGTGTTTGCGCTTGTTTGTAGAGCATCTGTGCGTGATTGAGCAGAGCCTTCATGTTCTTACCGGACTGCCCCGTGATGAACGCGATGGGACAATAAGCCATTGTAGGAAAGTGTTCGCGCAGGTAGCGCACCCAGCGCTCGGTAGGAACCTGTCCTGCCACTTTGTCCCATTTGTTCACTACAAAGATGCAGGGCTTGAACTGCTGTTCGATATAGTGCGCCAATTGTTTGTCAACTTAGCTGATCTTTTCCATGCAATCGAAGAACAGCATCGACACATCGGCGCGGCGCACGCTGCGCTGAGCGCGATGAAAGCCATAGAAGTCGATGTTGGTGCGGATACTCTTGTTGCGGCGTAGGCCAGGTGTATCGATGGCCACAAATTTGTGACCATCCAAATTAAAATGCACATCGACGCTATCGCGGGTGGTGCCGGGAACTTCGCTCACGATCATGCGTTGGGCCTGAGCCAGCGTGTTGACAAACGTGCTCTTGCCGACATTGCGTCGCCCAACGATTGTCAACTTCATGCGCGGTAGGTCAGTCTCGCCTTCCTCGGGCTGGGTATCGGGCAATCGATCGAGAATTTCGTCAAACAGTAGCTGCTTGTTGCGATTCTCTTTGGTACTGATCGGGATCAACCATCCGCGACCCAGTCGGTGGAATTCCAGGGCAACATTGTCTAGCCCAGCGTGGTCGGTTTTGTTGGCCAGCAAGAGGATAGGCTTCTCGATTTTACGCAATCGTTCGGTGACTTTTTCGTCTAGTCCCGTGATGCCCGACTTGGTGTCGACCACGAACAGAATGACGTCGGCTTCGTCGATACCCGTTTCGATTTGTTGCTCGACCTCTTTGGTCAAGTTATCGACATCTTCGATGCCCATGCCGCCGGTGTCGACCAGTTCGAAGAACCGGTCGTCATGTTCAATGAGTGTCACCATGCGATCGCGCGTGACACCCGCCATATCGTCGACTACAGCCAAACGACGTCCATCGAGCCAATTAAAAATGCTGCTCTTGCCAACGTTGGGACGGCCTACAATTACGACGCGAGGGATAGCCATGAGCGAGCATTACCGAAAAGCAGAAGCGGAGCCAAACCCATAGTTTACTTGCGAAATGGCAATTCGACGAGGACTCCCAGCACCTCAAAACTGACCAAGCGGGTATTATGGGGTTAGGTGGTTGCTCGACCGGAAATCGCCTAGCGAACTAGGTTTGGGCTCGCTTTTCGCTAGGTTTTTCCGTGGCTAATGGTGGGCTGTTAAAAGTTTGGGGTTGTGAAGAATAACGGCTCGTGCAGGTTTTATCCCGATAGGGATTCGAGCAATTAGCCGGTGGTTGAGCGTAGCGACACCACCGGAAACAGTTGCTCCCAGAACACGCCGACCCTGAAAGGGTCGCATAATCTGCGACCCTTTCAGGGTCGGTGCATCGTTTTGTCGGTTTCTCGGGGTGCGCTGCTTCGCAGCGACCCTCAGCTTATTGCTATTGTCCCTATCGGGATAATAGAAAATGCATCTCAAGCCAGAATTGCATGGAAAAAATAGAAGCAGAAATGGGAAAAATGGAAAGAACAGACGTTGAAATCGGGCTGCTTGAAGTGCTGCAGAATTTTAGGCGATGTGGGCTGACGCGTTTCGTACGTAGCAGTTTTGAACTCCAGCCGGAGTTGCTGGCTCGACTTGCCGAGCCAACCCGCGCGCTAGAAACAGCCAGCGCATTAGCAACAGCCAGCCCGCGACGGAACTCGCAGGACGCGCCCACTCTACCGGTCCCGTCGGCGGCAATGGCGGATGCTCGCTCGTCTGAAGCCACTCCGTCTGCGTCAGTCCAGTCAAAGTCGGCCGCACATGGTACAGAATTTGTCGGCCGCGTGGGTGGCGGGGCATGGATTCTACCCGTGCTCGATCCGACCGAGCGAGTGCGGCAGTTTGAGGGATTGTCGAGTCAGGTACGCGATTGCCGGAAATGTGGCGATATCGTTTCCTATCGCCAGCAGACCGTCTTTGGAGACGGAAATCTAA
>JBGSJL010000039.1:0-2860 GCA_041741955.1 Pirellulaceae bacterium | reverse complement strand
GCGCTCTCTCCGACCACTTCCGAATTGATTGTGGAAGGCATGCAAGCGGCCCGAGCAGCTGGCACCATTACCTCCTTCGATTTGAATTATCGCCCCAAACTATGGAAGACGATTGGCAGCGAAGAAAAGGGACAAGAGATGTGCCGCAAGATCGCGGCGCATTGCGACGTGCTGATCGGCAACGAAGAGGACTTGCAGAAGGGCCTGGGGATGAAAGGTCAAGACGTCGAGAGCAAATCGAAATTGGACCCCAATCAGTTCTTTGGCATGATCGAGCAGGTCGTCGACAAATTCCCCAACGTTAAATTGGTCGCCACCACATTGCGCGAAGTCCACTCCACCAATCGCCACGAATGGGCCGCCGTGGTTTGGTACGACGGCAAACGTTATGTCAGTCCCACCATGAACCTGGATGTCGTGTGTCGTATCGGCGGCGGCGATGGTTTCGCTTCCGGTTTGATTTACGGCATGATCGCTGGCAAGGATCCAGAGCAAGCGCTACGACTCGGCTGGGCTCACGGCGCACTGCTCACCACCTTCACCGGCGACGTGTCCATGGCCAAGCTGCCCGAAGTAGAAGCACTCGCCGCTGGCGGATCTGCCCGCGTGCAACGCTAATTAACTATGAACCAACCCTCCGTACTCGCGATAGCAGCGCATCCGGACGATATCGAATTTGTGATGGCTGGCACGCTACTTCAATTGTCACGATGTGGCTGGCAAGTCCATTATTTCAATATCGCCAACGGTTGTTACGGCTCAAAATCACTCAATCGCGAGCAATGTGCGGCCGTTCGTTTGCAAGAAGCTCAGCGGGCTGCCGAGCTGCTGCCTGCCGAATTCTATCCGCCCATTTGCGATGACATGGACATCTTCTATTCGCGAGAACTGCTTTACCAAGTTGCTGCCGTGGTTCGACAAGCCCAACCGCAGATCGTGCTCACGCACGCGCCCGTCGACTACATGGAGGATCACCAGAACGCCGCTCGACTTGCCGTGGCAGCCACCTTTTGTCGCGGTATGCCACACATCGCCACCCAACCTCCCGTGGCCAGCTACAGTGACCGTGTGGCCGTCTACCATGCCCAGCCCCACGGCAATCGAACACCGCTGGGAGAGTTGGTCGTACCCACTCACTTTGTCGATGTCAGTCCGTTGCTGCCGAAAAAGCGCGAACTCCTGTCCGCCCACGCCAGCCAGGCTCAGTGGCTCGACGACTCGCAAAGCATCAGCTCGTACCTGACGACCATGGAAGACTTGAATCGCGAAGTGGGCGGGCTGAGCGGCAAGTTCGAATTCGCCGAAGGTTGGCGACAGCACTTGCATCTCGGATTTTCACCAGCCGGCTTCGATCCGCTGCCCGCAGCATTAGGTTCCGCCTGCGAGCTGGTGAAGTAGCCAAGGATCGAGCCTAAACAAGTGGGATAGGCTTCCAGCCTGTCATGCGCGAATCGACAGGCTGGAAGCCTATCCCACGTTCACAATTGTCATGCGCGAATCGACAGGCTGGAAGCCTATCCCACGTTTACAATGTGCCGATAGGCCACGAAGACCCACCGTTTTTATGTGATTGCAGTATCGGTGGGTCTTCATCGCTTTCGCGATTTGACCCACCCTACAAAAAATCACAACCGCTCACGGCCTTTGGCCGTGAACGGTTACTAATATTCTTAACCCGCTCGGTGGCGCTTCGCACCCACATTTCCAACTCACTTTTTCTCGACGTTGCTGAGAATCCAAAATGCCTAACGACCTGTCCGTCCCTTCCGCCAATGTTGTCGTCGAATTGCTACAGGGCATGAGACGCACCAAAGTCATGTTCGCCGCTCTGGAGCTGGGTGTCTTCGACGCTTTGGATGGCAACACGCAAACGGCTCTGCAACTTTCGCAGTCGCTGAAGTGCGATGCCGATGCTATGGAGCGCTTACTCAACGCGCTCATTGGACTGGGGCTGCTTTCACGAGCACAGGACGGCTACCACAATACGGACGTCGCGCAGGTCTATCTGACTTCCACCAGTCCACGTCGGATGACAGGCTACCTCAATTATTCGAATTCTGTCGGTTGGTCGCTGTGGGGCGCGCTGGAGAATGCGGTCCGCGAGGGCAGCAATCGCTGGAAGCAATGCTACGGATGGGACGAGCCGATTTTTTCGAGCTTCTTCAAGACCCAAGAGGCCGCCAACGAGTTCTTAATGGGCATGCATGGCTTTGGAGTCATGAGTTCGCCTGCACTGGTGAGCGCGCTGGACCTGAGCTCCTTCAAACACCTAGTCGACTTGGGCGGTGCCACCGGCCACCTCGCCATCGCCGCCTGCGAGCGCTATCCCGGCTTAACGGCCACCGTGTTCGACTTGCCGCAAGCCACCGCCTTGGCCCAGAAGATCACCGGCCAATCGCGAGTGGCCGCGCGTATCCAAGTCGTCGGTGGCGACTTTTTTAGCGATCCACTACCCTCCGCCGACTTGTATTCGCTCGGCCGTATTCTGCACGACTGGAGTCTCGACAAAATCCAACGGCTGCTCCGCCGAATCTTCGACAGCTTGCCCAGCGGCGGCGGCTTGCTCATCGCCGAAAAAATGCTGCTTGACGATAAGAGCGGCCCCAGTTGGGCGCAAATGCAGGACTTGAATATGCTGCTGTGTACCGAAGGCAAAGAACGCACGCTGGCAGAATACGAAGCCCTCCTTCTAGCAGCCGGTTTTAGCCAAGTCACCGGTTGCCGCACCGAAACACCCATCGACGGCATACTAGCCATCAAGTGACGCGTGTTAGGCATCGTCCGATATTACCCCGAAGGGGTTCAAGCCATTAGCCGGTGGTAAGCGCAGCGCCACCACCGGAAACAGTTAAACGTGGGA
>JBGSJL010000038.1:0-14475 GCA_041741955.1 Pirellulaceae bacterium | reverse complement strand
GCGAGGCGGAGGAGATCGTGTTGTGTGGTTCGACTGGCTGCCTATGGTCGGCACACAGCTTGGACGATAAAATCCTGCCCACGGCAAATCGAGTCGACGGGATCGCTCGGCGGCTGGCACAAGCATGGATGGCAGATATCGGGCTCGACTTCGTGGCCCAAGCCCGCCAGCTTTCATGAATCTCAATCGCTAGCCGTGGGCTTCAACCATTTTGAATCGGGCCGCCATGACTAGCGTTTCCACCCAACAATTTATTCAGCGGATGCTCGATGCCAAAACCCACGTGGTACCAACGGGTGCCCGTACAAAATCCGCGTTGGCAGCTTGCGATGCCGCCGTGCAGCAATTCGACATGCGCGGGCTGCACGGTATCTTAGTTTACGACGCCTCTGAATTCTTGATCACCGCACTGGCCGGTACAACGGTCGCAGAGCTACAGGCTGCATTGGGTGAAAAGGGGCAGTATCTGCCATTCGACCCAATGTTCGTCGATCAGGGCGCCACGCTGGGCGGCACAGTAGCCAGCGGACTGAGCGGTGCCAATCGCCTGCTCTACGGTGGTCTCCGCGACTTCGTCATGGAAGTGGAATTGATCGACGGTTTGGGCCGGCTGGTGCGCGGTGGCGGCAAAGTTGTCAAGAATGCGGCTGGCTTCGATCTGCCGAAGTTGGTCGTGGGCAGCTACGGACGATTAGGAATCTTGACGGAGCTGACCCTCAAGGTATTCCCCAAACCGCAGGCTTCCGCAACACTCGTGGTGGATGTGGCCACCCCAGAGAGTTGTATTGCGATGGTCCAGCGGATGCTGGCCCAGCCGCTACCGATCGCGGCTCTAGATATCGATGTGCTGACAGAAAACATCCATGACCATCAGCCGGTCCGCGAAACGAACGCAGCGGTCGAATGCCGTATCCTGGTTCGCTTCGCTGGGCCTACCGAATCATTGCCATTCGTACTATCCCGCGCAGCGGCATTCATGCCAGTTCCTTGCCGCGCGGTTCTCGACGCGGATGAAGATTCCCAGCTATGGGCCAAACACGCTTTGCTTGTACAGCGATTATCCAGCGGACTTGGTCTGGTGCGCGTGGCGACTACACTCGAGAGCCTGCGGACTCTGCCCGCCGCGCTGAAGCAACTTCCCGAGATATCATTACGCTACCAAGCGGGAGGGGCGGTCGCCTGGTTAAGTGTTCCAGATCAAGCTTCTGTGCTGGAGTCGCTGGACACAGTGCTAGCCCAGCAGCAACTGGCAGGTGTTATGGTCTGTGGAAACCAGCCGAGCCTGCGCGCGCTAGGTGACAACCGCTGGCTGGCAATGGCCCGACGTATTCAAGCAGCCATCGACCCGCAGGACAAATTCGTGCGATTCTAAGTTCGATAACTCCAAACCTACCAGCGTGCTATTTAAATCGTTTGACGTCTAGCCGCAGGCGTAGTTTGACGTCTAGCCGCAGGCCGAGTTTGACGTCTAGCCGCAGGCGTAGATTGACGTCTAGCCGCCGGCGTAGTTTGACGTCTAGCCAGAATCACTTAGAGCACGAGTATGCTGGAACGATTTCCGACGTTATCGAGTGCACGCCTTTTTTGGACAAGAAGATTAAGGACAAGAACATATTGCGACTTTATGTTCATTTCTATTTTCCTGTCCTCAATTTTTCTGTCCAAAAGGAATTTCACTCCGAAAGATGCGCCGCCTGAAAGTGATCCACGCACCCAAAGCATCGCGCCGCATCGCCAACATAAGATATTTAGCCGCAGGCCTAGTTTGACGTCTAGCCGCAGGCGTAGGTTTTCCAGTAAACGGTCGCCTTCGGCTTGTCGTCCAACGATTGGCCCATGGGAAGCGACTATCTCGACACGCCGGTTAGTGCTGAAGATCCAAAAAATAAAGGAGGCGAAGTTTAAACTTCGGCCTCCCTCGGACGCAAACGCAAGCGTGCTGAAGTCTAACTGGGTTGTTGGATCTTGAGACGCTTCTGGATGTCGGTTTCGAGCACACCGAAGACGGCTTCGTGACGCTGAACGGACATCTGCAGCGCTGCCAAGAGTCGCTTGGCGGTGTAGAAGTTCATGATGACACGTTGAGTGACGTGGATGGGATCCTTGGGTACGCCTACCGGTTGTGGGTTAAGTCCAAAGTCGACAATCAACTCTTCTGGGGAACCTGTCACTCGACAGAAATTGGCATAGTTGGCCATGGCCTTTTCATCGTTGACTTGGACCTGAACGGGTTGAGCGGCTTGTTGCTGCTGACGGGCCACTGGCTCGGCGGCTTGGGTGGGTTCCTGTTCCATTGTACTTTCTTCTCTTGCCATTTCGGTAATCTCCTAGGGTGCTGACGATTCAGCGATTCTCGTGCCTCGCACCATGCCAAGCACTTGGTTCAAACACGGTAGCGCGACCAACCCGCTCGCGGAAGCAGCGGACGGTCATCGCTCTGTAAAAGTTACATTTCAAATCTAAATGTGCGGGCGCAGAATCGGTAGATTCTCCAGCCGACTGATTTCCAACCTACGTAGATTTTCGCTTGACCGCGATAGCCACTGCGGAGTGGGACTTCGATGCTTTCTAGCGGAACACGGGCTTGATAGGAAGTACTGATTGGACGAAGTCGACCACTGGAGTCCATTTCAGTGTCCAAGCGACCACCCGCCTGGATACCCAAACTCTCAGGAGCCACAGCCATCTCCATCTCCGATATTTTCTCTATTTTACCAGAGAAGGTGTCCAGTCTCGCGGAGTCAATCTTAATGTCTGCTTCGTCGCCTTCTTTGACCAAGTCGATATCGTGTTGATCGACGACGAGTACGGCTTCCATCCGCGTGGGCTCGCCTACCAAGCACAACAGGTCGGAGGCCGAGAAGTAGGCCGCCTGATTTTTCGAATCGAAGGGATTGCCACTCCAAGTTGGCAATTGTTCCTCGGCCTCTACCTGTTTGGGAACAGGTTTGTTCGGCGGCGGCAGAATGACACCGGCTTCCGCCGCCCTTATTTTTAACATGTCGATACGGTCGACAATTTGGTCGAGCAGCATTTGCTTTGCCAGAACAATTTCGGTTTGACTGCTCAGCTTGGCGTTTGCTTGAGGGTCAGTGAATCGCTGGTCTTCGAGGATACGAAGTCGGCTGGCAGCCATCTCATATTCGTTCTTACGCTGTAGATACTGAAGCTGCAGATCAATGTTATCGAGTTCTGCGATGACTTCGCCCTGTTCGACACGGTCGCCGGGCTGCTTGTTCCAGCCGACCAGAGTTCCCGGCACCATCGCAAAGACTTGCTGGGCATCATGCGGCTGAATCTCGACCGCGCAATCCACGTGGTAGGGCAACGGCAGAAACAACACACCGACGATCAGCGCCGCAGCGACAGCGAGACTGGTCACGACATTTTTCTGTTTCATCTTGCTTGCTTTCCCAGGCGTTCTAAAAAATTTGATGATCTGCCAAATGGGCTGAATGATCATGCCCGCCAGGCCCGAAAAGGCGATCAGCCGTCCCAGCGCCTGCAACCCATAGGGTTCGAGTACTTTCATCAGGAACATCATGATCGAAAACACGACCACCCAGCGATAGATCACCGAGGCAATGGTGTAGGTTGCGAACCATAATTGTTTTTTATGCGGCAGAAAGGGATTCTCTTGCAACTCAAGTCCCAAACAGTATTGCTGGAACCAACGCTTTAGAATTTCAGTGGCTTTCTGGCGCAAGTTCGGAATCTCGAGCAAGTCCATCAAGATGTAGTAACCGTCGAATCGCAATAGCGGGTTGCCATTGAAAACGACCGTGCTGACCGAACAAATAAACATCACCGACAAGCACAAGAAATTGAGCATGCCCGGCTCGCTAAACCACCAGAGATAGGTGGCGATCGACGCCAGGATCAATTCGACATACATCCCGGCCGCCCCGATAAACACGCGATGCCATTTATTGGGCAGCATCCAAGAATCGGACACATTGCAATACAAACAGGGCGTGAACACCAGGAACATGAAGCCCATTTC
Source organism: Pirellulaceae bacterium (assembly GCA_041741955.1). Classification (GTDB taxonomy): domain Bacteria; phylum Planctomycetota; class Planctomycetia; order Pirellulales; family Pirellulaceae; genus Aureliella. Next base: position 10,472 of record JBGSJL010000038.1, on the reverse strand, counting down.
GTGGCATTCACCGCCATAGCGTTTACAACTTAAACCGTGCCCAAATTCGTGCAAAATTTTGACGATGGCCATGGTGGCGCCCAACCAAATCCAGTTGTCCGCCGCGAAGAACTGTTCAAAAGTTGGCAGCTTGGTGCGAAACTCTTCGAAGTTGACCAGGACCAGTGTCAGGGCACTGAGCCCAAACATGCCGATACCCATCAAGGCGGGTAGCGTAAAAATCCACCAAGTAAACGGGTTTAGAAAATTTAGAATACGCTCGGGGTCGATCCCACGAAACCGCAATGCAAACACATTAGCCAGTTTGCCCAATAGCTCTTTCTTTTTCTTTTCATCGCCGCGGCGACGCAGTTGTCGCCCCTGCCCATTGGACTGCGAAATGACGAGCCCGCTGCGATGCAGCATGCCGACAAATTGCTGCAGATCTTGGAGCGTGATACGCTGCGGTGCGAATTCATTTTGGAAGCGATCTTTGATTTGCTGAAGGCTGGTCACGCCGTCAAGCATGTTCAGAATCGCGTACTCTTCTTCATGGAAGCGGTAATAGTTCAGGGCCACCGGCTCTTTGACCACCCAGTACACACGACCATGGTAGCGATGTTTTTTTGACTCCAAGTCCGGTCGACGGCGCAACTGCAGCGGTCGCATTGCGCTGTTGACTAGGCTGTCGGCCATGGTGGTCATAGTGGGCGAACTTTATTACGAACGAGAGTGTTGCGAACGAATTTATTGCGAACTGGAGTGTTGCGGCTTCAAGTGTTTCGCTGAATACTGCTACTGGGGGTTGATGACAACTTTGGCGTTCATGCCGTCGCGAAGTAGCCACACGCCACCCAGCAATTGATTCTGAATCCGTGTCGAAACTCGGACTTGGCCCATCGAGATTTCAGGGCTCACAATCTCGACGCGCGAGTCGGCAAAAGTCGCAACATCTTGCGGGCTAATTTGAACTTGGATGTTGATGGGTGCACCCTGGAGTTCCGCAATCGAAATACCTTCAATGGGCACCATGGCTTCGACTTTCATTTCATTCATGTGCATCAGCCGCAACACAGGCTCACCCGAGCGGATCCATTCACCCTGATCTCGCAAACGTTCGACGATCACACCGTCGTACGGCGCAATGACTTTGTAGAGGTCGAGCTTGATCTGCGAGGCCTTTACTTTTTCTTCATTCACATCTGCGACCAGTATTTCCTGCTCGTGCTTAACTTTGGCCACATCGATTCCTAGTCGAGCACGCTCTTTTTCGAGCTGCTTGCGGCGGGCGGCCGAGTAAGTTTCCGAACCCTGGTTATAAAGTAGATAGCTCTCTTCATATTCGGCGTCGGAGACTTCCGCAGCCTTCTTGGCATACTCGACTTCGGCCGTCTGCTTGGCTTGTTTCGCAGCGGCTTCCCATTCTTTCTTTGCAACATTCAACTCGGCAGCGGCCACGCGATTGTCGATAATCAGCAGCGTATCGCCCTTCTTGACCGTATGACCTTCGTCGGCGAGCAGTTGATCGACGATTCCGTCGGCTTGGGCGGCTACTTGAATCTTGTGCAGGCTAAACACCTGCGCCCCGATAGTAATGGGTTTCCGCGGGTAGCTCGCACCTGGCGTGGTGGGTGTGCGAGCCGCTTCCTGGCTGAAAGAGCAGGTCGACGCCAGGACCAAGCCCCAAATTCCTAATAGCAAAGCGAACGGAGTGCGAAGATTCATTTCAGTGGACCTGTCGAAATAAGATTGTTATGTGAGGAGAGCGAGTTTATCTTCACCCGCCGCGTGAGCGAGGGATCATTATTCACAACCCGCCGCGTGAGCAAGGGACCATTATTCACAACCCGCCGCGTGAGCGAGGGATCATTAAAACAACACGTTGGCTTGGACCCATTCGACGACTTCGTGGAACCAAACAAAGGCAGCCGAGCGCTTTCCGCACACGACATCTGCGATGACCTTGGCTCCAGGACGCCGACTGAGCTTTTCCATCGAATCCGGTTTGACTCGTAACTTCACAACGGCACCATCGGTTGGGTCGAGTTCTGCTCGGTAGTGAACACCGCTGATAGCCAGTTTGCCAGTATGGTCGACCGATGGATCGGTGGAGAGGATATAGTCGACATGCAAGTCGGTTCCACCCGATGCTTTGAAGGCATCATCGAGGTACTTCATGCGCTTCTCGGGCATGAACACTTCAAGTTCCCAGTCGCCGCGCGGGTCGGCCAAATTCACGAGCACTTGACCAGTCACCACAGGACGAGCCCGCAAGCGTTCTCGCAAATCCCAATCCATGACGATTCCGTCAATCGGGCTGGTACGAATCAACTGCTTTTCTTTTTCCTTGACCAGCGCCAACTGAGCTTCCAGCGTTTCCTTTCGCTTCAGGTATTCTTTCTCCTGTCCCAGCAAGCGGGAAGTTTCGAGGCGGTCGGAATTTCGTCCGGCTTGCTCGTGGACGGTCATGATAGAAACAATCGCTTCCTCGAGTTGCCCCTGGAGGTCAGTGATCTCGATTTCGAGTTCGCGATTGCGGAGCTTGACCAGCGGTTGCCCCGCTTGAACCACGTCGCCGTGATCGATGTAGACCTCTTCGACTTCGCCTTCGACATGCGCGAACACTTGTTTTTGAACCTTGGGCTGTAACGAGCCGTTGGCTTCCAAGTCCAAATTGATGTGGATCAGAAACAGGGCCAGCAAACCCACTGTGGCCAGGGCAAGCACCGTCATGGTCTTAGGGAACGCCGAGCCACGGAACAGCCAAGTGGCCCGCCCTAGAAATCGCCAGACCGGCATCAGGAACAAGTCGCTGTGGGTCATCGAATTGTTTAGGGCCCGCGCGGCGTGCTCGTAAACTAAATCGCAGCGGGAACGCAGCGCATCGGCGGGTACTTGGCTTTCGATTTGCTCGACGATCAGCGCACCGATGATTTCGCGTTTGGAGGCGTCCTCGCGTTGTACTGTTTCCTTCGAGTGTACGTCGCCTTCGACCACCTTCTCCGGACGGCGAATGGGCAGGACGGCAATCGTGCGACCATGCGAAAGATCGACATAATCTTCGATGGCTTCTTCGAGTTGGGGCGGCAAATCCTCGACGGAACCGTCGTACCACAGCGAATGGCCTGCCGAGACGACTCGTGTCGCCAAAGAGTTCAACGCAGTTACGATGTTGGAGCGATGTTCGATGGTATCCTGGCCACTGATGGCCTCGACCCTGCACTTGCGACCCTTTTTAATCGCCACGCTGACGCGATCGCAGCCAATTAGCTGCCGGCCCTCGTTGGCGATGGTAAAAGCCGTATCGCGGAGTTCAAGATTATCGTGAACAAGTCGGGCAAAGTGATCGGCTTTTTGCCACATCAGTTGACGGTCGGAAACCTTTTGTAGCGTATGGCCCTTGAGCCACTCGCCAATCAAACCCGCCATCTGTTCAAGAAAACGCAAGTAACCGCGCTGCACGTTGGGTGCCGAGTCGGCGCGCTGAAAGACTTCCAGCAGACCCGCTATCTGCTTGCCACCCGAGAGTGGAGAAACGCAAAGCAGGTATTGCGAGGGATTGCCTTCGTTTTGATCTTCACCCAACATCGAATGGGGCGGAATCAATTCCGACTGGCCACGCATAAATAGCCGCGAGAGCAGCTTAGCGTGCTTGGCCGCATCGTCGCTTTCGGCTTCCAGCAAGTTCTGATTGACATTGATCTGGTAGCTGAGCTTGAGTTTGCCGTCTTCATCCAGCAACCAAAAGGCGCCCCCGACCGCAGCCAGCGCATCGACGATTCTTTTCAGAACGGCGGGATAGTATTCGTCGCCTGGCGTATCGGACCGTGATAGCTCGGCAATCTCGTTAATGAGCGTGCGGATCTGCTGCTTGGTTTGCTCAACCGTCTCTTGAGATGGTGTGGTCGACATTACAAGCCTTCGATTGTGAAAAAAAACGTACCAGGAACGAAACGTCTTCGCTTCGAGACTAAGCACCCGCCGACTAAACTCAAGCTTCGCCCGCCAGCTTTGACGCCAGAGTACAAAACCCGCCTCCCAATTTAGCGGTTATACCAATCAGTTACACTTCGAGCGGATTCCCCGGGGATGAGCCAATGTCCCAGACGGTGCCATTTTCCGGGAAAATCCCATAGCTTTTCGGGCCTACGTCGCGGAAATGGCGTCAATTCACCCACCTCTACAGCCCCTTGCCATTGCCTGCCGGTTGTACCAAGAGTATAAACAATGAGGGGCAGGAAAGGAAATAGCGCCGTGGCTGAAAATTCCCATTTTCCGCGTGCGCGCTCGCAAACCAGCTCAATTCAAAGGATGGCGCGAACTCTTCGTTGAGTCGCCAACAACCCGCGTGGACGCTCGCATTCAACTCGCCCTTCAGTCGCTTCCCAACGAGTCGTCTGGGCCTTCGTCAAAGCAAGTCGCCCGCCTGGGGGAATTAGTCGACGGTGACCTACCCCTGCAATCCTTCCTGGAGCAATTGCTACCCCACCTTTGCACGCTATTCGGCGGCTCAGCCGCAGTCGCCTGGATGAAAGCCCATGGTTCGAGCGATGCAGTGTTCGGCGTGCGCTATCAGATGGACAAACTTCTTACCGCTGTGACCGAGCAAAAAAAGCACGAACGATTGGTGCAATTGGCCTGGCAGCAGCGGCAACCCATGCTGGCCGAGTCACCCAGTCAACAAGCTAAGAATATTCAGTGGCTGCCGTCCGATACCGCTCCAGGCGTTGGATCGCAGTCTAGCCAGCCGACGGGTTCTCCGACTCAAGAAGCGTTCAATTCAAGCCACAACACGACGGGGCATCCGCTGCTATTTGGGCCCATTCTGCACTTAGGCGAGCCCATCGCACTGCTGGAAATTGTCTTGTCGGCCAGCGGCCAGCCACTGACGGTGCCACAGCGACAGCTTTACCTGCGGAGCGTAAAGCTCGTATCGGAACGAGTCTACGGTGGTTTGCGGCGACGGATGGCGATGCCCGCCGCCTCGATCGAAAAAGCCGTTGCGCAAATCGAGCAGCTTGGCGGGGACATCGAGTCATTGCACCTGCAAATACGGCAGCGGATCGAAGCCAGATTGCAATACTTTCACGGCTGGGCGTTTGCTTCTTTGGCTGAAAACCAAGCCTTTGCCAAGATGGTTCATCAGTTGCTAGAAAGTCATGGCCTGCGCGTGGTCTGCCCCGAGTGCGGGCATCCAGCCATCTTGCGCTGCCTGCGCGTTGGCAATGCCAAGCACGGCGCGTTTGTGTTCGATCATTATCTCGACACAGGGAGAACATTTCACGGTGGCCCAACCACCGTCCCGCTCATTCGCGTTATCGGCAAACCCGCTCGCCGCCCCGCCCTAAGCAATCCGGCTTAAAGGAACGGCAATGCCTTAATCTTTCGCAAAAATCGCGCGGTAAACAGGCTGCCCGTGGGTCCGAGCGCGGCGCTCGAAATGCGTGGTGTAATCCATGGCATGGGCCGCTGCCCGCTGTTGAACAAATCGTGGGCCGGCCAGAGCCGTCAAGTCCATAACTTGGCCGCAAATATGTTCGTAATAGTCCAAGACGTCGGTCCAAAAATGAAGTTCGCCGTTGGGTTTGAGCACGCGCTGAATATCGTGTATGGCCTGTTCGTTTAGGACTCGCCGCTTTTTGTGCTTATTGCGCCACCACGGGTCCGGAAAATAAACATGCACGCGAATCAAGCTCTCATTGGGAACCACGTCGCACAGCAACCGCTGGGCATCGCCCCTCAGCATGGAAACGTTAGCTAGGTTTTTTTTGGCCAAGCGATGGGCGGCACCATTGGCAAACTTGGCCGCCAGCTCGATGCCTACAAAAAAATTTTCAGGGCGCTCGACTGTCGCCGCCAGCAGGAACAGACCCTTGCCCGACCCAATTTCGAGCTCGACGTTGTCGTGCTTGCCGGCGATTTCCTGCCAGGTCAATGGCTGTTGAAACAAGTCCAGGGCGGGCGTTCGAGTAGCAGGTATTTTCGCTGTGTGAATTGCCGCCGGAGGAGTTGTGGTGGGATTCGTTTCCATAGCCTTTTGCCTCAATTAGGCAGCGGTCGCAACCTGTTTAGAACTGTCTTAGCTGGCGGGGGCGGGAACCGCTTTGGGTTTTGGTTTGGGGGCGTTGATGAGCACCGTCACCGCACCGGCAATCACCACCGCCAGACTCACCCAAAACATCGGCCTGACCAGCGACCAAGTTCCCGCTTCGCTGAGCGATATAAAGGTATTAACGACCGGGGCAAATCCAAAAATAAGTGGCATGACATAATAGGGCTTACCACCTGCATTGAAGGCCAAAATGACTCCCAAAGCACCAATCGCTCCAGCCACTCCCGCTAGAAACGACCAAATCAAGCCGCTACCCGTCCAAGCACCCACGTCTTCCGCTCTGGCTGAAATAATCATCATGGGTGCGGCAACTGCGATAAAGAAATAGGCCAGCCCCACGCAGGCGAACGGTCGCAGGCGACTGCCCGACATTTTAGATTGCCCAATATGCAGCATAGGTCCGTAGGAGCCCCAACAGATGGCAGCCACTACGATCGATCCCAGCACACCCCAGAAGTCCACTTTTTTCTCGGCTACCGCGTGAGTCGTCGAACCGGCATGTGTTTCCGAGTTGGTTGCCCGTGCCTTGGTGGCGTCCGAGCTACTTCCCGTCGAAGAGGCTGGGGACGTCGAAGAGGCTGGGGACACTTCATCATCGCTGTTGTCCACTTGCTCGCTGACCGCTTGAATGTTCGCGACGGCCGCCTCGGCTTCGCTAAGTGCCTCTTTGGCCGACTGGACGGCTTGCGCCAGATCAGCCGGCTTGCTGGGGCCGGGTTTAAAAACCAGAACTCCAACCGCGCCCAGGGCTGCAGTCACGACACCGGCGATAAAAATCGGGCGAATCTGATCGAAGGTCCTGCTTAGAAAGGCCGTTACCAGCGTGTTAACAACTGGGGCAAAGCCAAACACCAGTGGCATGACATAGAGCGTGGAGCCGCCGTAGCCCAGGGCGACGATAATCCCCAACGCACCGATCGCTCCCACAGCACCGGCAATCAATGAATAAATCGCGCCTGCCATCGTCCACTTTCCGGTTTCTCCGGATTTCTTGAGGATTAGGAAGGGAATTAGCACGGCGATCAAGAAGTATGCCAAACCGACACCGACAAAAGCCCGCAGGCTGTCGTGGTTCAGTGCGTTGGCACCATGGTGGAGTACGGGACCATAGGCTCCCCAAGCGAAAAATGTCATTGCTGTGAACAGCAAAACAAATGGCAGACCCTTCATTTACATACTACTTTCGAGGTTTTTCGGGTGGGATCCTAGTCGCTTGAGGCCGGCGGAACTTGCGTCGCACGACCTGCAAACCCTATTTTTACCATCCTTGCATGTTATTCAATAGACGCCGCCAATTCCCAAAGCGGGGCAAGCCCAAGGCTTCGTGCAGCTCGCGATGATACCCGCAGGCATCAGTTTGAACCAAAGAATCTGCGGTTGCTACTTTTCTGGAATGCGATACCATTTGAGGGTTGTAGAAGTCACGGACTGTTTCGCAAATTCGCTGATGACCCCATGGGTAGAGAGTTTGCGTGCATGGCCTGCTGACGAGTATTAGGTTGGACTGGGACCGTTTAGAAACTGACATTGCAAGCAGCTATGACAACGACGAAAGAACTGAAGCAAGCAGCCATCTCCGAGTATAAAACTTCAGAGGGCGACACTGGGTCTTCGGCAGTACAGATTGCCATTTTGACCAAGCGAATCAATCATTTGACCGAGCATATGCGCGGTAAGGTTAAGGATTACGCCAGTCGCCGAGGCCTGCTGCGGATGGTCAGCCGTCGCCGAAGTCTGCTTGACTATGTTCGCCGCCATGACCCGCAAAGCTATTTGGATTTGATTAGCCGTTTGGGCATCCGCAAGTAATCGATCCTGCGAAAGACGTGCAGATTGCGTTGTAGCCTAGTCATGCTGCGACTCCTCTCACACGGCAATTCATTGTCCGTCCTTTTCGTTGCAAGCTGGACATCGTCTGCCTTCTAAAATTGGTCGTATGGCTGTTAGTTTTAGCTTTAGACCGGAAGGAGCGTTGCGGCATCGGAGTATGCCCGGAGGGTAACTGCGTCGATCCAGTTGCATGCTGGTAGTCTGCGCCATTTTAGGTATCCCGCCTGAATCTTGAAGTCGCTGGCCCTCGTTTTCATGGGCCAATTGTCGTTGGAAGAAGTTGGAAATTATTGTTGGAATAGGAGTTGTGAATTGAAAGTACGAGTAGAAAAAAAAATCGGCCCTCAAGTATTGTCGCTCGAAACAGGACAACTGGCCAAACAAGCCTCTGGCTGCGTAATCGCTCAATATGGTGATACGGTTGTCCTCACGGCCGTGGCCACCGGACCATCGCGACCGGGAACGGATTTCTTCCCGCTGACCTGCGATTATCGAGAAAGAATGTCTGCCGCCGGAAAATTTCCAGGCGGTTTTTTAAAGCGCGAGAGTCGACCCACTACCAAGGAAACTCTTACCAGCCGCCTCATGGACCGCCCAATTCGGCCGCTGTTCGCCAAGGGCTTCAACGACGAAGTGCAGATTCAAAGCGTCGTCCTCAGCAGCGATTTGCAGAACGATGGCGATATTCTCGCCATGAATGGTGCCGCCGCCGCCCTGTCGATCAGCTCGCTCCCGTTCCAAGGCCCCCTGGCCTCGGTCCGCGTGGCAAAAATTGATGGTCAACTAATTCCATTCCCTACCAGCGAACAGTTGGAGGAAAGCGAATTGGACCTGATCATTTCCGGCAGCGAACGGTCGATCCTGATGATCGAGGGTTTCGCGCAGGAAATGCCCGAAGCCGAAATGGCGGAAGCAATTGTCTACGCGCACGGCATCGTCCGTGAAATCATCGGCCTAATAAATGAATTGGTCGATCGTATTCAGCCGACCAAGACTAACTTCCAGCCACCTGTTGGCGATGGCCTGCTGGAGCGACTCAAAAGCAGCTTCTTTGATCGCTACCGCTCAGCCAAACAAACCGATGGCAAGCTGGCCAGAGCCGAAGCCACTGCGGCGTTGAAAGCCCAAGCCAAAGCCGAGTTCATTCCCGATTCGCACGCGGAAGGGGCGATCACCAGCGAAGCCTTCTCCTCCGCTTGGCACGAGCTCGAAGCGGCGGCCGTTCGCGATCTGATTCTGGGTGGAACGCGCCCCGATGGTCGCGATCATACCAGCCTGCGACATATCGAATGCGAAACCGACTTACTGCCGCGAACCCACGGGTCGGCCGTTTTCCAGCGCGGTGAAACACAAGCCCTGGTCACGGTTACTCTGGGCACCAGCCGCGACGAACAGCGAGTCGATGGTTTGGTCGAAGAGTACAGCAAGAAATTCATGCTGGACTACAACTTCCCCTCGTTTTCTGTAGGTGAATGTCGTCCCATCCGCGGTCCTGGACGACGTGAAATCGGCCACGGCGCGTTGGCTGAACGCTCTGTTGCACCGGTGATTCCAGATCCGGAAGATTTCCCCTACACCATCCGTGTCATCAGCGACATCCTGGAATCCAATGGTTCCTCGTCGATGGCTAGTGTTTGCGGCGCCACGCTGGGATTGATGGCCGCCGGTGTTCCGCTCTCCAATCCTGTTGCGGGTATCAGCATCGGCTTGGTGAAAGAGGGCAGCCGCTGGGTCCTTCTAACGGACATCCTCGGTGACGAAGATCACTTTGGCGACATGGACTTCAAGATTGCGGGGACGCCTGAAGGTGTCACCGGTATTCAACTCGACCTCAAGATTGACGGCATCAGCGAAGAAATCATTCGCGCGACGCTCAAGCAGGCTCGCGAAGCCCGCATGGAAATCTTGCGGAAGATGATCACGGCCATTCCACGTCCTCGGACCGAGACCAGCCGCTACGCTCCGCGTCTGCTGCGAACCAAAATCGATTCCGATAAGATCGGTCTGTTGATCGGCCCAGGCGGCAAGAATATCCGCGCGATTCAGGAAGATACTGGCGCTACCATCGATGTGGATGATGACGGTACCGTTGTCGTGGCCGCCATGAATAGCGACGCTGCCAAGGCAGCGCTAGCGCGCGTGGAGGCCTGCACGGCCACCGCACAGATCGGCAAGATCTACGATGGCACCGTGAGCAGCGTTCGCGACTTTGGTGCCTTTGTTGAAATCCTGCCCGGTCGCGATGGCTTGGTTCACATCAGCGAACTTTCCAGTGGCTATGTGGCCACCGTCGACGACATCTGTAAAGTGGGTGATCCCATGAAGGTGATCGTAATCGATATCGACGAACAAGATCGAGTGAAGCTCAGCCGTCGCCGAGCCCTAGAAGAACTCGGTATCGAAGATGAATTTGCTGGCGCTCAGGAAGGCGATGAGCGGGTCGAACGACCCGAGCGAAGTGCTGACCGAGGTGCGGGCGGAAGCCCACGCTTTAGCGACTCGCGCGGTGGCGGTCGTGGTGGCAGTGGTGGCGGTCGCGGCGGCAGCGGCG
>JBGSJL010000037.1:0-43059 GCA_041741955.1 Pirellulaceae bacterium | reverse complement strand
ACTCCTTCGGTCTAAAATTGCGGCGAGTAGGCAAGTCGCAGTGGCTGGCGTAACCCAACTCGCTTCATACCGCTCGTCCATCTTCGGCCTCCCACTGCGACTGCCTACTCTATGCAATTTTTGTGGGTTCGATGGTACGTTTATTTTGTCCCGCTGCCTTACTTGTTCGCGTCGGCCAGCGCGCGAGTGCCATCAATGCACAACTCGGAGAGATTGGCGATTTTCAAGTTGATCGCCAGCTTGATCATCTGGGAACCTATCATCCAGTGCCTTGGCGATGAGTACCAGCTGCGCCCGAGGTATGGGCAAATCTCGCCAATGATTCGCTTTGCGTTGCCGTTGACTCAACTCATCACTCCTGCCATGAGTTGCTCGTCTGAGCATATGAGCCCTAGGATAGCGCTAGGGTAGCGCACCCCCTGCTGAAGCCTAGTGCCACACAACCCATCGGTGGCTACACTAAATTAACAGCCCTCTAGCCACGGTTCCAAAGCAATTACCGGGGCTATCGCCTAAACGGCTCATTCTGATATTCACGTTTATTACGTTGACAAAAGCGCTAGTCAACTGCGATCGTTTAGCTTTGGTCGCCTCTGTCGCCTAGCGTTCGTCGCGCAGCCACAGGCAGGGCGTTGCGATAGCCAGCCAGTGAAGTCAGTGCATCGATCATGGCGAACATAATACAGAACAGTAGCACCACGAGTATGGCTGTCCACAGCAGCATCCAAGACCGACCATGCGGTACAAATGCCGAAGAGACTATTGCCCCGCCGGCGATCGCAAGCAGCACATTGTTTAAGTAACGCACATTGCGCTGAAATCGAGCGCGCTTTACGTTACTCGCGCGATCTTGGCCGCATTCGCTTTCCAGAGCACAGTCGCCAGGTCTGCCATCGTCGACTCCGTTGTCATCATCTTCGTGCCATTCCGGCGGGCGAATCCTAAACAAAGACAGGCTAAATACGATCAGTCCGAGTCCGCCGAGAATACAAGCAAAGAACTCCATTGCTTAACTACTTTTTGGGTCCAGGCGGGCTACCCGCGGCTGGAGAATCAACAGAAATACCAACCCCTGCACCCTCTGATCCATCGTTCGTGGTCTGTAGACTTTGGTTCTTTGGTCTTTGGGGCGCCGGTGGCGTGCCGACTGCTGGGTTACTGATAGCGATGGTCGGTGGCTCGACGCCATTGGCTTCCGAATTTTCATCCTTTGCCGCAGCAGCTTGGCCCGACTTGCGAAGCATTTCCGACAAGAAGTCGCGGTCGGGGTGGAGCTTGGGCCAGGACGAAATCACGTTCATCAGCGCGGGGTCGGCCGATTCGCTTTCATGAATCTGCTTGAACATTAGGAACTCGCTCAGTCCGAAGTCTTCAGGCAATTCCGGCTGATCGAGCAACCGACGGTAGCGAGCGATCGATGAAACGACTTCGTCAGCCGCATCGTCGATCATCATGGCTGGGTACTTGTTGAATAAATCGTCCCAGGCCTGCCAAGCAATATCGTACTTCTCTAAAGCCGCATCCAATTCGCCTTTGTCCAGCAACTGGTTGGCTTCGTACATACTGGTGCGGGCTAAGATCGCTGCATCCTCTTGCTCTGCCACACAGCGTGCTTCCCAGTAGGCAAAGTTAACTTGATTGCGGTAGATTTCAACGTGCGAAATTTTGCTCTGAGCTGTTTCCAAGCGCTTGGCCATCTGTAGGGCGTCTACGCGCTTATCTTCCGACGTTGTCCGAGCAATTTCAAGCGGTGGGATTGCGAGGAAATCGTCTACCCTTGAGGCGGCAAGCATTTCGCTAAAATCGCGATCAATGTCGGCCTTAGTCCAAGCCTGCATTTCCTCGGGCGAGATCTTCGACATGCGTTCGTCGCGCAACTTGGTATACGCTGCGCCACAGAAGGCTTCGAATTCGTCTTTCAGTTTGGCATACTCTGCATTGGCCCGTTCAAGTTCCGAGAGATAGATCGTATCGCCGAAGGTGGTAACAATCTGACGCTCGCCGAACTTCTGCCAATCGCGGCTAGCGGTGCGCCAAGCATAACGAGCCGGTTCGTCGAGTGTGCCTTCTGTCTGAAGGGCTTCGGCAAATTTCATCAGCCATTGCGGACCCTTTAGGTAGAACATCATTGCACTGCGTGCGGGTGCACAGTTAGCTTCCACCATGTCGTAGGCTTTGACATACCACAATCGCCCGCTGAGCCAGTTGTCGGGTTTACGATCGGGTCCGAGACCTTCGGGCTGCCTTAGATCTAAGGCGGTCTTTTCGAGCACCTCCTTGTGAAAATTTTCATCATCGCGATACAGCGCGCGGAACTGTCGCTTCTCGTCGGCCACGCCCATCTTACTTCCGAAAAAGCTGCCCAATTCGAAGGGCATCTCAGTTCGCCGCTTATTGAACTTGCTGCCCTTGATCAGGTAGTCGATTCCGCGTTTGACCCACTGATAACGTTGGCGGTAATCGTCGAATTCTGCCGACACGTTGTAAGACAGGTTGTGAGATTGAAACTCCCATACTTTGACAAAATGTGGTTGCAGCACAGCGATTTGATTGAGCGTAGCGGACAATCGATCCCAAAACTGTTCTTTCTTGTAGTACTCGGCTTTTTGCCACAGAATGGTAGCCGCTACACCGCGCAGCCCCAGCGTCGCCAATCGCATCGACTCGCTGGCTGGGTCGATCTCGCCCAAGTCGCCTTGGCCCAGGTCGTAATTGGTGCGTATCTGCGCCAGCGTACCACCGGGTTGTTTAACCGAACCATCGGCGTTTCGCACCGATGGATTGCCCAGAAAGTACAAAGGCACCAACAGCACGACCATCGCGCAGATGTAAAATATTCGACGACGTAAGACGATGACGTTCATGCTGCCGCCAGCTCCCGAGTTTTGAGGAAGAAGTAAGCGATGAGGCTAGTCAGAATAAAGTAAGCGAGCGTCATGGTCAGATGCCTAGCCACCAGACCGCCCGAGATATTAAATCCGTAGGCCACGAAATCGGCCGTGTTGAACTGACCGAAGCGTGGTATCGCTTGGAAAACCGATACCAGCGTGTACATGATACCTTGGTCGACCACCTTAATCACAGTCTCCAAAGCCTGGTTTCCGAGATCGAGGTCAACCATCGCTCCTGTCTGTAGAGGCATGCGGATCAATGATTCAATGGGTCCACCTCCGGGCGCATCGCCCGAGGCGACATCCATGGCCAGGTTTCCGAAAAATCCGAGCAGTAGGCAGCTCATGGTGGCCACCATGGCTACCGGTCCGCTCAAGAAAGTACTGAACATAACCCCCAGGCAGATGACGAGCACCATCTGCATCCAGATCCCCAGGAACCCCTTAAACATGTTCCAACCAAAAGTACTGTCGCCGGCCCGTAGGTAAAGGTCTGGCTGCGCCATGCCGAAGTACTGTCCGGAATCTTTGCACCTCACCACAATTTGAAGCTGCCCATCCTCCGATACCAAATCGTCGAAAATATCGAGCTCGGTGGGCTGCCCATCGCGGGTGCCTGAAAGCTTGCGCGGGATTTCGATATTGTCCACCGCGAACTCCTTGACGACAAATCCTCGGCGCTCGCTTTCCACGCGACCATTGGGATTCTTCAAGATGATTTCGCCTTGAACACCCGTGACGATATCGCCCATGAATGTCCGGAACGCTTTAAGGCTCAATTCGATGGGCAGCGAATCCCCACCGTTAAATCGCGAAGCATAGACATTGTCAAACGTCCAAATTGCAGACATCAAAGAATTACCTTCGATGTACTTCTGATATTCGGACTCGTAACCTACATTCAGACCGCCACCAATGTTTCCAGCGCGATCGGTCATCTGCAGTCCGCCAAAAACTGGAATTCGGGCAGCTAGAAGGCCCTCAGGTTCACTCAGAGTGAGGCCTGTCTCGCCATTTGCAACAACAGTGTGACGATGCCCCTTTTGCTCATCGGTCGTTCCGCCTAGCACGCCGTCAGCGTTCTTGAGCATCTCAAACGTGTGCTGGTGCTTAGCGTCGTAGCTGGTCGTGCCACTCAGGCCATCGGACGCCACGTCTTTAAGGTCGTGTTGGTGACGAATGCCACGATCTACAAATTGATAGCTGAGAAAACCCATGCCCGCCAACAGCACAGTGCCTACGGCCGTGAAACCCAGTATCCGGCCAAGAACAATCTCGGTACTTCTCACGGGCTTGGTAACGATAGTTTGCACAGTCTTGCTTTTGATGTCTGCCGGTAGACTAAAGCAGCTTAAGAACAACCCCAAAAGCAACACTAAGTAGCTGGTGCCTGTCATAACGAAGCTGATATAGAGCCTAGCCACATTGTCAGAACTTGGGTCGAGGAACCACCCCGCAAACAGAATCCCGACGATGAATACAGCCATCACGACGAGGACGCGACGACGAATGGCTTCTTGGAATGCCAAACGTCCCAAAGCGTAAATGCGCCGCCACGAGGTGCCGGGCAAATCGCGAGCGATGAGTTCGTAAATGACCCGCGTGACATTGTAAAAGCCCTCGCCCGGTCCGTAGCGAGCCATCGACACCAGGTAGCAAGCCACGAAACCAAGTGCAGCTAGTGCGACCGCGACCAGTACACCTTTTAGAAGACCGAAATTGAAGATGAGCCACTCGAAGTAGCCCCACATTTGATCAGGTTCAATTCGCATTTTGCGACGACGTTTTTATGAAAGTGGTGCGGGAAAAATAATCGAGCCGTGCGATGCCGCAGGCTATCGTCCAGGAAAAATTGAAAGGCCCAGCTTGGCATGATTCACAATTGGCTGTTTGATCTGACGATGGCTCCTACTTGGTAGTCGGACGCTGGCCCGGTCGATCGTCTTGCACAATATCCAAGAAAAGCTCTTCCATCGTGGTTGTCGGATTGTCCATGGACACAACCTCGCCGCCTTCGGCGCGGATCAAGTCGCCAATCTTCTGTTTAAGCGCTTCAGTTATACCCTTTGCGTGAACTTCGGTAACATCGCGCACTTTCAACAGGCTATCGACACGCCCCAGCTCGCGTAGCTCACCTTGATGCAGGATGGCCACGCGATCGCAAACATCTTGGACATCCGCCAACTGGTGGGAGCACATGAGGATGGTCTTGCCTTCGTCGCGAAGACGAACGATCAAGTCCTTCATCTCGCGGCTACCAATCGGGTCCATGCCGGTTGTGGGTTCGTCCAAAATCAGCAGATCGGGCTCATTGATCAGAGCTTGAGCCAATCCGATTCGCCGCGTCATGCCTTTGGAATATTCCTTTAGCTGCCGACGTCGGGCCTGCGACAACCCGACCATTTTAATTAGCTCTTCGCTACGCTTCTTACGAACCTCGGCGGGCATGTCGAACAATCGCCCATAAAAGTCGAGAGTCTCTTCAGCATTGAGAAATTTGTAGAGGTAGGACTCTTCTGGTAAGTAGCCAATCCGCTCGTTCTTGGTGACGTCCCGAGCATCCTTGCCGAACACAAAGGCTCGACCCGATGTTGGGAATAACAATCCCTGAATCAGTTTGATCGTTGTCGATTTCCCAGAGCCGTTTGGGCCGAGCAAACCAAAAATCTCACCCTTCTTGACCTCGATATCGAGGGCCTTCAAGGCAGACACCTTTTTGCGGCCCCAAAAGTCGCGGTAGGTCTTGCCCAGGTTTCGAGTCTCGATCACGACATCCGAATCCACGGCGGGCGCAGCCGAAATGTCGGCTTCAGCAACGGCAGAGGCGCTCATGGCAGGAGAAAATCCTTAATTTGTGCAGTGAAATATAGGTGATCTAGGTGCGGCAAGGGTCGACCTGACGGGCGCAATTTCCAGAGTAAACGGAGCTAACGACTCTTGCAAAAGCTACGAAAGTCGAGCTGCGGTGGTTCACCCAGGAAATGAAGCCAGCATTCGCGCCACAAAGCATAGACTTTAGGCTCTGCGTGGCCGAAAGCCTAGTACCGTTCGCTGAAAACCGGACTGTTAAAGAAATCCGGACTGTCTAAGAACGCGGTTACGATACCATTTTTGCTTCAGAAGAAGTTAGAACGATCTTCGCCAACCGTCGAGGTCCGTCGTCCGCATCATGAACAACTCAGAGCAAGCGCGAGAAACCGGAAGTTCTGTCCTGGCGTGAACTGAAGACGCTAGCCGTGTGCCTCGCCGCAGGGGTTGGTGCACACGGCGAGTGCCATTGTCATTAGCCAAAATTCTACCTGCCAGTCGTACTCGTTCCCGAAACGCCTCAAGTACAAGTACCGTCCTGCGGACTGATTCAGTGTACGAAACCAGGATTTCCTTGTGATTGACGCCTGCATTTGTCGGCAACGACACGGCTAGCGCCTGAGGTTCACCAGGAAACGAGATTGGACAAAACTTAGGGGTTTCTGTATCACGCAATAATCATCTCGTGAGATGATCAGTAGTAGTAAGCAGAACGATAGACAACCGTGGGCGCTGCGACAACGGGTGCGACTACGATTGGCGAGCCATAATAGACAGGTCTCGGAGCCACAATTGCAGCGGCTCCAATGCCTACCTGAGCCGCTCCGACCCCAACCCGAGCTGTTCCCACTCCGACCCGCGCTGTTCCCACTCCGACCCGAGCTGCCCCTACGCCAACCCTGCCCGCAGTAACTCCAACTCGACCTACGCCGACCCTGGCCACTCCACCGCCAACTCGCGCCGCTCCAACGCCAACCCTGCCCAATGGCCCGACCGCTTGGCTGTCAGTGCTTGTGAATGCCACTGTGGCGAATGCAACCGTAGCGATTAAGATCAATTTCTTCATGGTCGTTTTCCTAAGTAAAAGTGGTCGAAGTTGACTCTTAGAAACAAAAGCATCCTTCATGCCAATCGTTAGAAATGCTAAAATTTCTCTAATCGGACACAAAAAGCCCACCTTTCGCACCGCTCAATCGATTCAAACTTCGATCTTGCGTGTCAAATTGACATGGGTGATGAGTTTTTTCGACTGCGCTACGGGAGAGTACGAAGCAATGGCTTCTTCATATAACTTGATGGCACGGAAACAATGATCTCATTTAGGCGAGCACTCGATCGGCGGCGTGCTACCACACGGTAACAGTCGAGATAGCGTCCAGCGTCGGCTGCGACGGTCCGAATTTCCAGCCAATTGTCTGGAGCATCAGCTTTGTTCATTTGGCGTCGTTTGTATCGGTGCGGTAGTAGACCCGGGCGGACACGATGCCGCCGCAAGTCGCGCAGCGGGCAGCGATACGTTTCCCGGACGATTTAGCCCCCAACCGTATGCCTCCAACGCTCCACACGGATCGCTCTGATTTGCATTTCGTACATTGAATCATCCAGCGGCTGGAGGATTCGCGGACTCGTTCAAACCAAGTCGCCGGCAATATTGACTTTGCGATGCGTTGGACTGTGGACATCATAATTCCTTCAGTGGAGTTCCACCAAGGTATTGTTTAGACGCTTACTTGTTTCGAGCCAGCCAGTCACGCGCGTCCTGGCGGAAAGTGCTTTCTCGGTGCATCCACAAATCGGTGTGCGGGTGGATGACCTTTCCCTCAGGGATACTAAAAATCATCGCAACAGGCGGATTTAGCGTTGTGACGATCGCCAAATCCGAGCGGTCGCGCAGGAAATCATTGCCTTCTCCGCAAGCCAACACCGGCCGACCCTTCAAGCGAGCCAGACGAACAAGTGCCGAATGGCGGTCGCTCTCAGGGTAGTCCCACAATCTATCTCCATCAAAATGATCATGCGTAATCATTCCCTTCCAGAGCGAGGCAATCTCGTCATCTGCCAAACCAATGTAGCTAGCTCCGATTGCGCCGCGCGAAAACCCGCAGATAAATACGCTTTGAAGATCACCGCCAAACTGATGGCAGATTCTCGGTAGGTTGGTCTTACAGTAGTCGACAGTCGCTTGTCTATCGCCCCACCACCGAAGCGCATTTTCCGTACGACTTGTTTCAATGTATGGCATCGAAACCCATATAAAGCCGTTGCCTCCGGTGAGGCCAAAACCTAGATTCGCATCTTTGACTTCGCCTGTCGAACCGGCTTGGACGAATTTGTTACCGGTATACTCCACGATCACCGAGTACGTACCGTCGGGCGTCCAATCCTTGGGCAGATATAAGGCGTGGTAGACCTGCGTGCCGAGGTACTCTAGCGCGACTTGTCGAACTCGCCGACCCGCAGCGGGCTCGTCGGTGGTCATCTCTGGAGTAACCAGATCATGGTGGGTTGAGCAATCCTCGGCGAATATCGCGCAAGCAGCAATCGAGGCGATTCCGATTACGAGTAGAGAGAGAGGAGCTTTCATTTCTTTCTTCTTTACGAAATATTGAGTGCTGGAGTTAAAGCGATATGAGCTACTTTCTTCTGCATTGCAGTTCGTCTAGAATCGGCCAGCGGCATTTCAAAATTTCCTTCCAGTGGTAGCGGCCATTATGACCTCATCCGTACGCACGCGACTGTGCATCATGATGTTTCTCCAGTTTTTCGTCTGGGGAGCTTTCTTCGTTCCGCTGGGTCAATATTTGGGAATAATTTTTGCAGGCTGGCAGGAGACAATTGATCCAAATATTATTATTGGCGACATTTACTCGACCCAGCCCCTGGCCGCCATTTTTGCACCGTTGATTGTAGGTTTTGTGGCGGACCGCTTGTTCAATAAGGAAAAGCTCAATGGAATTTTGCACTTGATTGGCGGGGGCTTACTTTGGTGGTGCTCGACGATTACCGATTCTCCGGATCGATTCTATTGGGTGATGTTGGCTTTTTTTCTGTTTTACATGCCGACGTTGGCTCTCGTAAACGCCATCACATTTCAAAACGTCGACTCGATAGAAGATGATTTTCCTAAAATTCGCTTGTGGGGCACGATCGGCTGGATCGCAGCGGGTCTCGTGGTTTCGCAATCGCTCTTCGGTATCCTGCCGCTACCATTGTTGCCGGGAATTACGGACGCTGGCAGCAGCAATTTCCCCTTAAAACTCTCAGCCGTTGTCAGTATATTCTACGGGCTGTTTAGTTTCTGGCTGCCAGCTTCGCCACCGCAGGGGCGCGGTGAGCCGATTAGCATCGCAAATATGCTGGGTCTGGACGCACTGCAATTGTTTAAGAATCCGTCCTACTTGGTGTTCGCGGCCTGCTCGTTTGCCATCTGTATCCCGCTCGCTTTCTACTACGCCAGAACCTATGAGTTTGTGAGCGCCATGCAATTTGGCGATCGCTCTGCAGGCGTTATGGCCTTGGGCCAAGTCAGTGAGCTGGCGTTCATGGCAGCCGTACCATTTTTTCTCAATCGCTTGGGCGTCAAGTGGATGCTATTGGTTGGGATGCTGGCTTGGGCTTTGCGTTATGCTCTCTTTGGATTGATGCCAACCAACGCCTCGATGCTGGTACTGGGTATTGTCCTGCACGGAATCTGTTATGACTTCTTCTTCGTAACCGGCCAGCTTTATACCGACCGCGTTGCTCCCCGCGAAATTCGAACGAGCGCCCAAGCCTTTCTAGGATTATTGACGTACGGTGCTGGTATGCTGATCGGCAACAAAGTACTTGGTCTATGGGGCAAGCAAATCGGACTTAACCCCAACACGCAGGCCGGATGGGCGGCCAGTGCGGCCGAGTTCTGGCTAATGCCGGCTGGACTCGCGCTTGGTGTGGCTTTAATATTTTTCCTCTGTTTCTGGGATAAGAGCGCGGACCGAACTGCCAACGCCTAGCGCTTTGTCAATCTCAAAAAATGGGGCTAGCCGTTTTGGCGATCGCAGGCTGTTGATTTGGCGTTTCACATTGGCAAATGGTTTGACGGCAAGCCGTAGGCGACCGCTTACTGTAAAACCTACGCCTTCGGCTATACGTCAAACGATTAAATCAACAGGCCAATAGCCACGGCTCGAACGGACCTGGTCTGTGAAGAAATATACAGATCGCAAAATTGTACATCATCGATAAAAAATTCCATTCGTTGCGTGGATCATCCACCTAGTCAAATTCCAGAATCGAATTTCTGCATTCGGTACACGGCGAAGTCTGGATCGGATATGTTTTTGTTGACAGGCTTCAACCTGTGTCGAGATCAAACTGCGTGCAAGTTGGTTGCGACGAAACAATTCTCCGTTTAACTATCGAGGAAATGTCATGACGATTTATCGCCGGTCTATCGCACTAATGATTTTTGCGGGTGCATGCTTTGTTGCCCTCAACTCCGACGCACAGGATCGACCTCGGGCAGGGGGACGCGGTCAGGCCCCTGCTGGAAAAGAACCGCCGCATCCGCCGGAGGTCGGCGACATCGCGCCGGATATCGAGCTCAAGAACGAAAAAGGGGAAACAATTTCCCTGAAGAAGCTAAACAGTGAACACGCCGTCGTACTTCTGGTGCTCCGTGGCTGGCCTGGCTACCAATGTCCTGTTTGCTCGAAGCAGGTAAGCGAGTTCGTAGCAAAAAAATCAGAATTGGAAAAGGCTGGTGCGCAAGTGCTGATGGTTTACCCGGGCCCCGCAGACATGCTGGCTGAACATGCCAAAGAATTTGCAACGCAAGGCAAGTGGGAGTTTCCCGCCAATTTCTATTACGTGACCGATCCGGAATACAAGTTCACCAACGATTGGGGCTTACGCTGGGAAGCTGAACGTGAAACCGCCTACCCGTCGACCATTATCATCGGCAAGGATCGCAAGATTGCTTACGCTATGACCAGCACGAGTCACCGTGGTAGAGCTGCCGTTGCTACAGTTCTGGAAGAGCTTGCGAAGCTGAAGTAGTGGCGGAACGCCCCAAGGAAATCACAGGCTGACTGTATAGGCTGCCCCTGGCAATCCAAGCTTTCCCGCCGGCAACTGCTGCACTCCTCGGCGGTCCTCTCGTTGACGACTTGCATGGTGCCTCGGAGCTCAGCGTGGCGTTAGGCAGAGATGGCGTTAGGCAGAGATGGCTTTAGGCAGAGATATCGCCGCGCGGGTTTGCCGGTTTCGACCGCGTCGAGCTCGCTATCGCGACTATTTGCGTAGATGGTTTCGACAATCACTATCATCGACCCGCGATCCAGTTCATTCCAGAAATGGGCTTTTGCAACGTAGAACTGAACCGTTGGTTCGCGGATCAGATGACACGTAGCGAGACCTCCGACCCACGACTACCATTCGCGACCGGCTTCGCGGTCCATTTAATCCCGCAATCCAAAACTCATACCTTATTAAATCGTCGTTGCTTGGGTCGTCAAAATTCCGTTCATTACGCCACCAATTTTGTGACGCATATTTCGGGTGGCGGCACGAGGCAAGTTATTAAAGGATTGCGTCTTACTTACAGCATTTCTAGGCCGGTCATGGTGCCAGTACTGGTAGAGAATCGCTCTTCATCAAGTCCCAAACGGTGCAAGGCGGACAAGTAGAGATTCGGTAGCGGGTAATTGTTCGTTGTATCGAAGGCGAGGTGTTGACCATGCCTAAAACCACCGCCAGCAAATAGCACGGGCATGTTTTTGTTATCGTGGCTGGAAGCGTTGCCCAGATTCGAAGTCAGCAATACCATGGTCTGATCCAGTAGAGTGCCCGTCGACTCCTGATGCGCTTTCAACTTGCGAACAAACGCTGCCCACTCAGCAATCAGGGCGTTCTCTAGAATCGCAAGCTGCTTCAATTTGTCTGCGTCCTGCCCGTGGTGGCTCAGAGCATGATGAGCCTCCGTCACTCCATCCAGATCGATCTTGCCGCCATTGCCGAGATGCAATGTGATGAAGCGTGTCGAATCTGTTTGGAGCGCCAATGCCATCACGTCAAACATTGCTCGCTGGTTCTGAATACCATCAGCTACAGATTGAGCCAGCGACTCAGGTTGACTGACCTGCGGTTTGGGGCGATCGATCCAAGCCTGATTGGCTTCGAGTCGGCTTTCGAGATCGTTGACGGCGGTAAAGTAGCTGTCTAGTTTATCGCGGTCTCCCGCACCGACCGTCCGCTGCAAACTTTTGGCTTCTGCGGCGACTAGGTCCATCACGCTGCGACCATGCTGGATACGGGCCAATTCGGTTTGACGCAGGGCGGCCGAATTATCGACGAAGAGCCGCTGAAATAATCGCGTGGCCGACATCTCAGGCGGAATCATCGATCCATTTTCAGTATAGGACGGACTTGAGTTGTCTCCCGACGCACTAAGCACTATGGACGAAAAACGCGTATGGCTGCCCAGATGCTTGGCCATCAGTTGATCTAGCGAAATCGAATTGCGAAAGTTTGCGTCGCTGCGACTCAACGGAGCCGCAGTCAGAATCGTGCCCTCAGCTCGGTGACCACCGGCAACGTAGGGATGCGAGACACCCGAACAAATAGTCATGTCGGGAATGATATCCGCGATACTGGCTAGGTAAGGTGAAGGTGTGTAGCTGAAACCAAAGTCCTTAGGAAACAAGTTGGGCCCGTGCAAGCCAAGTCCAAGGCTGAAGCTGACAAAACGCCGTGGCACTGCGAACTCAGCGGCCCGAGCGACCGCGGGCACCATTGCGTCCAGCAACGGCAGACCAACTGCCAGACCAGACGCGCGTAGCAGGGTACGTCGGTTGAGTCTTACATTCTTGAACTTCATCGCAGATTCCTTAAATTCGGTAGCTTTCGGCCCTGTCTATTTGTTTAGAAATAGTGGACTGTCGATAACGGCCTGGATCAGAGATCGGACGCCAAAATGGTTTGATTCTGTCTCGCGAAGAATGTCTTGGATATCGCTACGATCGTTGAACTCGATTGGCGCACCGGTTGCATAGGTAACCAACTGGTACGCAAAATTCTGTGCAACTTGTTCCGGATTTTTCAACACAAGTTGTTTGAACGCTTGAATGTCTGCAAACGCTTCGCCCGATGGCATCTGATGATGCGGGTCGACGGGGTTGCCGAGTTTAAATATTTTGGATTTTGAATCGGGATTAGAAATGCGGTAGGCCGCGCGCCAACCACCGATGACATCATAGTTTTCTAGCGCAAAGCCGGGTGGATCGATCTTGATGTGGCATGCAGCACACGATGGATCATGGCTATGCTTTTTCAATTGCTCGCGGATCGTCGTCGCCCCGCGAATGTCGGGCTCAATGGCGGGTACATTGTCCGGTGGCGGAGGAATCTCAACGCCTAAAAGTCTTTCGTTAATGAACGCGCCACGAACGACGGGAGAAGTGGACGTGCCGTTAGCGGTGACTTTCAGCAGGGAGGCCTGAGTCATTAAACCACCACGATGATCTTGCGGCCTAATCGCAATGGACTTAATCTCTTGATGGCGTACGTCATCGATCCCGTAATGTCTAGCTAAACGTTCATTGAGCATCGCGAAATCAGAATCAATAAGATTTGCTGTTGAAAGATCTTCTTGAATTAGCTTCGCCAAAAATGCGTGAGTCTCGGCAATCATCGAAAGCTGCAGCGGTTCGTCGAACTCGGGGTACAGCTTCTCGTCGGGCGAAGTAAACGCGATCTCCCGGAGATTTAGCCATTGGTCGGCCAGCGCAGTAACGAAGCGTTTGGATCGCGGGTCATCAAGTAGCCGTTCAGCTTGTGTGCGACGCGTTTTCTGGTTGACAAGTTCGCCTGCCTCGGCTGCAGCCAACAGAATTGCATCGGGAGTCGTCGACCACAAAAAGTAGCTCATGCGCGTCGCGATAGCATAGTCATCTAGTGGGCCTGGCTGCTCCTGTAGAAAAAGAAAGCGCGAGGAGCAAAGAATCGCTCGATAACCGCGTTTAAGCGTCTCGTGCAGACTAAATCCTGCGACCAAGTCAGCGTCAACGAGTTCCAGATAGGGTTCGATTTCTGGCTGAGCTACAGGCCTACGAAACGCGCGGGCCGCGAAGCCTAGCATCAAGCTGGCGATCTTGTCGCGCGGTGGACCTACATGGGGCGGTCCGTCACCTAGCAGCAATTTGACGACTTCTTTCTGCGGCGGCCCAGGATGAAACGGCTCGATGGTAATCGAGGAATAGGCCAGTCCAGGTACACGGGGCATGGGGCGTTTATCGCGAGTAGAACCTCGGTAGTTATTCAGCTCATTCGCTTTAGCTTGACCAATCAAGCTCTGCGCAGGTCGTGCTTCGAGAATGTGACCTTCGCGAATCCAAGCGTCAAATGTTTGGTCGCGTGCTTGCCCATCAACTCGGAACGCTCCGATGGAATACATCAATGGCGCTCTGGCAAAGCAAACTCCGGATCTCAGCGTACACCAAATTCCCTCCCCAGGCTGCGTGTTGACCGCATGGGCGTCGTGCAGCGTAATGCGATACCAACCATTATATTTGACCTCAGTTTCCGGAACACGCCCGTGATAGACGACTGAAGACGACCAAGCGATAGTTTCGTCGCCCACGTGCCACGGATCGCGTTGTCCAGATGTGCGTCCAAGGTCCGCACTGGTAAGGTGCCTTGTCGAGCTGGTTTCTTGCTCAAGCGCGCGCCGGAAGGCTTCTTCTAAAGCTAGATCGGCCACAACGAGATATTTTTCTAGCAGGTGATGAGAAATCTGCTGCGCGCTGGCAACCGTCGCAAAAACGTCATGATAAGTATCTTCGGGAAGCAGCTCCTGAATTGGAATGTCGATGCCCAACAGATCGTGCATCGTGTTCTCATATTCAACGCGATTAAGCCGCCGTACGCGGACTCGCCCAAGTTCCATAGCTTCGCGACGCAGCGTCTCATTCAGTGGACCAGCAACGGCCTCCAAAAATTTTTCGCGTTGCTTGGGTTCCAGTTCTGCCGCTCCGTCGGGAGGCATTTCTACTGCATGAACTCGATCAAAAATTTTGACCCACTGACGTAGGTTAGTGCGATTGGATGGGTCAAATTCAAACGCTGCGAGCTGGAGATCACCCTCGGGCGAATCGCCGCTGTGGCAATCGACGCAGTGCGTTTGCAAAAATGCTGACAACTCTACTGGCGTGGCCCCCAGATTCGTCTCCTGGGCAATAGAAACTGAAGCGACCCCAGCCAAACAGACAGCTAAAAAACCAAATCGGGTGCGCAGCAAAGTGGAACTTTCCATAAGATCAATTTTACCAGTAGGAGTGGGCCATTTAAATTAGAGGCCCAATTTAGTCTTGGCTATACTCCATTCCTTTAGCACTTCTCCAGCATGCCAAATCGTCATATTGTCGATAACCATAGTCCCCTTGTCCGTTGCTGTGATACCAATGTTGTAGTTGGCAAACTCTGCGCCCACTCCCGGATGGTTTGCGTAAATAGTCGGTCCATCTTGAAATCGTACTAAAAATTCGTTGCCTTTGAATTCGAGCATCACGTGGTACCACTGGTCTCGCTTCAACACGAAATCGCTTTCGGCGACGGTTGTTTTTTCATGATCGACCAGGATCCGGCTGCCGGTGGAGCCAAAATAGATTCTTCTCAGGTGGTGACCGGCTTCGATCATGGGTAAGAGAGAAGTTACCTCTCCGCCGACAATTTTGAAGGAATACTTGAGGATCACATCCTTGGGTGAATTACGTATCTGCAGGCGCGGTGCAGTTCCGAGATGCCCATCACCGGCTGCCTTCTTCTTCGCCTGATATTCCGGCGTCGATTGTGTACCCACGAGCAGGCCACCCTTTGCTTCCCAAGTGGTGCCTTGGCCTAGGATGAAAAACTTGTGATCTTTGGTAACGGCAAAGTCTTTGTCAAAATCCATTTCTAAAAACACTTTGCTGGGATTAGCCAAAACTGGAGTTAGGCGGTTGAGCTCTTGCGCTAAGGTGCCCCTGGTCATCAAAAGGCCAACAATCAGTGCGGTTCGAATCATTTCAAGTCTCTGCCGTGGTGGCTAAAGTAGCTCATTTGTGGAAGTGGGAAACTCCTAATTGTACTGTCATTTGATGAGTGCAGTCCAGAACTATCGAATCCAGGCCAAACTCCTGCTAAAACTAGCGGCAAATCCAAATCGATGAACTCGATAACGGCCAGCAACTTTATAACAACCCCAGGAATCTAGCTGTGGCGAACGAAATACAACTCGCTAGCAACCCACAGGCAAATGGCGGGTGGCCGCAGCGAATAGTTTTGCTCGCTGTTGTAGTCGGAGTTGGCGGTGGCGTGTTTTGGTTTTTACGCGGCTTTCTTTCGCTGGAGTATTTGGCGAGTAGAGAGTCGCAAATGCGGTCTTGGCAAGTCGAATCTCCTGGGCTGGCGGCGCTGATCGCGCTAGCTGTGTATGTGGCTGTAACGGGGCTCTCTCTGCCGGGGGCAGTGGCCCTGACGCTAATTTGCGGGTGGTATTTCGGTTTTTGGGAGGGGTTGCTGATTGTCAGCTTTGGCTCCACGGGCGGAGCGATGGTTGCGTTCTTGCTCAGCCGCTACCTGCTGCGAGATTGGATTCAGAGCAGTCTGAAGGATCGCCTAGCGAGCATCAACGAGGCGTTTGAGCGGGAAGGGGCATACTACTTGTTTACGCTTAGGCTCATTCCAGCCATACCGTTCTTCGTCCTCAACGCCGTGATGGGACTCACCACGGTGCGTGCTACTACATTTTGGTGGGTCAGTCAGCTTGGCATGTTGCCAGGTACCTCCGCTTATGTCTATGCAGGCTCGACAGTGCCCAGCCTGCGCATCCTTGCAGACCAAGGAGCTGGCAGCGTGCTCAGTTGGCAAATGCTAATCGCCTTGGCCATTATTGGTATCCTTCCGCTGGCAATCAAAAGAGTTGTGTCGCGAAAGCCACTAGGATAATAATTGCGTGATGGCGATCAATCGAACTAGCGAGTACCCATGAGCTACTTACAACAACTGGAACCTTGGGATGAATTTAACCAAGAGCTGCAAGCCAACGTCCATCCGTTTGCATGGACCAATCCCACGCCCAGCGGGCGATACAACCTCGTGGTAATCGGTGCGGGAACAGCCGGCCTGGTGACTGCAGCCGGAGCGGCAGGGCTAGGTGCTAAAGTCGCGCTCATCGAACGCGGATTGATGGGCGGCGACTGCTTGAACGTGGGCTGCGTCCCCTCCAAAGCGTTGATTAGCGCAGGCAGAGTTGCCGCAGCGGTGCGGCACGCTGGGAAGTTTGGTGTGCGTGGCATGGCGGATATGAATGTCGATTTTGCTGCTGTCATGGCACGGTTGCGGCGTCTGCGAGCCCAAATAAGTCCCAATGACTCGGCAGAACGCTTCAAAAAGTTAGGCGTCGACGTCTTCTTTGGCCAAGCGAGTTTTATCGATTCCAACACAGTGGATGTGAACGGTGCAAAACTCAATTTCAAGCGTGCCGTCATCGCAGCGGGTGCTCGTGCCGCCGCGCCTCCGATTCCTGGTCTGGATACGGTCGACTACCTGACTAACGAGACTCTATTTTCTTTGACGGAACTTCCCAGGCGCCTGGGTGTGATTGGCGCTGGGCCAATTGGATGTGAGATGGCACAGGCGTTCGCCCAGCTTGGTTCTAAGGTAACGCTGGTCGAAGCGGACAATGGAATTTTACCGCGAGAAGACCGTGATGCTGCCCAAATCGTTCAGCGCTCGATGCTCCGCGACGGCGTCAAACTCCTCGGTTGCGGCAAGCAGTTGGTCATCAGAAACGACCATGGTATTCGATTGTCGGTCGCGTCCAATGCAACGGCTTACGACGAAGCTGTGGATCAATTACTCGTTTCTGTGGGGCGTACACCCAACGTCGGCCAACTCAATTTGCAGGCAGTCGGCGTCGAGTTTCATGAGAAAGGTGTCACGGTGAACGAGCGCCTCCAGACCACCAATCCGATGATCTTTGCAGCGGGCGATATATGTTCATCGTTTCAATTCACACACGCGGCTGATTTTATGGCTCGCATCGTCATTCAGAATGCACTCTTTATGGGTCGCAAGAGGTCGAGCTCATTGATGATACCCTGGTGTACTTACACTTCGCCTGAGATCGCACACGTGGGCCTGTACGCACATCAGGCGGAGGCAAAAAACATCGAAATCGACACTTATATCCAGCGGTTTGATGATTTAGACCGAGCTATCCTCGATAGCGAAGAAAACGGCTTTGTTAAGATTCACGTCAAAAAAAGGACCGATCAGATCCTCGGTGCCACGATCGTTGCGCGCTCAGCGGGCGACTTGATTTCGGAAGTGACTTTGGCGATGACCCACCGCATCGGCCTCGGAAAGATTGCCGCTACGATTCACCCGTATCCGACACATGCCGACGCCATCCGCAAGCTCGGCGATCAATACAACCGAACCAAGTTGACTCCTTTCGTGAAGTCACTATTCCATCATTGGCTGGCGTGGACGCGATAGCGGCCTACTGCCAATTCACAATTTCGGCGGTGGTGAGGAATTGTTGACGGTTTTCGTCGCGCACGATCAGCCTCCCGAGCGAGTCGATACCCTCGCAAAGACCAATCAATTCTTCCTCCGCTCCCATCCGAGCGTGAACAATGCGACTTGTCAGCAGGCATCGCTGCCGCCAATGCTCCAGCCAATCCAAGTGCCCGTCGCGCCAGTCGAGAATGCATTGCGACAATTCCGTCGCCAGCTCGACCAGCACCACGCAGCGGTCAATGTCGACACCTCCAGCAACTGTCGATAGACAAGTCGCCTTGCGAGCCAAGTCCGGTGGGGCAGCACGCCAATCCATCGCAACGTTGAGACCGATTCCAATCAGCCAACTCGCTACACGACCTGGTTTCTCAGCCTCTGAGGTAAGCAGCGAGGGACCAACCGCAGCGGACTCGATCAGCACGCCGGCCAGCTTCCTGCCGGAGACATACACGTCATTTGGCCATTTGAGTTGAACCTGCGCGGGGTCGACAAACTGTGCGGCCGAATTGGCCACCGCCATACCGCTGATCAAAGCCAATTGACTCCAATGCGCGGAATCCGGAGGCAGCCAACTAGCGTCGATGGCCAGAGTCAGCATTAAACATCCATCCGGCGACCACCATTGCCGCAGACTCCGTCCGCGGCCCGCAGTTTGTCGATCGGCCACAATCAGCTTCGGTAGCAGAAGCCGATCTTTGCCAGGCAGCGCGGCACGGGCAGCCAACTCGCGCCGCGCGACCGAATTAGTCGAATCGATTTCGTCAAACCACTCGACATCTTTGATGCGGCCCTGTCCGAGAATCTCCTCGATAGCCGCCGCTCGGCGATCCACCCACATGCTGTCAGTTCCGATCAAGCCAGATGTTTGCAAAAAGATCGCTCATGCTTCCAGATAGCTCAGTCCGGAAACGCAAGATTTACCAGCCAAGAAATCTTAAGCCGATGTGATAACTGAGTCAAACCGCCTGCCGCTTTGGGCGCGTCCAACGCTAGTGCGAGAGACCGCAAGTTCTGTCCTGTTGTGAATTATCGGCTTGCTCATGATGACTGGGGAGAATACATTCTGATGGAAACGTTGCCCCAGTTTCGGCGATCGTTTGTGAAACGAGGCATTCGTGCGATTGGCGTGGCGAGATGAGAATTTGGTTTATTTCGGATACGCACAACCAACATGCTGGTTTGCGAGTTCCGGACGATATTGATTGGGTGATTCACTGCGGAGACGAAGCTAATGCCGGACCAGCCTCCTTGAACGAACCCGAGTCGCGGCGATTCTTTGGTTGGTTTGCCGAGCTCGACATCCCAACGAAGTTTTTCACGCCTGGCAATCATTCAACGGCTATCGAACAGGGCTTCATACTGCCGAGCGACTACCCAGAAGTCACTTTCCTGATTCATGACCAAGTCACGTTTGGCGGTCTCAAGATATTCGGGACACCCTATACGCCAACATTTTTTGATTGGGCGTATATGAAGCCGCGCCAGGAACTGGATGCACTTTGGCAATCGATTCCCAGCGATACGGATATCCTGGTATCCCATGGTCCACCCAAGGGCATTCGCGATGTTACCAAGGACATGGACACGGGAAAACCAATTCACGTTGGCTCCAAATCGTTGACGCGGCACGTAGAAGAACGGATTAAGCCACGGGTGCATGCATTTGGTCATATTCACGACGAGCGCGACATCAAGAATTTTGGCAGCGAGACTCGCGAGGGCACTCTGTTCATCAATTGCGCCTGTTGCGACCTTCGGGGACGTCTGGCCAACCACGGCGTCGTGGTCGAACTTTGACGCTCCACCATCATACGTTGATCGGAGTTGAAGATTGTCGCGACGGACAGCTTCTCAGCCCTTGATTCCGACAAAACCGATGTCGATGAAACAATTCCAGAATTTCAACCGGCCGTGGGTAACGCCACTGTGGTCGGAGATCATCTCGGACTCAGCGGTCACTGGACTCGATCTGGTATTTGCGGATGCCGATGATGCTTGGGATGATCGAATGTTGCACCTCGATTGGATTGATTTGAGCCGAGAACGCAATAAGCGTCTTATGCGACGTTGACCATTGGACCATTGCTTGGCATAAATGTGATCTCCATCAAAAATGGATCGTGGCCTTAGACCTTCAGTTCGTCTGAGCCGTGTTCGGCCATACACTGCGACTTGCCTATCCTGTGCAATTGTTTCGGGTGTGCAATTGTTTCGGGTTTGATGGTACGTTTATTTTGTCCGGCCGCCTAAAATTGAGAGTAGGGTTACGTTTAAGTATGTCCATGCAAATCCTAAATCCGTGAACGGTTACAGATTATTTTTGATAGAAATTGCCACTCATTATGGAACGAATTCGAATCGTCGACACGCACACTGGCGGAGAACCGACGCGAGTTGTTATTTCCAGTCCCATTGTTTTCTCTAGCAATACAATGGCTCAGCGGAGGATCGAATTCCAGCAGCATTTCGATGACTATCGCCGAGCGATGGTCTGCGAACCGCGCGGAAACGATGTGATGGTGGGCGCTCTACTTACCCAACCTGAATGCGAGGGTAGCTTGGCGGGCGTGATTTTTTTCAACAACGTTGGCACGCTGGGAATGTGCGGACACGGCACGATCGGAGTCGCGGCCGCTTTGGAATTCCTAGAGACTATTTCATTCGGAACACATCGATTGGACACTCCCGTAGGCACGATTGAATTCGATTTGCAATTGGATGGTCGAGTGCGTCTGACAAATGTCGCTAGCTTTCGATGGCAAACGCGGGTACCCGTCGCACTGCGTGATGGCCGCACCATGCACGGCGATGTGGCCTGGGGCGGTAATTGGTTTTTTATATGCGAAGATCATGGGATCACCGTAGACTTGGAGAACCTACCACAGCTCGACGCGCTGGCACGCGAGCTGCGATATTGCCTTACCTTGCGCGGAATTGTGGGTGAACAGGGTGCAGAAATCGACCATGTCGAACTGATGGGGCCACCCAGCGACCCAAAATTAGCAGATGCCAAGAACTTTGTAATGTGCCCCGGCGCAGCCTATGATCGCTCGCCCTGCGGAACGGGTACTAGCGCGAAAGTGGCTTGCCTAGCGGCTGACGGCAAACTGCTGCCGGGTCAGGTATTTCGTCAAGAAAGTATCGTGGGTAGCGTCTTTGACGCCAGCTTTCAACTTTTACCAGACGGTCGTGTCTTGCCGACCATTATTGGAAACGGCTACGTGAACGCAGAAGGCGAATTGCTACTCGATCCACGCGATCCATTTTGCATGGGAATTCATTCATGAGCCATCCGGGCACTGCTATCGTCGTGGGTGGGGGCATCATCGGAGTCGCTAGCGCTTGGTACCTTCAGAAAAGCGGTTGGCAGGTCAGCGTGCTGGATCGACGCACTATCGGCGGGGCCTGTTCCAAAGGCAACTGCGGCCTGATCTGTCCTAGCCACGTCCTGCCGTTAACCGAACCGGGCGCGTTTAAAGCGGCGATCAAGGCCCTGGTTTCGCCCGGCAGTCCCTTCCGTATCCAACCCCGACTGGATCCAGCCCTATGGAGCTGGCTTTATAACTTCTCGCGCCGCTGCAATCAACGTTCGATGGTCTCGGCCGCACATGCTATTCAAGCTTTATTAGTTTCGGGCATGAGCGAGTATGAAAAGATAGTCCACACGGAAAAGATTGAATGCGAATGGCAAGCGAAGGGACTGTTATTCGCGTATCAAAGCGCGCGAGAGCTTGACCGTTACGAATCGACCAATCAATTGTTGAGCGAACACTTCAATGAACCTGCGCGGAAACTTTGCTCTGCAGAGGTCGTGGCCATCGAACCAGCGCTGCGGGAGTCGGTAGCGGGTGGATGGCTCTACGAACACGATGCCCACCTGCGTCCCGATACGCTGGTCGCGTCGCTGCGGAGTGCACTGCTTGCCAGCGGCGCAAGCTTTATCGAAGACTGTGAACTCATCAGGGTGAGTGGCCAAGGCCGTACGGCGGTCCAGGTTGACACGACGCAAGGCGTTTTCTCGGCCGACGCTTTTGTATTTGCATGTGGTGCTTGGTCGCCGCAATTGAAGGAACATGTGGGTTGTTCCATCCCCATCCAGCCAGGCAAGGGATACTCGATCACGATGCCGCGACCTCGCATATGCCCGCAGCTTCCGCTGATTTTTCCCGAGCACCGAGTCGCGGTGACGCCGATGCTTAGCGGTTACCGACTGGGATCGATTATGGAATTCGCAGGCTATGACGAATCAATCCGCCCCGAACGACTCGCGCTGTTGCGCACCGGTGCAGCCCCGTATCTCAAAGAGCCCTACTGCGAACCCGAACTATCGACCTGGTATGGATGGCGACCGATGACCTACGATAGCGTTCCAATTATCGATCGCACGCCACGCTGGCAAAACGCTTGGCTTGCAACCGGTCACAATATGCTGGGACTGAGTATGGCACCTGCTACGGGTAGGTTGGTGGCCGAGTTGCTGAACGCATCCCCGCCTCACATCGACCCCGCCCCCTACAACATCGCGAGGTTCAACTAGTACGCCAGTGGCTGACGAAACCCAACTCGCTTCATACCGCTAGGCCATCTTCGGCCTCCCACTGCGACTGCCAACTCTATGCAATTTTTGCGGGTTCGATGGTAAGTTTATTTTGTCCCGCTGCCTTAAAAATCGCAATACTCAGCGTAGGCATCGCGCAGAACAAGCAGATCGACGCGACGGCCGGTCCAGCGATGGAAATCGTACGCTTCGCAGGCTACGATTTGATCAATCTCGCTCAGTGATTCGCATTTTTCGTGGCTTAACTTCGTGGCAATTTCATTTGCAGTTGACGCACATGCTACTAGCCATTGCGGTACAAGCCCCTCTGCCGCTTTGGGTAACACGGGAATCTCGTCTCCTACCAAACAGATCGATTCGAGTGGCCGAGTTTTTCCGAACTCTTCCAGCAGGCTGCCCAATTGAGCATCGTCATGAAAATGCATGGGCACAGCGGCACTGTCAGTGCCAAACGACTTTAGCTCGTCAGGCAAATTACTCGGGGCGGCGCTCCAGACCACGTTTAGGGGGCGACGCTGGCTGGCGAGTTCGGCCAGCAAGCTGCGGCAGCGGATCGAATCTCCATGCAGCCAGAATAGTGTGTTTGAAATGTCGCAGCGCTGTGTGGCCCAGTCGCAAATGGCTGGCCCCCAGTTATGCCATGCGTGCCAACCCGCAGGCGACCATGTGGCGGAAGTAACGCTACCGATGGTCTGAAGCAGATGATCTTGGCGGCCCAATAGATCAAATGCGGCTGACTGAAAAGTTGGAAAAAAGCGAACGGCCATGAATTTCATCGCAGCCATACCCGCGATAGCTGTCGCGAAATTGTCAGCCGTCACTTCCACTGTGATTGCCCGCAGATCCAGGCCCGCCGATGCAATTGCCCGCTCCATCAGGAATTGGGTCGGCTTCCCAGCGACCCTCTGCCCAATACAACACAGGATTGGTTGAGTCGCTGAATTCAAACTAGGACCGCTAGTCGTCAAAAAATCACTCCCATCGGTGAAGCTCAGAAAGAGAATACCTTTTTTGGCGACCGGTACTTCCGTTTCTACTCGCGTCAACTGGAGTCGCCAGACTTCAGTCTTCAAAAACCGAAGTCTGGTAACTCCGGCTTCAGAATGTTTATTTTGCCGTGTTACCCTAAGTCGAACAAATATTCCGATTATCCCAATCGGTTGGGTAAAGACTCGGCCATTCCATCTGCTTCAACAAATCCAAACCGCAATGTTTCAACATAGCCACGCAATAACCGGTTTGAAAATTATACTGTGAGTGGAAGTATTGCCAAAACGACTGGTGGGCTCGTACGACATTGGTTCAGGGAAACTTTGTTTTGAAAAACTCGGACCAATTCCCCCTACAGGTCGTGCGTTTCCAGTCGGCCACAGACGGACAGTTTTCGATTGGCCTGTGTACCAAATCAGAATCCACCGCTCCTACACCCGCCACTATCGGCTTTTGTGGCTTGGCTATCGTGATTGCTAGCACGTTTGTCTTGGGTGGTGTTCCGGCTATCTGGTATCAGCCCACTGCGGTGGGAAGTCTGTGGGGCTGCATTTTCTTAGCTGGATACCTAGTCGGCGGTTTTGGCCGAGGCAGCTTGCGTGGCATGCTGATCGCATTGAGTTTGTCCTATGTATGTACGCTGGGATGTCAGGCCATTACGGACTTGAGCCACGCAGATTGCCTGCTAATTACTGCCTTGTTAGTACTTTCGGGTTGGGCGGCTACGTTTTTCGACCCAGATGTTTTGCCGGGCCCAGTTGCAAATGCAAGTGGCCAGTACCCGTCGATATTCCGTTGGTCACTGTGGGACTTGGCCTTTTTGACACTGATCGTAGCCTGCGCAGTTCAAGCCTGCCTTCACCTAGAAAGTTCGCTACTGATGTGGGCAGCCATTGGTTCGGCCATGTTCGGCGGCGTTCTCAGCAGTTGGTTAGCTTGCCGCTGGGTGTGGAAGGATCGATGGAGCCTGCTGAATCTCGTTAGCTTGCTGGCTTTGCTTGCAATCGGTCTGTCAGTCGTGCATTTGAGCGCTCCGACCGGGATGAGCATTGCACATTTCGTCCGATGGGCGCTTCAGGGTCCAGCCACAGTCATCTGCGCTCAATGCGTGACCGTCATGCTGGTGTTGGCTATGTGGCGAATCGAACGCTTAGTTGCTGGCAACGGCTGATTTGCAGTAACTGCCGTCAAGCTCGACGCCTCTCGCCCGTCTTGCCAGGTGACAGTTTCGTTTCTGTGGGTTCGTGCGGATTATTCCGGTTCTAGCAAACATTTCAGACAAACGGTGCCGATAGTCTCGTTTGTAACGAGTTTTCGGTTGGAACCGAATTTACGTTATGCGCCGTGACCAACGGCGCATAGCTGATGCCGAACACGGACGAAGTGCCGCTGGAGAGAAATCAATGAGAATGCTCAGTGGTCGTATGCACTGGCTGACGGTGGGGCTAGCTCTCCTCGTAAGTGCTCAAGGATTTGCGACAAAACAATTGCACGGCCAGGTATCCCCTGGGGGAATGGCTGGCCAAATGCCCTACGGAATGCCGCCAGGCATGAGCGGCGGAGTGATGCCAGCAGGTGGCATGATGTCGCCTGATCGGCCGATGAATATGGTTCTCCAAGGCCCGCCGCCGATGGACGTACAGTACGCCAGCGCTTCGCGAACATGCGACACGATGGGTGGTATGGGTGGATGCGAAAGCTGTGGCAATACCATGTGCGGCGGCCGCGGATGTGGTCTGCTTGGAAGAATTGGTGGCGACGGCTGCGGAGCCTGCGGCGGTGCAGGTTGCGGAGCGTGCGGTGGAGGACGCGGTCGAGGCGTCTTGAGTGGAATGGGCAGCGGTTGCGGAGCTTGCGGCGGTGCTGGATGCAATGCGTGCAGTAGTGGTGGACGCGGTCATGGCCTCATGGGTGGAATGGGCGGCGGTTGCGGAGCTTGCGGCGGTGCTGGATGCGCTGCTTGCGGCGGTAGCGGAAGTTGTGGAGATGCCCACGGATGCCTATTCAGCGGCGCATTGCTGGGGATACTTGGGCCCTGCGCACCCTATAGCGAAGGGGGCGCTGCTTCTCAACGCTGGTTCGACTTGTATGCCGGTACCATCGGCTGGACGCGCACGAGCACCATAGGTGGTTTTGCAACAGGTCAACGCGATCCCGTCACAGGCGTCTTCGCTACCACGCAGGCGGTCAGCACCAATGGCGTCGCAGGACCGGTAGTACTCAGTACCAGTGAAGTCGATCTCGACAAAATGCGTTTCGGACTGGAGCTAATCGGTGCGCTTCAACTCGGGCCAGGTGCCAGTGTCGAAGCTCGCTATTTTGGACTGAACAACTGGGACGTCAGCCGCTCGGCCGACGTGGTCGCTTCAGGCAGTCCAACGCTGTACTCGAGCTACAGTTTATATGGCACGGCCCCGCCCTTGGGCTTCGACGATACGGACCGATCGTTTATTCACAGCATCAGCTACAATTCGCAGATTAATAACGGTGAAGTCAACTATCGTCGTCGCTTCCAGGCGCCGTTCGAGCAAGCTCAAGGGTCATGGTTGGCCGGTATACGCTACTTCGATCTTGACGAGCGGTTCGGCTTTAACGCCACTGGATCACGCAACGATACGTTCACCTTCGATCAGTTGCGATTCTTCAATCACGACACGTACACTCGAAACCAATTGACCGGATTTCAGGTCGGTGGTGACTACTGGATTAACGTTGTACCAGGCTTGCAAGTTGGCGTCGAAGGCAAGGGTGGTATTTTCGGAAACCACGCTGAAGTTGAAGCCCAGATATTCTCGAACTCGATCCCTGGGGCTCGCGAGCACTTGCAAGATGGTAAGACTGCCTACCTGAGCGAACTGACAGCGTCGCTTGTTTATCGACTCAGCTACTCGTGGTCGCTCAAGACATCCTACAACTTGCTCTACGTTGACAACGTAGCTTTGGCACCTGAGAACTACAATACTCGCGACCTGAGTAACGCACTCGGTAGCGGCACGGGTGCCTTCACTGTCAACCGGTTCCCGTTTATCGATGTGGATGGCGAGGTCCTGTATCAAGGTTGGTCGATTGGCGGCGAATATCTCTGGTAGAGTTGCCTAACAAAATGCAAAAATCGAAAGGCTAGCGAAAGCTAGCCTTTTTTCATTTGTGTTTCGCTCTACCGTTCATCGGCGCACGCTGTTACAGTCGCCCTTCCTGGAAAAACTGCGACCGGAGACTTGACAATGACATCCCGTACTCTGTGGACTTCTATTCTCCTTTGCCTAAGCCTTTCCATTTCCGCCGTTTGCCAAGAGACGGAGAATCTGGTTTTGCAACAGCAACCGTTGCCCACCCTGGAAACGGAAACTTTTTCTATTGCTAACCTTAATGCCCGTTTGCGAGACGAAGCCGGAATCGTGGAACATGCGGCTGAGGTCTGGATCGAAGCACGCGTCAGACGTGTGATTCGCCAGGGTTCGCCGAATACATCGATCACGGAAGATTCGGTCGTAAATGTTCCCGCAGATGCCAATTCTCCGCGCGGGCAAATGGGTGGCATGGCATTGGATGGCCATGGTTTAGGCATATCGGTATCGGGGGAGCAAATGATGGTAGTCGCTCCACGCCAGCGCCTCCGTCAAGTCCAAGAGTTGCTACAAACGTTCGAACAATTTGGTATCCGTCAGATTGTCGTGCAGATGCAAGTGCTCAGAGATTCTGTCAGCGCCGTGAAGGAAATGCCGATCAACTGGTCCCATGTCGAATCGGCTTCGCGAATCGCTCAAGCCTCAGCAGTGCTCCAGGAAGATCCAAGAGCTTCCGCACAAGTTCAGTCGGTCGGCTACCAACCCCAAAAAACACTCTCCGCAGCCGCGCGGCACTTACAGAAAACGCAAGCCCTGCCAACAGAATTGTTGCCGGCTCCCGACGGAGTGACATCAGCCAACTGGACTGAAGCTACCTCCGTGGTCGAGAGATCAACACCACTTCTGTATACGCTATTGGATCCGGACCAGTATCAGACAGTCATGCAACACGTCCGACAAAGTCCGACGCTGGAGCGCGTCATGTCGCCAACCGTGGTCGTGTTCAACGCCCAAGTCGCAACCATCAGCAACTCAATTGAAAGACCCTTTGTCATCGGCGTCAAGCCGGTGCTGGTGGGCGATGGAGACAGGCAGCGGGTTGAGTTCGCGCCGAGTGTCAAGGTTTTCCCGGAAGGCACGACCATGAAGATCTGCCCTCAGCTTTTCGATGGAAAGCAAGTCCGCTTGAATTACCAATTGGATATCTGCAAAGTTCGCGAAGTGGAAACCTTAGAGCTGCCTGGCATCGATGGCCGAGGAGATTTTGCAGTCCAAATGCCGGAGGTTGCATCGACTCAGTTCCGTACCTGCATCGACATGCCAGTTGGTTATACACTGGCCGTTAGCACATTCGAATCCGATGAGCACGGCCAGAAGAAATCCGTCGTCATCATGTGCCATTGCTCGTTGCGCGATGTCGAGCAGGCAGCTCCAGCGGGCGAGTAAGCCGCATACAGCGAATTCAAAGACGCTCGACTTGATCGTAAACGTCAGCCAACTCCAATAATAGTCTTTCTAAGCGGGCATAAAAATCCACCTGCGACAAGGTCGACTTCTGTTGTCGCAACTGCTCTATGCTGTCTTCAATTTGAGTGCGACGCTCACTCAATGCTGATGGAAACTCGAGCGAACTGGGTGAAAATAGAATAATGCGACCTGCAATATTGCCGTCGATGGTTTTACCTACGGGAGCTGCCTTGACGGGGCGGATACCTTGGAAAAAGTCACCCGCAGTGCCGACACGATCACCGTTATCGTCTAACAGCGCATGCTCGGTTGTCAGTCGCGCTTCTTCGCGATAGAACCGCTCGGTCTGTGCAGTTGCTAACAAAAATGCTTCGAGCAGTGATACTTCGTTATCGTGATCGATGTCTGCGGAAAGATCATTGATTGCCATCGATAGAAAACGCCCATAACGGGAGTAGTTCAGCTCGCTGCCACTTCGCGTGGCTGTTAATAGGATCCGCTGAGGCCCGCCCAGTTCGGTGACAAACGGCCCGCTGGCTGATGAACAATTGACGATTACGACTTGCGATGAAATTCCTCTTAGCCACTGATTCAATTCTGGGGCCGATACATCGGGTCCGACCAAGTTGAATTTAGCCACGTTGCGCGTAAACGTACCGTGTCCGAGCAGCACGATCCAAAGCCGTTGCTCCGAACCTTGGTGGTTCTCAATAGCCTCCTTCAGCATCGTCGAGTCGGTTCGATTTGCTTGGATTTCAGGGTTGGGCGGTTCGTTCGCGTCTGGCTGTTGTCCTGAAATCCTAGTGACTTCCCAGCCTTCTCGCTCGGCGAGCTGCAACCAGTTCTTCGACCATTCACCGAACTCGCGGCCGAACTCGTCTTCTCCTGGAGCACCGACAACCAGTATCAATCGCTCAGCAGCAGAGATATTCGGCCGATCGGCTGTGTTCGCCGTGGCGAGCAGCACTAGTCCGAGAAATCCCATGGCTCGATTCTCAAATGTCATGGCAATCCCCTCCAGCGTCGAATACCCCACTCGAAGCACAAACATCCAATTGCGAACAATACCAACCAAGGGCGATGCCATAGAGGTTCAATGCGAAATTCGGTGACTGGAACTTTTTTCGTAGGTAACGCTGCGACAAACGACTCGAGTTCCGCAGCAGGCACGACTTGGCCGCCGGAAATTTCCGCCAGCCGCGTCAGCATGTCGTTGTCGGGTTCTACTCGTGCAAATTCTGCGGCGCTAGGCTGTGCTGTCCAACCTGTGTTAAGCATTCCTAGTTCTTCACCATCGGGACCAATGGCTTCCACTTGGCATCGATAGCCACCATCCGACGCAGACCAATACTCTGCGACGTATTGGCCCGGACGAGTTGGATGGGCAGTCGCCAGCGCATCCACCACTCGTTTGTCCGGTTCAGTAATTTTCAATCTGATCGTTGCATTGTCCAGTGGCTTGTAGGTCGCATCGCGCAGGGTGACTGTCACCTGGTGGGGTTGCATCGAACCGCTCGGAGGGTCCACGGTGACTTCAACACGCTTGGGGACGTCGGTTGTCAGCCACCTAGCGATCTGTCGCCAACTCTGCGCCAAATCATCTGTCTCTGGCGTAACGCGGTGCATACTCCATCGCCAGAAGTCACCGAGCATCAGTGCCAACGACCTGCCTTTGCCGAAGCGCTGGGCGACAAGTCCCGGGCGAGTAGCGGACAGGGTTGCAATTTCTGCTAGTAGTGTGGCACCAGGTTTTATCTCCGCAATCGAATTCCATGTTAGGAATTCCGGCATCTCTTCAAATCGCTTGCTCTCATCGGCTTGGTTTGGACGCAAGCGTAGCCAAGGTTCCAGCGAACCTGCACGCGTCAATTCATACCGCACCGCTTGCGATTTGTCGGGTGATTCCTCTGAGCCTCGCAGGTAGACGGGCAAGACGTCACCCAGTGGAGTATCCCGGTAGGCACCACCCAGGAAACTCTCCTGGCCACCAAGCATTAACAGACCACCGCCGCGTGTGGCCACAAACTCGCGTATCAGCAGCATCTGCTGCTGCGTAAAAAAATTGGACTCCACATCGTCCAAGATGATTGCATGGTAGGCGAATAGGGCTTCTTCTCCACTCGGGAAACCCGACTTTAAAACTTCGCCAGAACCCTCGCCGATGGGCAATAACACCGGTTCATCGTATTGTTCTACTGTTTCCTCGTCATCGCTAAAGCCAGCCCTGAGCGGGTTGGCTGTCTCGATCACTTGGTCGCGAAAACTGAATTTAGGCTCTTTCTTCGCGATACGAACAAGTCCATGGAACTGCAGCTCGATGTCTTCTTCTAAAGCGCGGCGAATAAATTTAAATTCCCAATTGGGACGTCCAGAAACATACAGAACACGATATGGACCGCCGCCGCGATTGACAGCCAGTAGACACGTGTTGTTGGCGGCTGTGACTTCAATCCGACTCTGGAGTTTGTTGTTACTGGATTCCTCGCTAACCAGTACGGCCTGTATTTCGACCATTTGTAGTCCAGGCTCGGAGGGCTGGAACTGAAAGCGAACTTTGCGCTCAAAATCGTCGCCTTCGCAGGCAATGACTTGTCGGTCCAGCGTTTTTCCAGATGCATCGATCAGCTTAACGGCAATATCCGCGCCCGCCACACCGCGTGCAACTACGTTCGCTTCGACACTCGCAGGTGCCAACTCAAAAGAGGAAACAGAAACGGTCGGTTGACGGATCGAGATATCCTTCAGTGGCGCCTCTTCCGAGTGAACGACGGGATAAATGGGGAAAGTGAAGTCTGTAGTGGATAGCAGAGTCTGTAGGTCGTCCGTGGCCAGACCATCGGTGAATAGCAACATGCCGGCCACGTTGCGATCCGCAAATCGCGACTGCAAATACGAAAGTGAATCGGCTAGCGAGGAATGATTACCATCAAACGGCAACTCTGACAGTTCGTCCACGGCACGCAGGCGGTCGTCGAAAGCATAGCGCCGCACATCGAAGTCCTGTGCAAGCCTGGCCTGCCAAGGCGATTTGGTAGCCAATCCATCACGGAATCGTTCCACGCGACTCTTCGATTCCCCTACAGGCTTAATTTGCATACTTCGACTGTTGTCGACCACAATCGCCAACACATTCGCACCGGGTCTAGGCCGCTCTAAACGTTGCATTGGCTCCAGTAGGCAAAATGCCAACGCAGCAACGGCCAACAGCTTCAGCAACATGGCAAGCCAGCGAATTCCGGAGAGTTGGCTTCGAAAAACGTAGCTCCATATCGCCAAAACAGCCAAAGCGGCTGCCAGAATGGCGGAAATCCAAAACCAATCGCGAGCTCCGAGAACCACCGAATCGAACACTAG
This sequence comes from Pirellulaceae bacterium, assembly GCA_041741955.1. Lineage (GTDB taxonomy): Bacteria > Planctomycetota > Planctomycetia > Pirellulales > Pirellulaceae > Aureliella. The sequence continues at coordinate 11,383 of JBGSJL010000037.1, read as the reverse complement.
TTGCCACTCCCAAGATTCTCGAAGTACTTCCGCACACTGCGGCTGAATTGATTGGGAACGGGGTCGCGATCGATCGGCACGATGTCCGTCTTCTCGGCGGCTCGACGAATCAATTCGTCCGCAACTTTCCGTTTAAGTTCTCGCAGCGGTTTGGCGACCATGTCCTCGATCTCCGACCACTGAGGGTCCGCAGCATGCTTCTTCAACTCCGTTCGCACGTCGCGCGCAGCCTGCCGAATCTCCGTCGCCTGCCAACGCAATTCAGGGTCCACGACGAGTTCCTCGACGTCGCGTAAACGATCAGACCAGTCCCTGAAGCCTTCGCCCGTAATGGGATTGTTATTTTCAGCCGCTTGTGCCCACGGGCCCGCTGGCGTTCCCTGGCGATTGTTGCCATTGTTCGACCCACCCGCCTGCCGCAACCCTGGCTGCCCCTGTCCTGGTTGTTGTCCCTGTCCGGGTTGCTGTCCCTGTCCTGGTTGCTGACCCTGTCCTGGTTGCTGTGCCTGTCCTGGTTGCTGTGCCTGTCCTGGTTGCTGTGCCTGTCCTGGTTGCTGTCCCTGTCCTGGTTGCTGACCCTGTCCTGGTTGCTGTCCCTGTCCTGGTTGCTGTCCCTGTCCTGGTTGCTGTCCCTGTCCTGGTTGCTGTGCCTGTCCTGGTTGCTGTGCCTGTCCGGGTTGCTGTGCCTGTCCGGGTTGTTGTGCCTGTCCTGGTTGTTGTGCCTGTCCGGGTTGCTGTCCGGGTTGTTGTCCTGGTTGCTGCTCCTGTTCCTCGCCCGATGGATCGCCAAGCGGCTGTTCGCTAGACTGTGGCTCGACTGGATTGGCACTGGCAATTTCGCGGTCCAATTCGTTTGCCAAAGCATCAAGCTGGCTGAGCGCGAGCCTCAGTGATTCAACTTCGCTGCCCAGCACGGCATCAGCAGCCGAGTCGATATCTTCGCGAAGCGTTGAAAGGTCTTCATTGGATTGCCCAGCCAGCGTGCGGGCCTGAGGCTGTAGGTTTCGATCCACCAATTGTTCAGTTGTCTTGAGTCGATCTTGCATTTTCTGTTGCTGTGCGCGGCGAAAACTGTCGTAGAGTTTCTGAGCCAACAGTGGCTCAGCCTCTTCGGCTTCGGAAACAGTCTGTTGCATATCGTCGAGCAGCTTTTCCAACTCCGCTTGTTGCTGACGAAGTTGTTCAGCAATATTTTTTTCTGGCGTGTCGGAACGCAGCCCAGCCGAAGGGTCGCTGGCCGTACTATTCATCTGCTCGATGATTGATTCTTGGCGTTGTTCCAGTTCAGCGGCTTGCTGCTTCATATCGGTCATTGATTCTTGGAATTGATTAGCGGTCTGTCTGCGAACTTCATCCTGCAGTTCTTTCAGCTCCTGTTCCGCCCGAGTTCCGGAAGCCAGCGCTTGACTTGGATTATTGTTCTGGAGTGCTTCGCTGGACTGTTGCAGATTTTCGCGAGCCTGCTCCATTTGTTGCTGGGCTTCTTGCATCGATTCACTTGATTGATTCTCTAAACGCTCTTGAAGCTCGTCGCTGTCCCGAAGCATTTGTTGCTGCTGTTCGCGAAGACGCTCCAATTGCTGCTGGATCTCCTCGCGTTGCTGCGGCGTTTCTGCGGCTTGCAGTGCAGCCTGGACCTCTCGGAGTTGCTCATTGAGGTCTTCCTGTCGCTTCGCTAGCTCGCGCAGGCGGCTGATGACCTGACGCATTTCGCTCTGCTCTTGGTTTTGTTGCTCTTGTGCTAGACGCTCGCTTTCGTACCGATTTTCTTGAGTGTTCAATTCCAATTGATCGATTTGCTGCTGCCGAGCCTGAGAACGCTTTGATTGGGACTGGGATTTCGACTGCTGCGAGCGAACGACTTCGTGTTCCCGAGACTGTAGACGCAGCAGCTCTTGATAAGCTGCTTGCTCATGCGAAAGCGATTGCATAAGATCGCTCTTCGTCAACGACTTACTGGTCACGGCCAATTGTTCGGCAGCCGACTGCATACTGATGCGAGCGCGGGCAACAATTTCCTCCGCGCCAGGCACCTGGGCTTCGGCAGCCTTTTCTTCGAGTAGCTCCAGAGCAGTTTCTTGTGTTTCAGCCAGCATGACCAAGTCCGGCGCCGATCGTCCGAGCAGCGTTGACGTTTTTGCTTCGCGCATTACATTCCAGGTTGCGATGACAATTTGCTTTTGTAACTCGAGGAGTTCCTCGGTCTGCTCGTCACCGGGCTGTTGTTGCTGCTGTTGCTGCTGCTGAGACTGTGAGGGCTGCTCGCCCTGACGATAAATTTCTTCGAATGGGCGTACCTCGGCGAAAAACATATCGCTCACCGTACGTCGAACTTGGCCATCGTCACTACGATCTTCCGCCCAGACGTAATAGGACAGCAATTGGTCAGGCTCCGCAGACAGTGACTCCAAAAGAATTGTCTCCTTCAACTTTACTTGTTTCGAAGCGGTACTCGGGCTGGCTTGTGCCGGCAACGCGGCTTGAATTTCCTGCAGCTCACCGCCGCCAATCTGATACCCGATGCCAACGGCCTGCACCGAAAAGTCATCATTGACTTGCGCGGCAATTTCGAATTCTTCTAAGGGCGAAACTCGCGCATCACCGCCCGCCAACAACTTGATTTTGGCTCGATCGTTGGGAAGCACGTTGGCTTTGAGCAAAATGTCGGTTTGGTTCTTTCTTCCTTCCGCATCGAGCAATGCGATGCTCCAATTGCGACTTTCCTGCAATTCAAGCGTGGTGGCAAATACGTTGGTTTCGTTTGCCACCGCCACCAGTTCGATTGGCTCCTGTCCATCCGACAAAAGCATCGCCGAATCAACCGGCTTGTTCAGATGCAGCTTCCATGTCAAAGTCGATCCTTCGGCGGCAGTAACGCGGCGAGTGTCAAGGATGGTACGCGGCTGGAGTTGCGAGTAGTCGGGATAGACCAACTCAGCATCGGCTCTCACCAATGCGGGGTATTCGAATATCGTTACTTTGTAGTCGTGCGTAGAGGCTTGATCGTACTCGATGCGATAGCGCAGCGGCTCTTTGATATCGTAAAGATATGCGGCAAATATGGGATCCCTGAGCGATGGGCGCATCAAGACTCGCGACTCTGCTGGCTGCTTTGAGTCGACATTGCCACCGGCGGTTGGAGTGTGAACTAGCCAGACCTCGTCGGGAACAGCCATCTCGAACTTAGCGGTCACAATCAGGCTTGACCCGCGCTCGAGCTCGGTATCGCCGGGCAGCACAATGGGTATTGCCGAAGGATTGACTGGGCTCAACAGACTCGATGCGGCAGCACGGACTCGCGTAGGCATATTCCATAGTCCGTAGCCAGCGAACATCATGCACACCACAGCACTTAGATTGACCGCCCATGCACAATAAAGGCTAGCGGTTGGAATCATTGATTTCCAGCCGTGCATCACATCGTGACGCAGCGCCTCGGAGATAACGCTGCGCTGCAAATATCCGCAGCTTCCAGATTCCGATACAGAAATTTCGGTTGCCGTAATTAGACGTTGTTGTAGCGTCGGAAACCGTGTTTCGAGTCTTCGAGCAATATCGTTTGTGTTCACAGTCTTGCTTCGGATGAAGATGGCAACCACGGCTGCGATACCGAGCGTGGAACCCAACCACCACCAGACAATTTGGTTTGGTGGCACGGCTCCGGCGTATGGACCAGCAACTAACAGGTATCCAGCCAGGGCTGCCAGAACCCAAATGACGGCAAGGCACCAACCAAGTCGCAATGAAAATAGACGGCCCGCGACGCTAGCCAACCTTTGTCTTAACCTGGAATCCATGTCCAACTCCCTCAGTGGAAAAACGTCGACCTATGCTGCTGCCCCACGATTACTTAATCCCGCCAACACCGTTTCGATCCCCAGTACGACTAGCCCTGCCACGATCAGCCATTGCCAGAGCCGCTGCTTACTCTCCAACTCCGCTACTTGTAATTGTCTCTGTGATTCTTTCCGAGTTTCATCGGAGTCGACTTTGCCAAGTGGGATCCCGTATTGGTTGAAGATGTCGGTGTCCAGGGGCAACAGTCGGCTTTCGCTAGCTGGAATTTGTACCGCGATCTGCCTTCGCAGCTTTTCTCCTACTAACCAAAATAATCCAGGTTCGTTGAAGGACAATCGCTGGTCTTCCAACCGAATGGCTGGGTCGGTAACGGGTTGGTCGTTTTCGCTCGAAACGGTAAGGTCTCCATAGTCTGCCACATCGATCCAGTCGCCCACTTCGTAGGTAAACTGGGACTGCCGACTGCGCCCCGTGGGATCCAACAGACCCATCAATATCGGAACAAATTTGCTGGACAGCCCCAGCCCACTTGCCGCCGGTTGCCATCCGCAGGTTAGCACCCAGATTCGACCCGTTCCAACCTTGGCTTCTAGCAACAGAGGTGATTCATCATCCAGTGCGGCCAAGACGGCAACATCATTGCTTTGGGGCGTAGTAAACTGCCGGTGAGACCAGATACGGATCTTTCCGAAGTCGTTGAAACGAGGGTCAGAAAAAGGTGCAAAAATAGGGTGCTGGAAATCGACGTCGGCAATTAGGGCAAAGTCTTTGCGAGGTGCTTCGTCGACCTGGGTACCGCTGACGCTTAGCAATTCATCTAAGAAGATGGCGGTCTGTGTGGGGTCGTCCAGCTCGCGCGACAAACACATCAGAACGATTCCACCGCGGGCAGCAAAGTCGCGAAGAACATTCGCTTTACCCAGCAAATCCTGAGTCGGCTCGGCAACAACGACTTTGGTTTCCGCTTCGGACAACAATCCGGGCAATTCAACGGGTGGCGAATTTATGACTTCGCGCCGTACCAGTTCGGTGTCTAACGGTGCGCGCGCGAGAAAATAGCCGATATCATTTTCTGGTTTGTTTTGAACACTACCGCTATACACGATTCGTTCGACAGACCGAACGGGCTCGACAACAAACGCCGTGTTGTCGCCGCCCCAAGCATCACCCTGTAGCAAGATTCCATTTCCATCCGAGGGACGCGTCCCAAGCGGCACCACGCGAACCTGCCCTGGTGGGACTTGAATGGTGGTCGAAGTGCCGGGCAGCGCTCGTTCCCCATTGGCCCACGACAATTGCAGTGTATTTGCAACGGAATCCGCATCGTTTTCGACACGCACGCTAACCGCGAAATTCCCTGCACTCTCGCTCGCCTTTTCCTCGGAGTCATCCGCGCTAGCTTGCATCAAACTCGGACTCGCGTTGCCGCGCATGACTGGCGCCACGCGGCGCACATCCAGGCGGATTGACTCCGGCCAGGGATAGCCCTGAAGAGACTCAAGTCGGCTGTCGGTATGTAAATCCGTGACCAGCACAATCTCGCTGCTGGCCGTAGGATCAAGGTCGCCAGAGATCGCAGACGCGCTCAGCAAATCGGCGATCGATTTAAGTCCCTTCGCCAATTCGGTGCGGTGCCATGTTGGCCGTAGGGTCTTTAGCGCCGTTCGGACAGTCTGTTGCGAAGCTGCCGACTCAGTTGAATTTTCATCGTCCACCGCCAACACTGCTTCGAGTTCTTTATCGATCGTATACAGGGCGATGCGATCATTGGGAGCTAAAGAGTCCAGGAGTTTTTGCATTTCGAGTTGGGCGGCCTGCCACACATCGACCCGCTGCATGCTGCCGCTAGTGTCGAGAATGGCCACGATGAGTCTGCCCTGCAAGGTAGAATTCAGAAAACTCTCTTGCCGCAGGTAAGGCCGCGCAAATGCAAGAGCGATCAGGACAATCGCCAAGGCTCGCAACAACAGCAACAGTAGATTGTCCAACCGACTCCGACGTGTAAGCCGCGGTGGAGATGGCGAGAGAAACATCAGCGAACTAAACTGCATCTGCCCCTGAGGTTGCCGACGGATCAAATGGAAAATGATCGGACCGACAACTGCTAATGCCGCCAAAGCGTAGAGTGGAGCCAGCATGCCCATGTTCAGCGACTCCCTCGACTGGAACTCGGAACCGCGCGGGGCGCCTGAGTTGCCGCACTCGCAGCACCGGACGACATGCGCTGTGTTGAATTGATTAATTCAAGCAACGCGGCGTCGAGCGGTTGATCGATGGTGTGTGTGAACATGCGCGCACCTCGGCGATGGCAGATATCGACCAACTGCGCCTGGTGCGATTCAAAACGGCGACGGTATTCCGCACCAGCCGTTATTGGGTCGACGTAGATTTCTCGCCCCGACTCCATGTCGCGCAGCATCGAGCTCTTTTCAAGTTGGAGATTGATTTCGCTCAGCTCAAGCACTCGAAGGATCAAGATCTGGTGGCCTCGTCCGCGCAAATATCCCAGCGGTTGAAAAAGACTCTCTGGGTCGGTCAGCAGATCGGATATCAACACGATCAGGCCTCGACGTCGCGAGAGACTAGCCAACTGCGATAAATCCGACGATAGATTCGACGCGATCCCCTCGCTTTCGCGACCGAGCAAATGCATGATCTGCTGTAGGTGGCCTGTGCGATGCCGCGGAGGAAGAAAGTCCGCAGCCGCTCGGCCACAAGTCATCACGCCCACAGCGTCTCGTTGACTGTTGAGATAATAGGCCAATGTCGCGGCCAAGGTCTGTGCGTACTGAGCTTTGGTGTATTGTCCATTTCCGTATTGCATCGATCGACTCTGATCGACCGCCAAGTAGCATCTGCGGTTAGTCTCGTCTTCGTACTGTTTGACGTAGTAGCGATCCGAGCGGGCGAGCAGCTTCCAATCTAAATTCCGTAGATCGTCGCCGAGCACGTACGGTCGATACTGTGAGAACTCGACTGAGAAGCCGTGCAGTGGGCTGCGATGCAAACCGGCCGTGAAGCCTTCAACAATCGTTTTGGCACGCAGCGTCAGGTTCTTAATCTGCATGATAGCCGCAGGATCAATAAACCATCGCTGTCGCGTTGCAGCGGCGTCGGTAAGGCTCAAATCAGCTTTCATACGCGACAACTCTTCAGTAATTCGGCGACGCAGTCCTCGACACTCACGCCTTCAGCTTCGGCCTTATAATTCAGCAATACGCGGTGACGCAGTGTAGGAGCTGCCAAGGCCACGATGTCTTCGATGGCTGCGTGCGAGCGACCCTGCAACAGCGCCCGCGCTTTCGCACCCAACACCAGTGTTTGTGCAGCTCGCAGGCCGGCTCCCCAGTTGACCCATTCGTTGACAAAGGCGGTCGCTTCGGGCCTTCCGGGACGCGTCGACGCGACCAAACGCACAGCAAAGTCGGCTGTCTCGCGAGCGATCGGAACACGGCGCACCACTTCTTGAAACTTCAGCACATCCTCGCCGGAAAACAATTGCTCGATTGTTTCGGATCGCCGCGACGTCGTTTGCAGTACCACATCGAGCTCTTCGTCATGCGGCAAGTAGTCGATGAGCACGTTGAACATGAAGCGGTCAAGTTGTGCTTCGGGCAGCGGATACGTGCCTTCCATTTCGATGGGATTCTGCGTGGCCAGGACAAAAAAAGGCTCTTCGAGTACGTAGCGACGACCGGCTACGGTTACTTGATGCTCCTGCATAGCTTCCAGCAGGGCGGCTTGGGTCTTAGGAGGCGTACGGTTAATCTCGTCCGCGAGAATGACGTTGGCGAAAATCGGTCCCTTAACGAACTGCATTTCGCGCCGGCCATCATCGCGCTGCTCTAAAATCTCGGTGCCGGTGATATCCGACGGCATCAGGTCAGGTGTGAATTGAATACGAGCGAACTTGAGATGAAAGATTTGAGCCACGCTCCGAACCAGCAATGTCTTGGCCAGCCCAGGGGCTCCGGTAATCAGGCAGTGGCCGCCGGACAGCAACGTTATCAGCAGTTGTTGTACTACTTCTTTCTGCCCAACGATTGTCTTGGAAAGTTCCTGGTCGATCCGCGTCCGACTTTCGCGCAGATGCTCGACAACCATTTGCTCTTGTTCATCGCTCAGTAAATCGATACTCACGTATGGGAACTTTCCAGAAAAAGTTATCGGATTAAATTACGGAGGCTGACTAGCCGATTGCCTTGTGAAGGCCTGAAACTAATGCGTCATGGCATAGGTAACTATATTAATTCCAAGCGGGTAGGATTTCTTGACGGCGACTTCCTGAAAGTAATCGGCATTTTCACCCTCGCGTTCCCAGCCATCGCCCAAGTCGGTATTGTGGCAAATGAACATCATGATCCTGCGAGCATCATCATAAATCGCCATATAGTGTGGGGCTGAACCAAACTGGCCATAGTCATGCCCCCACTCATACGTATCGCCTCCGGGCCCCTGCCAACTGTGGATCGACGGGATCTGTGGCTTTTCCTCCAGCGGGTAAACGCACTGGAAAATCTGGTGGTCGAGCGGAACCTCTTCGGGCTCGCGTTCAGGAAACGCGAGCTTGGCGTAATGCCGCATGTTCAGTAGTGCTCCGTCGCCCCAAAAGTCATCAACCATAATGAAGCCGCCGTTGAGACAATACTTCCTCATCGCGGCAATCTCGACCTCCGACAAACTCATCCTCCCGACTTCGATCATGTACAGGAACGGGTAGTCGAAAATGCGCGGATCGGTAAGCTCGAGCTGGATCGGGTCGGGGTTTACCTTAATCGATGTTAGCTGCCGCAATCGCAACGAAAAGTTGAGATCGGCATCGGGGTAATCGGTGTCCCAACCGCCGCCGCGACCACGTCCGTACCTGCCTCCGTCGGAGCGATAAATGACTCGCGCAAATCGAAACGCATCGTGGTCAAAGTTCTTGTCGTGGTCCCACATCGGCACGCCAGCTCGACTACCGCGATCTTGATATCCTCCACCGCCGCGCCAGCCGCGCTGCATCGCCAACAAAACCGAACTCGACAGGCACAGCAGCCCAACTAATGCCAGGCCTGCTGAGTTGTGATTGAATGTCATCGATCATCCTTTGTGCCAAATGAGCCAAGTCAAGCCGCACGGGCTAGCGTGGGCGCGGTGCCACGCCTGCCTCGGGAACAACCACTTCCAGCGTCGATTGCGCGGGTCGAACTGGGTTAAGTTGCTTATGGATTTTGACCAGCAATTTCTGCGCGTCGCGGTAGCGCGGCGAGTGCTCCAGAGCCAGCAGAACTTCTTCCCGAGCTTCGGCGGGCCGATCAGCCGCTACCAACATCTGCGACAGATTAAAATGCAATGCCGCCGGATCGACAGGCTCCATTTCCTTCAACGCCCTCAGCGACCCAATGGCTTTTTCAGGCTGATTCAATTGCCGAGAGGATTCCACCAGCGCCTCATGACCCGTCACGATTAGAGGCTGAACAGCCAACAATTTCGAAGCCACGCCAGAAAGTGATGGCCAATCCTGGGCTTCGCGATTGAGCACAATCAATCTTAGTAAGCCCGGCAAATTGTCGCTTGATAAGCCGGTTAGTTGCTCGAGGGTTGTTCGCTCCAAAACGCTATCCCCAGTTTCTCGAGCGGTCGTCGCCAGCAGGTCGAGTGCACCACCCGACTCCGTATCATCTGGATAGAGCTCGAGCAACTTGCGAGCTGCCTGTAGGGCCTCGGGCCACTTCTTGGCTGCGGCTAAGTCGGTTGTCAGTAATCGCTGAGCCACGTAGCTGCTGGGGTGCTCGCCGAGCCAGTCTGCGAGCTCGACGACCGTCGCACGCGCAGGTAATCCATCGCGCTCAAAATCGGTTTCCGGCAAGTAATTTCCTGCCAACTCTTGCACATACAGTTCAAACCCTTCGTCGAGTATTTCTGCGTCTCCATAGAGTCGTTCAAAGGCTTCGCTGGCGGGTAGTCCAGCACCCAAGTCCACCAACAACTTGCGTAGCAGCGGCAGTCCATGCGTCTGGACCAAGTAGCGAACTGCTAAAGATGATTCGAAGTAAGCGAACTGCAAATGCATGGGGCTCTTGGGGCTAAGGAAGGCTCCACTTAGCTCGGACAATGGCACAAAATCTTCTCCCAGTAGCATGTCCTTGTACATCGGACTCATGCTTTGTCCCCAACTCTCGTCGCGCTGGAGCTCTTCGTAGACCGAGATGCCTTCGCTCAGCCAACGAGGCATTCGATTATTTGTTTTTTGCAATGTGATTACGTGGCAAAATTCGTGCCACAACACACTCTCCCAATTCGACGGAGTATCGCCTTGGGAGGCAGGGCTATTCGCCGTGATGAGGCTTCCAAAGCAGACACCCAAAAAGCCAGCGCCGCCAGGCAAGCCAAAAGTACGGATGGCAAAATCGCTCTGCTGAGGAAAAATTTCGACCGTCACCGGCGTCGTCAACTCGTACTCGTACTTCGCGGTGAGGACGTGTTTGGCTTCGAGCAACAGCGCGACCACGCGCGGACCATAAATTTTTGCTTCGCGAGCATCCATGCGAATAATGAAACCAGCTTCTTCGAGTGTCGCAAAACTGGCCAGTCGGTCGCGTAGCGTTTTCAAGTTGAAAGCCACGACATTGTACTTATCCGCTTCAGAGACTTGGTCGACGATCGTCCAGCCCTCGTCGTCCTGGCCAACTCGCAGTAAGTCTTGTGCAAGCTGAAAACGCGACGGCAGGAAACTGGGCACCATGTGCAATGCTCGCCGCTGGTACTTGACGCCTTCGGCAAAACGATAGTGCTGCGACAGGGTTTTGCCGATTACAAAGTCGACCTGCGGATTGAGCTGCCAGGTGGCGAGGGCTGACTTGCGGCATTCTCCTTCGCGGCGATAGTCGCCTTGCAAATGTGCGATGGCGGCTTCCAAAGCCCAAGCGATAGGATGCTTCGGATTGACATCCAAAACAGCAGCCAGCAATTCCCGCGCATCAGCGTAGTTCTCTGAGTTGATAAGGTTTTCGGCTTGCATCAGCAAGCTGTCCGCGTGCCGAGGATTGAGGTCGAGTGCAGCTTTAAGGTTCGCTGTGGCTTTGGTTGCATCTGAGGCCGCCCAGGCCTTGGCTAACAAAAAACGTATCTGCGGATCCTCAGGACGCAGCTCTAAAGCAACATCGAGCGACTTGACGGCCTCTTGATAGTCTGCTTTGTCCAGAGCCAATTCAGCGATAGCCATATGCACTTCGACAAACTTGGGATCCGCCTTCAAGCTACGATCAAAGAAAGCGTCCAGTACCAATCTTGCGTCTTCGCCGAGCGTCAATAGGAACTTGCCAATCGCCAGCAAGTTATCGCGATCTGAGAATTGCCAAGGTGCGTTTTGAACCAGCACGGGTATTTCTGCCAGCAGCCGATCACCCTTTTCGTGCTGACCATCAAAGCGATAAGCCTCAGCAGCCAGCACGCGTAAAGAAATACTCTTGGAAAATCGTTCGGCAACTTGCTCGTAAGCCGCACAGGCTTCAGCGTATTCTCCGGTCGCCAACAATGCCTGGATAAGTTGTCGAGACCAGACATCGTTCCAAATTCCTGTGGCCACCTCGGCTCGGGTTAA
>JBGSJL010000036.1:0-5643 GCA_041741955.1 Pirellulaceae bacterium | reverse complement strand
TCTTCGATGTATCCACGCTGACGAATCGTTTGCAACGTGCTGGCGGCCGGGGCATTGTCTGGCCGAGTCGTATGATGTTTGCGGGGCAGGACTGCTTGATCGTCGTACTGAGCGTTGGAAAGTGGACACTCGCAATGCGATCCAATCGGCATTTCCTCTGTCGTTCGAAAGTGAACGCTGTAGGCAATACTCGCAACGGGTTGGTCATAGCGGCTTCGAGAGCGACCAGCCGTAAGTTCACGAAACGCCTCTTCCATGGTTCGACCATCGATCAATTGCATGCTGTAATAATGCACGCCTCGTTCACAGCCGACTGCAAAAACGGGGACGATGTGAGGGTGATGCAGCGACGCGGCAGCTTGAGCCTCATTACGGAATCGAGCAACCTGCTGTTTATCCAAAACCGCCGCGAACGGCAGAACTTTAAGTGCCACACTCCGCCGCAATGAGATTTGAGTCGCTTCGTACACGATCCCCATGCCGCCGCGACCGATCTCTCGATTCAGTTGGTAGTCACCTAAAACGCCTCCCCCTGCTACTGAATGTTTTGGATTGGTTTGATAAGCTTGCCGGGAGCTGCGGCTCAGTGCCCGAAGCATTTGCAAATGCTCGCCCCAATTGAGTTCAAGTTCAGGAAAATCTTTCAGCAATTCTTCTGCACCGCTCTCATCGCCCACTTCCAGTCGCGACGCGTAATTGTCCAACTGGACAGCGATCGACTGTTGCGTTTCGTCTGACTGACTTGACGAACGCGCTCTGTCACTGTCAGCGACACCGATGTCATGCGATTGCGGATTTGATATTGTTTGATGAATCATCATGGTTGTTCCAAAGTCTTGCGAAGCTGTTCAATGGCTCTCAACCAAAGCATCCGAACGGCACCCGTCGAACGCTTCATGAGTGAAGCGATTTCGGTAAAGGAATCGCCGTCCAAGTGCCGCATCGTGATCACAGTGCGGTAGTCGTCAGGCAGCAGTTCAATCGCGGCGGCTAAATCGAACAGCGACTGCTCGTGATCGAGTTCCGAAGCGGGCGAGCGATGTGGACTGATTTCCATCGCTGAAAAACGCGAGTGCGATAGTTCGACCGATGCGGACAATTGGTTCAGGGAATGTTCGCGACGGATGCTACGTTTGGCAGCCACGAGGTGAGTCTCCACGGCACTCGCAATATTATTCACCAGCACTTTCCGCAGCCAAGCGGTGAACGCCTCGATATCGGTCCCTTGGAACCGGTGAAAATCCCGATGAGCTTCCAGCAAAGTTTCCTGGATGACGTCGGACGGGCTGACACGATGTCGAATCTCTTTAGCCAACTGTCCACGAGATAGGACGTTCAGGTATCCAGAATATCCCGCTAGCAAAAACTCCAAGGATTTTTGGTCTCCCTCGGCAGCCTTGGCGAGCAGTTCTCGATTGGATTTTGCTTGAAATGCTGTAACCATAATTCTCCCCTATTGGTCCAAGCCGACTTCAGGACCGCTTGTCACGCCATCTGGGCCAGAAATCGAAGGAATTTCCCACGACTGTGCCGCTATTGCAAATTTGGCTCCAATAAGGGGTGACAAAACCGCTACTAAACCCACTCAGGCGGTCCAACAAACCTAGTTTCACCAATCAATTACGTCTCCGTCAAATCGTACGCCGGGTGTGCAGTCGGCCTAGTAGCAGGCTCGCACGTCCGAGAATTTCGAATTACAATTGACGAAAAATGGCGTCGGTGTCCTAATGAGTATTTTTGGTTTTGCCGCTATTCAACTCACTCGGAACGGACGCTACGAAAAAGGTTATCACAACTTTCAGTCCTCTCAAACGCCTCTTTGATGCTCTTGAACCTGACTTCATCAAGTCGGTGCTCGCCGTCATCTGGAGAGTCATCGTGGCGCTAGCAAACCGCCCATTTCAATCCGCTCGACAGAACCTGACCATTCGAGTGACTCGAGCCTTACGTTCTGAGTTCATGGAATCAGAGTCCTTTGATGCTCTGATCTTGTTAATTGGCTTTGTTTCTTTTCGTAGGTGGTTGCGCTCGAAAAGCCGCCATCGAAAATCATCAAATCGAGCTAAGTGCTTGTCTACTCACGTGTTCGGAAGGTATCTGCAACAGAGTGTTGTTACGAAGAGGGTTGCGCCTGGGGAGCAACCAAAACTCGCGAACTCTCTCAGTTAGCAGCGACACGCTAGTTAACAGGATGGGAGGATCCGAGAGTAATGCCAGCGACCGTGTTTAAAGAGTTTGAGAGTCTGCTCTTTTGAAGCCAATTGCGGATTGACCACTGGCTCGGATGGAGGCGTGGCTCTTAGCGACTAAATCAATCTATGACTTGCGTGCCGTGGTGGTATTGTTGGACGAGTCGAAAGGGATGGTCCAGATCACTGTTGTCATAAACAATCACGTGTGGCAGAGGCAAAATTGCACGAGCGAGGTTCTTTTGGGTCCGCTCAAAGCGATTCCTCAGTTTGTCATCGGGAACGTCGTGTCCGCCTTGAGCAACTCGCATCGATACACGCTCGATCGATGTCTCACACTCGGCGTAGCTTCGGCCATGCGGCAGTCACTAGGTTAGAGCTAAACCACGATGATATTTAAGCTCGTTGTCAACGAAGCCAAAATCGATGACGCTCAGTTCACCATCGATGAAGAGTTAATCGCCCAGCCAACCACACTCAGTTCGCCAGGCTGCGATTGCAAGCGGATTGACCGATTACACTTTGGGTGTCCAATCAATTGAGCTGCTAATGTGAGACTCCGTGTTCGGTCAACAATTCGAGCAAGGCAGCGTCGAACAAGAGTCCGGCATCCTCGTCGGCGACTCGCGATGAGCGCTCGATTCGGACTGGTGGGATACCTGCAGTATGGATGTCGCTTGCCGGCGTCTTACTGTTTTCTGACGGGGACAGGACACGATCAAGTCGCGTTTCGTTCACATTCAGTCGCTCTTCGCGCTGCTCATCGTTACGTGGGTTGGAAGTGCTTAGCCCGGAGCCTGTGGCGGTCACCCTTTTTGGAGTGGACTGGTCGTAACTTGGAGCGAGCGACATCGAAGCTGACGCTAAACTGGTAGTCGTTGACTGGAGTCGTGCTCCTGGCGGTGGAGGATCGGCGATGCCTTGCGGGTTGGTGTTGCCTGGGGCGAGGGCAAACGCGACTGCGGCTGATTGACTTCCTGAGGTCTTACTTCGCGAATGGACGTACTCGTAGACCTTGTCGGTGCCGCTATCGACGATCCATATTGACTGGCTCGCGCTGGTCGGATCAATCGTCAAGCCAGTGGGAGTCTTGTTGGCCGAGTCGATAGTCCAGCTACCGACCAGTGAACCGCTGATCGTGTATTTGAAAACCTTATCGGTCGTGCTGTCGTTGACGACCCACAAGTAAGTTCCGTCGGTGACGCTGGGACTTGCTCGCGGACGCTACCAAGGGGCCAAGTGTGTGGGCCGCGATCGCTCGCAAGATCGGACCGACGGCACCGCGCGTGAACTTGAACACCCTGCTACGTCACGATGTACTCGCAACGACCGAAATGGTCAACTATGTTGCCGACCGCATCGCCGTCGCTGCTGAAGTGGCTCGTTCACGTCAGTTTCCATACCAGTACTTTGCTGCGTATGTGGACACCGACGACTAGGTGCCAGCTAAGATCAAGGCCGCTTTGCACAAGGCAGCCGAGATCGCTTGCGGTAACGTACCTGAATTGCCGGGTCCGGTCGCGATCGGTCTGGATACGTCATGGGTGGTTGGCGATCTTTACAAGGTACTTGTTCCGAACGGGAACATTCCAGCCAACAAATGTCGTCCAACGCAACTATTCAGTTGCATTTTCATATCTAAACCGATACATCACCGCCGCAGCATCCTGCGGCTTGTCGCCTCCCTTGTTCGTACGTGACCACTCACTCCATTCAGAGTATGCTGCATGCGGGACTGGGCGCATTGCCAGCCAGAAGCCGTCGTCGCGGCCTCCAAGAGTGAGGTTGACGCAGAACTCGCCCTTGCTTGTGAAGAGCGGGACATGCGCGGACAGTATCCATTGGCCATCCTCTTGGCGAAAAGCGGCGCGGTCAAATTTTGCCTCGCGCGCACCGCGGGGTTTATGGTTGGAAACGCTAACAAGCTCAAGTCGGAGCTCGACATCAGGCCATACTCGCGGATCACCACGCGGCGCGAACTCGTCAGTGCCGTCAGCCGGGAGTCTGATTTCCCAAGCTATGACGACGCCCTGGCCGCCCACTTCCGGCGTGCGATCGACTCCTAGATATGAGATTACAAGAACTATTGCCAACGCACTGGCGACAACGGCAAGCGCACAGCCAACCTGAGTGTACCATTCCGGTCCGATGAAAGCATGAGCCACTCGCGCGGCGATGATCGAAAGAATTAACCCACTGATACCGCCCAAGATAGCTAGTCCGATCACGAAATAGCCGGAACCGCCCTCAAAGTTCGAAATGCGATACCACCTCACACAAGCGTTGGCAATCGCGAACATACCTAAGCCGCCGCTGAGCATGCCCAACAGGCCTGCGACAAACGTGATCGCCCAACTCATCGATACTCCTCCTCAATACACCGCGGTGGCTCGACAAGCGAAAGTGCGTGACAGGGAGTAAGACGACCGAGCACGTAATCGCTCACGCCATCGCAGGTATCGATTTTCGCTTCCTTACAGGCAAAGGTTATCTGATCGATATCGGATTTGAGTATGATCACGACCTGAACTTTGGAAATACGTGGGTCAGTAACCACCGCCTCGATGCAACGCTGCACAAAGGGGGAAACGTTCGTGGAAACTGGGAAATCAATTGCGCTCTGGGCAGCACCTACAGAACCGATTGCACAATTTAAGGCAACAAGTGCCGCTTCATTGTCGCGCGTGCTGGAGATTCTCGCTAATGAACTCAACACAGGATTGTCGTCGCACCAACCTACTCCTAGCTCGATGACGGATTCAATGGCATCGCACCCGAGTAGCGCGCACTTCTCGTCTGCGCCATTGAGCATTGCCTGGACAGCCCGGCGAGCCATGCGGCAGGCGACGAGTGCCTGTGCAAAGAGTGGAAGTGACTCAAGTTGACCAGCGTACGGTACAGGATCAGGCTGCGAATTAGCATTCATTAATGCCTCGGGATGACTGTGATATAAAGTACGCAGGATTAAAAATTTTCTGTCGCATCTCGGTCGGCATGAAGCCAATGATTCAGTTGTAGCAAAAAGCCCACAGTGAACTTACAGGGGGATCTTGGTGTTTACAGTTTTTCAACAGTGGCTGCCTTGCGTTTCACGTCCTGGTTGGCTATCTTGACAGGTTAGTTGTTCAGTACGGGAACACCACAGTCAAAACCTTGCCGATCATGCTGTTTGCAAAGTGCCTCGCATACAAAATCGCTCATCTACTCTGGACTCGTTTGCGGTGCTCGGCCACTGCACTGCGGAGCTTTTTGTTAGGGCGCTTCGGACATAAAAGGGCATCGACCAGCACTCGGCTCTGCTCTTTGACGAGCTCTATTCGTTCATACTCCTCGACCACCTTCTTGGCGGCAACCTCAAGGTGAGCCACTACAAAGTCGGATACTGTTCGACCGGTATAAGCTGCCGCTCGTTCAATTAGATCCTTCTGCTCCTGGGAAACTCGCGTTTCCAGCC